>NZ_JADIJQ010000031.1 GCF_017355265.1 Tessaracoccus sp. SD287
ACCTGCTGGCCGTCGACCAGGCCGGATCCCTGCACCTCTACACCGGCTACCCCGGCGGCACGGTCGGCAGCAGCACCCGAGTCGGTGGCGGCTGGGAGGCGTTCAACTGGATCGGGCTGCTGCCCGATGCCAACCGCGACGGCCGCGACGACCTGCTTGCCCGTCACAACGACGGAACGTTGTTCGTCTACTACGGTCAGGGCCGGGGCAGTTTCTCCAGCGGCGTCAAGGTCGGTCGACACTGGAACGGGCTCAGCCAGGTCTCGGTCGTCGGGGACATGAATGGCGACGGCACCAACGAGGTCGTCGGTGTCGACGCCCGCAAGAACCTGGTCCGTTACACCTTCACCATGGCGCGCGGCATGCATGGTGCGTCGGTGATCGGCAAGAACTGGGGTGGCATCACCCATCTGGTCGCCGTGGGGTCCGTCAATGGTGACCGCTACGCCGACCTGGCCGCAATCACCACCACCGGGGCACTGTGGACCTATTACACCCACCGCACCGGCACCATCGTCTCGCAGAAGCAGACCGGTCATGGATGGACCGGCTGGACCCTGGCCTTTTCGCCGGGTGACTTCAACCGCGACGGCCACGTTGATCTCGTGGGTCGCAACGCTGTCGGACGGCTCTACAGCTACCTGGCCAACGGGGCGGGGGGCTGGGGTTCGGCCACGAGTGCCGGCTACGGCTGGAACGGCATCCGCCTGATGGCCTGAGGCGTCGTGTGACCGTCGAGAGCGGCTCGGCCACAGCGCGCGGGCGGGTCGCTCTCGCGGCGCCCGGCACCCACTCGCCCCGGTTTGGGCGGTGCGGTCGCGTGGGGTACGCTGTTCAGGTTGCCCGAAGTCTGTGCCCTCGGGACAGTACTGGTCTGTGTGCGAAGCAGATCAGTGCCGGGGGGACCTTTCCTCGGTGATCAACGCCCCTGATCGAAGAGCAGGCCGGTCGGCCTGCCCATCATCTCGGGTGCCCACTGGCAAAATCCAGCGGGCCGGAAATCAAGCCTCACCAGGCCGCTCGTCCCACGGGGCGTGAGGGAACCAGAGAGGTCAAGGAGAAGCAATGATCCAGCAGGAGTCGCGCGTGAAGGTCGCCGACAACACTGGTGCCAAGGAACTCTTGTGCATTCGTGTTCTCGGTGGAACCGGACGCCGCTACGCGCACGTGGGTGACACCATCGTGTGTTCGGTCAAGGACGCCATCCCCGGCGGCAACGTCAAGAAGGGCGATGTGGTCAAGGCCGTCATCGTCCGCACCACCAAGGAGCACCGTCGCGCCGACGGTTCCTACATCAAGTTCGACGAGAACGCGGCCGTCATCCTCAAGAATGACGGCGAGCCCCGTGGAACCCGAATCTTCGGGCCTGTGGCCCGTGAACTGCGCGAGAAGAAGTTCATGCGCATCATCTCGCTCGCGCCGGAGGTGATCTGACATGAAGTCGCTCCACGTGAAGAAGGGTGACCGCGTCAAGGTCATCAGCGGCAAGGAAGCTGACAAGGGCAAGATCGCCGAGATCCTCTCGGTCGACGTCGAGCGTCAGCGTGTGGTGGTCGAGGGCGTGAACATCGTCAAGCGTCACCGCAAGGACAGCGCCAATGGCCAGGGCCAGCAGGTCAAGGGCGGCATCATCAGCTCCGAGGCGCCCATCCACGTCTCCAACGTCCAGCTGGTGACCAAGGTTGACGGCAAGGAGGTCGTGACCCGCGTCGGCTACAAGCGCGAAGAGGTCACCAAGACCCGCCCTGACGGCAGCGAGTACACCACCACCCGTTCGGTGCGCTACCTCAAGAAGGACGAGGCCAAGGGTGCCGACTCGAAGGCAAAGGAGGCTGACAAGTGAGCACCGACGTGACTGAAACCACCGAGGCCACTGAGGCCGTCGCGGCCCCGGCGAAGCGTGAACTGCCCCGCCTGAAGAAGAAGTACCGCGAGCAGATCGTCGGCGCACTGAACGAGCAGTTCAAGTACGCCAACCCCATGCAGATTCCCGGTCTGGTCAAGATCGTGGTCAACATGGGCGTCGGCGAGGCTGCCCGTGACTCCAAGATCATGGACGGCGCCCTGCGCGACCTGACCGCCATCACCGGTCAGAAGCCGCAGGTCACCAAGGCCCGCAAGTCGATCGCCCAGTTCAAGCTGCGCGAGGAGCAGCCGATTGGCGCCCACGTCACCCTGCGCGGTGACCGCATGTGGGAGTTCGCCGACCGCCTGCTGACCCTGGCCCTGCCCCGCATCCGTGACTTCCGCGGACTCAACGGCAACCAGTTCGACGGCAACGGCAACTACACCTTTGGTCTCAACGAGCAGGTCATGTTCCTCGAGATCGACCAGGACAAGATTGACCGCGTGCGTGGCATGGACATCACGTTCGTGACCTCGGCCAAGACCAACGAAGAGGGCAAGGCGCTGCTGAAGCTCCTCGGCTTCCCGTTCAAGGCGGTCGACGATCCCAAGAAGGTCGGGCCCAAGCGTGGCAAGGCGTTCTACTCCAAGAAGAAGAAGTGAGCTGAGGAGAACCGATGGCCAAGACTGCTCTCAAGGTCAAGCAGAGCCGCAAGCCCAAGTTCGGCGTGCGTGCCTACACCCGTTGCCAGAAGTGCGGACGACCCCACTCGGTCTACCGCAAGTTCGGCCTGTGCCGTATCTGCCTGCGCGAACTCGCCCACCGCGGTGAGCTGCCGGGCGTCACCAAGTCTTCCTGGTGATCCACCGGGGTCGGTGCGCGAGCACCGGCTCCACCAATGGTCGCCCCACTCGGGGCGGCCATGGCCCAGGCTTCCTGGGCCACCACCCCTGACGCAAAGGGTCCGTTACCGGTGGACCGGAACGTGAAACCGTTGCGAGAAAGAGGCAAATAAGCCATGACCATGACTGATCCCATCGCGGACATGCTCACCCGTCTGCGGAACGCCAACCAGGCGTACCACGACCAGACGACCATGCCGCACTCCAAGATCAAGGTCGGCATCGCCGAAATCCTCAAGTCCGAGGGTTACATCTCGAGCTACGAGGTCGTCGAGCCCACCGAGGGCGAGGTCGGCAAGACCTTGTCGATCACGCTCAAGTACGGAGACACCCGCCAGCGCGCAATCGCCGGCGTTCGCCGCATCAGCAAGCCGGGACTGCGCGTGTACGCGAAGTCGACTGGCCTTCCCAAGGTCCTTGGTGGCCTGGGCATCGCAATCATTTCCACCTCGCAGGGTCTGCTCACTGACAAGCAGGCTCACGAGAAAAGCGTTGGCGGCGAAGTGCTCGCCTACGTGTGGTGACGAGAAGGTAGAGGAGGACAGCAATGTCACGAATTGGCAAGCTCCCGATCACCGTTCCGTCCGGTGTCGAGGTGAAGATTGATGGCAGCAACGTCGCGGTTAAGGGCCCCAAGGGCGAACTCACTCACGTGGTGCCGGCCCCCATCACGGTGGCCCAGAATGACGACGGCCAGATCGAGGTCGCCCGTCCCAACGACGAACGCCAGAGCCGCGCGCTCCACGGCCTGACCCGCACCCTGGTCGCCAACATGGTGACCGGCGTGACCGAGGGCTACGAGAAGAAGCTCGAGATCGTCGGCGTCGGCTACCGCGTGGCAGCCAAGGGCCCGACCAACCTCGAGTTCGCGCTCGGGTTCAGCCACCCCGTGGTGGTGAATGCCCCCGAGGGCATCACCTTCGTGGTGGAGACCCCGACCAAGTTCTCGGTGCAGGGCATCGACAAGCAGGCTGTGGGCGAAGTTGCCGCCAACATCCGCAAGCTCCGCAAGCCCGAGCCGTACAAGGGCAAGGGTGTCCGCTACGCCGGCGAACACGTCCGTCGCAAGGTTGGAAAGGCTGGTAAGTGACCATGGCGAGTTCTTTGGGATACAAGAAGTCGTTGGCAGGCAAGACTGCCTCGCGCAACCGCCGTCAGGCCCGTGGTCGCAAGCGCATCGCCGGGTCACCCGAGCGTCCGCGCCTGGTCGTCACCCGCTCGTCGCGGCACCTGTTCGTTCAGGTCATCGACGACGTGGCTGGCGTCACGCTGGCAAGTGCGTCCACCATGGAGGCGGACGTTCGTTCGGCCCAGGGCGACAAGTCCGACAAGGCTGCGGCCGTCGGCAAGCTCGTCGCTGACCGCGCCCAGGCTGCTGGCATCCAGACGGTCGTCTTCGACCGTGCCGGCAACAAGTACCACGGTCGGATCGCTTCACTGGCTGCTGCAGCCCGCGAAGCCGGTCTGGACTTCTGAGCAACACGACGAAAGGTAAGAAGCGATGAGTGAAACCCAGCGCCGCGGTGGCGGTGCAGGTGAGCGTCGCGGCCGTGATGACCGTCGTGGCCAGGCGCAGAAGGAAGCCAAGGACCAGTACATCGAGCGGGTCGTGGCCATCAACCGTGTGGCCAAGGTCGTGCAGGGTGGTCGCCGGTTCAGCTTCACGGCCCTCGTGGTCGTGGGCGACGGCGAAGGCACCGTGGGTGTCGGCTACGGAAAGGCCAAGGAAGTTCCCGCGGCCATCTCCAAGGGCGTCGAAGAGGCCAAGAAGAACTTCTTCCGCGTGCCCCTGATCCAGAAGACGATTCCGCACCCGGTCCAGGGTGAGAAGGCTGCCGGCGTGGTGCTGCTGCGTCCGGCCAGCCCCGGTACCGGTGTCATCGCCGGCGGCGCCGTGCGCGCAGTGCTTGAGTGCGCTGGCGTCCACGACGTGCTGTCGAAGTCGCTCGGGTCGCCCAATGCCATCAACGTGGTTCACGCCACCGTTGCTGCGCTGAAGGGTCTCGAGCAGCCCGAGGACGTGGCTCGTCGTCGTGGCATGCGCGTCGAGGACGTCGCCCCGGCCGGTCTGCTCAAGGCAGCACGCGAGGGGGTGTCGCACTGATGGCACGCCTGAAGGTGACCCAGGTGAAGTCGGGAACCGGCTTCAAGCAGAACCAGAAGGAGACCCTGCGCTCGCTCGGTCTCAAGCGCATTGGTGACGTCGTGGTGAAGGAGGACCGCCCCGAGATTCGTGGCATGGTCCAGACCGTTCGCCACCTCGTCACCCTGGAAGAGGTGGAATGACATGGCGCTGAAGCTCCATCACCTGCGTCCTGCCCCCGGCGCCAAGACCGCGAAGACCCGCGTGGGTCGCGGTGAGGCCTCCAAGGGCAAGACCGCGGGCCGCGGCACCAAGGGAACCGGTGCCCGCAAGAACGTCCCCGAGAACTTCGAGGGCGGTCAGATGCCGCTGCACATGCGTCTGCCCAAGCTTCGTGGTTTCAAGAACCCGTTCCGGGTCGAGTACCAGACCGTGAACGTCGGCAAGCTGGCCGAACTGTTCCCCAACGGTGGCGAGATCACCGCTGAGGACATGGTCCAGGCCGGTGCGGTCCGCAAGGGCCACCTGGTCAAGGTGCTGGGCACCGGCGACCTGACGGTCGCACTGACCGTCAGCGCTGATGCCTTCTCGGCCTCGGCCAAGCAGAAGATCGAGGCAGCCGGGGGCACGGTCAACGAGCCCGCCGCCGACTCCGAGTGACGCTGCACTGAACCCGTGAACGGCCCGGCCCCCTGGTGGGGGCGGGCCGTTCGCCGTTCCCGGTCAGGCCAGCACCTGCAACAGCTGGGCGCTCCTGCAGCGCTTGAACGCGTGCAGCTGCTTCCCACCGCTGCAGCTGTGGGATCGACCGTCCTGGCCGCCTGCCGCCATCCGCGGCCGTGCCGGTGTCGTCCGGGGGCCACCCGAACTGGTAGACACAGTCCTGTGACCACCCCTCTGCAGGCCACCGAGGCACCCAGGACCCCCCTCCAGGCCACCGCTGCGTCCAGGACGCCCCTGCTGGTGCTCTGCGCCGTCCTGGTGGTGGCCATCGGGCTGAACCAGTGGGGGATCGTGGGGGGCTCGCCGTGGCTGGCGGCCGTGGGGCAGCTGACCATGTCGGCGACGGCGACCCTGGTGGTGGTGGTGTTCACCCGGGGCCTCACCCAGGTGCTGGGCGGGCTGGGCATGCTCGGCTGCTTCTCGGGCGACCTGGTGCCACGTTTCATCGAGCAGCCGACCACTGACCTGGCGCTGATCGCCGCCTTCGCCGCGGGCCAACTGCTGCTGGTCGCCGCCTTCTGGGGCTGGGTCGACTGGCGCTCGCCCCGCACCGCCCGGGTCGCCGTGGTGCTGTCCGTCTATGCGGTGGCCCTGCTGGGCTACCTGGCCGTTGCGCCGGGTGTCCAGCGGGACCTGCTGGGGCCGGTGGCGCTGTACGCGGTGCTGCTGGTGCTGATGGCCGTCACGGCCTCCGTGCACCCCGTGGCCCTGCTGGGGGCCATCGCCTTCATCATCAGCGACTCCATCCTGGCCCTGAAGATCTTGGGGGTGGTCGACGACAACGTCCCGACGTCCAGTTCGGCCATGGCCTTCTACGGGGCCGCGCTGTTGCTGCTGGCCGTCGGGCTGGTCGCCCAGGACCGCCGCGCCGTGCGTGCCACCCGCCCCTGAACGGGGTCGGGGTCACAGCGCCGCGATGATCTCCTGCACCTGGGCCTTGGCATCCCCGAACAGCATCGAGGTGTTCTCCTTGAAGAACAGCGGGTTCTGGACGCCGGCGTAGCCGGGGTTCATCGACCGCTTGAAGACGATGACCTGGTGGGCCTTCCACACCTCGATGACCGGCATCCCGGCGATGGGGGAGTCCGGTTCGTCGAGGGCCGCCGGGTTCACGGTGTCATTGGCGCCGATCACCAGCACCACGTCGGTGCGGGTCAGGTCGTCGTTGATCTCGTCCATCTCGAGCACGATGTCGTAGGGCACCCGGGCCTCGGCCAGCAGCACGTTCATGTGCCCCGGCAGACGTCCGGCCACCGGATGGATGCCGAAGCGGACGTTCTTGCCGGCCTCGCGCAGGCGACGGGCGAGGTCGGCCACCGGGTACTGCGCCTGGGCCACTGCCATGCCGTATCCGGGGGTGATCACCACGGTGCTGGCCGCCTCGAGCATGCGGGCCACCTCGTCGGCCTTGACCTCGCGGTGCTCGCCGTAGTCACGGGCCTCGCCAGTGCCGCTGGTGCCCTCCCCGAAGCCGCCTAGGATGACCGAGACGAACGAACGGTTCATGGCCCGGCACATGATGTAGGACAGGATGGCACCCGAGGAGCCGACCAGTGCGCCGGTCACGATGAGCAGGTTGTTGCCCAGCATGAAGCCGGCTGCTGCGGCGGCCCACCCGGAATAGGAGTTCAGCATCGAGACCACCACGGGCATGTCCCCGCCGCCAATGCTGGCGACCATGTGGTAGCCCAGCGCCAGACCCAGCGCCGTGATGATCAGCAGCGCCCAGATGGTCGGGTCAAGGGTGAACCACACCGTGGCGCCGATGGCGGCCAGGAGCATCGCCAGGTTGATCAGGTTGCGGTGGGGCAGCATCAGCGGTCGCGATGACATCTTGCCGCTCAGCTTGCCGAAGGCCACCACCGAGCCAGTGAACGTGTAGGCGCCGATCAGCACGCCGACGGCGACCTCGATCAGGTGGGCGACACTGTTGTGCTCGGTGTCCAGGTAGGAGGCAATGCCGACGGCGACGGCAGCGACGCCCACGAAGGAGTGGAGCATGGCGATCAGTTGCGGCATGCCGGTCATCTCGACCTTGTTCGCGAGCCACAGCCCGATGGCCGAGCCGATCAGCAGGGGCACCACCAGCAGCGCCGTGGTGGCCAGGGCGCCACGCTCGGAATGGTCGATGGCGTAGAAGAAGGTGGCGGCACCGGCCAGCGTCATGCCCGTCATGCCGAACCAGTTGCCGAGCTTGGCCGATTCGTGCCTGGACAACCCGGCCAGGGCGAGGATGAACAGCAGTCCCGAGAGGATGTAGGCCGTCTGGATCATTGATTGGGCGGTCATGCCTCAGCCCTTCCGGAACATGGCGAGCATCTTGCGGGTGACCAGGAAGCCACCGGCAACGTTGATGGAGGCGACCAGGATCGCCAGCACGGCCAGCATCGTGACCGCCAGGTTGGACGAGCCGACCTGCAGGATGGCGCCCACCATGATGATGGCGCTGATGGCATTGGTCTCGGCCATCAGCGGGGTGTGCAGGGCGTGGCTGACGTTGCTGATCACGTAGAAGCCAACGACCACGGCCAGCATCAGCACCATGAAGTGGGTCAGCAGTCCGACCGGCATCAGGGAACCCAGCACGCCGAAGACCACCATGCCCAGGGCGGTCCCGAACAGGGTGCGACGCGCTCGGTAGCGGGCCACCTCGGCCGGGTCGGCCTCCTTGACCGGGGCGGGCGCGATCTCGTGCGGGGTGGGCAGCGGGGCAGCCGACACCTTCACCGGTGGGGGTGGCCACAGGACGGTGCCCTCATGGGCCACGGTCATGGCGCGGACGACCTCGTCGGCGAAGTCGAGCACGGGGGTGCCGTCCTTGCCGGGGGTGATCAGCTTCATCAGGTTGACCAGGTTGGTGCCGAACAGTTGCGAGGCCTGGCGGGGCAGTCGCCCGGCCAGGTCGGTCCACCCGACGATGGTGACACCGTTGTCGGTGACCACCCGTTCGTCCGGGACGGTCAGTTCGGTGTTGCCGCCGGTGGCAGCGGCCATGTCAATGATGACGCTGCCGGGCTTCATGGCGGCGATCATCTGCCGGGTCAGCAGGATCGGGGCCGCCTGTCCCCGGATCTGTGCGGTGGTGATGACCACGTCGGCGTTGGCTGACTCAGCAGCGTACATCTGCGCCGCCAGGGCGGCCTGGTCGGCCGACATCTGCTTCGCGTACCCGTCGGTCGACACCTGCTGGTCGACGGCTGCCACCTCGACGAAGTCGGCGCCCATCGACTGGATCTGCTCGCCGACCTCGGGGCGCACGTCGAAGGCGCGCACCTGGGCGCCCAGCGCGCCGGCGGTGCCGATCGCCGCCAGACCGGCCACCCCGGCGCCGGCCACGAACACCTTCGCGGGGGGCATCTTGCCGGCTGCGGTGACCTGCCCGTTGAAGACGCCGCCGAACTCGTCAGCGGCCTCGACGACGGCGCGGTAGCCGGCGATGTTGGCCATCGAGCTCAGCACGTCCAGTGCCTGCGCACGTGAGATGCGGGGGACCGCGTCCAGGCTCATGGCGGTGATGCCGCGCTCGGCGAGGCCCTCGAGCATGGCGGGGTGGCCAGCCGGGTCCAGCATCGAGACCAGCAGGGCCCCGGGACGCACCAGCGCCAGTTCGTCGGCGCTGGGCGGGTCACAGGTGAACACGATGTCGGCGCCCCACGCCTGCTCCGGGGTGCCGATCTCTGCACCCGCCTCGCGGTAGGCGTCGTCGGGGAAGTAGGACCTGGCCCCAGCCCCTGACTGCACCACCACCTGGTAGCCGAGTCTGAGCAGCTGGGCGGTGGTGGTGGGGGTCGCAGCCACCCGGGTCTGGGTCGGCCTGGACTCCAGCGGGATGCCGATCAGCACAGGGTTCCTCCTTCGGCGGTGGGGCTCTGTGGTCCCACGTTCGCTTGTGACCTTAGCCACCAGCGGCGACGCGCACGCCCGACCCCCCAAGAATGAGCGACACCGGCCCGGAGGAAGGACCTCCGGGCCGGTGGGGTGCGGATCGCTGGATCAGCTGACGACGTTGGCCAGCATGGCGTCGCGCAGTTCGCGGCGCAGCTTCTGCTCGTCGGGGTTGGGCACCGGCACGGCGGCGATGAGCCGCTTGGTGTACTCGTGCTGCGGGTTGTTCACGATCTCGGCGGTGGGGCCGATCTCGACCAGGTGACCATGCCTCATCACGGCGATGCGGGTGCTGAGCATCTCCACGACCGCCAGGTCGTGGCTGATGAACAGGCAGGCGAAGCCGTATTCCTGCTGCAGGTTCTGGAAGAGCTTGAGCACATTGGCCTGCACCGACACGTCCAGGGCCGAGGTCGGCTCGTCGGCGATCAACAGCTTCGGCTGCAGGGCCAGCGAACGGGCGATGCCGATGCGCTGGCGCTGGCCGCCCGACAGTTCGTGCGGGTAACGGTTGCGCATCGAGCGGGGCAGTTCCACGCTGTCCAGCAGGGTCTCGACCCGGCCCGACAGCTCCTTGCCGCGCAGCTTCTCGTGCAGGAACAGCGGCTCGCCGATCGACTCACCGACGGGCAGACGCGGGTTCAGTGACGAGCCCGGGTCCTGGAAGACGATGCCCACCTCCCGGCGGAAGGGGAACAGCTCCTTGTGCTTGGCATGGGTGATCTCGCGCCCGTTGACCGCCAGGGTGCCCTCGACGATCGGGAGCAGCGCCACCGCGGCGCGTCCAATGGTGGTCTTGCCCGAACCGGACTCACCCACCAGGCCCACGACCTCGCCGGGATCGACCCGCAGGTTGATGTCCTTGGCGGCGCGGAAAGCGGGACGCCGGCCCTGCTTGGGGTACTCGATGGCCGCATTGGTGAACAGCAACGCCGGGGTGACGTCGTCGGGGCCCGGCGCCATCGTGACCGACTCGCCCTCGGCGGCCACCAGGGTGGTCACCCGGGTGTGGTCGTGGCTCTCGGTGGAACTGCCCAGGTGGGGAACGGCTGCCAGCAGCTGCTGGGTGTAGGGATGCTTCGGTGACCCGAAGATCTCGCGGCTGGTGCCGTGCTCGACGACCACCCCGTCCTTCATCACGATGATGTTGTCGGCCATGTCGGCGACCACACCCATGTCGTGGGTGATCAGGATGATGCCGGCATCGACGCGGTGGCGCAGTTCGCGCATCAGCTTCAGGATCTCGGCCTGCACCGTCACGTCCAGGGCGGTGGTCGGCTCGTCGGCGATCAGCAGCGCCGGCTCGCAGGACAGCGCCTGGGCGATCATGATGCGCTGGCGCTGGCCACCCGAGAGCTGGTGCGGGTAGGAGTTGAAGCGGACCTCGGGCTCGGGGATCTCGACCAGGCGCATCAGCTCCAGGGCGCGCGCCTTGGCGTCATGGGGGCTGATCACGAAGTGGTTGCGAATCGTCTCCATGATCTGGAAGCCGACCGTGTACAGCGGGTTCAACGCCGTCATCGGCTCCTGGAAGATGACCGCGATCTCCTTGCCGCGGATGTCCCGCAGCCGTGGCCCGGTCAGCCCCACCAGCTCGGTGCCGCGCATCTTCGCCGAACCCGACGCCCGCCCATTGGGCGGAAGCAGCCCGACCAGCGACATTGACGACTGGGTCTTGCCCGAACCGGACTCGCCCACGATGGCCAACACCTCGCCGGCCCTGACGTCGTAGTTCAGCTTGTCGGCAGCGGTGAACCAGTCGTCGTTGACCCAGAAGTTGACGCTGAGGTCCCTGACCTCGAGGATCACCTCGCCGGGCTTGACCGACTTGTCGGTGAGCACCTCGATCGCCGTGGACTTCTGCTCGGAGGCGAAGTCGGCGCTGGTGCTCTCAAAGGATTCAGTCATCAGTTGGCCCCATTCGAGGTGGTGGCAGCGGCGGCGGCCTTGCTGGCGAAAGCCTTGTCCATCTTGCTCTGCGAAGGAATGCGCTTGGTGCGCGGGTCGAAGGCGTCGCGCAGGCCGTCACCGATGAAGTTGATGCTGAGCGCGATCAGGATGATGAACATGCCGGGCCACCAGAACAGCCACGGACGGGTGCTGAACGCGCCCTGGTTGGCCGAGATCAGGCGACCCAGCGAGACGTCGGGGCTGACGATGCCGAAGCCCAGGTATGACAGGGCCGTCTCGAGGACCACGGCGGTCGACATCAGCAGGGTGATGTTGACGATGATGATGCCCATGGCGTTGGGCAGGATGTGCTTGGTGATGATCCGGAAGTTGCTGGCCCCGGCGACCCGCGCCGAGTCCACGAACTCACGTTCACGCAGCGACAGGAACTCCGCGCGCAGCAGTCGGGCCATGCTCGGCCACAGGATCAGGCCCAGGGCAATGGCGAGTTCGACCGGCATCCAGACGCGGATGAACTCGTCGACCCGCGGCGACATGTTGAGCTTGGAGGGCAGGGTGTAGACCAGCTTGCCGAGCACGGCACCGACGACGATCACCGGCAGGGTGATCACGGTGTCAGTCAGGCGCATCAGCACCTGGTCGACCCAGCCGCGGTAGTAGCCGGCCAGGGCGCCGACGGTGACGCCGACGAGCAGCACGATGGTGCCCATCACCACCATCACCATCAGCGAGGTCTGGACGCCCTCCATGACCTGGGCGTAGTTGTCGTAGCCGATCTCGTTCTGGCCGAAGGGGAACTGGCCGAAGGTGAACCAGGCGCCGGAGGAGCCGCCGAGCCAGGCGGGGAACTGCATGGTCGGCGAGCCCCCGTTCTGGACGTCGAAGATCGCATTGGGGTCCTGGTTGTGGTAGAGCCCGTTGACCGGGCCCAGACCCATGGACAGGATGCTGACCAGGGCGATCAGCGCAAACGTGATGCAGCCCGCAATGGCGCCCAGGTGGCGGCGGAACCGTCCCCACACGATCTGTCCCTGGGACAGGCCCTGGGTCTCCTTCAACTCGCCGACGCCCTCGCCGCGGCCGTGGGCCGAGGCGTGGGAGTTCTCGTCCAGTCCTTCCAGCGGACCCTCGTCGCCGATGAAGGTCTCCCCGGCGGGGGAGGAGTCGCCCGGGTGGCCGCGGGTCTCGGCGAGCCGGTCGAGTTCGTCCTGGCCGTCGTAGTTCTGCTTGTCGTTCATGCGTTCACCCGGATTCGAGGATCGAGGAGGCCATAGAGCAGGTCAGCCAACAGGTTGGCCAGCATCGCTAGTGCGCCCGTGAAGAGGATGTAGATCATCACTGGATCTATCTGGTCGCTGCCGAGGCTGTCGATGAAGAACTTGCCCATGCCCGACCAGCCGAAGATGGTCTCGGTGATGACGGCACCACCGAGCAGACTCACGATGTCGACGGGGATGATCGAGGCCAGGGGCATCAGCGCATTGCGCAGGGCGTGGCGCACCACCACCACCCGTTCCGACAGGCCCTTGGAGCGCGCCGTGCGGATGTAGTCCTGGGACAGCACCTCCAGGGTCGCTCCCCGCTCGTAGCGGACGTAGCCCGCGAAGCTGATCAGCACCAGCGCCATGGTGGGCAGCAGCAGGTGGGTGGCACGGTCCAGGGTGACCATCCAGTAGTTCTCGTCGAAGCCGGGCGTGCGGGAACCAATGGTGGCGATCGGACGGCCGCGGATGAAGCTGTTGCCGAAGTAGTTGTCCCAGTTCTGCAGCAACTGGTCGACGTAGATCACCGCAGCGATCAGGGCGCCGGTGAGTGCGGCACCGCGCATCGAGACGCCACGGTCGTCGCCGGCGAACAGCCAGCCGACCACGCAGCCCAGCGCAATGGTGAGCAGCAGCAAACCGATCAGGGTGGCCGTCCCCTGGGACAGGCCCAGGAAGAAGTCGTGGCGCCACACGTCGGCCCAGTAGTAGAAGAGGTACTGCAGCGGGTAGTACAGGGCCAGCCCGATGGCCACCATCGTCAGCGACGAGTACAGCGCGCGGCGGTTCTTCAGCCCGGCGCTGACCAGGGTGACGCAGTAGGCGATGCCGACCCCGGCCAGACCGACGCCAATGATGCCGAGCATGGGTTCGCTGATCCAGCCCGTCACGATGGCCAGTGCCAGCAGGCCGAAGGTGAGCACGAAGGCAGACGCAAAGGTGACCAACTGCCGTTTCAGGTTGCCACCCAGTGCCCCGGCCCAGAACAGGCCCGCGACCACGCCCAGGCCGACCAGCAGCGGCCAGTTGGGGACGGGGTCGGCCAGGTAGTCGTTGAGGCCGATGGCCAGGTACTCCTTCAGCAGCACCGCCACCCAGAACACCGGCAGGGCGTAGAGGACGAACGAGACCAGGGTGATCGAGTAGTCGAAGCTGGTGTACTGGCGCAGGGCCGAGACGACACCGACGACCACACCCACGACGAGCGCCAAGAAGGTCGCGGTCGCCACCAGTTGGACCGAGGTCATCATGGCGGGGCCGAGCATGTCATTGACCTTCTGGCCAGTCTTCCAGGCATCACCCAGGTCCCAGTGCAGCAGGATGCTGGTCAGCCAGTCCCAGTAGCGCACCGTCCAGTGCTCGTCGAGCTGCAACATGTCGATGCGGCGCTGGATCAGCTGTTCTTTGTTCAGGGCGGTGGACTCGCGCAGGTCCGACATGGGGTCGAGCGCGAGGGCCAGCAGGCCATAGGCAACGAACGAGATCACGAACAAGATCCCAATGGCCATGGCCAAGCGCCGCAGCAGGAAGCGAATCATGCGCACCTTCGACTAGGAGAACGCCCCAGGGGGCGTGGACGGTGGGGACGACAGCGGCGGGCACGGATGCGCAGCCACCGGGGTCGTCGTCCAGACGGATGAAGATTCTGCCCCACTGTAGCGACGCGAGCACACCATTGCGGTCACGGCTTGGCAACGACCGCGCACCTTCGCGCAATTGTCAAGGCAGTTCGGGTCCCGCGGACGGGGCCCTTGAAGCAGAGAAGTGGGGCGACCGGTTACCCGGCCGCCCCACTGCAGGGATCAACGCGACGACGAGTCGTCAGTGATCAGGGTCAGGCAACTTCCCATTCCCAGAAGTTCCAGAAGATGGTCGGCGAGATGGTCATCTTGCTGACGTTCTTCAGCGACTGGTCGTAGGCCATGACGCCGGGGAACTGGAAGATGGTGACACCGAAGGCATCGTTGACGAGGAGCTTCTCGATCTCGATGGTGATTTCCTTCTGGCGCTGCGGGTCGGTCTCGATCAGCAGCTCGTCGTACAGCTTGTCCACCTCGGGGTTGGAGTAACCGCCGTAGTTGTTCTGGCCGTTGGTGATGTAGTTGGCCTGCGACTCGGCGACCGCGGTGCTGGTCGACTGCCAGCCGAACAGCGAGGCGTCGTAGGTCTTGTCGCCGAGCTTCTGACCCCACTGCGGGTTGCCGTTGTCGACGATCTTGAAGCCGGCCTTCTCGGCCGACGCCTTGATCAGGGCGAACTGCGCCTCGCGGCGGGCGTTGCCCTTGCCGTAGATGATGCGCACGCTGGGTGCCGTGGCACCAGCCTCGGTCAGCAGCTGCTTGGCCTTGTCGACGTCGACGGTGCCGTAGACGTCCTTCTGGCCGCTCTGGGCGACGGTGTCGTCGTAGTTGGGCGAACCGGGCAGGTTGATGAACGAGTTGCGCACCTCGGCCTCGGGCATCAGCGGCTTGATGATCTTGTCGACGATCTCCTGGCGGGGGATGGTCAACAGGAACGCCTGACGAACCTTGCGGGCCTTCTCCTTGTCGCCGCCGTAGGTGGCGGGGTCGAACGGACCGTTGTTGTTGAAGGTCAGGTCGACGTGCTCGTAGGTGCCTTCGTAGCCGGTCTCGGTGGTGACACCGGCAACGCCCTCCAGTGACTTCAGGATGTCAGCGGTCGACTGGGGGCTGATCAGCTGGACCTCCTTGTTCTTCAACGCCGAGACAGCAGCGGTCGGATCCTCGTTGTACCGCACGGTGATCGTGTCGACCTTGGGCTTGTTCGCACCGCCGTAGGCCTCGTCGACCTTCAGCTGCACGTGGGAGTTCTCGACGAACTCGGTGATCGTCATGGGGCCGCTGTGGACCAGCAGGTTCTTGTCGGCCTCCGAAGGCATGGTGACGAAGTTCCAGTCGGAGTTCCACGAGTTGGCCAGCTTGGCGAGCGACGCGTTGTCCTTGTTCTTGAACGCGTCCAGGACCTTCTGGGCGCCGGCGGTGGCGTCGGTCTCACCCAGGGCGCGGGCAGCCAGGACGTGCGCCGGCAGTCCGACACCGATCAGGGCCTTCTCCCAGTCCGCGTAGGGCTTGGAGTACTTGTAGGTGATCGACTTGCCGTCGTCGCCGACCTCCGGGAACTCGGTGATCAGGGCGAGGCTGGGGCTCGAGGAGTCGAAGTAGACATTGCTGCCTTCGCTCTTCTTGAGGGTGCCGTCCTCGTTCTGCAGGCCGGCGGGATCCTTGACGGTGTTGTACAGGCCCGAGAGGGCACCGTAGTTGAGCACCATGTCGGCGGCGGTGACCGGGGTGCCATCCGACCACTTGGCGGTGTCCGCCAGGGTCAACTTGATGGTCAGGGGGTCATCGGAGACCTTCTCGTACTTGCCGAAGGACTCGTTCTTGACGAGGTTCAGGTCCTTGTCGTAGTAGCTGAACGAATCGTTCATCATGTAGACGATGTTGGCGTTGGCCGTCGCATTGCCGAACGAGGTGTTGCTGTTCAGCGAGTACAGCGGCTGGTTCCACATCACCGAGACGGCTCCGCCGGAGCGGCTCTGCGAGGTGGTGCTGCCAGGGTCATCTTGTTGAGGGGTGCTGCAGGCACTCAGAGCCAGCGAACCGGCCACGAAGAGCGCGGCAACCCCCATGAGCTTCTTGCCCAATGTTCCTCCAAAGGCATGGACACCGCGGACGTTGCGGATGTCAAGGTGTGCAGTGACCGTATACCGGCGTGGTCGTGGGGGGTAGCACCCGCCGGGCCCTCGTGAGTGGATCGTTACAAACTGCACGATCAGGAGGGGCTGCGGTCACGAGTTGGTCACGAAACCGCTGGTGGTAGCGGCGCCGGGCCAGGAGGCCCCGGGGAGTTTGTGGGATCGTGGCCCCGTCTTGATAGGCTGCCGAAGCTGCCATGTGGCTGCGTCCGCAGGGGCGCGCACCCACCTGACGCGCCCCGTGAACCACAGCCGTGCACCACCATGCGTCGCCGCCGGCGTCGCCCACCACAGATCACGAAAGAAGAGCCTGGATGCTTTCCGCCTTCAGCAATGTCTGGAAGTCAGCAGATCTGCGCAAGAAGCTCCTGTTCACCCTGATGATCCTGGCGATCTTCCGGGCCGGCTCGGTCATCCCGACGCCGAACGTGAACCTGGCCCGGGTCGACCAGTGCCGTCAGGTCGCGGAGGCGGGCGCCTCGGCCGGGCTCTACTCGATGATCAACCTGTTCTCGGGTGGCGCGCTGCTGCAGTTGTCGATCTTTGCGCTGGGCATCATGCCCTACATCACGGCCTCGATCATCCTGCAGTTGTTGACGGTCGTGATCCCACGGCTGGAGGCGCTGAAGAAGGAAGGGGCGGCCGGCACCGCCAAGATCACCCAGTACACCCGGTGGTTGACCCTGTTCCTGGCCGTGCTGAACTCCACCGCCTTCGTCACCCTGGCCGTCAACGACCAGTTGTTCCCCGGCTGCACCGGCATCGTCTACTCCACCGACATCTTCCCGATCGTGGTGATGGTGCTGACCATGACCGCCGGCACCGCCGTGATCATGTGGATGGGTGAGCTGGTCACCGAGCGCGGCATCGGCAACGGCATGTCCATCATGATCTTCACCCAGATCGCCGCCCAGTTCCCGGCCGCGCTGTGGGGCATCAAGGCCGGTCGCGAGGGTGCCAACGGCTGGTTCGTCTTCGGCGCAGTGCTGGCCATTGCCCTGCTCATCATGCTGGCCATCGTCTTCGTCGAGCAGGCCCAACGCCGGATCCCGGTGCAGTACGCCAAGCGGATGGTCGGCAAGCGCCTGATCGGTGGCACCACCACCTACATCCCGCTGAAGGTCAACCAGTCCGGCGTCATCCCGGTCATCTTCGCCAGCTCGATCCTGTACCTGCCGGTGCTCTACTCGACGTTCCGTCCCGAGAGCCGGTTCTCGCAGTGGATCGCGGCGAACTTCGCCACCGGCACGCACTGGAGCTACAACCTGACCTTCTTCCTGCTGATCATCGGGTTCTGCTACTTCTACATCTCCATCACCTTCAACCCGGTCGAGATCAGCGACAACATGAAGAAGTACGGCGGCTTCATCCCTGGCATCCGGGCGGGCAAGCCCACCGAGGACTACCTGGCCTACGTACTGAGCCGGCTGACCGCTCCCGGCGCGTTCTACCTGGGCGTGATCGCGCTGATCCCGACGCTGCTGTTCATCTCGATGGGCGCCCAGCAGAACTTCCCGATGGGTGGCATCTCCATCCTCATCATCGTCGGTGTGGCCCTGGACACGGTCAAGCAGATCGAGAGCCAACTGCAGCAACGCAACTACGAAGGATTCCTGAAGTGAACCTGTTGATCATGGGGGCCCCCGGTGCAGGCAAGGGCACCCAGGCGTCACGCATCGCCGCGCGCTACGAGGTGCCGGCCATCTCGACCGGCTCGATCTTCCGCGAGAACATCGCCAATGGCACCCCGCTCGGTGTGCAGGTGAAGCAGATCATGGACGCCGGGCAGCTCGTCTCCGACGAGATCACCGACGCCATCGTCGCCGACCGGCTGGGCCAGGAGGACGCCGAGGACGGCTGGCTGCTGGACGGCTACCCCCGCAACCTGCACCAGGTCGGCGCCCTCGACCGGTTGCTCGACGCCTCCGACTCGGGCATCGACGCGGTCATCTCGCTGCTGGTCGACCAGGACGCCCTGGTGGACCGGCTGCTGAAGCGTGCCGAGATCGAGGGACGCTCCGACGACAACGAGACCACCATCCGGGCCCGGATGGACGTCTACGCGGCGGAGACCCAGCCGCTGCTGGACACCTACCGCGAGCGTGGGCTGCTGGTCGAGGTCACCGGCCACGGCAGCGTCGACGAGGTCACGGCGCAGGTCCTGGATGCGCTGGACCAGTTCCTGGCCGCCAAGAACTGACCGCCATGTTCACCCGCGGCATCGAGATCAAGTCCGCCGACCAGTTGCTCGCCATGCGACGGGCCGGTCTGGTGGTGGCCACCACGCTGAGCGCCCTGGGCGAGCACGTCGCCCCCGGTGTCACCACCGGTGAGCTGGACGCGTTGGCCCGCGACATGCTGGCCCGGGCCGGGGCGACCTCCTCGTTCCTCGGCTACGGGGCCGCCTGGGGCCCGCCCTTCCCCGCGGTGACCTGCATTTCGGTCAACGACGAGATCGTCCACGGCATCCCCGGCGAGCGGGTGCTCGCCGACGGCGACCTGGTCTCGGTCGATTTCGGTGCCATCCTCGACGGCTGGCACGGGGACGCCGCGCGCACCTTCGCCGTCGGCAGCGTGTCCGAGGAGCACGCCCAACTGTCCCGCACCGCCGAGGAGGCGATGTGGGCCGGTATCGGCGCCGCCCGCCTGGGCGGCAGGATCGGCGACATCTCGTCCGCCATCGAGGCGTCCATCACTTCGGCCGGGGACTACGGCATCATCCGCGAGTACACCGGTCACGGCATCGGCACCGAGATGCACATGAGCCCCGACGTGCCCAACTGGGGTCGACGTGGCCGTGGCCCCAAGGTGGTCGAGGGCATGGCGCTGGCCATCGAGCCGATGGCCACCCTGGGCACCGAGGACACCGTCGAGCGTGACGACGAGTGGACGGTGGTGACCGCTGACGGCTCCTGGGCCAGCCACTGGGAGAACACCATCACCGTCACCCGCACCGGCATCTGGGTGCTCACGGCCGAGGACGGCGGCGAGGCCGAACTCACCCGCCGCGGCCTGCCCTACGGTCCGCTGAACTGATCACTCATGCTCCGCGTCGGCGTGCGCGGCCGCTGAGTCGTGCTCGCCGCCGCTCGGACCCCGGCGTCGCTACACCAATTTCTTCTGCCAGGCGCCGGCGACACCTGCGGTGACGTAGCCGAGGGGCTCGTTGATGGCCCACATGTGGGCGTTCTCCCCGGCATTCCAGGTGTGCACCCGCTTCGCCCCCGGCCAGCGCCGTCGGGCCTCGTGGACGGCCGCCACCTTGATGGCCATGCCGAGCCGATGGCCGCGGTGCTCCGGCAGGACCACGGTGATGCCCTGCCAGACCGGTTCGGGCAGCTCGGGGGCGGTGAACAGTTGGGTGAACCCGGCCAGGTGACCGCTCTCACGGTGCCGGACCGCCACCGTCAGGGAGTCATTGTGGCGGTGGGACTCGCGACTGCTGTCCAGCACCCGTTCGGCCGTGATGACCTGCGGGTTGTACTCGAGTTCGCCCATGGGCACCGTCGCCTCGAAGGCTGTCATGAGTTCGGCCATGTCCTGGGCCAGGGTCGGGTCGATCACCCCGCCCCAGCAGACCAGTTCGTAACCGTCAGCGACATCGGGCTGTCCCAGGCGAGCGGGGTCGTCGGGCAGGGTCTGCATCGAGTGCCGCTCACCCTGGGCGAGGTGGTATCCGTGGGCCAGGGCGAACCGGGTGGCGACGTCGTCGCGGCCCACCCCAAAGGGACCCTCCGCGGGCATCAGCAGGTCCTGTGACGGTGGGCCGACGTGGCTTGAGAACCCCGAGACGGTGGTGGCGCCCCAGGCCCGGGCCACCGTCTCGATCGCGGCCTGGATGGCCGACCCGATGCCACGTCGGCGTGACCCGCCGGCCACGACGATCTCGACCTCATCGACCAGGTGCGGGTTGTTCTCGAACTCATGGCGCACCTGGGTCGACCCGAGGACCCGCGCCGCGCCCAGGTCGGTGTCCGGCAGCACCAGCGGCAGGCCCTCCGGTGCGGTCCCGAGGCCACGCACCTCGCGGTCCAGGGCGACCACCACCCGCGTGCGGCGGTACTTCTGGAACTGCAGGGTCGCCAGCGTCTTGTGGGGGAACTCGGTGAAGTCACCATGGCCGAAGACCTCGAACCAGGCCTGGTTGGCGACCTCGACCTGCCGGGTCAGCAACTCGGCGATCGCACCCGGCTCGCGCGGGGTGCCGTCGGCGGCGCAGGGCGGGGCGTCCACCAGGACGATAAAGGGGGCAGGCATGCTCCAAGGAAACCTCGCGAGTGCGGCGCGGCGCAATCCAATTTTGGGCGCCGAACGGCCCCGATTCCGGGTGCCGACCGGCGGGGTGGCGGGGCACCGGCTCGAAGACTGGTAGACTTCAACTACTCGCGGATGTGAAAAGTCCGCCTGCGTCGTTGAACGCTTCCTCCTTCATCACGAAGTCGAGGATCTTTCCCACGGCGATCGATCGTGGCCTCCGCCGCGCTCGCCGACTGCGCTGTCGCACCTGTCACTGGCTGGTTACTCGGTCATGTCGGGTGTGCGCGCCCAGCAAGAAATGCACACATGACCAACACTTCCTTCGCCGCACTCGGCGTGCCCCCCGTCCTGGTCGATGCCCTCAAGGGCATGGATCGTGAGACGCCCTTCCCCATCCAGTCGGACACCCTTCCCGACACCCTCGCCGGCCGCGACGTGCTCGGGCGCGGCAAGACCGGCTCCGGCAAGACCCTGGCCTTCGCCATCCCGATGGTGGCAGCCCTGGCCGGGCGTCGCGGGCGCAACCCCCGAGGCCTGGTCCTGGCCCCCACCAGGGAGCTGGCCACCCAGATCACCGCGACCTTCGAGCCGCTGGCCAAGGCCGTCGGCCTGAGCGTCACCACCATCTTCGGCGGCGTCCCCCAGGGACGCCAGGAGACGGCGCTGCGCCGCGGCGCCGACATCGTGGTGGCCTGCCCGGGACGCCTCGACGACCTGATGAAGCAGGGCATCGCCCGCCTTGACGAGATCGAGGTCACCGTGCTGGACGAGGCCGACCACATGGCCGACCTCGGCTTCCTGCCCGTGGTGACCCGCATCCTCGACAAGACCCCCCGCAAGGGTCAGCGCATGCTGTTCTCCGCCACCCTGGACAACGGCGTCGACAAGCTGGTCAAGAAGTACCTCGCCGACCCCGTCAAGCACTCGGTCGACGACGAGAACTCCCCGGTGGCCCAGATGACCCATCACGTCTTCGAGGTCTCCGACGCCGACAAGCCGCAGTTGGTCAAGGCGCTCGCCTCCGGCATGGGCCGACGCATCCTGTTCACCCGCACCAAGCACCAGGCCAAGAAGTTGGCCAAGCAGCTCACGGCCAGCGGGGTGCCCGCCGTCGACCTGCACGGCAACCTGTCGCAGAACGCGCGTGACCGCAACCTGGCGGCCTTCAGCGATGGCAGCGTCAAGGTCCTGGTGGCCACCGACGTGGCCGCCCGCGGCGTCCACGTCGACAACGTCGAACTGGTCGTCCACGTCGACCCGCCCGTCGAGCACAAGGCCTACCTGCACCGCTCGGGCCGCACCGCCCGCGCCGGTTCGGCCGGCGACGTCGCCACCGTCATGCTGCCCTCACAGCGTTCGGACACCGCCGCCATCCTGCGCCGCGCCAAGATCGACGTGCGGGCCCAGCGGGTCACCGCCGACGCGGCGCCCATCAAGAGCCTGGTCGGGCAGTACGCACCCCACGTCGCGCCCGCCCTCGGCGGCCCCGGCGTCGGCAACGAGCCGCGCCAGCCGCAGCCCGCAGGACGCCCCCGCAGCGGCCGTCCCTCCAGTGGCTCGCGCCAGCCCACCAGCCAGTCCCAGGGGGCACGCTCCGGCGGCGGATCCCGCCAGGGTGGCATGGCAGGATTCAGCTCGTCGCGGCGCAGCACCGGCGGCGGTCGCGGACGCAGCCGCGTCGCCTGAGACCACCCGGGCTCAGGCGGTGCCTTCCCGACGTGCCGCTTCGCCCAGGGTGGCCAACCTGGCCCCAACCCCCCGTCCGCGCGCCCCGCTGCCCGGGTGGCGGGGCGGGCCGGCTGCCCGGCTCGCGGTGTCGCTGGTCACCTCAGAACTCCCAGTCCTCGTCCTCGGTGTTGATGGCCTTGCCCATCACGTACGACGAGCCCGACCCGGAGAAGAAGTCGTGGTTCTCGTCGGCATTGGGTGACAGCGCGGCCAGGATGGCCGGCGAGACCGAGGTGGCATCCTTCGGGAACAGCGCCTCGTAGCCCAGGTTCATCAGCGCCTTGTTGGCGTTGTAGCGCAGGAACATCTTGACGTCCTCGGTGATGCCGAGGGGGTCGTAGAGGTCCTCGGTGTAGGACTCCTCGTTCTCGTAGAGCTCGTGGAGCAATGAGAAGGTGTAGTCCTTCAGCTCCTGGCGGCGCTCGGAGCTGGCCTGGGCCAGGCCCTGCTGGAACTTGTACCCGATGTAGTAGCCGTGCACCGCCTCGTCCCGGATGATCAGCCGGATCAGGTCAGCGGTGTTGGTGAGCTTGGCCCGGCTTGACCAGTACATCGGTGCGTAGAAGCCGGAGTAGAACAGGAACGACTCCAGCATCGTCGAGGCGACCTTCCGCTTCAGCGGGTCCTGCCCGTAGTAGTAGTCCAGGATGATGCTGGCCTTGCGCTGCAGGTTCTCGTTCTCCGCGCTCCAGCGGAACGCGTCATCAATCTCGGACGTGGAGATCAGGGTGGAGAAGATCGAGCTGTAGCTCTTGGCGTGCACCGATTCCATGAAGGCGATGTTGGTGTAGACCGCCTCCTCATGCGGGGTGATTGCATCTGGGATCAGCGACACCGCGCCGACGGTGCCCTGGATCGTGTCCAGCATGGTCAGGCCGGCGAAGACCCGGGTGGTCATCAACTGTTCGTGGGGGCGCAGCGTGCGCCACGACGGGATGTCGTTGCTCAATGGCACCTTCTCGGGCAGCCAGAAGTTGCTGGTGAGTCTGTCCCAGACGTCGGAATCGACCTGGTCGGTGATGCGGTTCCAGTTGATCGCCTGGACCCCGCGCAGCAGGCTGGGGTTCGTGGTCATGTGATTGCCTCAGGGCTTTCTCGTGTCAGGTGTGGTCGTCGACGGGTCTCAGAGCATGCAGCTGACGCAGCCGTCGACCTCGGTGCCGGCCAGCGCCAACTGCCGCAGCCGGATGTAGTACAGGGTCTTGATGCCCTTGCGCCAGGCGTAGATCTGGGCCTTGTTGATGTCGCGGGTGGTGGCGGTGTCGGGAAAGAACAAGGTCAACGACAGGCCCTGGTCGACGTGCTGGGTGGCCGCGGCATAGGTGTCGATGATCTTCTCCGGGCCTATCTCGTAGGCGTCGCGGAAGTACTCGAGATTGTCGTTGGTCATGTAGGGCGCCGGGTAGTAGACCCGGCCGATCTTGCCCTCCTTGCGAATCTCGACCTTGGCGACGATCGGGTGGATCGAACTGGTCGAGTGGTTGATGTAGCTGATCGACCCAGTCGGCGGGATGGCCTGCAGGTTCTGGTTGTACAGCCCGTGCTCGCCGACCTCGGCGGCCAGAGCGCGCCAGTCGTCCGGGGTTGGCAGGGTAATGCCGGAGCGCTCGAACAGATCGGCGACCCTGGCCGTGCGCGGCACCCACTGGCCCTCGATGTACTTCGCGAAGTACTCGCCGCTGGCGTAGCTGCTGCGCTCGAAGCCGTCGAAACGATCACCGCGCTCCCGAGCCAGGCGGCACGACGCGGTCAGGGCATGGAAGGTGACGGCGTAGAAGTACATGTTGGTGAAGTCGAGCCCCTCGTCGGAGCCGTAGTGGATGGACTCACGGGCGAGGTAGCCGTGCAGGTTCATCTGTCCCAGGCCGATCGCGTGGCTCATCGCATTGCCGCGGTCGATGCTGGGGGTGCAGGCGATGTTCGACTGGTCCGAGACGCTGGTCAGCGCACGCACCGCGGTCTCGATAGTGCGCGCGAAGTCAGGGGAGTCCATCGTCCGGGCGATGTTGAGCGAGCCCAGGTTGCACGAGATGTCCTTGCCGACCTGGTCGTAGGACAGGTCCTCGTGGTAGGTCGAGGGACCGGAGACCTGCAGAATCTCCGAGCACAGGTTGGACATGCTGATCCGGCCGTCGATCGGGTTGGCCCGGTTCACCGTGTCCTCGAACATCAGGTACGGGTAGCCGGACTCGAACTGGATCTCGGCCAGGGTCTGGAAGAACTTGCGCGCGTTGATCTTCTTCTTGGTGATCCGCTTGTCGTCGACCATCTCGCGGTACTTCTCGCTCACCGAGATCTCGCTGAACGCCACCCCGTAGACGCGTTCGACGTCGTAGGGGCTGAACAGGTACATGTCCTCGTTGGTGCGGGCCAGGTCGAAGGTGATGTCGGGAATGACCACCCCCAGCGAGAGCGTCTTGATGCGGATCTTCTCGTCGGCGTTCTCGCGCTTGGTGTCCAGGAAGGACAGGATGTCGGGGTGATGGGCATGGAGGTAGACCGCACCCGCACCCTGGCGGGCACCCAGCTGGTTGGCGTAGCTGAACGAGTCCTCGAGCAGCTTCATCACCGGGATCACCCCGGACGACTGATGCTGGATCTTCTTGATCGGGGCCCCGGCCTCGCGGATATTCGTCAGTGACAACGCCACCCCGCCGCCGCGCTTGGACAGTTGCAGCGAGGAGTTGATCGCCCGTGAGATCGACTCCATGTTGTCCTCGACCCGCAGCAGGAAGCACGAGACCAGTTCCCCGCGCTGCGCCTTGCCAGCGTTCAGGAAGGTGGGGGTTGCCGGCTGGAAGCGTCCCGACATGATCTCGTCGGTGATCTGCTCGGCCAGGGCACGGTCACCGTCGGCCAGGGCCAGCGCCACCATGGCGACCCGGTCCTCGAAACGTTCCAGGTAGCGGGTGCCATCGAAGGTCTTCAGGGTGTATGCGGTGTAGTACTTGAACGCCCCCATGAAGGTCGGGAAGCGGAACTTCACCGCGTAGGCCCGCCTGAACAGGCCCTTGACGAACTCGGCGTCGTAGCGTTCCAGCACGGCCGCCTCGTAGTAGCCCTGCTGGACCAGGTAGTCCAGCTTCTCGGCCAGGGAGTGGAAGAAGACGGTGTTCTGGTTGACGTGCTGGCGGAAGTACTGGTGGGCTGCCTGCCGGTCGGCCTCGAACTGAATCCTGCCCTCGGCGTCGTACAGGTTCAGCAGGGCATTGAGGGCGTGGTAGTCAGTCTGTTCCGCGGCCAGTGACTCGCGGCCGGTGTCAGTCAACAGGGTCATGGTGCAAGGAGCCTTTCGCGGACACGCGCCACGTCATCGGCGGTGCCCAGTAGTTCGAAGCGTTCGAGGTGGGGGACGCGGCACTTGGCGGCGACGATCTCGCCGGCCAGGCAGTAGGCCGCACCGAAGTTGGTGTTGCCCGCCGAGACCACCCCACGGATCAGGGCGCGGTTTCCCGGGTCGTTGAGGAACCGGATCACCTGCTTGGGGACCGCACCGCCGACGCTGCCCCCGCCATAGGTGGGCAGCAGCATGATGTAGGGCTCGGTGACCGTCAGCGGCTCCTCGGCCCGCCGCAGCGGGATCCGCTCGGCCGGAAGACCCAACTTCTGGACGAAGCGGTGGGTGTTCAGCGAGGCGGAGGAGAAATAGACCAGGTGCATTGGGTTACGCGGCTCGGGCGCGCTCGGCTGCAGCCCTGATCAGGTCGGGCCGGAAACCGGACCAGTTCTGGTCGCCATCGACGACCACGGGAACCTGTTGGTGGCCCAACGCCCGGACCTCGAGCAGGGCGGCGTCGTCCTGCGAGAGGTCGACCACCCGGTAGGGGAGGCCGACCTTGTCCAGGGCGCGGTAGGTGGCGGTGCACTGGACACAGGTGGGCTTGCTGTAGACGGTGATGGGTGCTGACACGTGCTCTCTCCTCGAAGCAGGGTCGCGCGGGGGAGCACAGCAAGTGCGCCCGGTCTTCCCGCGAGACCGATGGTCGGACGAACCGGGCGAACCCGGGCGCTGGCAGGTCTTCGGACTCGAGGGCGGACGCGTGACGCGTGGACCTAGTGGGCGACGCTTCCCAGCCTGGTGGCCAGTGCTCATGTCGCCGGTCGTTCCCTCATACCGCTGCGGGGCAGTCCCGGATTCACACCGGGTTCCCTGTTGTCTCATCACCCAAACCCCACATCTGGGGGTCAGGGGGATGAACCAGCACTAGGTATCGTAATCACACCGGTGTCATTTCGTCCACCGGCAACTGCTTCCCCCACCACGGGTCGACGCCAAGTGCTTGGATGGACCCATGCGAGGAGCCATCATTCACGCGGCCGGCGACGTACGCGTCCAGAGCCGTCCTGACCCGATCATCGAGCACCCCACCGATGCCATCATCGAGGTCAGCGCGACCTGCGTCTGCGGCTCGGACCTGTGGCGCTACCGCGGCGACAACCCCATCCCCGAACCCAAGGCGATCGGCCACGAGTGCTGCGGGATCGTCGTGGAGGTCGGCGCCCAGGTCACCTCGGTGAAACCCGGTGACTTCGTCATCGCCAGCTTCTACTCCTGCGACGGCACCTGCCCGCACTGCCTGGCCGGGTTCAGTTCGGTCTGCGCGAACCTCGACTGGATGGACGGCTGCCAGGCCACCCACGTCCGCATCCCGCAGGCCGACGGCACCCTGGTGGCCACCCCCGAGGCGCCCGATGCTGCCATGCTGGGTGACCTGTTGACCCTGTCCGACGTGATGGGCACCGGCTGGCATGCCGCGCTGATGGCCGGGGTGCGTCCGGGGATGACGGTGGCCGTGGTGGGTGACGGTGCCGTGGGCCTGTGCGGGGTGCTGGCCGCCGCTGAACTCGGTGCCGGGCGGATCATTGCGATGAGCCGCCACGAACCCCGCCAGCAGGTGGCCCGCCAGTTCGGCGCCAGCGACATCATCGCCGCGCGCGGGGACGAGGGGATCGGCGAACTCCACGAACTCACCGCCGGCGTCGGTGCCGACGCCGTCCTGGAATGCGTTGGCAACGGACCGGCGATGGCGCAGGCCATTGCCTGCGCCCGGCCGGGTGCCATGGTCGGCTTCGTCGGCGTGCCCCACGGCATCGACCTGGACGTCGGCGCGCTGTTCCGCCGCAACGTGGGCGTGCGTGGTGGCATGGCCCCGGTGCGCGGCTACCTTCCCGATCTGCTTGACAGGGTCTGGTCGGGGCGGATCCATCCCGGCCGGGTCTTCGACGCCAGCTACGCCCTGGACGACATCGCCGAGGCCTACCAGGCGATGGCCGAGCGTCGCGTCATCAAGGCCCTGGTGACCCCCTGATGCGTCCCCCCGACACCGAGCGCGACGACCTGGTCGAGACCCTGCACGGGCACCGCATCGCCGATCCCTACCGGTGGCTCGAAGACCCCGACTCCGACCGCACCCGCGCCTGGGTCGCGGCCCAACGCGACTACTTCGAGTCCGTCTTCGCCACCATCGGGCACCGCGACTGGTTCACCGCCACGATGAACGACATCCTGCGCCAACCGCGCATCGGTGCCCCGTCGGGCCAGCATGGCTGGTTCCTGCGCCGGGTCCGCGATGCCGACCAGGACCAGGAGGTGCTGGTCGGCGCCCGCAGCCTGGACGACCTGCTCACCGGCGGCCGGGTGCTGCTCGACCCCAACCAGTGGTCGGATGACGGCACCACCTCGCTGGGGGCCGCGCGGGTCAGCCCTGATGGCCGACTGCTGGCCCACGGCATCAGCGAGGCCGGCTCGGACTGGACCCGGATCGCGGTCCTCGACCTGGACACCGGCCAGACACTCCCCGACGAGGTGATGGCCCGGTTCAGTCAACCGAACTGGCTCGGTGACTCGTCCGGCTTCCTGTACACCGCCTTCCCGGAGGCGGGGCGCGCCGAGGGCACCGAGACCCGCGCCGTGGCCGGTGGCCACCTCATGCTGCACCGCATCGGCACCGACGCCAGCAGCGATCTCGACCTGTTGAGCTTCCCCGATGACCCGCACCTGATGATGGTGCCCGTGGTCCTCGAGGGCGCCGAGCACGACTGGGTGGTGCTGATGCTGCGCCGCGGCACCCATCGCAGCAACGCCCTGTGGGTCGCGCCCGTGCTGCCCGGACAGGGCGCCGGCGCGGGGGACCGGCTGGGGGACTGGACGGTCCTGTTCGACGACCACCACCACGAGCGCCTGCCGGTCGGTGTCATCGGTGACGAACTGCTGCTGCAGGTCAACGACCACCCGCTCGGCGAGGTCATCGCCGTCCCACTGCCCGGCGCCGCGGGTGGGCGGCGTGTCGTCATCGGGGCAGACGAGCATGTCCTGGCCGACGTGGCCCTGGCCGATGGACTGCTGCTGACCCACCATCTGGCCGACGCCCAACCCCTGCTGCGGCGCTGGACGTCCCGGGGGGACCTGCTGGGCGTCGTCGGCCTCGACGCCGGCGCCCTGGTCGGACTCACCAGCGAACCGAAGCAGCCTGACGTCTTCCTGGCGGCCAGTTCCACCGTCCGCGACCTGACGGCCTGGCACCTGGACATCGGCACCGGGGATCTCACCCAGCTGCCTGCTGCTGAGCGCGGATGGCAGCCTCCCCAGGTCACCGTCCGCCGCGGCCGGGCCGCCAGCACCCCGGCACGCACCGCCGGCCCCCACGCTCCCGGCGTCCAGGTGCCGTTCTTCCTGATCACCGCCGATGATGCGCCACCCGGCCCGCGACCGACGCTGCTGTACGGCTACGGCGGTTTCTCCGTACCGGTGGCGGCCGACTACCGTCCCGGCTGGCCCGCCTGGCTGGCCGCCGGCGGCACCCTGGTCATCGCCAACCTGCGAGGCGGCTCGGAGTACGGCAACGACTGGTACGAGCAGGGCCGGGCCGCCAACAAGCAGAACGTCTTCGACGACGTCATCGCCGTCGCCGAGCATCTGATCGCGACCGGGGTGACCACCCCCGCCCAGCTGGCGATCCATGGGCGCAGCAACGGCGGCCTGTTGGTCGGGGCGGCCATGAGCCAGCGCCCGGAGCTGTTCGCGGCGGCGATCCCGCAGGTGGGCGTGCTCGACCTGCTGCGCTTCCACCGGTTCACCATCGGCGCGGCGTGGACCAGCGACTACGGCAACCCTGAGGTCACCGAGGACTTCGAGACGGCGCTGGCCTACTCGCCACTGCACAACCTGCGCCGGGGCACCGAGTACCCGGCCACCCTGGTGGTGACCGGTGACCACGACGACCGGGTGGTGCCGGCGCACTCCCACAAGTTCACCGCCACCCTGCAGGCCGCCCAGGGGGACGCGGCGAGCCCCGCCGTCACGCGCATCGAGGTCGCCACCGGCCACGGTATCGGCAAGCCGGTCGGCATGCTCGCCAGTGAATGGGCCGACGTGCTGGCCTTCGCCGCGCACCACACCGGGCTGGTCCCACCCCCTCGCCGGTGATCAGCAGCCTTCGTCCGGACCCGCGCCACGCCTGGGCCGGGACACTGGACGTCGCGGCCACCATCGACCTCGAGGTCCGACGCTCCCGGTTCATCGCCCACCTGGCCCGGTGCGCGGACGAGGCGGCGGCCCGCAGCTTCGTCGAGGCGGTCCGCCAGCGATACCCCGACGCCAGGCACCACTGCTCGGCGTCGGTCGTCGCGGTCCCCGGCCAGCACGACGCGGAGCACAGTTCGGATGACGGGGAGCCTGCCGGGACCGCCGGGCGCCCCATGCTGGACACGCTGAAGGCGGTCGAACTGGGCCAGGTGTGCGTCGTGGTGGTGCGCTACTTCGGGGGCGTCCTGCTGGGCACCGGGGGACTGGTCCGCGCCTATGCGGGGGCGACCCGGGCCGTGCTGACGGGCCTGCCCGTGGTGCGCGTCGAGCCCCGTCGGCTGCTCGAGATCGAAGCGGACCACGGCGATGCCGGGGTCGTGGAGCATGCGCTGCAGCAGGTGGGCATCGCACCCGCCGCCCGCGACTACACGGGACGAGCCACCCGCCTGACGGTCGCGGTCACCGACGCAGCGGCGGTCGCCGCCCAGGTGGCCGAGGTGAGCGCCGGCCGTGCGCACATCCACGACCTGGGCGCAGCCGACGTGGAGGTCGCGGCCGGCACCCTGTGAGGTGTGCCGCCGGCCCAGCGTGGCCCGGTGTCAGCCAAGGCCTTGTGGGGTTCGTAGACTGGTGGGGTGAGCAACCTGCCGATTTCCTCCAAGTACCGCAGCCAGTCCCATGAGCCGGTCTCCGACGCCGAGCGGGAGGATCTTGGCAAGCGACTCAATGACGAGTTCACCAAGGGCACCATCGACGCTGAGCAGTACCCCCAGCTGCTCGACCGCATCTACGGGGCCAGGACACTGGGCGAACTGGTGCCGGTGGTCGAGGCGCTGCCCGCCAAGCAGACCTATGACCAGCCCGACATCGTCACCCAGACCGGCGCCGCCCCGCCCGGGGAACTGACCCAGCCCAAGAATGCCAACCGGTTGGCGCTGTACACGATCGGCGGCTCATTCCTGGTCGGCCTGCTGGTGCTCATCCTGCTGATCGCCATCGTGCTCTGATCGCGGCCCCCCGATGAACGACACGGCGCCCGAGGACTGGTGGCCCTTCCGGCGTCCCGCCGGGAGCCCACCGCAGCCCGCGGACCAGGTGCCCCCGACCACCGGTGAGGCCACCCAGTCGCTGCCCGTGCCCAGCGATGTCGATGCGCCCACCGAGGTGCTGCTGCCGCCCGCCGCCGCGTCGGCGCCGGTGGGGCGCTGGGCGCACCACCCGGGTCACCAGCCAACCCCATCACGGCCACGTCCTGAGCTCCATCGGCCGCCGCCCGGACCCCATTACCAGCCCCCTCCCTTTCTCTTCTCCCCATCTCCGCTCCCACCCTCCAGGCCTCCCTCTCGTATTCCCTCTTCTGCCTGAAAAAAAAAAAGCGAGTCGTAAACTTCCCAAAAAAGAACGTCCATAAATTCGCTTTGCAGCCATA
>NZ_JADIJQ010000032.1 GCF_017355265.1 Tessaracoccus sp. SD287
AGGTCAGCGACAGTCGGGCGGCCAGCGCGCGGGCACCCTCGAGGGTGCCGAAGCTCCACCACGCCAGCCGGTCACCCTGGTGGCGGGCCATCTCGGCCAGCGCCCGACCGATGCCCTGGCGGCGGGCCGCCGGCACGACGAACAGCTGCACCGAGTTGTCGGCCAGGTCGACCTGGGCATAGCCCAGGACCGCCCCGTCCTGCCGGGCCAGCAGGTGCAGGCCCGGCAGTTGGCCGGCCAGGATCCGTTCGGCCTGTTCGTTCAGCGGGCTGACGCCGTCGGCGGCACGTGCCTGGTCGACCAGGGGGGTGAGCGTGGTGGCCAGCGCGGTGGAGTATTCCACCAGGGCGACGTCCCAGAGTTGTTGTTCAGCCATGCAGGCAGCTTAGGTGCCCCCCCAGTATCGGGCCCATTACTGTGGCGGCATGGAATTGCGCAGGCGGGTCGGGTGGCCGCGGTGGCTGGGTCATCGCGGCAGGGTCGCGGCCGGCCCCGCACCGGCCGACGCTGCGCCGGTCAGCGTCGAATCCGGCGCCCTCCACCCCGGCGACGCGCAGATGACCCGGGATCCGACGCCAGGGGCTGTGCAGGCACCGACTGGTCAGGAGTCCGGCGAGAACCCACCGGTGGACCCCAGTTCGGCGGGACGTGACCCGAGCGAGCAGGAACTGGACTCCGACGAGGTGCTGCTGGACGGGCCGCTGTACAGGCGCTCCCCCCAGGACCCGCGTCCGCTGGTGCCCCAGCCGGTGATCGCGATGCGGGCACGCTCCCACCTGAGGATGATCACCAGCGGTCTGGTCTTCGCGATCGTCGGCGCCATCTGCGTGGTGCTGTCCTCGGTGACCATGCTGCGACTGACCGACACCAGCCCGATCCTGCCGGCGGTGGGGAACCTGGGTGCCGTGGGCAACGCCCTGGTCGCGCTGATGCAGTGGCGGCTGTGGCGATTGGCGTTGAAGGAGTGGGAGGGCCTCAAGGACGTCGACCTGCACGCCTGGCTCGGGGTCTCCGCGAGCGGGACCTGGTTGGCAGTGGCCGGTGCCCTGGCCGTGCCCGCCTCGTCCTGGGTGATGCTGGACGTCTCGGCCCGCTCCGAGACGTCGTGGTGGCTCGCCCTGATCGGCACCATCTGCGTCATCGTCGGCACCGCCCTGGCGGGGGTGCACCGCTTCCACCCGGGCGGGCCCTCGGGGGTGCCCGCCCACATTCGCCGCAACCATGACCAGCACGCGGCCAGGCGCGGTGTTCCTACAGTTCGCGATTCGCGGTGAAGCGGTAGCCGACGTTGCGCACGGTGGTGATGTGGCCGTCGTGCTCGGGCGCCAGCTTGGCGCGCAGCCGCCGGATGTGCACGTCAACGGTGCGGGTGCCGCCGTAGTAGTCGTAGCCCCACACCTGGCTCAGCAGGTGCTCCCGGCTGAGCACGCGGCCGGGGTGGGACACCAGGTGCTTGAGCAGTTCGAACTCGGTGTAGGTCAGGTTCAGCGGCGCGCCGCCGGCGGTCACGGTGTAGGCGTCCTCGTCGATGACGATAGGGCCCTGGCTCAGCATGTTCGAGGCCGGCCCAGACGTGGTCAGCAGCCGCACGCGGGCATCGAACTCGGCGGCCGGGGCGCGGTCGACGACGAAGTCGTCGAAGCCCCAGGCACGTTGCAGCACCGCCAGCGTGGCCGTGCTGACCATCAACAGGATCGGCTGGTCGGCGCGGGCCCGGGCATGGACGCACAGGTCACGTCCCTGGGCGGGATCCTCACGGGCATCGACGAGCACCAGGTCGGCGTTGGGGGAGTGGTCGGCCGGCAGTTCGGTGCGGACGTCCAGGGTGTGGGGCAGCAGGGTGAGTGCGTCGGGAAGAGGGGCGGCGTCACCTCCCACCAGTACGACGATGCTTGCCATGCCGCACATTCTCGCAGATGCAGACCCCTGCCTCGGTGCGCGTCTGGCTACACTCACCAAGGTGAGCGGTGACTTCCCCGAGGACTGGTTTCGTCCGGGTCCCCCCGACGAGGGTGATCGGGACGCTGCTGGACCGTCCCCCTTCGCCGTCCGCCGTCCATCCGGGGAGACCGGCACCACGGAGACCGGCACCAAGAAGACCGGCCCCGAGGAGACCGACCCCGAGGGGGTCGGCGCCGAGCAGACCGCTGGTGAGCAGGTGTCCGAGGACGTGCCCGACCCGGTCGGCCCCGACCAGGCCCCGACCAGGTGGCGGCTGAAGGAGTCGGCAGCCGTCCCCGTGCTCACCTCGGCCCATGCCGCGCGCACCGTCGACCTGGACGACCTGCTGCCCAGCACCGAGCGCCGTGCCGTGATGCAGCGCCGGGTCTGGCTGGTGCTGGTCTCGGTGGTGCTGCTGGCGTTGGTTGCCGGGCTCGCCGGCGGTGCACTGATCCGCCGGGCGCTGGACGGCCGTCCCGTGGCCCCTCCCACCACCACCGCACCACTCACCAGCAGCGTCAACGGCACCGCCATGCAGCCGTGGACCGGCGACACCGCCGTGCTGCCCGCCACCAGCGCCACCGCCCGCTGCACCGCGCCGGCAGGGCGTGACGGCAGCGGCCAGTACGTCACCTATGACCCGGCCAACACCCTGGACGACCAGCTGGCGACGGCCTGGCGCTGCGACGGCAACGGCGTCAACCAGACCCTCGAGTTCACCTTCGCGCCGGGGTCGCAACTGGTCGGGGTGGGGATCGTCAATGGCTATGCCAAGGGTGAGGGCACGGCCTCGCTGTACGACCAGTACCGCCGGGTCGTCTCGGTGCGCTGGGACCTGCCCGACGGCAGTTGGTTCAGCCAGAACCTCAGCGAGAACAGTCGCTCGGTGCAGCAGTTGATGATCCCGCCGATGGCCGCCGACCGGGTCAGGCTCACCATCGTCGCCTCCACCTCACCGGGGATGCGCGGCGACCCCAGCCGCGACGCGGTGCTGCTGTCGACGGTTCGTTTCTTCACCAAGGCCTGAGCTGCGCCGGTGACTCAGCCGTCGGCCGAGTCGAGCAGCAGCGTCACCGGGCCGTCGTTGACCAGGTGCACCTGCATGTCGGCGCCGAAGACACCGGTCTCCACGTGGGCACCCAGCGCCCGGAGTTCGTCGCAGAAGGTCTCGAACAGGGGCTGGCTGACGGGACCGGGGGCGGCCGCCGACCAGCTCGGTCGGCGTCCCTTGCGGGTGTTCGCGTACAACGTGAACTGGCTGATCACCAGCAGGGGCGCCAACAGGTCACTGGCCGAGGTCTCCCCGGCGAGGATCCGCAGGCCCCACACCTTCTGGGCCAGCGCCCTGGCCTCGGTGGGGGAGTCGTCGTGGGTGATGCCCACCAACAGCACCAGTCCGGGGCCGGGCAGGGCACCGACCACCTCGTCATCGACCAGGACGTGTGCCTGGGCGGCACGTTGGACCACAATTCTCACCAGCACAGCCTAGGTGGCGCAGGCGGCGTCGACACCACGGGGTCGTCCCGGTGCCAGTCATCGCTAGACTGGGGGCCATGGCCGCTGGCATCTCGCTCGTGCTGATCATCGCAGTCGTCCTGATGGGGCTGTGCTTCATCGGTGCATTGATCCTGGTGCTGGTGGTGTCCGCCAAGAACAAGGGTTCGTGGACGCCGCCGCCGCGTGATGTCGACGGCCACCAGTACCCCGACCGCTGACGACACCCGAAATGCGAGACGATCATGGCCTTTGAAATTCCACCGGACCTGCCCAGCAGCCTGATGGGGGTCGCCTGGATGATCGGTCGCTGGGAGGGCAACGGCCACGGTCGCTGGCCCGGACAGGGTGACTTCGAATACGGGCAGACGGTGGACTTCACCCACAACGGCGGCGACTTCCTGCACTACGTGAGCCAGCTGTACACCACCGACGACCGCGGCGAGCCCGAGACCCCGATCACCATGGAGACCGGCTTCTGGCGTCCCAAGGCTGACGGCACCATCGAGGTCGTCCTGTCCAGTCCGGAGGGCTGGTCGGAGGTCTGGGCCGGCAAGATCGAGGGCGCCAAGATCGAACTGGTGACCGACGCGGTCATGCGGACCTCCACCGCCAGCGTCGAGTACACCGGCGGGCAGCGGCTCTACGGCTCGGTCGAGGGCGACCTGTTGTGGACCTTTGACCGGGCCACCACCGAGCAGCCCCTGCAGTCGCACCTGTGGGCACGTTTGAAGCGCATCTGATGGCCGTCGAGATTCTGGCCGGCCCCGACCAGGGCGCGGTCTGGCACCACGGCAGTCCCGTCTCCGAGCAGCGCGCCGTGCAGGCCGGCACCGCCGTGGTCGACCGTGGCCATCACGAGGTGCTCGAGGTGCGCGGGGCCGACCGGCTGACGCTGCTGCACGCCCTGACCACCCAGCAGACCGAGGGACTTGCACCGGGGACACCGATCAGCGGGCTGGTGCTCTCACCCCAGGGCCACATTGAGCACGGCTTCCGTGGGGTCGACGACGGCACCAGTTTCTGGGCCGTCACCGAACCCGGCGGCTCAGCCGGGCTGGCCGCGTTCCTGACCGGGATGACGTTCATGATGCGCGTCCAGACCATCGACCGCACCGCCGACTTCCGGTTGGTCTGGGCCGGCAGCCAGGTGCCAACCGGTGACGCGCTCGGCTGGGCGTCCGAGGTTGCCGGCGGCCGCGACGTGCTGCTGCCCCGCGACGCCGCCCTGCCGGAGGCAACCCCCGCGGGCACCTGGGCCTACGAAGCGCTGCGGATCGCCGCCGGGGTGCCGCGGATCGGCATCGACACCGACCACAAGACCATCCCCAACGAGATCGGGCTCTACGGCACCCACCTCGAGAAGGGCTGCTACCGCGGCCAGGAGACGGTGGCCAGGGTGCACAACCTGGGCCGTCCGCCGCGTCGCCTGACCCGGCTGCTGCTCGACGGATCGGTGGACACCCTGCCGCCGACCGGTTCTGAGGTGCACGCCGAGGGACGCGTGGTCGGGGTGATGGGCAGTTCGGCCCGGCACCACGAGGACGGCCCGATCGGCCTGGCCCTGGTCAAGCGCGGCGTCGCCGCCGACCAGACCCTGACGACGCTGGGCGATGACGGCACCGAGATCGCCGCCGGACAGGACCTGCTGGTCGACCCGGACGCCGGCCTGCACTTCCGGGCGAACCTGCGCTGAGCCGCGCAGGTCGCGACCAGGCCGCGGGCAGTACCTGAGCCACCAGGTGCTGGTACTTTCGACCGCCTGCCTGCGGCTGGCTGCAGCCCCGGTCGGCAGGCCCTAGGCTCAGGCCCGTGCCTGATCTGCAACCCATGAGCCCTGACAGTCCCCACCTGGTCGAGGTGGTGCGCGGTGACCTGGTGGAGTGCCTGCATCGCGCCCGCGTCGTGGTGACCGACGCCAACGGTGAGGTGCTGGCCAGCCTGGGGGACGTGACCAGCCCGATGTTCTCCCGCTCGTCGCTCAAACCGGTGCAGGCCATCGCCATGCTGCGCCACGGCCTCGACCTGGACGGCGAACTGCTGGCGCTGGCCGCCGCCTCGCACTCGGGCCAGGACATCCATCTGCGTGGCGTCCAGCAGATCCTGGACGGTGCGGGGCTGGGACCCGGCGACCTGCGCAACACCCCCGACCTGCCCCTGAACGAGGCCGCCCGCGCGGACTGGTTGCGTGCCGGTCGGGACGCCGAACCGCTGGCCCAGAACTGTTCGGGCAAGCATGCCGCGATGCTGCGCACCTGCGTGCGCGCCGGCTGGGACACGGCCAGTTACCTCGAGCCCGACCACCCGCTGCAGCAGGCCATCGCGGCCACCGTCGAGGAGTACTGCGGCGGTCACACCCCGGCCAGCATCGACGGCTGTGGGGCGCCGCTGTTCGCCACCCCGCTGCAGGGTCTGGCTGCGGCGTTCGGACGGCTCGCGGCCGCGGCCACCGGCGTCGAGCAACGCGTGGCCGACGCCTACCGCCAGCACCCGGAGTACGTCTCGGGGCAGGGCCGTGCTGACCTGTCGCTGCACCGCGCGGTGCCCGGCCTGGTCTGCAAGGAGGGCGCCGAGGGGTGCCTGGCCGTTGGCCTTCCCGATGGACGCGGGCTGGCGCTGAAGTTCGACGACGGCGCCACCCGGGGCAGTGTGCCCCTGGCCGCGACGATCTTGCAGGCGATGGTGGATGCTCCCGACGTGGCGGGGCTGGTGACCGCTCCGGTGCTGGGACATGGGCGTCCGGTCGGTGTGGTGCGCGTCCAGCCCGGGGCTCTGGACGAGTTGCTGGCCGCCGTGCGGGGATGATCCGTCCCGCGAGGGCGCGACTGGCGGGCCTCAGGCAGGCCCGGATCCCCCCACCTCCAACAGTTGCACCCAATACCAGCAGCTGCCCGCGCTTCGAAGCAGGGGCAACTGTCGCGTTGGGGTGCAGGTGGCTCGGACGGGGCTCGACCGTCGCACGGACGTGGGGGCAGGTGTCGCGTTGGGGTGCAGGTGGCTCGGACGGGGCTCGACCGGTGCACGGACGTGGGGGCAGGTGTCGCGTTGGGGTGCAGGTGGCTCGGACGGGGCTCGACCGGTGCATTCAAGCAGGGACAGCTGTCACGTGGTGGTGCAGGTGGCTCGGACGAGCTCAGGGGGTGTCCACCCCCGGCAGGGTTATCGTCCGGGTCGCCGCGATCGCGAAGGCGGCCTGCACCCGGGCGCGCAGGGCTGGGGGACGCCGCACCTCTTCATGACCCCAGCGCGCGAACACCCAGCCGAGCGCCTCCATCCCCTCCTGGCGCCGCTTCTCGCGCCGCACCACCGCCAGCGGGGACTCACCCGGACGTGACAGGATGCCGTACTTGTCCTGACCGTCGTACTCACCCAGAACCCCGAGTTCAGGCCAGGCGAAGTCGGCGTAGCCCAGGGTCGCTCCCGACCAGTCGGTGACGCGGTACTGCTGGACCGGTTCGGGCAGCCCCAGGGTGCGCATGGTCATCAGGCTGCGCGTCTCCATCGGGCTCTGGGACCAGGACGAGGCGAGCGACATGGCTTGGCGGGCGGTGGCGATGCCGCGGCGTCGGGCCAGAACGTCCAGTGCGTCACTGGCGGCGGCGTCGAAGTCAGCCAACGCGTTCGACGTGCGCGCCTGCCAGCGGGCGGACTCCCAGGCGACCAGCCCGGTCATCAACCCGCGCCATCGGGCCAGGTCAACCACCGTCCGGGCCCGGGTGGTGAGCCGCAGCCCGTCCAGGTCGACGACGTGGTGGTCGGGCAGGGGTGCGCTAGCGATCAGCCTCGTGCCGCGGACTTGCGATCGTCCGTGGCCGGGTCGTACCACCTGCACCAGTGTGGGCAGCCGGTCCAGCGGCAAGCCGTGCACCAGGGCGGCCGACTCCAGGGCCAGCACCTGGCCGGCACAGGCCGCCGCGCGGGCCAGGTGCAGTTCTTCAGCATCCAGCGGTGAGTCCAGGTAATGCCCGCGCATCACCCGGACCAGGTCCCCGGCTCCGACCATCCGGCTGATTGCTCGTGAGTCGAGGCCCTGCAGGTGCAGTTGGTGGGTGGGGATCAGATCCATGCCACCAGTGAAGCCAGCAGCCGGCGTCACGGGGACAGGAATCGGCAGGGTGTGGACAACTCCGGGTCCGTCCACAGGCCGCGCCGTCCCGCCCCCGCGCCGACCCGCATCCCCGGCAGTTATCCGCGAACACCACAGATACCCGCAAACGCCACAGCTGCCCCCGCTTCGAAGCAGGGGCAGCTGTGACGTAGTGGTGCAGGTGTCGGGTGAGGCGCCCGCTCAGGCCTGGACGATGGCCAGGGTGCCCACCGGCACCCGGTTGAACATCCACTCGGCGCCGGAGTAGTCGCGCAGGTTGATGCAGCCGTGGCTGCCACCGCGGGAATTGTTCCAGCCGATGGCAGCAAAGTCGGCCGAGTAGTGGAAGGCCTGTCCGCCCGAGAAGTACATCGAGAAGGGCATCGGCACCAGGTTGTACAGGTAGCTGACCTCGTCGCGCACCTTGCGGGTGATGCGCCAGTTCGCGTTGCGGGTCGGCGTGCTGGCGGCTCCGAACCGGGCGTCGAACTGCTTGACGACCTTGCCGTTCTCGAGGTACCACACCTTGCGGCGTGACTGGTCGGCGCAGATCACCTTCGCCTCGTCATCGCACTTGGAGTTGAGCTGGTACTTGACCACGTCGGGCACCACGACGGGCGGCGGAGTCGGCTTGGGGATCGGCTGGGCCACCTTGCGGGTGACCTTCTTCTGCTGCAGGGTCGGTGTCGCCGCCGCGCGATAGGCGGTCAGCAGGTGCTGGTAGGTGACGTCGTCCACGATGCCGGTGGCCGGGCTGATGCCACGCTGCTGCTGGAACTGCTTGACCGCCGCGGTGGTGGCCGGGTCGTAGGTGCCGGTGCGCTGGGTGAGGCGCAGCAGGCCGACGCGGAACAGCATCGCCTGGATTTCGTCCACCTTGGGGCCGGTGTCGCCGGGCTGGGCCTGGACGGTGACCACCGCGGGGACGGTGACCTCTGCCCGGGCATCCACGACGACGAACAGTGAGCCAGCGGCAAGCGCAAAGGCGGCGGCGATGGCCGTGAGTGCTCGGGCGGCCGGGGTTCGCACAGTACGCATGCCAGTGCCTTTCGTATCGCGAGTGACTACATCCTTACCCAGATACGTGTCAGCCGACGCATCGGTTGCATCATCCGGGCACAAATTTTGTGAACTCTCGCCTGTTGCTCAGGACTGCTTGGCCTTGTTGCGCAGCTTGGCGCGGTCGTTGCCGTTGAGGGCCACCTTGCGGATCCGCACGTCGGCCGGGGTGACCTCCAGGCACTCGTCGCCGGCGCAGTACTCCAGCGCCTGCTCCATGTTCAGCAGCTTCGGGGGGATCAACCGCTCGAGCTCGTCACCGGTGGCCGAGCGCACATTGGTGAGCTTCTTCTCCTTGGTGGGGTTGACGTCCATGTCGTCGGCGCGGGCGTTCTCGCCGACGATCATGCCCTCGTAGACGGCCGCACCGGGGCCGACGAACAGGGTGCCGCGCTCCTGCAGGTTGAACAAGGCGTAGGCGGTGACCACACCGGTCCGGTCGGCGACCAGTGAACCGGTGGGGCGGGTGCGGATCTCGCCGACCCACGGCTCGTAGGAGTCGAAGACGTGGTGCATCATGCCGGTGCCGCGGGTCTCGGTGAGGAACTCATTGCGGAAGCCGATCATGCCGCGGGCCGGGACGATGTACTCCAGCCGCACCCAGCCGGTGCCGTGGTTGACCATCTGCTCCAGGCGTCCGCGGCGCAGACCCATCAGCTGGGTGACCACGCCGAGGTAGTCCTCGGGGACGTCGACGGTGAGACGCTCGAACGGCTCGTGCAGCTTGCCGTCGATGACGCGGGTGACCACCTGCGGCTTGCCGACGGTCAACTCGAAGCCCTCACGGCGCATCATCTCGACCAGGATCGCCAACTGGAGCTCGCCTCGTCCCTGCACCTCCCAGGTGTCGGGACGTTCGGTGGTGTTGACCCGGATCGACACGTTGCCGATCAGTTCCTGGTCGAGGCGGGCCTTGACCAGGCGGGCGGTCAGCAGCTTGCCCGAACGCCCGGCCAGCGGCGAGGTGTTGATACCGATGGTCATCGAGATGGACGGCTCGTCGACGTTGATCAGCGGCAGCGGCTTGGGGTTGTTGGGGTCCGACAGGGTCTCGCCAATGGTGATGTCGGCGATGCCGGCGATGGCGACGATGTCACCGGGGCCGGCCTTGTCGGCCTGCTTGCGCTCCAGGGCGTCGGTCATCAACAGTTCGGACAGGCGCACGTTGACGACGGTGCCGTCCGACTTGCACCAGGCCACGGTCTGGCCGCGGACGATCTCGCCCTCGATGATGCGGCACAGCGCCAGCCGGCCGAGGTAGGGCGAGGAGTCCAGGTTGGTGACGTGGGCCTGCAGCGGGGCGCCCTCGGTGTACTTGGGGGCCGGGATGGTCTCCATGATGGTCTCGAACAGCGGCTCGAGGTTGGCCTCCTCGGGCATCTCGCCATTGGCGGGCTGGGTGCGCGAGGCGCGCCCGGCCTTGGCCGAGGCGAAGACGACGGGGAAGTCCAGCACCTGGGAGTTGTCCTCGTCGACCAGGTCCATGAACAGTTCGTAGGTCTCGTCGATGACCTCGGTGATGCGGGCGTCGGGACGGTCGACCTTGTTGACCACCACGATGATCGGCAGTTGCTTCTCCAGCGCCTTGCGCAGCACGAAGCGGGTCTGGGGCAGCGGCCCCTCCGAGGCGTCCACCAGCAGGACGACGCCGTCGACCATCTCGAGGCCGCGCTCCACCTCGCCACCGAAGTCGGCGTGACCGGGGGTGTCGATGATGTTGATGGTGACCAGGTCGCCGTTGATGACGTGCTTGACGGCGGTGTTCTTCGCGAGGATCGTGATGCCCTTCTCGCGCTCCAGGTCCATCGAGTCCATCACCCGGTTGTCGATGTCGGCACCTTCACGGAAGGCTCCGGACTGCCACAGCATGGCGTCCACCATGGTGGTCTTGCCGTGGTCGACGTGGGCGACGATGGCGACATTTCGCAGGTCATTGCGTACGGGCATGCGGGGTGGCTTTCGCGTGGGGGACGCCAGAGCAGGACTACTTCTGGCAGGTGGCCCCGGACCCCAGGCGCGCGCGTTGCGGCAGCGTCCGTTGAGTCTTGGACGTGTCGAGTCTACGGCCCAGCGGCCAACCGCTCACAATCGAGTGCATCGTGGCCTGCTGGCTGAAGTAGGCTTCAGCCACCGTCCAGTGCCAACGAAAGGGCCGCTTTTCCATGTCTCCGCACCGTCCGCGCCCCGGCCGGGGCGTCGGCGACGAGGGCCAGGACGAGGGGCGCCGGCCGGTGGACGATCCCACGGTGCGACCCGCCTCGGCGGGCGGTCCGCGCCGCGGCGTCGACGGGACCCATCAGCCCGGTCAGGTGGCGCCCCGGCGCGGACGCGGCCCCTCGCGGGCCGACGAGAGCGGGTCGACCCCACCGGTGCGACCGTGGGCGATGCGCGGACTCGCCTCGCGGGGAGTGGCTGCCGAGGACGCCGCAGCGGCGGCCGCTGGCGATCCGGACGGTGATGCCGACCGTGATGCCGACACCGAGGAACTGCCTCGCCGCTTCCGCACGGCCCGCGGTCTGGAGGCGGTCGGCGACCCCGCCGACACGCCGACCGGGGCTGATCAGGGGGGCGAGCGGCGCCCGCGGCGCCACCTTGCTGCGCTGAAGCAGCCGGGACCGGAGCGTGCCCCCGAGCCGGAACAGGTTCCGGAAGCCCGACCTGGGTCCGCACCGGAAACCGGGTCCGCACCGGAAACCGGGCCCGAGCCGGAAACCGGGTCCGCACCGGAAACGGGGCCCGAACCCGAGCCAGCACTCGAACGAGCACCCGAGCCCCAGCCCGAGCCGGCACCCGAACCGGCGTCGCCGTCCTCACCGGACGCCGCCTGGATTCCGGTCACCGAGACCCCGGTGCCGCCGCCTCCTCCCCGTGACCTGGCGCGTCACCGCCAGGCGATGCTCACCACCGCCAGCGCCGACCCGGTCAGCGGGGACTCGCCCTCGCTGCGCCGCGCGCTGCTGCACCACGAGCCGGAAACCCTTGGCGCCCGGCTCAAGCGGCTGTTGGCCGGGGGGCCGAGGTACTCGCGTGTCCGGGGTGACATCGAGGGGCTGCGGGCGATCGCGGTGCTGTGGGTGCTCTGCTACCACCTCGGGGTCCCCGGTTTTCGCGGCGGCTTCAGCGGCGTCGACGTCTTCTTCGTCATCTCCGGTTTCCTGATCACCTCCCAGTTGGTCGCCCCGGTGCGCCAGGGGTCGGTCCCCCAACTGTTGGCCTTCTACGCCAACCGGGTGCGCCGACTGGTGCCGGCGGCCACGCTGGTGCTGCTGTTCACCGCGGTTGCCGGCTGGCTGGTCCTGCCGTCCTCGCAGTGGCGCGACCTTGGCCAGGACATCCTGGGCTCCGCGTTCTACGTGATCAACTGGTCGTTGGCGGCCCGGTCGGTCGACTACCTGGCCGCTCCTGCGTCCGCGTCGCCGGTGCAGCACTACTGGTCGCTGGCCGTCGAGGAGCAGTTCTACCTGGTCTGGCCGTTGCTGGTGATCGGCTGCGTGCTGCTCGCCCGGCTGCTCCGGGCCAAACCCATCGGATTGCTCACCGGGGCGCTGGTGGCGGTGGTGGTCGGTTCCTTCTGGTGGTCGGTGCACTACACCGCCACCCACCCGGCCGAGGCCTACTTCGTCTCGACGACCCGCTTCTGGCAGATCGGCGCCGGGGGGCTGCTGGCCCTGGCCGCGCCGTGGCTGCAGGGACGAGTGCTGGGCCGGCGGGCTCGCACCATCGTGGCCGGGGTGGCCGGTCTGGGCACGCTGACGGTGCTGGCCGCCGGCTTCGTGCTGACCGCCACCATTGCCTGGCCCGGGTACGCCGCCCTGCTGCCGGTCCTCGGCACGCTGATGGTGCTGGCGGCCGGGGTCACCGACGGCGACAATCCCGTCGGCCGGATGCTCGGCGTCGCCCCGCTGCGGTTCCTGGGGGCCATCTCGTACGCGCTGTACCTGTGGCACTGGCCGCTGATCATCCTTGCGCGGTCGTTGTGGACCACGCCCACCCAGCCCCAGTTGGGGTGGGGGGTCCGGCTGGGCGTGGCCGCTGTCGCGATCGGACTGGCCTGGCTGACCGGCAAGGTCCTGGAGACCCCGATCCGCTTCGGCAACCTGCGCAGCTGGCAGGGCACCCGAGCCTTCCGCAACGCACTGGTGGCCATGCTGGTGCCCGGACTGGTGGGCGCCGCGGTCTGGGCGCGGGCGCCGCAGTTCCAGGGCACCGTGGTGAAGCCGCTGCCGACCCTGAGCACCGCCACGGTGGCCAGCACCTCGCAGACGCCGGTGGCGCCCTCGCTGGGGCCGGTCACCGGCGCCTACATCGGAGCCCTCAGCCTGGTTGCCGACGCCGGCGCGCCGGGGGTGCCGCAACTGCGGACGAACCTGGCCCCGGCCCTGGCCATCACCACACCGGTGCAGCCGTCGCCGGCCGTGGCCGACCAGGACCTGCCGCCCAGCTACGAGACCGGCTGCCAGCGGTCCCGCAACCAGGCCACGGTGGTCGGCAAGGACGACTGCATCTCGGGTGACCGGTCGGGGTCGGTGCGGGTGGCGCTGGTGGGCGACTCCAAGATCGACCAGTGGCAGCCCGCCGTCGACGTGATCGGGCAGCGGCACGGCTGGCGGGTGCAAAACCTGTCGAAGTCGGGGTGCGCGTTCACCTCCAAGGACCAGTACGTGCAGTGCAACCAGTACAACGCCAGCCTGCTGAACGCGTTGCTGAGTGTGCCCCCCGACCTGGTCATCACCAGTTCGCTGATGTTCGTGCCCGACTCGGCCAGCGGCATGGCTGACTACCTGACCCAGTTGCAGGCCCGCGGCACCAAGGTGGTGATCATCGCCGACACCCCCGCCCCGCCGAACGAGACCTCGGTCTACACCTGCGCCGAGAAGACCGACGACCTGACCGAGTGCGAGTTCCCCGCCAACCAGGGCACCGGCACCGACCAGCTGGTGGAGGTGCACGAACGGCTCACCGATGCCGAGATGATCAACCTGAACCAGTGGATCTGCCCGCCGGGACGAGCCACCTGCCCGGTCGTGGTGGGAAACGTCTTCGTCTACCGCCAGACCAGCCACCTGAGCAACACCTACGTGCAGACGATGACGCCGTTGCTGGAGCGCCAGCTGGTGGCCGCCGGGGTCCTGAGGGCATCGACCATGCCGCTGCAGCCCTGAGCGTCTGGATAGAGTGAGCCCCATGGCCGGACCTGAGACCCACCCCAACCTGATGGCGGCAGCCAGCGGCGCCCCGACCCGCCTGCCCGACGACCCCGCCGTGGACGCCCTGATCGACCGCGGTCGTGATGCGTTCTACCAGGTGCTGCGGGAGAACCCCGCCTCGTCGATGGCGTGGGCCATCCTGGCCGAGGGGTCGCTGCTGTCCGGTTCGGAGGCCGCCGACATTGCCGCCTACGCCTATGCGCGCACCGGCTACCACCGTGGCCTGGACACCCTGCGCCGGTCGGGCTGGAAGGGTGCCGGGCCCATCCCGTGGGACCACGAACCGAACCAGGGGTTCCTGCGGTGCCTGTGGGCGCTGACCCTGGCCGCCGAGCGGATCGGTGACGACGAGGAGGCCACCCGCTGCGCCCAGTTCCTGCGCGACTCCTCCGAAGAGGCCTACCAGGAACTCAGCCAGGACGACTTCCGGCGTGCACCCCACCAGGACGAGCACCAGCCCGAGGCCTGAGGGCACGGTGACGGGCGGGTAACGATCGGCGCCCAGCCTGCGGCCGTGGCCGAACCGATGCTGCCCGCAGTCCTAGAGTGGAGCGGCACGTCACCTAGCGAAAGGACGTCGGGATGCCCGGAATTGTCGTGGTCGGAGCCCAGTGGGGCGACGAAGGCAAGGGAAAGGCCACCGACAACCTCGGTGACCGCGTTGACTACTGCGTCCGCTTCTCGGGCGGCAACAACGCCGGTCACACGATCAAGGTTGGCGGCGACACCTTCATCCTGCACCTGCTGCCGTCCGGCATCCTGAACCCCGGCACCATCACGGTGCTCGGCAACGGCGTGGTCATCGACCTGGACGTGTTCAAGCAGGAACTCGACGCGCTCGCCGCCCGCGGTGTCGACGTGCCGCACCCGCTGGTCTCGGCCAACGCGCACATCATCACCCCCTACCACACCACCCTGGACAAGGTCACCGAACGCTTCCTGGGCAAGCGCAAGATCGGCACCACCGGACGCGGCGTTGGCCCGGCCTACGCCGACAAGGTCAACCGGGTCGGTATCCGCGTCCAGGACCTGTTCGACGAGTCGATCCTGCGCCAGAAGGTCGAGGCCAGCCTCGACAGCAAGAACCAGACCCTGGTCAAGCTGTTCAACCGCCGCGAGATCGACCCGATCCAGGTCACCGAACTGCTGCTGAGCCACGCCGACGCGCTGCGTCCGCACGTGGTCGACAGCGCCCGGGTGCTGAACGAGGCCCTCGACCAGGGCAAGGTGGTCCTGTTCGAGGGTGCCCAGGCCAGCCACCTCGACGTCGACCACGGCACCTACCCCTACGTCACCTCCTCCAGCCCCACCGCGGCCGGAGCCTGCACCGGCACCGGGGTGGGCCCGACCCGGATCGACCGCGTGGTCGGCATCGCCAAGGCCTACACCACCCGTGTCGGCGAGGGCCCCTTCCCGACCGAACTGTTCGACCAGGACGGCGAGGCGCTGCGGGAGAAGGGCCACGAGTACGGTGCCACCACCGGACGCAAGCGCCGCTGCGGTTGGTTCGACGCGGTGCTGGTCGAACACGCCGTGATGATCAACTCGTTCACCGATGTCTTCCTCACCAAGCTCGACATCCTGTCGGGGTGGAAGAAGATTCCGGTCTGCGTCGCCTACGACGTCTTCGGCACCCGCCACGAGACCATGCCGATGAGCCAGTCCGAACTGCACCACGCCACCCCCATCTATGAGTACCTGGACGGCTGGGACGAGGACATCTCGGAGGCGCGCACCTTCGAGGAGCTGCCCGAGAACTGCAAGAAGTACGTGCACTTCCTCGAGCAGAAGATCAACTGCCGCATCTCGGGGATCGGGGTGGGTCCCGGCCGGGACCAGACCATCGTGATCAACGACTTGCTCAGCTGATCCCGCTCGCGCCGCTCGCGCGGTGGTGCCACAGCGAGCAACCGTCACCAAGCAACCGTCACCTGCAGCGGTGAGGGCCTCCTGCAGCGTGTGAAGCCTTGCAGGAGGCCCTCAGCGTTGCAGCTGTTCTCTGGGGTGTTGCTCCAGTGCGGGCAGTCGTAGGCTGGACCCCGAGAGCCACCGTCGGCTCGAAGGGAGAATCAGCATGGGGTCAACCATTCGCAGGTCTCGTCGTGGACTGCCCAGGAGCCCCCTCGGGCGTGCCGCGCTGGCGGTGGCAGCCACCGCGGAACTGACGGCCAAGGTGTTCATGCTCATCGAGGTCTTCCGTCGTCCCCGGGAGGAACTGCTCGGGCCCCGGTGGGCCTGGGTGCTGGCCGCGTTCGTGAACACGCTGGGGCCCGCGGCCTGGTTCGGGTGGGGACGAAAGCAGCGCCCCGACCAGCGGTGAGGCCGGTGGGTTGACCAGGTGCTGACCGGGTCGGCCCGGTCAGCACCGACGTGGGACCGCCCCTCAGTGCTGCGTGATGCGTTCCAGCAGGGCCTCGTGAAGTTCTGGGGTGGCGGACGCGATGCCGGTACCCCCATGAATCGTGGGTTCGCCGTTCAGGTCGGTGAACACCGCCCCGGCCTCGGACATGATGACCGGCATCGGGGCGACATCGAAGGGCAGCACGTTGAAGTCGACCATCGACTCGGCCTGGCCGGTGGCGACCAGCAAGTACCCGAAGGCGTCGCCCCAGGTGCGCACCACGGTGCCGTCTCGTTGCAGTGAGTCGACCAGGGCGAGCGGCCAGTCCTCCAGCCAGCTCGCCATCACGTAGGCGCCGTCCAGGTCCGTCTTCCGCGAGGCGCGCACGCGTCGTCCGGTCTGGTCGAAGCAGCCCTTGCCGCGTTGGGCGTAGACCATCTGCCCGGATGCGGGACAGGCGATGGCGCCGAACTCGATGCCGTCGCTGGACTCATAGGCCAGCAGGATCGACCACAACGGCACGCCGTGGATGAATGACTTGGTGCCATCGATCGGATCGGCGATCCAGCGACCCCCGGACGTGCTGGCCGTCTCGGGAAACTCCTCACCCAGGAAGCCGTCCTCGGGGAACAGGGCGCCGAGTTCGGCGCGCAGGAAGCCCTCCAGGTCGCGATCGGCGGCCGTGACCGGGGAGCCGTCGTCCTTGTTCTCGACCTCCAGGGACGTCTGGGTGAACCAGTCCATCCCCCGCTGCGCCGTGGCTCTCAGCACCGACAGGGCGGACTCGTAACGCTCGTCAACAGTCATCTCAGGCCTCCACGACCAGGTCGGGCCACTCGAGGTCGAGGGCCAGGTGTGCTTCCAGGAACTCCGCGATGTCGAGCAGGCGCCAGTCGTCACGTCGCCGGGCGGCCAGCTGCAGCCCGATGGGCATGCCGTCGCCGCCCACACCCATCGGGATGCTGATCGCCGGCTGCCCGGTCTGGTTCCACCAGGCCGTGTAGTTGCAGTGGTGCAGCAGCGAGCGGGACGCGTCGGGGCCGAAGTCCTCGGCGGCGAAGGTGTGCTCACCCATGACCGGTGAGACGACCAGGTCGAACTCGGACGCGGTCGTGAGCAGCTGGCCCGCGCGAGCCGAGAGGTGCTCGAAGTCACGGTAGTAGTCGACCGCCGACAGGTCAGGACCGTCGGCCAGCCAGTCGCGGACCTGCGGCAACAGGTGGCGCTGTCGCGCCGGGTCGACGGCGGCGACCTCGGCCCGACCGCGCACCATCAGGCATCTGTCCAGCGCCTCGAAGTCCTGTTCGCTCACACCGAGGGTGTAGTCGACCAACTCGGCGCCGTGTCCGGCCAGCAGGTCGACGGCGCTGCGGAACAGGCGCGCGGTGTCCTCGTTCATGCGGGGGCCATAGCCCGGCCACTCCATGACGCCGATGCGCAGCCCGCTCACGTCGTCGGGTCGATGACGCGTGCTGCCGACGGCCACGTCATAACCAAAGGACAGCTGGTCGGAGGTGTCGGTGCGGGAGACCACCTCGAACAGGGTGCGGACGTCGGCCACGGTGCGCGCCATCGGACCAGCCGAGCGCCAGGTGCTCGCCGAGGCGTAGGGCAAGGTGTTCTGGGTGGGCTTCAGCGCCGCGATGCCGCAATGCGCTGCCGGCAGCCGGACGCTGCCAGCGATGTCGGTGCCAATGCCTGCCACGGTCACGCCAGCCGCGATGGAGGCACCGGCACCCGAACTCGACCCGCCGGGGCTCTGGCTGCGGTTCCACGGGTTGCGCACCACCGGGAACTGGGAGCCCAGGCCGGAGGCCAGCAGGCCCATCTCGGACATGGTGGTCTTGCCGACGATGATGGCGCCGGCCTCCCGCAGACGTTGCACCGGGGCGGAGTCGAATCCGGACACGGCACCGGTGGCCATCGCGGTGCCGTGCCACCGGGGAAGACCGGTCACGTGCAGGCTGTCCTTGACGCTGAGCGGCACCCCGAACAATGGTTTGCCGTCGGGTCCCGCGGCGACCACCTCCGCCGCGGCATCGGCCAGGTCGGGGCTCACGCAGGTGAAGGCACTCAGGTGGTCGGTGGCCAGCTCTGCCGCTCGGCCCGCAGTCACCGCCTCGGACACCACCGCCGCCGGGTCGGCGCGGAACAGCTGCTGCAGGTCGCTGACGGACGTGGGACGCACGGACATGGATTCCCCAAATGCTGGACGGCTTGAGCACAACAATCACACGGTCGAGATTGCTCACAACTCCGATCAGGCTAACAGCGCCTGACGATGTTCGGGCGGTGCCCACAGCCTGATACGGCACTGGACAATCATCCCCGCATGACACAGACTGACCACGCATGGGGACACCAAGGGAGGTGCTCAAATGGTCCAATCGGTTGAACCAAATACCGTTGATTCTTTGGTCGACAGCGTGATTCTGCTCATGGCCCAGCGCCGTGCCGAGGGCCAGTCGCGCCTGCCACCCGAGCGCGAGCTCGCGGCGGGGCTGGCCACCTCCAGGGGAACCCTGCGCAAGGCGCTTGCCCGTCTCGAGGACGAGGGTCTGCTGGAACGCCGGGTTGGTCGATCGGGGGGCATCTATCTGCGCGAGGTGCGCCCCACCATGGGCCCCTCCGAGCACGAACCCGCCGGTCCATTCTCGATCAGGCGTCACCTCGACCGCATCCAGGGGGTGCCCGCATTGTTGGGTCAACAGGGCCACCAGAGCGCCACCGAGGTGCTCTCGGCGGTCGAAAGAGAAGCCGAACTGGGGGAGGCCACGGGACTGGACATCGCGGTGGGCGACCCGGTGCTGGTGTTGCTGCGGTTGCGTCTGGCCGATCGGGAGCCGCTCTCGCTGGAACAGATGATCCTTCCCGCCAATCGGTTCCCGGGACTGCTCAGCCACCCGCTGGGGTCGATCTATGAACTGCTGGAACAGCACTACGGGGTTGCCGTCTCAGCCGTGGACGAGGTCATCAAGATTGCCCGGGCCAGCACCAATGTCGCCCGGTTGCTGCGGGTCAAGGTGGACACGCCATTGTTTGACGTATCGCGCATCGGACACGACTCCCAAGGTCGCCCGGTGGAAATGTCGCACGATTTGTTCAATGCCAACATCACGACCCTGTCGACCAGTGTCGGTATGACGGGTTTCTGATTCACGAAAGGGAACGTCTTTGAATGCCAAAGAAAGATTGCTGGACTTCGCGCGTCATCATGATGTGGGGGAGATCGCGTGGTCCGATGTCGTCGCCCAGGTGCCCTCACCCAGCTGGTGGGCCTCCGACAACGTCCTGATCAAGGGTGAGAGCGAGCGCTTCGGCCCCGTCCTGGCCAAGGTGATGAGCCGCCACGCCTGGTCGTGGCGCAACCGCTACAACACCTTCGCCGCGGCCAAGGCAGCCGGTGAGATCGGTATCGCCCCGGTGGTCCATGCCACCGACGCGGAAACTGGCATCGTGCTGACCGAGCGTCTGACCGACGGCTGGCGGGTTGCCCGCCTCGACTACTACGCCGACCCGGAGTTCCGGGCCCGACTGCACCAGGCCCGGCAGGACTTCGCCGCACTCGACATCGAGCTGTCGCCGCGCAGCCCGCTGATCGACGTCATCCACCTGCTGGACGAGTGCGAGGACCGCAGGATCGCCGTCGATCCGCGCACCACGGGCATGATCGGGCGACTCAAGCCGTTCACCGACGTGTTGCTTGAGTACCGCAAGAACCTCGACCTGGTGCCCTCCCAGGGCGAGGCGACCTCGTCCAACATCATGGTCAACGAGGCCGGCGAGGTGAAGCTCGTGGGCTGGGGTTCGGCGGCCAAGCTGTCCCGGGTCCACGATGCGGCGCTGCTGGTGTCCGAGGCCACCCCGACCGTGCTCGATGCGAAGACCCTGATCGGTGAACTGCTGCCCGAGGCCACCGCCAAGGACGTCGCGGTCACCCGGGTGGTGGCGGTGCTCGAACACCTGCGCTGGTCACTGCTGACCACGCTGCGTTCAGGCACCGACCCGGACGACTCGCTGGACTCGATCAAGTACGGGCTGTGGCACATGACCCTGGCCGACATCGCCATGAATGACACCCATTGGACGACCGAGGTCGAGGAGGCGCTGGCATGAGCAATCCGACGAGCATTGACCTGCTGCAGCAGAGTTTTGAGCGCAACCCCCAGTGGGTCGGCAAGTCCTACACCCACGAACCGGTGACCGGCGGGTTGACCAACTACAACTACAAACTTCGCATCGAAGGCATCGACGGCGAGGTTTTCGCCAAGATTCCAGGCCCCGGCACCGAGGCCTTCATCGACCGCAATGCGGCCAACCTGGCCGCGGTGCAGGCCGCGGCGGCGGGCATCAGCCCCAAGGTCTACTACCTGGACCGTGAGACCGGCGTCGAATTCTCCGAATTCATCGGCGAGGAGTACCGCACCGCCACCACCCTGGACTTCCAGGACATGGAGACCTTCAACAAGGTCATGGACGTCTACCGGCAGTGGCACGCCACCCCGCCACTGCCCGACACCAAGACCATGTTCGACATGGTTGATGAGCACCTCGAGCAGGTCAAGACCGGCGACGTCGAGTTGCCCGGTTTTGCCGCCGAGGTGCTGGCCAACTACGAGCGGGCAAAGGAGCGCTACCTGTCCTCAGGGCTGAAAATGGTGGCGGCCCACAACGACCCGATGCCCGGGAACTTCCTGCTCAGTGACGATCGCCCGGTCAAGCTGCTCGACTTCGAGTACGCCGCCAACAACGACGTCGCCTACGAACTGGGCGTGCTGCTGTGCGAGATGTTCGTCAGCGAGGAGAACACTCGGCTGCTGGTCGAGCGCTACCTCGGTCACTTCGACGAGCAGTTCTTCGCCCGGGTGATGGTCAGCCGGATGATCGCCGACACGAAATGGGGCCTGTGGGGCCTGATCAACAATGCCGTGCGCAATGAGGAGTTCGACTACTACAAGTACGGCGCGTGGAAGCTGTACCGAACCCTGCAGGTCTCGCGCCATCCCGACTTCGACACCTGGTTGGGACAGATCTGATGAGTGAACTGGTTCCCGATTTCCTGGCCGACTTCGCCGTGTTCTCGACGTTCGGTGAGCGCAACGGTGGCCTGCACCGGCTGACCCTGTCGGATGAGGACCGCTTGGCGCGGGACCGGTTGGCCGCACTGGCCGCCGCGCGCGGGTGGCATCCGCGGGTCGACCAGGTCGGGAATCAGTTCTTCTTCGTCAACCCGCCGGATGAGCAGCCCACGATCATGGTCGGGTCACATCTGGACTCCCAACCCGACGGGGGTCGCTTCGACGGCCAAGTCGGTGTGCTCACCGCCGTCCACGCTGTCGCCGCCCTCGAGGACAAGGTCAGGTCGGGGGACTACCCCTTCAACCTGGCCGTGGTGAACTGGACCAATGAGGAGGGCGCCCGCTTCCAGCCGAGCGTGCTGGGGAGCAGCGTCCACACCGGTGCCGTCGCTCTCGAGGAGGCACTCACCCTCAGCGATTCGGACGGCGTCGTCCTCGCTGACGCCCTGGCCGAGATCGGATACCGGGGCAGCGACGAGGTGGGGCTACCGGCCGCCTACGTCGAGGTGCACGTCGAACAGGGCCCGGTTCTCGAGGCCGAGGGCATCGACATCGGTGTGGTCGAGGGTGCCTGGGCCGCACTCAAACTCGATGTGGTGATCCACGGCGAGCAGACCCACACCGGTCCCACGCCGATGGCGGCCCGGGTCGACGCCATGTACGCCATGGCCCGGGTGATCACCGCGGTCCATGAATACGGGCTCGGCGACCCCGACGGACGGCTGCACACCACGGTCGGGTCGCTGGGCAGCGAACCCGGCTCGCCCAACTGCACCCCGTCCAGGGTGTGGGCGAAGATCGAACTGCGTTCCGACGACCTGACCCGGGTCGAACGCAGCCGCGCCCGACTCGCCGACCTGTTCACCGACCTGGAGCAGACCGGCGGTGTCCGCGTCGAGGTGACGGGGGAGTCCCTGCGGGAGGTCGGTCGGATGTGGCCCCCCGGAACCGAACTCGTCGAGCGAGTCGCCCGCGCCGCCGGATTGTCATCCAGACGGGTCAAGACCATCGCCGGGCACGACGCCATCGTCATGAACAATGCGGTGCCCAGCGTGCTGTTCTTCGTCCCGGCCCACGGTGGCTACACGCACAACCGACATGAGTTCACCAAGGACACCGACCTGCTGAACGGGTTGCGCGTCATGGTCGGCGTCCTGGAGCAACTGTCATCGAACCAGGAGCTGTCGCCATGTTGATCGCACGAGTCATCGGTTCTGCCGTCTCGACCATCAAGGTCGAGTCGCTGCGCGGATCCAAGCTGCTGGTGCTGCGCGCCACCACCCCCGACGACGTCCTGACCGGTGACCCCTTCGTGGCGGTGGACGCCATCGGTGCCGGACACGGAGAGCTGGTGCTCGTGGCGCAGGGTTCGGCTGCCAGGCTCACCGACCGGACCGGCGACGTGCCGGTCGACGCGGTGATCATGGGCATCATCGACACCCTCGAGGTGGACGGCGAGACCACCTTCAGGAAGAACTGACCGTGGTCGGCACACGCGAGATGACCAGCGTCGGGATCGACGTGGGCACCACCACCAGCCAGGTGGTGGTGTCGCGCCTGGCGGTGGCCAACCGGGCTCGTCCCGGTCTGGTGCCGCGCCTGGACGTCAACTCGCGGACGGTGCTGTACCAGGGCGACCCCCAGCTCACCCCCCTCGACACCGACGATGCCATCGACGTTGACGCCCTGGTGGCGCTGATCCGGGCCGAGTACGACGCTGCCGGGGTGCAACCCGGTGAGGTCGAGACCGGCGCGGTCATCATCACCGGTGAGACGGCGCGGGCACGCAACGCCGAGGCCATCCTCGAGGGACTGTCCGACCTGGCCGGCGATTTCGTGGTGACAGTGGCCGGCCCCGCCATCGAGTCCCAGATCGCCGGCCGCGGTTCCGGTGCCGCGGACTGGTCGGCGATGCACTACGCCACCGTCGTCAACATCGACATTGGTGGTGGGTCGGCCAACGCCGCCAGTTTCCGCAACGGCAAACACCTCGCCTCGGCGGCCGCGATGGTCGGCGGACGCCAGGCCATCATCGACCCTGCCACCGGCACCCTGGCTCATCTCAAGCACGCGGGCCGTGCGCTGGTGGCGGCCGCCGGGCTGCCCCTGGTCGTCGGCCAACCGGTCACCCTGGGTGCCCTGCGGCAGTTCACCGACCTGATGGCCGACATCGCCGTCGACCTGGTGCTCGGCCAGACCTCGACCCTGGGTGACCTGGTCGCGCTGACCCCGCCGCTGGACGTGGACGCACGCCCTTCGGCCGTGTTCGTGTCCGGGGGAGTGGGTGCGGCCTACTACGAGGACCTGCCCACCGCCACCGTGGGCGACGTGGCCCGCTTCGGGGACGTCGGCCCCCTGCTGGCACGCTCCCTGCGCGAGCACCCCCGGTGGCAGGCCCTCACCGTCAGGCAACCGGTCCAGACCCAGCGCGCCACCGTGCTCGGCGCGGCCAGCCAGCAGGTCACCCTGTCCGGGTCGACCATCTGGGCCGAGGGCGACCACCTGCCCCTGCGCAACCTGCCAGTCGTCGAACCGCAGCTGGCCACCTTCGCGCCCGGCCTGCTGGACGCCACCCGGGTGGGTGAAGCGGTGCACGCGGCAGTACGACGATGGGATGCCGGTGAGGACCATGCCGGCGGATACGCCATCAGCCTTGACCTGCCACACCGGCTGGGCTTCGACCAGCTGACCGTGCTCGCCCAAGGACTGGCCGACTTCGCCGGCGCGCACCTGACTGCTGGGTCCCCGCTCGTCCTGGTCCTCGGGGAGGACTACGCCCAGGTGCTGGGACAGGCCATTCGGGCCAGGACCCCCGACCTTCCCCTGATCGTGGTCGACCAGATCGGCCTCGACGAAGGGGATTTCATCGACATCGGGGAGCCGCTGTTCGACGGCCGCGTCGTCCCCGTCTCTGTCAAGACCCTCGTCTTCTACCAATGAGACCCCCTACGACCCCACGGAAGGTGGCGTGAATGTTGCTCAGGACGAAGCTGTTCGGTGAGACGTTCGAGTTCGGCAGCATCAAGGAGTTGCTCGCCAAGGCGAACGAGGAGAAGTCGGGAGACCGGCAGGCCGGCATCGCCGCCACCTCCGCCGCAGAACGCGTCGCTGCCCGGCTGGTGCTCGCCGAGGTGCCGTTGTCGGTGCTGCGCGAGAACCCGGCGGTTCCCTATGACGAGGACGAGGTGACCCGGGTCATCGACGACGGGGTCAACGAGACCGTCTATGCAGAGATCAAGCACTGGAAGGTTGGCGATTTCCGCGAATGGATCCTGGCCGACACCACCGGCAACGACGAGATCCGCCGCGTCAGCAATGCGCTGACCGGCGAGATGGTCGCCGCCGTCACCAAACTGATGAGCAACCTCGACCTGATCCTCGGCGCCAAGAAGATCAGCGTCGTCAAGCACTGCCGCAACACCATCGGCCAGCCCGGCCGACTGGGTTCGCGCAACCAGCCGAACCATCCCACTGATTCGGTCGACGGCATCCGGGCCTCCCTGTACGAAGGCCTGTCCTACGGGTCGGGTGACTCGGTGCTGGGCATCAACCCCTCCGATGATTCGGTGGGCAGCGTCAGCCGACTGCTCGAGATGACCAAGGAGGTCATCGACCGCTGGCAGATTCCGACCCAGAACTGCGTGCTGGCCCACGTCACCACTCAAATGGAGGCCATGAAGCGCGGGGCACCGGTCGGTCTGCTGTTCCAGAGCCTCGCCGGATCACAAAAGGCAATGGAGAGTTTCGGCATCAGCGTCGACCTGATGGACGAGGCCCACGACGTCGCCAAGAAGTACGCCTGGCCGGAAGGCCCCCACTACATGTACTTCGAGACCGGGCAGGGCACCGCCCTGTCGGCCGACGCCCACTACGGCGCCGACCAGTTGGTGATGGAGGCCAGGATCTATTCGATGGCGAAGCGATGGGATCCCTACCAGGTCAACACCGTGGTCGGGTTCATCGGCCCCGAGTACCTCTATGACGCCACCCAGATCACCCGCGCAGGGCTCGAGGACAACTTCATGGGCAAACTCACCGGCCTGTCGATGGGCGTCGACGTCTGCTACACCAACCACGCCAAGGCCACCCAGAACGACATTGAGAACCTGGCCGTGCTGCTGGGTGCCGCCGGCACCAACTTCGTCATCGGCGTACCGATGGGTGACGACGCGATGCTCAGCTACCAGACCAACAGCTTCCACGACGCCCCGGCGCTGCGGCAGGCCGTGGGGTCCCGACCCCTGCCCGAGTTCGAGGACTGGTTGGTCGACCTCGGGCTGTACCGCAACGGACGGCTCACCGAGTTGGCCGGCGACGCGTCCTTCTTCCTGAAGAGGTGAATGACATGCAAGAGTCCACGACGACAAACAGCCTGGAAGAGATCGTTGCCAGGGTGCTGGCCGAACTCGCCAAGGAGGGCATCAGCGCTCCCGGGTCCACAGCACCCACCACGTCGAGCCACGCCGATGGCGACCTGGTCATCGACCTGCCCGACCCGACCGAACTCCAGGCACGCCGAGCGCTGGGCGTCCTCGACCCCCAGGATGCGGACGGCCTGCGCAACCTGGCGGCCACCACCAACGCCCGCCTGGGCGTGGGCCGGGCCGGGGCTCGACCACTGACCCGCTCGCTGTTGCTGTTCCAGGCCGACCACGGCGTCACCCAGGACGCCATCCACGGTGTGGTGGGCGACGACGTGTTGACCCCCCTCAACCTGTTCACCGTCACGTCCCAGGTGCGCGACCGCGAGGAATACCTGCTGCGCCCCGACCTCGGTCGACGGCTGTCGGAGGAGTCCAGGCAGATCATTGCCGAGCGCTGCACGAAGTCACCCGACGTGCAGATCTGCGTCGGTGACGGACTGTCGGCCGCGGCCATCGACAGCAACCTCAACGACATCTACCCGGTGCTGGAACAGGGCCTGGCGTCGGCCGGTCTGACCATCGGCACCCCGTTCTTCATCCAGAACGCCCGGGTGGGAATCATGAACGACGTCAACACGATCGTCGGCGCCAAGGTGCTGCTGCTGCTGATTGGTGAACGCCCCGGTCTGGGCATCGCCGACGCCATGAGCGTGTACATGGGATACGACCCGCAGCCGGGCAAGAGTGACGCCGACCGCGACTTGATCTGCATGATCACCACCAATGGCGGCACGAACCCGCTCGAGGCCGGCGCCTACGTCGTCGAGGTCGTCAAGCGGATGATGCACCATGGCGCGTCGGGCGTGAAGCTGCGCGAGTTGGCCGGACAGGACTGAGGAGCACACCCACATGGCAATTCTTGATCCCATCAAGCCCACCATCCTGGCCGCGCGCACGATCAGCAATGTCGACCGCGGGTTCGCGACTCACCTGAGGCTCGGTGACCAGCACCGTGCCCTGGGGCTGGTCACCTGTGACATCGACGACGCCCTCTACGTGGCGTTGGACGAGGCGACGAAGTTCGCCGAGGTCGAGGTCGTCTATGCCAAGAGCTTCTATGCCGGTTCGGGGTATCCGTCCGGACCGCTGTCGGGAGAGATCATCGGCATCCTGGCCGGGCCGACCCCCGCCGAGGTCACCGCCGGCCTGGATGCCTGCATCGCCCACTGCGAGCAGGAGGCGTTCTTCTACTCCGCCGACGAGGCCGGCGATCTGACGTTCTTCCCGCACGTGGTCAGCAGCACCGGGTCGTTCCTGTCCAAGGAGGCCGGCATCGCCCAGGGTGAGCCGCTGGCCTACCTGATCGCACCACCGCTTGAGGCCACCTATGCCCTGGATGCCGCTCTCAAGGCGGCGGCCGTGGAAATGAAGGTGTTCTACGAGCCCCCGAGTGAAACCAACTTCGGTGGCGGACTGCTCACCGGCAGCCACAGCGCCTGCCGCGCTGCCGCTGCTGCCTTCACCGACGCGGTCCTGGACGTGGCCCGCAACCCCCGGACCTACTGAAAGAGCTGATGATGAGCACTTACGACAATGATCTGCGTTCGGTCCAGCAGGCCAGGGACCTCGCCGTTGGCGCCCGGGCCGCGCTGCGCGAGTTCCAGTTCAGCGAGCAGGCCCAGGTCGACCGCATCTGCCAGGCCATGGTGGATGCCGCCATGGCCGACGCCCAGCGGCTGGGCCGGATGGCCCACGTCGAAACAGGTTTTGGGCATGCCGCCCACAAGCAGTTGAAGAACGAGTTCGCGGCCCGCGACCTGTGGAACTCCATCAAGGACGAACCGACCTGTGGGGTGTTGCGTACCGATCAGGCCCACCAGATCGTCGAGATCGGCTGGCCGGTCGGGGTGGTGGTGGCGCTGACGCCGTCCACCAATCCCACCTCCACCGCCATCTTCAAGATCCTGATCGCCGTCAAGGCGCGCAATGCGATCGTGGTGGCCCCGCACCCCTCGGCGCGGGACTGCACCGCCGAGACCGTCCGGGTGATGGCTGACGCCGGCGAGCGGGCGGGCATGCCGAAGGGTCTGGTCAGCTGCCTCACCGAGGTCAGTCTGGAAGGCACCAACGAGTTGATGAACCACTACGCCACCTCGATGATCCTGGCCACCGGGGGACCGGGCATGGTCAAGGCCGCCCACAGTTGCGGCAAACCGGCCCACGGTGTCGGCCCGGGGAACGTGCCGGTCTGGGTCGATCGTTCCGCCGACGTCAGCGCGGCCGCCCGGATGATCGTCGACTCGAAGTCCTTTGACTGCTCCACGATCTGTGCCACCGAACAGACGGTCATTGCCGATGCCCCCATCGCCGACCAGCTCAAGCGCGAGATGCAAGCCGCTGGTGCACACTGGCTCAGCGCCGAGGAGTCGAAGCGGTTGGGCGCGCAGATGTTCCGGCCGAACGGCATGATGCTGGCCGGGCTGGTGGGCCGCACCCCCCAGTACATCGGTGAGCAGGTGGGTGTCGCGGTTCCAGCCGACGCCCGCATCCTGGTCGCCGACCTGACCAGCATCGGGCCCGAGCAGCCACTGTCCCGCGAGAAGCTGACCACCGTGCTCGGCTTCATGGTCGCCGACGGGTGGCGCAGCGGCTACGAGCGCGCGGGCGAGGTGCTGAGGTTCGGTGGCGACGGTCACACGGCGGTGATCCACTCCCGCGATGAGGACGCCATCCTCACCTTTGGCGTCCAGCAGCCCGCGTTCCGGGTGCTCGTCAACACGTGGGGCTCGCTGGGAGCGGTGGGTGCCACCACCGGTCTGCCACCGTCGATGACCCTGGCGCCCGGCGGCGTCGGCGGGGCGGTCGTCAGTGACAACATCACCCTCAAGCACGTCCTGAACACCAAGAGGATGGCCCGGCACATGACCGACGCCCCCGCCGTGGCCCGTGACCATCGCAGCCCCCAGGATGCCCGCCCCGACAGCGAGGCGATCGAGCGCATCGTG
>NZ_JADIJQ010000033.1 GCF_017355265.1 Tessaracoccus sp. SD287
CACCGAGCCCCCGGCGACGACCCAGCCGCCGACCACGCAGCCACCCGCCGGTGACACCATCACCTTGAAGGGTGGGGTGGTCGTCGCGGTGCCGGCCGGCTGGACCGTCGGCAGCCAGAAGGACGACATCGTCCAACTGGTGCACTCCTCGAACAAGCACGTCATGGTGCTGCAGACCTTCTCGTCGGGCGGCAAGAGCAGCGCGGCGCTGGTGGAGCAGTACCTGCAGCAGCAGGGCGGCCGGATGACCGACGTCAAGCGCAACGAGGTGGCACCGGTCAAGGGCCCCGAGGGGCTGGACATTTCCCAGGGCGCGGTCAGCGGCACCCAGACGGGCAGCAACGGCTCGCAGAACATCATCCAGAATGCCGCGATCTCGGTGAAGTCCTCGAACCAGCTGTCCGTGCTGACCACCCTGATCTCGCTGGTGGGCGCCCCCCGCGAACAGCCCGCCAAGGACTGGAACCAGACCTCCTGGACGATGTTCCAGACCCAGGCGGCCAGCTGACGTCCCTGGTGCCGGCCCTGCGGGCGTTCGCCCGCAGGGAACCGGCGGCTGCTCATGCAGGAAATGTCGGGGGGTCGACCTAGTCTGGTGGGCATGCGACCAGTAGGTGACATTCAGCGCCGGGTGGCCCCCTTCAAGGTGGTCGCCGACTTCGAACCTGCCGGTGACCAGCCCGCGGCCATCGAGGAACTGCAGCGCCGCGTCGAGGCAGGCGAGCAGGACGTCGTGCTGCTGGGAGCCACCGGCACCGGCAAGACGGCCACCATCGCCTGGCTCGCAGAACGGGTGCAGCGACCCCTGCTGGTGATGCAGCCCAACAAGACCTTGGCCGCCCAATTCGCCAACGAGTTGCGCCAGTTCTTCCCGGACAATGCGGTCGAGTACTTCGTCTCGTACTACGACTACTACCAACCCGAGGCCTACGTCCCCCAGACCGACACCTACATCGAGAAGGACTCCTCACTCAACGAAGAGGTGGAGCGGCTCCGGCACTCGGCCACCAACTCGCTGCTGACCCGCCGCGACGTGATCGTGGTGGCCACGGTGTCGGCCATCTACGGCCTGGGCACCCCCCAGGAGTACCTGGACCAGATGGTCACCCTGCGGGTCGGCGAGGAGCGCGAGCGCGACAAGCTGCTGCGCCACCTGGTCGAGATGCAGTACGCCCGCAATGACCTGGCCGGCACCCGTGGCACCTTCCGGGTCAGGGGGGACACCCTCGAGATCTTCCCCATGTATGAGGAGCACGCCGTCCGGGTGGAGTTCTTCGGCGACGAGATCGAGGCGCTGTCCACGCTGCACCCGGTCAGCGGAGAAATCGTCACCACCGACGACGAGATCTACATCTTCCCCGCCTCGCACTACTCGGCCGGCTCGACGCGGATGGAGCGGGCCCTGGGCACCATCGAGATCGAACTGGCGGCCAGGCTCGCCGAGTTGGAAGCCCAGAACAAGTTGCTGGAGGCGCAGCGGTTGCGCATGCGCACCAGTTACGACCTGGAGATGATGCGCCAGATCGGCACCTGCTCGGGCATCGAGAACTACTCGCTGCACATTGACGGACGCGAGCGGGGCAGCGCCCCCAACTGCCTGCTGGACTACTTCCCCGAGGACTTCCTGCTGGTGATCGACGAGTCCCACGTGACGGTGCCGCAGATCGGTGGCATGTTCGAGGGCGACATGTCCCGCAAGCGCACCCTGGTGGAGCACGGCTTCCGGCTGCCGTCGGCCATGGACAACCGACCGTTGCGCTTCGAGGAGTTCGTCGACCGGATCGGGCAGACGGTCTACCTGTCGGCGACGCCCGGCAACTACGAGATGGCCCGGTCCGACGGGTTCGTCCAGCAGATCATCCGCCCCACCGGGCTGGTCGACCCCGAGGTGATCGTGAAACCCACCAAGGGCCAGATCGACGACCTGATGGGCGAGATCCGGCTGCGCGTCGAACGCAACGAGCGGGTGCTGGTCACCACCCTCACCAAGAAGATGGCCGAGGACCTCACCGACTACCTGCTCGAGAACGGTGTCCGCACCCGCTACCTGCACTCCGAGGTCGACACCCTGCGCCGGATCGAACTGCTGCGCGAACTGCGGATGGGGGAGTACGACGTCCTGGTCGGCATCAACCTGCTGCGTGAGGGTCTCGACCTGCCCGAGGTGTCCCTGGTGGCCATCCTGGACGCCGACAAGGAGGGCTTCCTGCGCTCCGACCGGTCCCTGATCCAGACCATCGGTCGCGCCGCCCGCAACGTGGCCGGGCAGGTGCACATGTACGCCGACAAGATCACCCCGTCCATGGCCAAGGCGCTGGACGAGACGAACCGCCGCCGCGAGATCCAGGTCGCCTACAACACCGAGCACGGCATCGACCCGCAGCCGCTGCGCAAGAAGATCGCCGACATCACCGACATGCTCGCCCGCGAGGACGAGGACACCGACAAGCTGGTCCGGCAGGCCCAGGGCGGCGGACGCAAGGGTCAGCCGGTGCCGGCGCTGGGCGAGAAGCGCGACCTGGACCCGTCGACGATGGCGGCCAGCGAACTCGCCGGTCTGATCACCGAACTGACCGACCAGATGCACACCGCCGCCCACGAACTGCAGTTCGAGCTCGCGGCACGACTGCGCGACGAGGTCAGCGACCTGAAGAAGGAATTGCGCCAGATGATCGAGGCCAACAAGTAGGCGGGTTCACCAGCCGCGTTCGTGCCACTCGGCCAGCTGCGGACGCTCCGCGCCCAGGGTGGTGGCGTCCCCATGGCCCGAGTGCACCACGGTGTCGTCGCCGGCGTGGTCTGTATGACCGATGAAGTGTCCGCGTCCTCGACCACAATGAGTGCATGAGTTCGACGCTACTTACCGAAGAGGTCTCCGCTGCGATCGCGCAGTTCTACTACTCCGGCGACGGACCGAGTCACACCACGCTGACGCGGACGTTCACCGCCTGCGGACTCGGCGACGTCGACCCATACGACCCGTCGACCGGCACCCCGAACAAGCAGCAGAGGGTCTTGACCGTATGCGCCACAGCCCGTCGCCGGCCTGGGTGTGTGGACGACAAGCTCCTGGACCTGCTCCTGACCGACCTGCGCATCGCACGCCTCTTCCAGATCGACGAGCCGAAGATCGCCGAGCGCGTTGCCACCCTTCGCAGGGCGCTCGCGGTGATGGGGGTCGGGCTCGACGAGGATGGTCGCCTCCAGCGCACCAACCCGATCAATCTGGCCACCGGCGGCCGGGCTGCCCTCGATGAACAGCTGGCGCGGCTCCAGCACAACGTGGAGGACCCAGGGGCGCTCCTCGGAGGAGCGAAGGAGCTGTTGGAGTCGATCTGCAAGTTCGTCCTGGATGAGCAGCACATGTTGCCTGATCGCAAGATGGACTTCGACGAGCTGTTGGCGCTCGCGCTCGACCGGCTCAGGCTCCAGCCCCAGACGGTCAACGCGGAGGCCTCGGGCGGCAAACAGCTGCGTGCGATCTATCAGTCGGCGAAGACCACCGCCTCGACGATCAACGAGCTGCGCAATCTGCAAGGGACCGGGCACGGCCGGACACTCCCGACGGGCATCAGCAAGGAGACCGGACGCTACGTGATCCGCGAGGCCACACACGTGGCGGAGCTCCTGCTCTCCACGCATGACCGGCAGATGGGACGGACCGCCTGACCGGTTGCCCGAAGCGGGAGCGGAGGGCGTGTGCCCACCCCGGGAATGCAGCGACCCCGCCACCTGCTGCTGCAGGGACGGGGCCGGTTGCGCTGATGCGTTCTGCCAACTGCGCGTCGGGCGCAGCCTCAAGCTCCGGGGCCTTGCCGACGTGCAGGTCGAGCTTCACAGGCTCGACCATCGGATAGGTCGGCTTGGCCAGCTCGCGCTGGTCAGGGCCATCTTTCCGAACAGGGCGGAGATCCTTTTTGCCTCGTTGTCGTCGCCCTCGATCGGCGGCACGACGCAGTAGGCGTAGAGCAGCTCAATGGCTCGGGTGCGCGGCAGCCGCACACCTTCGCGCTGCCGCAGACGAGCCTTCGCACGCTGCTTCGCCTTCTCCGTGCGCTTGGCGGCAGAGCAGCCTGCGTGGTCTCAGCCGCCGGCTGCTGCTGCTCGGGCTGCTGTGCCTCGTGCTGGGCGGTGCTGTCGTCGTGGTGGTCAATCGGCACATCGAACCGGTGGCCCTGGTGTGGTTCTCGTACATCGTGGGTGCTCCTTGCGAAGGGTTGTCGTCTGATCGCCGGACGTCCAAGCGTCGTCACGGAGTGCTCGTGCAGCCCGGCTTCGCGGTACGTCGTCGCCACCGTCTGATCGCCCCTACAGGCGCCGTGGTCAGGTATGTTGGATTCGCTGAATCATTGACTCAATGATTGACGTCAATCATTCTCCTCAAGATCGCTGGCGACCAGGTTGAGCACCGCGTCGAGAGCGACGCCCAAGGGGATGCGCTCCTGCTCGACCCGACGGTGGCCTCGATGCTCCGGATCGACCAGCCGGGAGTACACCGCCAGTTCCTCAGCCCTCAGTCGCTCGACGACTCTCGGCGCACCCGCCGCCAAAGGGTTACCCCTCCGGTCAAGGTTGGTGCCGTAGCGCTCGAACGTCGCATAGGTGGTCGTGTCCATCAAGACCGAGTCGATGTCGCGGTCGAGGTCGAGGCGGTAGCCGTCGAGGATCTCGTACCCGTCGCGGTCCATGTCGCCCCAGTAGACGACGGATGGTGCCTCACGCAGCCACGGGAACGCCGCGACAGTCTTGCCGCCACGGCCCACGCCCTCCACAGAGATGCCTCCCGCCAACTCAGGGAAGTGGATCGCAGTGTCCTTGTTCTCCGAGATCACCACCACCCGCGGCAGGTACGCCGGCTCGAAGCGGTCGCTCACCGTGGCCGAGTCGTGGATTCTCCCAGCGGCTGCGCGGTGGGCTGGGTCGAGGTAGGTGAAGTGGATGCGCGCCGGGTGAGCCGGCAGCAGGTCGAGGTCGTCGAGTCCGGTCAGCGCACGCACGGCAGGAAGGTGGGATTGGAGCCACTTCGCGTGGACGCCGGGGATCGGTACCTGCCGTGGAGTCACCCCCTTCGCCCGACCCGGCTCCGCCAGGTACCAGTCAGCCACCTTGAGCAGCACCTCGAAGTCCACATCCGAGTAGTCATCCACCATCCGCAGCAGGCGTGCGTCATTGACCAGAGCCGGGTATCCGGCCCGCAGCACATCGAGCCTTGCTCGACCTCGTGCCAGCCTGACGGGCCAGTCTCCACCGATCACCGAGGCGGCGTGATCGATGCTCTCTAAGCGCGCGTGCGTCGGCACAGTCTGTCGGGTGCCGCCCGTCGCCAGCCGGGTCGCGTAGGTCAGCGCCACGTCGTTGGTCCGCGCCCACTCCTGCCACTCGACCGTGAGCGCGTGCACGGCACTGTAGCCCTGCCGCAGCTCGCTCGCGCTCGGCCGACCGAGCGGGAAGTCGCGCGGGAACGCCGGCTCGACGCCAGCTAGGTTCGTGTGCCACCGGTTGCCCAGCCACCGGCGCACGTCTGCCGTCAAGGCCTCGGGGGTCTTCACGCGGCCTCCTCGTCATCGTCGTCGCCGATCTCCGGCGCGTCGACCAGCTCGTTGACGTAGGAGTAGCCCTGCGGACCCTTGGTCACCATCAGCAGCAGGTCCATGTACGGCTCCAGCGCATTCACCTTGTCCAACGGTGCGCCGATGATGAGCTGGAACCCGAGGTCCTGCCAAGCCTGGACCGAGCGTCCAGCGAACTCGCTGTCGGACTTGACGAACCCCTCGTCGAGGAACACGGGAGCGAACCGGGGCCGCGACCGCGACTCGTCGCCCAGCTGATAGCGCAGGGCGGCGCCGACGATGAACGCGACCAGCTCTTGGGTCTCACCGCCTGACTTGCCGCCCAGCGAATCATAGGTGGCGACTTCACGGTCGTGCTCGTTGACGCAGACCGCATTGATGACCACGTGCTGGCGCACGTCGAGGAACCTGTCGCGCTGCGACGTCGAGGGTTTGGTGTGTCCCTCAGGGATGGCGATCTTCTCCATGAAGCTCCGGAGCTTCTTGAAGCGGGTCTCTACCTGGTTATCGGTCATCTCGACCGCGAGCCCCGAGGACAGCGTCTTCAGGTCTCGACGGAACTGCCGCAGCTCGTCGTTGGTGATCCGGCGGTGGCTGATCTGGAGCACGCCCTTGCCGCCAAACGGCAGCGTCTTGAGGATGCGGTTGATCGGCAGCAGACGGTCCTGAATATCGTCGACGGCGGTCTCGAACGCGTCGTTGAGCCGCAGCAGGTCGTCGCTCGACCACGCCGCGAACTCACGCCGCCACCGGTCCCTGCGCTCGTGGAGGCCCTCAGAGGTGATCCGGTCGAGGATCTCCCGGTAGCCCGCCGCCGAGTCCACCGTCGTGCCGAGGTTGTTCTCGCGCCAACGGCCCTGGTAGCTCTCGAACATCGACTCCATCGAGCTGACCGCGCGCCGACGGCTGTCGAGAGCGGTCCTTGCTTCGTCGCCCAGGCGGGACTTGAGGGCCTTCATGCTGGAGTTGAACGACCGCAGGTCGGAGGTTTCCCAGTTGGCGGCGAACAACTCGTCGAGATAGGTCTGCTGCTCCTCGCTCACCGTGACGCTCTGCTGGTGATCCATCTCGTCGATGGGGGCCTGGACCTCGTCCTGCTGGCTGACCAGGTGGCCATGCTCCTTCTGCAAGTCCTTGAGCTTGTTCTCGGCCAAGACGCGCAGCCGGTTCGCCTCGCCACGTAGCACCAGCAGCTGGTCTTCCTCGCGCTGGAGCTCGTCCAGCACGGAGCTCGCTGCCCGGAACTGAGCGACCTTGGCCTCAAGCTCACCGACCCGTCGGTCGACACCCCGGTAGTCGATCGATGACCACTGCGTGTCGAGCACGTGCTGGTGAGCAGACTTCTGGTCGCCGAGGCTCTTCAGCCGCCGCCGGACCTGCGCCACCTTCTCCTTGACCGCTTCGATCTGCGGATCGAGCGCCAACAGCTGGGCCTCGATGTCGGCCAGCCTGCGCTCGTTGGAGAAGCCGATGATGTTTCCCTGGCCTGACTCACCGTGCGCACCCCGGGAGCCGCTTCGGGTCTGTCCAGACGGCGTGACACGTGGCTCGCTCCCGGACAGCGCATTCGCCGACGGCACGCAGAGGTGGTCCACGTCGCGGTCGCTGGCCCGGCCCTGGACCCATCCCGAGAACGCCGAATCCTTGAACGTCAGCTTGCCCGAGACGTAGTCCGGGTTGCCCTGCCACTCATGGTGCTCGCCCAGCTCCACGGCTTGGAAGCGGATCCGCGGAGTGATCCGCACCCCGTCGATGGAGGCTGACAGGTGGTCGAGCCGACGACGGTCGACGAGCACCGTGCGGGCGAGTCCGCCAAGCGTGGTCTCGATCGCCTTGCGCCAGCTCTCCTCGTCGGGCAGCACGTCGATCAGCTCGGCCACGAACGGCAGGTGCTCCATCGCATCCAGACCTGCGACCTGCGCCATCTTCACGCGGGCTGCGTGCAGCGCGTGCGGCACGTTGCCAGCCCGACCCTGGAGCGAGGACCGCTCCTGCACCAGCTCGACCTGCTTGGCCCGCAAAGGATCCATCTCGTCGCGCACGGCGTCCTCTTCGTCGCGCAGCACCTGCTCGCGCTCGTCGTGGCCGGCCATGAACTCTTCGGCGTCAATGCGCACCTGGGCGAACTGCTCGGCCGTCTCCGGCTCCATCAGTCCGATGGGCTCGGTGCGGAGCTGGAACCACAGGTTGGCCTCGTAGATCCCGCCGTGGTTCTCGCGCAAGGCGCTGATGTCTCGCACGAGGGCGTCGAGCGCGTCGCCGCCGTTGGCCCGCTTGTCCGCCGCGATCTGCTCCAGGCGACGCTCGTGGCTGGTCTCGTCCGACCTCGCCTTCTGGAAGGCTGCCGACTGTTCGCGGTGCGTGGCGCGGTTGATGTCGACGGCTGAGTCCAGCAGCCCTCGCTCGGTGCGCAGCCGCCACAGCAGGAACGGCGTGTGGCCAGTCTGTTCAGCGCCGAAAGCGTTGATGAGCAAGGACTTCCGCTTTGCCTCGTCGAACTCGACCTGCAACTGCGGCAGCCTGGACAGCGTCTTGAGCTTCTCGGCCTCGTCCAGCATCTTCTCGTAGGACGCCTCCAGGTCCGCGAAGTGCTCCAGAGCGTGGTCGGCGGCCTCGTAGGTGATCGGCCGCTCCAGCACCATCGACTTGTACAGGGTGTCGACCCGCTTGACCTCCATGCCCGCCTGGACCCTGGCCAGCAGTCGCATTGCCTTGCGTCCGCCGTCACCGCCACCGATCCCGAGCCGGGTGTGGATGGTGTCCTCGAACTCGCGGAACGTGTCGTACGGCGTCAGGCCCGCACCACGCAACGTGCGCTTGTCGAATCGGGAGGCGGCCAGCGGATCGAGCCGCTCGATCTGGAAGAACCCGTCGTAGGTCGCGTACGAGGTCTTGACATCCCCGCCGACGGAGGCGCCAGCGCGCACGAAGTACAGGCGCAGCACGGTGAACCGGCGGCCGTTGTCATTGACGAAGGTGGCGGCCAGCCCTCCCCAGATGTGCTCGCCATCGCCGCCGCGCAGCACGTGGTCGCGCATCTCGTCGGAGCCGTCGACCCGGCTGGTGTCCATCTTGCCGCGCAGGTAGGTGAGCAGGTTGCGCTGCTCCGAGGAGCGGGCCCGTCCGCCGGCCTCGTTGGACGCGCCGTTGAAGGGAGTGTCCGAAGGCATCATAAGAGCGATGTAGGCATCGAGCACCGTCGACTTACCGGTGCCTGAGGCGCCGGACATCAACGTGGACCCGGTCGAGAACCGCACCTTGTGCGGTCCGTGGAAGCCACCCCAGTTCGCCATCTGCACCGTCTCGATGCGCCACTGCGCGTGCTGGTCAGGAGCCGGCGCCTGGATCGGCAGCGTTGCTTCGTCGCTCATGGCTGTCCCTCCTCGTCATCGGGCAGCATCTCGGGTTCGCCGTCCCCGTCCACGTCCCCTTCGAGGTCTGCACCAGGTGCCTCGCCCTGCCCGCCGTTGGCCTCGAACAGCCAGGTCCACAGGGCCCGCATCTGCTCCACCGGCAGCAGGATCTCGATGATCGGCGAGACCCGGAACCGGTCGGGGTCGCTGGTCCGCAGCAGCACCCCCGCGGTCGCCAGGCCGTCGATAGCGTTGTTCGCCCTCTTGGAATCCATCGACCGGTTGGTCGCGTGGTCCGGACGTTGGTCGGCCACCTCGTCCAGCAGCGCTTGCCGCTCGACGAACACCACGTCGTCACCCTCCTGGCGCTGGGTCAGGAACCGCTGCCGCAACGCGATCAGCACGATGGTCTCCTCCTTGGTGTAGGAGACGTTGCGCACCAACGAAGGCAGCGAGTCGTCGCCCTCGGGCACCGCCGCACGCTTGAACGCGATCTTGTGGTCGGTGTCCACGTGGATGTCGAGGAAGAGGTCGTTGAGTCGGCTCTTGACCACGGCGAGGTCGGCCAGCAGAGTCGCCCAGTGCTCGGGGTGGCGCTCGGCCGAGATGTAGCGGTGCTTGAGCACAGCGTGCAGGCAGAGCCGTTGCTCGGGGAACAGCGTCGAGGTGTCGCCCTCGAACATGGCCAGCGACAGCTGCTCGGTGTCGTCCTCGTGCACGTGCTCACCCGTGTCCTCCACCTCCTCGTCGAGGTAGTCGATCTGCTCGGTCATGGCGTGCCTCCTTCTTCGTCCTCGGTGGCTCGGATCGATGCTGCCGGCATCAGGAACTCCCGCCGCGTCCCGTCCGAACGCCTGGTCCGCACCGCCTCCCGCTGCTGGGCGTCGATGGTCGCTCCGCGCCTGGTGAACAGGTGCAGCAGCCCGAGGACCTCGACCGGGCGGCGCAGCTGGTCAGGAAGGTCGTTGAACAGGGCAGCGGCAGACTCGACGCTACCGACGGCAGCGATGGCATCGCCGATCCGGCCGTGCAGCTCCTCCAGCGAGGGACCACCCTGCTTGCGGATGTCGTCCAGGGACAGCCCGTCAGGCGCCTGACCCGAGACGTCTGCCAGCGGAGCCGGAGGCCGCTCGCTGTCCGGGTCGAACACCCGCAGCTTGAGAGTCGGGACGTCCAGCAGCGAGGGCAGCAGCTTCAGCTCCACGTGGTCGCGCGAGCGGGCCGACTGCATCCAGGTCCGCATCTCCTTGTCGATGCCCCGCAGCACCAGCTCCAACTCGCGGTTGCGGATGTGGTCGTAGTTCTCGATGTGCTCACGCAGGGTCGAGGTCAGCCGCTGCCGCTGGTCGAGCACGTCGGCGATGCCCCGGCGGATGACGTCAACGGTCGTGCGCAGCTGGCTGGTCTCGTCGGGCAACAGCATCCCGGCAACGGGGTGCTCCAGGATCGTCTCCAAGTCCTCGCGCAGGCTGGACAGCCAATCACGCTTGCGCAGCAGCTCCAGGGCGCCGTTGAAGGCCCGACCCTCAGGGGTGGCCGTCAGCAACTTCGACGACTGGTCCAGGTAGTCGTCGACCACTTCGCCAACCGGACGCTCCTCCTCGCGGAACCGCTTGGTGATCGCGCGGTGCATCTCGCGCACCGCCTCCTCCACCCGGCGGAAGTCCGAGGGCAGGCCGTCGAGCTCCCGCAGGACGTTTGAGAACTGCTCGATCAGCTCGGTCTCGCTCGCTTCGGCCAGCTCCCCGCCGGCGTCGATCCGCTCGTACTCGGCCGTGAGCCGGACGATCTCCTCTGCGAGGCGACGCTTGCGCTCCTCGCGGTCAGGGTGGGCCGCCATCGCGGCCTCGGAGACGACGCGCCTCATGGTCTCGATGCGGGAGACAGACACGTTCAGCTGGGTGCGCGTGGCCCGGGTGACGTACTCCAGCGCCTGCTCGGCGTCACCGGTCAGGCGATAGGTCTCCTCGCCTCGGCCTGGGTCCCGGAAAAGCCAGCGCTCACGGACCCACTGCATGGCCAGCCGCTTGCCGTCCGTCGTCGTGGCGTCGTGGCCGACGCTGCGCAGCTCGGCCAGGAGCGCCTCGACTCTGGTGTGGAAACGCTCCACCGGGATCGGCTCGGCCTTGCCTGCTGGGAACAGCGTGGCGAACACGGGCAGCGCCAGCCCAGCCGACTTGCGGTCGAGCAGTTTGAGTGTGGGGGTGTTGAGGGCAGCGTCGATCCGAGCGACGTCGCCCTCGATGTCCGCTGCCATGGTCTGTGCTCCTCGTCCGTGCTATCGCTTCGACTTCGTGGACACGGCTGCCAGGGCCTCACGCAACCCCTCGGCCACGCCCTCGGCCGTGGTCGCCCGCTGCTCGGCGCTCGACGCGCGAGCCTCGGCATCAGTAACCTTTTCTTGCACCAAGGAAGCAGCGGTGCGCTCTTGGTCGACCAGCGCTTCGAGCTCGGCGACCTTGGAAAGCGCCTCCTCCAGCTGTGTCTGCACAGCAGTCACGTCGTCCAGGGCAGCGTCACGCTCGTCCTCGGCCTCTTTCACCTGGGACAGCCAACCGTCGCGCTCGACCTGGTGCTCGCCGCGTGCGGCCTCCACGGCAGCACGCCAGAGCGCATCGACGCGGGGGAGCACCGATTCGGGCATCTCCGGCACCCCGCGGGTGTGCGACTCGCGCGCGTTCCACTCCTTGGCGACCGGGGACGCGACGTTCATGGCGACCTGGGCGCGATCGCGGACCGCCCTTGCGGTCACAGCTGCCCCCTCGGCCGACAGCTCCTCCGCCGCAGCCAACGCTCGCTGTTGGGGTGTCTGCTTCTCGGCCATGGCCACCTCCTGTCAGTCATGAAAATCGTAGAGTTACATAAGTAACATTGTAACTCAGGACTTTTGTAACCATAGCGCTCTCCCGCCCGAGCTGCGCGTGAGATCCAGACACCGCCTCCACGAGATGGTGAGCGCTCGACGACGGAGTAAACTTGATCCACATCGACGAAGTCATGCCCTCATGATGTCGTCGGGGTCTGACAGTTCTTGTTGGCGGGCGCATCATCCAGCTCCCGCCCGATCGTGTTCTGAGCGGTGATGGTTCGAGGTCAGCCGAGGCCGACCACCTTCACCTTGTGGCTGCCCTCCGGACCGATCACCTCGCACGAGTAGCCGAGGCGTCCACCGTCAGTCGTCGCCCTGCCGTTGATCGCCCAGCCGCCGTCGATCTCCCAGTTCGCTCCCGGCTTGAACGTGGGCGACCCGGCGAGCCGGTCCCGCACCTCGCGCTCGCACGCGACCTCGGCTGTCGACTCGTGGAGCCTCGCGTTTACCCTGCTGGAGCTGCTGCTCCCGCCGCTCTTCGACGACGCCCGAGCACACATCGAGAACGCGAAGTACACGAACGCGGACAGCGCGATCCAGGCGAGGACCCGGAGCGCCTTCTTCCACTTCGGCGAAGCCGTCGCAGCGACATCCGCCTGCGTCGTCGCACCCCAGGTGCGACCCGCAGGATCCGTCGGAGCCACCCACGAGGGGTCAGCACCACCGACCCGGTCGAAGACGAGCGTCGGGCTGAACTGCCCCGGGATGCTCATCTCCAACCGGTAGCCGCGCGCCTCAGCGAACTCGATCACCTCGGCAGGCTGGAAAGCTGTGGGCACCTCGTACGTCACCCGAGCCCGACCGTCGACACGGCTGCCAGCGTCTGCGGCATCCGCTCGCGCATCTCACCAACATCCAGGGCAACCTTCTCGAACTCGCCCGCCGCCGCGGGCTGGTCGAACCCCGAGCCAAGACCAATCACCTCTACCTCAGCAGAACCAAAATGAACCGGACCAGGCGGGCATCTTCAGATGAGTCAACGAACCAGTCCACGCGGCATCTTGACATGAGTCCACAGGGGACGAACTAGCGCGGCTCCCTCACCAGCCGCGGTCGCGCCATTCTGCGAGGTGTGGCCGCTCGACGCCCAGCGTGGTGGCGTCCCCATGACCCGGGTGCACCACGGTGTCGTCGCCGAAGCGCTCGAAGATCTTGACGGTCACGTCCGCGGACAGCGAGGCGAAGTCCTCGGCGCTCCAGGTCTTCCCGAAACCACCCGGGAAGAGGCTGTCGCCGGTGAACAGGTGGGTTGGACCGTCCGCCGGCGACCAGGCCAGGGTGATCGATCCCGGGGTGTGGCCGACGATGCCGATCACCTCGAGCCGGCCGGCGGTGCCGACGTTGATGGTGTCACCGGTCCACACCCCCACCTGCTCGGTGGCGGTGTCGTCGATGATGGACTGACGGTCCGGTTCGCCGCAGTACCCCACGGCCCCGGTCGCGGCCAGCACCGCGGCGGTGGCGCCGATGTGGTCGAAGTGCCGATGGGTGGTAATGACGGCGGCCAGCGCGCGACCGTCCAGCACCTTGCTGATCACCTCGGGCTCGGCGGCGGCGTCGATCCAGACGGCGGGGCCGTCGGCCGGTTCCAGAAGGTAGCCGTTGTTGTCCATGTCACCGAGGGACTGCTTCGTGCAGAACACGCCGCCGCCCAGGTCGAAGCTCAGCGGGTCGGCGTGCGGGTCGACGTGGTAGGTGGTCATTGGGGTCCTCCGTAGGTGGGCGGGTCAGCCAATCAGCGGCAGTACGGCCAGGTCGGCGTTTCGCAGCCGGTCGGCGCCCGATCGTCCGGTCAGCCAGCCGACCAGGTGGCGGTCCTCGCCGCTGACCTCGACCGCTTCGCCGAAACTGCCAGTGGTGAACACCCGGCCCGAGGTGGCCCGCAACCGCAGCCGGGGGATGTCGATGCGGGTCGACAGGCGCAGCAGCACCCAGTCCAGCAGCCAGCCCGCGATGTCGTCCTCGATGTCGTCGATCGTGTAGCCGGTGCCCAGGTCGATGCGGTGAAGCACCACCTCGGCCAGTCGGGCGGTCGGCAGCAGGGTGCCGGGGATGGCGAAGCCGGGTCGCAGTTCCACAGGTGCGGACAACCGCTGCTCGTCCAGCGCCACCAGGTCGTTCATCGCCTCGCTCAGGTCCCCGGCCGAGGTGTCCAGGTCGATCTGCAACTCCAGGCCGGTGCGCTCCGAACCGCGTTCGATGTCACGTTGGCGTTCGGACTCCGAGTCGTACATGGGCTGCGGGACGCCGGTGATCACCCCCCGGGCGACGCGGGCCAGACCGTTCGCGTTGCGCGCAAGGTGGGTCGCCACGTGCGCCCGGGTCCAGCCCGGCAGCAGGCTCGGCGACTGCCATTCGGCGTCGCTGAGCCGAATCGTGTCGCCGAGCAGGTGTTGTGTCGCCTCCAACTTGCGGTGGCGCACGGCAGCGATGGTGGGAACGGACAGGGGGCCGTCAGTTCCGCTCGTGGGTGCGTCCATGCCCCCCACCGTAGTGGGCTGGCAGGCCCCGTGGGCCGAGGTCCAACCGGAATTGTCGTGGCCACCGCATAACATGCAAGGTGTGAATGAACGACTCATCGTCCGCGGCGCGCGCACCCACAACCTGCGCAACGTCTCCCTTGACCTACCCCGCGACTCGCTGATCGTCTTCACCGGCCTGTCCGGGTCCGGCAAGTCCTCGCTGGCCTTTGACACCATCTTCGCCGAGGGCCAACGGCGCTACGTCGAGTCCTTGTCGTCCTACGCCCGCCAGTTCCTGGGGCAGATGGACAAGCCCGACGTCGACCTGATCGAGGGGTTGAGCCCGGCGGTGGCCATCGACCAGAAGTCGACCAGCCGCAACCCCCGCTCGACGGTCGGCACCATCACCGAGGTGCACGACTACCTGCGGCTGCTGTATGCCCGCATCGGCCACCCCCACTGTCCTGTCTGTGGCGAACCCATCGCCCGGCAGAGCCCCCAGCAAATCGTGGACCGGTTGATGGCGCTGGCCGAGGGCACCCGCCTGCAGGTGCTGGCCCCCGTCATCCGTGGCCGCAAGGGGGAGTACGTCGAACTGTTCAAGGACCTCACCGGTCAGGGCTTCAGCCGCGCACGGGTCGATGGCGAGACGGTGCCGCTCACCAGTCCACCGACCCTCGACAAGCAGAAGAAGCACGACATTGACGTGGTCGTCGACCGGATCGCCGTCAAAGCCACCGCGAAACAGCGCATCACCGACTCGGTCGAGACGGCGTTGAAGCTGGCCCACGGGGTCGTTGGCGTCGAGTTCGTCGACCTGCCCGAGGACGACCCCCAGCGCGAGCGCCGCTACTCCGAGAAACTGGCCTGCCCCAACGAGCACGACATCTCCATCGAGGAACTCGAGCCGCGCCAGTTCTCCTTCAACGCCCCGTGGGGTGCCTGCCCCGCCTGCACCGGGCTGGGCACCACCATGGAGGTCGACCCGGAACTGCTGGTCCCCGACGACTCGCTGCCCCTGTCCCAGGGGGCCATCGCCGTGTGGAACACACCGCACGTCGCCTCCCACTTCGAGCACGTCTACGAGGCTCTCGGCGAGAGTGAGGGCTTCGACGTCGACACGCCCTGGCGGGATCTGAGTCCCAAGGCGCGCCGGGTGCTGCTGGAGGGCATCGGTGACCCCGTCGTGGTGCGCTACCGCAACCGCTTCGGCCGGGTGCGTTCGTTCACCCAGAAGTTCGAGGGCGCCATCCACTACGTGAAGCGGCGCCACGCCGACGCCGAGACCGACACGATGCGCGAACGCTACGGCGAGTACATGCGCGAGATCCCGTGCAGCTCCTGCCAAGGTGCCCGGCTGAAGCCATCGAGCCTGGCCGTCACCGTCGGCGGCACCAACATTGCCGACCTGTCGGCCATGTCCATCAAGGACAACGCCGCCTTCTTCCACGCGCTGGAACTCAACGAGCGCGAGCGCAAGATCGGGGCGCTGGTCCTGCGCGAAATCGACCTGCGGCTGCGGTTCCTGCTCGACGTCGGCCTGGACTACCTCACCTTGTCCCGTCCCGCCGGCACCCTGTCCGGCGGTGAGGCGCAGCGCATCCGGCTGGCCACCCAGATCGGTTCGGGTCTGGTCGGGGTCCTCTACGTGCTGGACGAGCCGTCCATCGGGCTGCACCAGCGCGACAACCGGCGCCTCATCGAGACCCTGGTGAAGCTGCGCGACCTCGGCAACACCCTGATCGTCGTCGAGCACGACGAGGACACCATTCGCACCGCCGACTGGGCCGTCGACATCGGCCCCCGGGCCGGGGAGCACGGGGGAGAGGTGGTCGTCAGCGGGCCGGTCGCCGACCTGCTGACCAATGAGCGCTCACTCACCGGGCAGTACCTGTCGGGAAAGCGGAGCATCCCGCTGCCGGCTGCCCGCCGACCCCGCTCGGGGCGCAACATCACCATCCACGGGGCGACCGAGAACAACCTGCGCCAGGTGACCGTGGACGTGCCGCTGGGCCAGTTCGTGGCCGTCACCGGCGTCTCCGGCTCGGGGAAGTCGTCGCTGGTCAATGCGATTCTGTACAAGGCGTTGGCCAAGCGGATCTATCGCACCAAGGGCATCCCCGGTCGTCACCGCAGCATCGAGGGTGCCGACCAGATCGACAAGATCATCCACGTCGACCAGTCGCCGATCGGCCGGACGCCGCGCTCGAACCCGGCCACCTACACCGGCGTCTTCGACAAGATCCGGGCGCTGTTCGCCCAGACCCCCGAGGCGAAGGTCCGCGGATACCTGCAGGGCCGCTTCTCGTTCAACACCAAGGGGGGCCGCTGCGAGAACTGCATGGGCGACGGCACCATCAAGATCGAGATGAACTTCCTGCCCGACGTGTACGTGCCCTGCGAGGTCTGCCACGGCGCCCGCTACAACCGGGAGACCCTTGAGGTCACCTACAAGGGCAAGACCATCGCCGAGGTGCTCGACATGCCCATCGAAGAGGCCGCCAGCTTCTTCGAACCGATCAGTTCCATCCACCGCTACATGCTCACCCTCGACAAGGTGGGGCTCGGCTACGTCCGGCTGGGGCAGCCGGCCACCACCCTGTCCGGGGGCGAGGCGCAGCGCGTCAAACTGGCCGCCGAACTGCAGAAGCGGTCCACGGGGCGCACCATGTACGTGCTGGACGAACCCACCACGGGTCTGCACTTCGAGGACATCCGCAAGCTGCTGGGCGTCCTCGGCAAGCTCGTGGACACCGGCAACAGCGTGGTCGTCATCGAACACAACCTGGACGTCATCAAGACCGCCGACTGGGTCATCGACATGGGCCCCGAAGGTGGCTCCGGGGGTGGCATGGTCATTGCCGAGGGCACCCCCGAGGCGATCGCCACGGTCAAGGGATCCCACACCGGTGAGTTCCTGGCCCCGCTGCTGAAGGGTCGGGAGGTGCCGGTCGGGGCCGAGGAACCCAGCCTCTTGGACGCGGCGCAGGACCCCGCCCCGCCGAAGAAGACGGCCAAGCGAGCCACCCGAAAGGCCGCGGCCAGCACCGCGGCACCGGCCACCGCGACCCCGGCCAAGGCGACCGCGAAGAAGACGACGCCCCGCAGGACGTCGGCCACGAAGACGGCAGCCGCCCGGACCTCGACCAGGACGCCGCGCACCCCCAAATTCTGACCGGGCCACGCCCTGGTCAGGGGGTGACGGTGAGGGTGTCCCCGGCGCGGGTGACGGTGGCCGGGTCGAGGCCACGGGTCGCCGGCCCCTTCTTCAGGGCGCCGTCGGCCAGGCCGAAGCGGGAACCGTGGCACCCACACACGATGTCGGCCTCGACGACGGCGGTCACCTCACAGCCCTGGTGGGGGCAGATGGCGCTGAAGGCGCGGAAGTCGCCGTCGCTGGGCTGGGTCACCACGACGCCGCGGCCCTTGAGGATGACGCCGCCACCGCTGGGCACGTCGGCCACGGGAAGGGTGAGGGGCTGCTGCGGGTCATTGATGCTCGGGGCCGCGGAGTTGTCGCCGGAGCATCCGGCCAGGCCCACGGCCGCGGCCGCCAGTGAAACCGTCAGGAACGCTCGGCGGTCTGGAGTCATGGCGATGCCCTTTCGTCGCTGGCCGGGGTGGCACGGCCCCAGCCTAGTTGTCACAGCCACGACCTAGACTCGTGGCCATGGCTGATCCGTCCACCTACCGTCCGGCGCCGGGCACGATTCCCACCGACCCGGGCGTCTACCGCTTCATGGACAGCCACGGAACGGTGCTCTACGTCGGCAAGGCGAAGAACCTGCGCCAGCGCCTGAACTCCTACTTCGCCGACCCCGCCGGGCTGCACTTCCGCACCCAGACGATGGTGCGCACCGCCGCCAAGGTGGAGTGGACCGTCGTCCAGAACGAACTGGAGTCGCTGCAACTCGAGTACACCTGGATTCAGCAGTACGACCCGCGATTCAACGTCAAGTACCGCGACGACAAGTCCTATCCCTGGCTGTGCGTGACCTGGTCGGAGGAGGTGCCGCGGGTCTACGTCGGCCGCGGGAAGAAGAAGAAGGGCAACCGCTACTTCGGGCCGTTCGGCCAGGCCTGGGCCATCCGCGAAACCGTTGACCTGCTGCTGCGGGTCTTCCCCATGCGTTCCTGCTCGCCGGGGGTCTTCAACTCGGCCAGGGCCAGCGGACGGCCCTGCCTGCTCGCCCACATCGGGAAGTGCTCGGCGCCCTGCGTGGACTGGATCAGCCCCGAGGACCACCGCGGTCTGGTTGACGACTTCTGCACCTTCATGTCCGGGCGCACCCAGCAGCTGACCCGGCGACTGGAACGCGACATGCAGCAGGCCTCCGACAACCTCGAGTTCGAGAGAGCGGCGGTCGTGCGGGACTCGCTGGTGGCGCTGCGCCAGGCCACCGAGAAGAACGCCATCGTGCTGTCCGACGGCACCGACGCTGACGTGATCGCCATTGCCGAGGACCCGTTGGAGGTGTCGCTGCAGATCTTCCACGTCCGCGGCGGCCGGATTCGCGGGGAGCGCGGCTGGATTGCCGATCGGGCCGACGACGGCACCCTCGGTGACCTGGTCGAGGCCTTCTTGCTGCAGTTCTACGCCGACGCCGACGCCACCACCCAGGCCGGTGAGGCCTCCGCCATCCCACGGGAAATCCTCGTCCCCGAACTGCCCACCTCCGGTGAGGTGATGGCCGACCTGCTCAGCGGCGTGCGCGGCAGCAGGGTGACCATCCGCACCCCGCAGCGCGGCGACAAGGCGACCCTGATGGACACCGTCGCCCGCAACGCCGCCCAGGCCCTGGCCCAGCACAAGATGAAGCGCGCCAGCGACCTGACCACCCGCAACCGGGCGCTGGAAGAGGTGCAGGCCGCACTCGACCTGCCCGAACCGCCGCTGCGCATCGAATGCTTCGACATCTCCCACACCCAGGGGCAGGAGGTGGTCGGGTCCATGGTCGTCTTCGAGGACGGCCTGCCCCGCAAGTCGGAGTACCGGCGTTTCATCATCCGCAGCTTCGAGGGCTCCGACGACGTGCGCGCCATGCACGAGGTGATCACCCGGCGCCTCAAGCGGCTGCTGGACGACCGGGCCTCGATGGCCGCCGAGGCCACCGACGGTCCGGTGCTGGTCGACGCCACCACCGGTGCCCCGCGACGCTTCGCCTACGCCCCGGCCATGATCGTGGTCGACGGCGGCCAGCCCCAGGTGGCCGCCGCCCAGCGGGCCATGGACGAGCTCGGCGTCACCGACATCGCCCTGTGCGGCCTGGCCAAGCGGCTCGAAGAGGTGTGGGTTCCCGGCGACGAGCTGCCCGTCATCCTGCCCCGCAGCAGCGAGGGTCTCTATCTGCTGCAACGCCTGCGTGACGAGGCCCACCGGTTCGCCATCACCCACCACCGCGGTCGCCGCAGCGCCGCCATGCTGCAGTCCGCCCTGGACGACGTGCCCGGGCTGGGTGAGGTGCGGCGCAAGGCGCTGGTCACCTACTTCGGGTCGATGAAGAAGCTGCGGACCGCCAGCGCCGACGACATTGCCCAGGTGCCGGGCTTCGGGCCCACCCTGGCCATGGCCGTCCATGACGCCCTGGCCGACCAGTCGCCGGGCATGGCGCTGAACACCGCCACCGGTGAGCTGATCGAGACCTGACCCCGCGCCTGCCACCCCGGCAGGTCGGGTCTGGCCATAATGGAGCCGTGACGACCTCGCCCAGCCAGCCTTCCGCCCCCGCCCCCACCACGCCCGCCGAGGTGCCGATGCGGTTGGTGATCATCACTGGCATGTCCGGTGCTGGCCGCCGCACGGCGGCCCACACCATGGAGGACCTGGGCTGGTACGTCGTCGACAACCTGCCGGCGCTGATGATCCCGCACCTGATCGAGATCGCGCGCGCCAACAACATCAGCAAGGTCGCCGTCATCCTCGACGTCCGCTCCGCGGCCCTGGTGGAGCAGATGCCGCAGATGGAGCGGCTGCTCGACACCCGCGGGATCCGCCCCGAGGTGCTGTTCCTGGAGGCCACCGATGCGGTGATCGTGAAACGCCAGGAGTCGTCGCGTCGACCGTTGCCGCTGCAGGGCGACGGTCGCCTGGTCGAGGCCATCGTGAAGGAGCGTCGGCTGCTGTCGACGCTGCGGGCCATCGCCGACATGGTCATCGACACCTCGAACCTGACCGTGCACCAGCTCGGCAGTCGGGTGGCCCACGCCTACGGCGGTGAGGGCGACCAGATGGTGCGCATCGCGATCCTGTCGTTCGGGTTCAAGAACGGCCTGCCGATCGACGCCGACCTGGTCTTCGACGTGCGGTTCCTGCCCAACCCGTACTGGGTTCCCGACCTGCGCCCCATGACGGGACTGTCCGAGCCGGTCAGCTCCTACGTGCTGGCCCAGCCCGGCGCACTGGAGTTCCTCGACCAACTCGAGGCATTGATGGCGACGATGGCGCCCGGCTACGTGCGCGAGGGCAAGCGGCAGCTGACCATCGCCGTCGGCTGCACCGGCGGCAAACACCGGTCGACGGCCATGTCGGAGGAACTGGCCCAACGCCTGTCGTCGGCCGGCTACCACGTCGGCGTCATCCACCGGGACCTGGGGCTGGAATGAGCAGCCTTCGCCGGCTGCCGGTGGTCACTGCGCTGGGCGGGGGCCACGGGCTGTCCGCGTCCCTGGCCGCGCTGCGGCGCTTGACCGACCGGCTGACGGCCGTGGTCACCGTCGCCGACGATGGCGGCTCCTCGGGCCGGATCCGCGCCGAGTTCGGGGGGCTGCCCCCGGGCGACCTCCGGATGGCGCTGGCCGCGCTGTGCGGTGACGACCACGCCGGACGCACCTGGGCGCAGATCCTGCAGACCCGGTTCCCGGGTGACGGGCCGCTGGGCGGCCACGCCATCGGAAACCTGTTGATCGTCGGCGCCTGGCAGCAGCTGGGCAACCCCGTCGAGGGACTCAGCATGGTGGGTGACCTGCTCAACTCGCGCGGCCGGGTGCTGCCCATGTCCACGGTGCCGCTGGGCATCGAGGCCGAGGTGCTGGGACTGGACCCGGTCAGCCCCGACGAGGTGTGCACCCTGGCCGGTCAGGCCACCATCGCCAAGACTCGCGGCCAGGTGCAGCACGTGCGGCTGGTGCCGTCGGACGCCCCCGCCTGCCCTGAGTCGGTGCAGGCCATCGGCGAGAGCGACTTCGTCGTGCTGGGGCCCGGTTCGTGGTTCACCTCGGTGATGCCGCACCTGCTGGTGCCCGAACTGTACGAGGCCATCACCACCACCGCGGCGCGGCGCATCCTGACCCTGAACCTTCGTCCCGCCGACGAGACCGCCGGGTACACCGCCTCACGCCACCTCGAGCTGCTGGCTGACCACGCACCGGAGCTGCGCCTCGACCACGTGGTGGTCGACCAGAGTTCGACGGCGAACGACCGTCACCTGCGGGCATTCGCGGAGTCCTTCGGGGCAGAACTGGTGGTGGCCGACGTGGCCATGCGCGACGGCAGCCCGCGCCACGACCCCCTGCGGCTGGCGACGGTCTTCCAGGAGCTCATGGAGCGCTAACGCATCGGGCGGACACGGGGCTGGGATGCCGTGTCCCCGAGGGGCCTTCGGTACTGCCCGGGGATGTGGGAGGATGCTCCTCATGGCGATGACCCCCATGGTGAAGTCGGAACTGTGCACCATCAAGGTCACCAAACCGTGCTGTCGACGAGCCGAGATCGTCTCCATGCTGCGATTCGGTGGAGGCATCCACATTGTCGGGGGCGGGCATCTGGTGATCGAGTGCGAGCTCGACACAGGAGCGGCGGCCCGGCGACTGCGCACGGGCATCCTCGAGGTCTACGGACTCGACTCGGAGATGCTCGTGATCCAGGGCGCCGGTCTGCGCAAGGGCACCCGGTACACCGTCCGCGTCGTCCAGGAGGGTGCCTCCCTGGCCCGCCAGACGGGGCTGGTCGACTCCAAGGGACGCCCCGCCCGGGGCCTGCCCTCGGCGGTGGTCGGCGCCGGCAGTTGCTGCCAGGTGGCGGTCTGGCGGGGAGCCTTCCTGGCCCACGGGTCGCTCACCGAACCCGGCCGTTCCATGTCCCTGGAGGTCACCGCACCCAACAGTGAAGCCGCCCTCGCCCTGGTCGGCGCCGGACGCCGGATTGGCATCAGCGCCAAGTCCCGCGAGGTGCGGGGCGTCGACCGCGTGGTGATCCGCGACGGCGAGGTCATCTCGCAACTGCTGGCCCAGTTGGGTGCCCACGAGACGATGATGGCGTGGGAGGAACGCCGGATGCGTCGCGAGGTGCGGGCATCGGCCAACCGGCTGGCCAACTTCGACGACGCGAACCTGCGCCGGTCCGCCCGCGCCGCGGTGGCCGCCTCGTCACGGGTCGAGCGGGCCCTGGAAATCCTGGGCGACGACATCCCTGACCACCTGCTGGCCGCCGGACGACTGCGGCTCGAGCACCGCAATGCCAGCCTGGAGGAACTCGGCCAGGCCCACGAGCCGCCCCTCACCAAGGACGCCGTGGCCGGTCGCATCCGCCGATTGCTCGCCACCGCCGACAAGGTCGCCGAAGAGCAGGGCATCCCCGGCACCGAGGCCCACCTGACCATGGCGATGCTGGACGACGCCGAGGACCAGCAGACCAGCTGAGGGGCCAGGTGTGATGCCCCGCTAGGCCGTGGCCAGTCCCCGCTGCACCTGGCCCATCAGCGTGCCGGCCTCCTGCAGCTTGCGGGCCTCCTCGCCGAGGACCCGGCCAAAATCGGCGGCCGCCTTCAGCAGGCGCTGCAGCATCTGGACGAATCTCTGGGCCAGGCTGGCGGAGCTGCCCAGGAACCAGGCGGCGAAGGCGGCGATCGACGCGCCGAAGGACGGCACCGCCGCCGCCAGCGCCGACAGCGCCGAACTGATCACATTGCCCAGGAACTCGGCCAGGATGTCCCAGATGATGGCGCGCACCTCGGCCACCATCTCGCCGGCCCTGACCACCAGCACCGACATCGACTGGGCGCCCTGCGCCGCCGCGGGAAAGATGCGGGTGGCGGCCTCGCGAATCTGCCGGTATTCCCCGGCGCCGCTGCCGGACCAGTTCGGCAGGTCGGCGGCACCCCCGGCGTAGTCCTGCCCGGCGTCGGTGAAGCTCTGGGCGACTGCCAGCCAGTCCTGGGACTGCTGCGCCACCAGCTCGGCGCTGCCCAGCAGCTTCGCCAACGGTTGGGCGAGGAAGTCGATCCTGCTGACCACCAGCTGCAGCAGTTGCCCCAGCGGGGACTGGCCGGCCGCACCGGCGGCGTCCACGTCCACCCCCAGGAAACCGAGCCCCGCACTGCCCAGGGCTGGAATGTCGTCGGCGTCCAGCGACCCGTCACCGAGCACGGTGGCGGCCGTGGAGAACAGGGCAGCGAGCTGGTTGTCGCTCATTGGAGCTCCCGGCTGGTCTCGGCATGCAGGATGTTGCTGGCCGCGGCATTGTCGCTCTCGCGGTCGTGGTAGGCGGCCAGGGTCATCCGCATGGCCTGCCGGCTGCTGTCGACTGCGTCGGCGAGTTCCTCGGCGAAGTCGACGGTGCCGTCGGACACCTCGCCGAGGAACGGCATGATCGCCCACCCGAACAGGATTCCGTAGGCGTCCCTGGTGGTCGCCACGGCGTCGATGCTCTGCTGGGTGCTGGTCAGCACGGCCTCGTGCACCCGGGCCAGACGCACCAGGTGGTTCTCGAACTCGCCCAGTTCCCAGGTGATGGTCCCCGGCTGCCCGGTGGCGGTCCCAGCCTCCCACGCGGCGGTCACCGGCCCGCCCGTCGGCTGGCTGTAGGTGTGGGGCTGGCTGTAGGTGTGGGTCGCGTCGCGGTGGGTGCTCATCGGTCCGCCCCCGGGTCGTCCTCGGACGCCTCGTCGATGGCCATCTGCTCACGCACCTCGGGGGACACCGCGTCGGCGATGGCCTGGATCGAGGGGTCGTCGGTGGGCACCAGGGTGGACATGATCCTCAGGGTCTCGCGGGTCGTGGTGGCAGCCGCCCGGGTGTGCAGTTCCTGGAAGGACTCCGTGAGCTGCGCAGCGGTGGCGGCATTGGCCGAGGCCGAGAACACGAGCTGGGTGATCTGGCCCGAGGGCCCCATGGTCATCCGCATCAGGCGGTTCTCGACGGTGCTCGACTGCTCGCTCATCGCCTGCTGGGCGGCCTCGGCGCGGGCCGCCATCTGCTCGGCCTCGGCCAGGAACGAGGCGAGCCAGATAGTGGGGTCGTCGACCCCACCCCGGCCCGGGTGGTCGATGAACGGGTCCGCGACGGGATCCTGACCGTCCGACGACCCGCGCTCTGGTGTGCTCATGGGTGAACAGTAGGAGCCGGTGGGGTCATCGCGCGGCGGTTCGGAACGGCCCGCGGTGGGGCTGTGGTGGGGCCCCGAAAAGGAACAGCCCCCCGGGTTCCCGCTCCTGTGACCGATTCGTTAGGATTGGGTCACAACCCAAGAGCTCTTAAGGAGATCACCCATGACCGTCAAGGTTGGAATCAACGGCTTCGGCCGCATTGGCCGCAACTACTTCCGCGCACTCCTGGCACAGGGTGCCGACCTGGATGTCGTGGCCGTCAACGACCTGACTGACAACAAGACCCTTGCCCACCTGCTGAAGTACGACTCCATCCTGGGTCGCTTCCCCGGTGAGATCACCTTCGACGCGGAGTCCATCACCGTCGACGGCAAGCAGATCAAGGTCTTCGAGGAGAAGGATCCCGCGAACCTGCCGTGGGGCGACCTCGGTGTCGACATCGTCATCGAGTCGACCGGCCGCTTCACCAACGCTGAGGCCGCCCAGGCGCACATCACCGCCGGCGCCAAGAAGGTCCTGATCTCGGCCCCCGCCAAGAACGAGGACCTCACCGTGGTCATGGGTGTCAACGACGCCGACTACGACTCCGCCAAGCACAACATCATCTCCAACGCCTCGTGCACCACCAACTGCCTGGCCCCCATGGCCAAGGTGCTGAACGAAGGCCTGGGCATCAACAAGGGCCTGATGACCACCATTCACGCCTACACCGCTGACCAGAACCTGCAGGACGGTCCTCACTCCGACCTGCGTCGTTCGCGCGCCGCCGCCCTGAACATCGTCCCCACCAAGACCGGTGCTGCCCAGGCTGTCGCCCTGGTCCTGCCCGAGCTGAAGGGCAAGTTCGACGGCTACGCCATGCGCGTCCCGGTTGCCACCGGTTCGGCCACCGACCTCACCTTCGAGGCTCCCCGCGAGACCACCGTCGAAGAGGTCAACGCACTGGTGAAGGCCGCTGCCGAGGGCCCGCTCAAGGGCATCCTGACCTACACCGAGGACCCCATCGTCTCCAAGGACATCGAGACCGACCCGGCCTCGTGCATCTTCGATGCCGGCCTGACCAAGGTCATCGGCAACCAGGTGAAGGTGGTCGGCTGGTACGACAACGAGTGGGGCTACTCCAACCGTCTGGTCGACCTGACCGCGCTCGTCGCCGGCAAGCTCTGATCACTCCCGGTCAATGAAGGGGTGGGGTGGATCACCCCACCCCTTCGTCGTCCCCGGGGCCGGTGGCCCCACCACGAATTCTGTCCTGAACGAAAGGCATTCGCTGTGAAGTCAGTTCTCGATCTGGGTGACCTGCGCGGCAAGCGCGTGGTCATCCGCTGCGATTTCAACGTCCCGCTGGACGGCGAGACCATCACCGACGACGGTCGCATCCGTGCCGCCCTGCCCACCCTGAACGCCCTGCGTGAGGCCGGTGCCCGGGTCGCGGTCATGGCGCACCTCGGTCGCCCCAAGGGCGAGCCCAACCCCAAGTACTCGCTGGCCCCGGTGGCCGCACGATTGGGTGAACTGCTCGGCACCAAGGTTGCCCTGGCCGCTGACGTCGTCGGCGAGTCCGCCCAGCAGACCGTGAACGCCCTGGCCGACGGTGAGGTGGCCCTGCTCGAGAACGTTCGCTACGAGCCTGCCGAGGAGTCCAAGGACGAGGCGGAGCGCGCCGAACTGGCCGCCAAGTACGCGGCCTTCGGTGACGTGTTCATCTCCGACGGCTTCGGTGTGGTCCACCGCAAGCAGGCCTCGGTCTACGACGTCGCCAAGTTGCTGCCCAGCGCCGCCGGCACCCTGGTCAAGAAGGAGACCGACATCCTGGCCACCCTCACCAAGGACCCGGCCCGCCCGTTCGTCGTCGTCCTGGGCGGCGCCAAGGTCGCCGACAAGCTCAGCGTCATCGACAACCTGCTCAGGATCGCCGACACCCTGGTGATCGGCGGTGGGATGCTGTTCACCTTCCTCAAGGCCCAGGGCCACGAGATCGGCAACTCCATCGTCGACGAGAGCAACGTCGAGACCTGCAAGCGCTACCTGGACGATGCGGCCGCCGCCGGCAAGCAGATCATCCTGCCCGTCGACATCCGCGTTGCCGACGGCGCCGACTTCGCCGCCAAGACCCCGCAGGGTGACGTGGAGGTCGTCGCGGCCGACGCCATCCCGGCCGGCAAGGTGGGCCTGGACATCGGCCCCGAGTCCGAGCAGCAGTTCGCCGAGGTCATCCGCGGCGCCAGGACGGTGTTCTGGAACGGACCCATGGGCGTCTTCGAGATCGAGGAGTTCTCGCACGGCACCAAGGCCGTCGCCGAAGCGCTCACCCAGGTCGATGGCCTCTCGGTCGTCGGTGGCGGTGACTCGGCTGCGGCGGTGCGCGAACTCGGCTTCGCGGACGAAGCGTTTGGCCACATCTCCACCGGTGGTGGAGCCTCGTTGGAGTACCTGGAGGGCAAGGAGCTCCCGGGTCTGACTGTTCTGGAGGAAAGCAAGTGACCCGCAAGCCGATCATGGCCGGCAACTGGAAGATGAACCTCAACCATGTTGAGGCCGTCGGTCTGGTGCAGAAGCTGGCCTGGACCCTGAATGACAAGCAGTGGGACCCGGAGCAGTCCGAGTGCGTCGTGCTGACCCCGTTCACCGACATCCGCACCGTGCAGACCCTCATCGACGGCGACCGGCTGCCCATCGTCCACGGCGCACAGGACGTGTCCGCCCATGACAAGGGCGCCTACACCGGCGAGATCTCGGCCGAGATGCTGGCCAAGCTCAACGTCTCCTATGTGGCCGTCGGCCACTCCGAGCGTCGCGAGTACCACGGCGAGGACGACGCGCTGATCAACGCCAAGGCGAAGAAGGTGCTCGAGCACGGCATGACGCCCATCATCTGCGTCGGTGAGGGCCTGGACGTCCGCAAGGAGGGCAAGCAGGTCGAGTACACCCTCGGTCAGGTGCGTGGCACGCTGGCGGGCATCGGGTCGGCGCAGGTCGGCAGCCTGGTCATCGCCTACGAACCCGTCTGGGCCATCGGCACCGGTGAGGTCGCCACCCCCGAGGATGCCCAGGAGGTCTGTGGCGCCATCCGTGCCGAGATCGCGGCCCTGTACAACCAGGAGACGGCCGACTCGGTGCGCATCCAGTACGGCGGCTCGGTCAAGGCCGCCAACATCGCCCAGATCATGGCCCAGCCCGACGTGGACGGTGCCCTGGTCGGGGGCGCGAGCCTCGACCCCGAGGAGTTCGCCGGCATCGTGCGCTTCTACGCGCTGCCCGCGTGATCTGACGCCT
>NZ_JADIJQ010000034.1 GCF_017355265.1 Tessaracoccus sp. SD287
GGGTGACGGTGGCCCGTTCGGCGAGGTCGGCGACTTCGGCGACGGCATGGTCGGGCACGTGCGCCGCGATCGGGGCGGCCTGGTCCAGGGTCAACCGGCCCTGCCCCATCATCGCCACCACAGGCGCCAAACCCTCGACCCGCTCGGCCACATGCACCAGCTGTTGGGCCTGGGCCGGCGACAGGCCGGTGTAGACCTGCAGCCAGTGCGCCGGGGAGCGGACCCCGTCACCGGCCCAGCCGCCATCGGCGAGCAGTTCTGCGGTCAGCGTGACGAGTTCGGCCTGGACCTGCGCGAGCTGGCCGGCGAGTTGTCCGGCCTGTTCGGTGCGGTGGATCCACCGGTCGACTCTGTCCATGCTCTATCGTACACACGTACTAATAAGGAATGCAAGAGTTCCAGTGGGGTTTTCTCAATGGTTTTCCTCCCACAAACCGCCAGGATGGCGGAAGCACAGCTGAACCATCACGAGCATGCGAAACGGACGGCTGGCTCCGGGTGCGCAGGGCACACAGAGATGCGCCGACGAGCACGCATCACAGTCACCACAAAGGATCGGACAGCGCGGCTGCCTACTACGCCGCACCCACCCCGGCGCTCGCCAGCGCCTCCCGCAGCCGCCTGATCGACGACTCGAGCCCCCACCGCTCGGCCAACCCGTCCAGACGCTCCTCGTCGGTCCTGATGGACGACGTCCGCAGGTCCACCTCGGCCACCGGCAGGTCGGTGACCACCTGGACGACCTCGCGGGCCGCGGCCAGGTAGTCGACCGAGGCGGCCAGCTTTGTCCGCAGACCGTTGGACATGCCCGAGGCCGCGTCCGACGCCGCAGCCACCATGCCGTCCAAGGAACCGTAGACCGTCACCAGCTGGGCGGCGGACTTCTCACCAATGCCCTTGACCCCCGGCAGGCCGTCGGAGGCGTCGCCCCGCAGCACCGAGAAGTCGACGTACTGCTCGGCGGTGATGCCGTACTTGGCCCGCAGCCAGGCCTCGTCGACCAACTCGTGCTTCGCGATCCCTTTGCCGATGTAGACCACCACGGTGGTGCCATGGGCCAACTGGAACAGGTCCCGGTCGCCGGTGACCACCAGGGTCGGCATCCTCGACTGCGTGGCCAGCGAGCCGAGGACGTCGTCAGCCTCGTGGTCGTCCACGCCCACCACCGGAATGCCGAAGGCGTCCAGCACGTCCAGGATGATTGGCACCTGGATGGCCAGCGCGTCCGGTGCCTCTTCGGCCTGGCCACTGGCAGCACCCTTGCCGGCGGCGCCGACCACGTCGGTCCGGCGATGCGGGTCGAGGCGGTGCGTCTTGTACGAGGGCACCAGCTGCACCCGCCAGGTCGGCCGCCAGTCGTTGTCCCAGGCGCAGGCAATCTCGGCTGGCTGGTACTGGTCGACAAGCTTGGCCAGCCCGTCGAGCAGGCCACGGACGGCATTGACCTGGGTGCCGTCGGGGGCCACCAGCGACGACGGCAGCCCGAAGAACGAGCGGAAATACATGGTCGCGGTGTCGAACACCATGCGGTGCGGCAAGTTGGTCACCTTGTGCATCATGTCATCATGGGTGGCGCCAAGGCATGACCGCCATCGAAGGAGCCCCCGTGACCGGCAGCCGCACCACCCGACTGCTCGGACCATCGGGTGCCGTCGCCGCCGGCGTGATGATCGCCCTGGCGTTCGCCCCGACCAGCCTGTGGCCGCTGGCCCTGGTCGGCATCGGCGTCTTCACCTGCCTCGTCCGCGTCGGCGACCACCCCCGCCCGCTGCGCCGCGGCGCCTGGTGGGGCTGGCTGATGGGGCTCGGCCTGTTCGTGTCGCTGGTGGGCTGGGTCTCAGTCCTCGGCTGGTACGTCGCGGTCGCCCTGTGCCTGTTCATGGCCGTCTGGGGCATCCTGATCGGATGGGGCACCGCCGCCGTGCGCCACCTGCCCGGCTGGCCGCTGCTGACCGCAGCGATCTGGTCGCTGGCCGAGTTCCTCAGCTCGAGGGTCCCCTTCGGCGGGTTCGGGTGGATGCGGCTGGGCTTCACCACGGCCGACATGCCCCTGGGCGGCTACCTGCCGTGGATCGGCGTCGGGGGCGTGAGCTACCTGGTCGCCCTGGTCGGCGTCCTGCTGGCATGGGGCATGGAACGCCTGCTGGACGGCGACGGGGTGCGCAGCCGACTGCGCCGGGGGACCGTCCCGGCCCTGCTCATCGTCGCCATCGCCGCGCTGGGGCCGATCGCCGGCCTGCGGCCCGCAACCGCTGCCACCGGTGACCAGATCGCCGTCGGCATGGTCCAGGGCAATGTTGATGGCACCGCCGGCTCGCAGGCCATGGGCTATGCCCGCTCGGTCACCAACAACCACCTCAGCGAGACGATCATGCTGATGGCCAAGGCCCGCGTCGGTCTGACCCCCATGCCCGAGTTCGTGCTGTGGCCCGAGAACGCCACCGACATCGACCCCACCATCGACCTGCAGACCCGGCAACTGGTCGAGGATGCCGTGAAGTTCGCCGAGGTGCCGATCTTTGTCGGCTCGGTGATGCGCGGCCCCGGTGAGAACGAGCGCCAGACCACCGGTTTGTGGTGGCACCCCAGCCAGGGCCTCACCGGACGCTACGACAAGCGCAACCTGGTGCCCTTCGGCGAGTTCATCCCCATGCGCGACGCACTGCTGCCGTTGCTGCCGATCCTCGAACAGGTCGGCGCCCAGTCCGTACCCGGCACCGAGCCGGGCGTCCTCGACGTACCGCTCAACCAGGGCAGGCTGCGCATCGGCGACGTGATCTGCTTCGAGTTGGCCTGGGACCGCACCGTCTACGACACCGTCATCAACGACGCCCAGCTGCTGGTGGTGCAGTCGAACAACGCCACCTACACCGCCACCGGTCAGCCCCGCCAGCAGTTCGAGATCACCCGGGTGCGTGCCATGGAACTGCGCCGCGACATTGTCGTGTCGACCACCAGTTCCTTCTCCGGCCACATCGACCCCCACGGACGGGTCCTCGACAAGACGCGCGAGTCGACGGCCGCCTCGGCCACCTACCTGGTGCCGCTGCGGCAGGGGACGACCCCCGCCGTGGCCGTCGGGCCGTGGTGGGAGCGCATCGCAGCCGGCGTCGGTGCCCTCGCCCTGGTCGCGGGCCTCGCAATGGCGGTGCGGGCGCGCCGAGCGGTTGAACTGGCCGCGTAGGATTGGGCGACATCTCGACCTACAGGGCAGGAGTCCGCATGACCCAGGAGAAGCACCGCTGGACGTCCATCGCGGTCCTGGCGGTGATGGTCGCCGTTCCGCTGCTGGAAATCTGGGTGATCGTCCAGCTCGGCGGTGCGCTCGGTGTCGGGTGGACGGTGGCGCTGCTGCTCGGCGTCGCTGCCGTCGGACTGGCCCTGGTCGTCCGCGAGGGTCGCCGCACCTGGCGCGCCACCCTGGAGACGATCGGCAGGGGAGAGGTTCCCACCCGCGAGATCTCCGACGGCACGCTGGTGATGCTCGGGGGAGCGTTGCTGATCTTCCCCGGTCTGGTCTCCGACGTGCTGGCGCTGCTCTGCCTGATCCCCGTGACCCGCGCGCTGCCGCGCAGCCTCATTGAACGCTGGGCCGCATCCCGCGGCGTGGTCAGCGGACTGCACACCACCCAGCGCAGAAGTTTCGCCGGTGGCGTGGTCATCCCGGGTGAGGTGGTCGACCCCGACCCGACCACCCCGAAAGCGCACGACAACCCGCCCCCCACGCTGGAGGGGCGGATCATCGACTAGGTGTGTTGGTTGGGCTGGTTCAGAGTTGATCGTTGCGGCGCAACTCGAGGCGCTCCGCCAGCAGGTCTTCCAGATCAGGGATGGAACGACGCTCGATGAGCATATCCCAGTGGGTACGCGGCGGCTTCGTCTGCTTCTCCTCCGGCGCGGTGCCGTCCGAGCGCAGAGCCTTGCGTCCGCACCTCGGGCATTCCCACTCCAACGGCAGTTCTGCCTCTGACGAGAACGTCAGCTCGAAGTGGTGGCCCTGCTCGCACTCAAAACCGAGTTGCTGTCGTCCAGCGAACTCAATGCCCTCTTCGTCCTCGAAGCTCTTGGATCCGAGTCCCATCCCACGCAATGCACGGTCTGCCATGGTTCCTCCTCCGGTCATCTTCAATGTAGCGACCTGACCAAGCGCGGGGGCAGAAAGTCACGACCACAGGCCGCGTGCCAGGCAGACCTGCTTCAGCACGTCGATCCGGTCGCTGATCAGACCGTCGACGCCCCAGTCGATCAGCTCATGCATCGTCTGCTCGTCGTCGATCGTCCAGACGTGGACGTCCTTGCCCCAGGCGTGCGCGCGGCGGATGAACGCCGGGGTCACCACCTCCACCTGGCGCCCGGCGATGGTGGTGCGGATCGGCACCTGGAAGGCAGCACCCCCCGGCGCCGGCCCGACACGGTACCGGGTGGCCGCGATGGCGGCCCCCACCCCCACCCGGCCCACGGCGGTGGCCACCTTCGGGCCGGCCAGTCGCCGGAAGCGATGCAGCCGTGCCTCATTGAACGAGCCCACGCAGACCCGGTCCTCGGCGCCGTGACGACGGATGGCGTGGGCCAACGGTGCCGCGGCGCCGGACGCCTTGAGGTCGATGTTGATGCGGCAGTCGACGGCGGCGAACACCTCGTCGAGAGTGGGAATCGGCTCCCCGCCGACCCGGGCCTGCCGCACCTCGCACAGGAGCAGGTCGGCGATCCGACCGGTGCGGTCGCTCACCCTGTCCAGGGAGTCGTCATGGAAGGCCACCAGGGCACCGTCGCGGGTGACGTGGACGTCTGTCTCGAGGTAGCGGAAGCCCAGGTCGGCGGCATTCCTGAAGGCCTGCAGGGTGTTCTCGCGTCCGATGTTGGTGGCCAGCAGGGCGCCACCGCGATGGGCCATGGCGACGAACGACGCGTCGAAGTACTGATGGTCAACGGCTCTCATGAACCCTCCCGGTCACCGCTGCTGGGCTCGTCCGCGGTGTGCGAGAATCACACCTTGTGACCAGCATCCTCTCGATTCAATCAGCCGTCGCCTACGGACACGCCGGGAACTCCTCGGCCGTCTTCCCCCTGCAGCGGTTGGGTGTCGAGACCTGGCCGGTGTACACGGTGATGTTCAGCAACCACACCGGCTACGGGGCGTGGCGTGGTCCGTTGATTCCCCCCGCCGACGTCCGTGAGGTCGTCCTCGGCATCGACGAGCGTGGTGCGCTGGCCCACTGCGACGCCGTGCTGTCCGGCTACCTCGGCGCCCCCGAGGTCGGAGAGGTCATCCTTGAGGCGGCCGCGCTGACCAAGAAGCGCAACCCGAATGCCCTCTACTGCTGTGACCCGGTGATGGGCGATGTCGGACGCGGCTTCTTCACCCGCCCCGGGGTTGCCGAGTTCTTCCGCGACCACGTGATCGCCGCCGCCGACGTGATCACCCCGAACCTGTTCGAGGTCGAGTTCCTGACCGGACGCAGCATCGCCACGATGGACGAACTGCTGGACGCCGTCGAGGTGTTGCGAGCAATGGGTCCCCACACCGTGCTGGTGACCTCGGCCCATTTCGAGGGGGAGTCGGTGATGCGCATGGTCGCGGTCAACGACCACGGTGCCTGGCAGGTCGAGACCCCGCTGATCGACCAGGCCTTCGTGGGCTCTGGTGACCTGACCACCGCGGTGTTCGTGGCGCGCCTGCTGTCCGGGCTGCCGTTGGCCGAGGTGCTGGCCCTGACCGCGGACTCGGTCCACGGCATCCTGGCCGCCACCCAGCGGTCGGGGTCCTCGGAGCTGGCAATCGTGACCGCCCAGGACGAACTGGTGAACCCGTCCAACCGCTGGGACGCCACCGCGCTGCGCTGAAGCGTTCGTTCGGTGCCTGCCACCGCAGGGCCACCGGCCGGTGCATGGCCATTTGCCCGTGACAAAAACGTCTGCCCCTGCTTCGAAGCAGGGGCAGACGTGGTGTTGCCAGGGCAACTGGCCGGAGGCCGACGTGACTCAGGCGATCACTCGTAGAAGACCTCGATGTTGGCGCCCAGGTCGTTGAGACGGCGGGGCAGGTCCTCGTAGCCGCGGTTGATCATGTAGACGTCTCGCAGCACGCTCTCGCCGCGGGCGGCCAGCGCGGCCAGCAGCAGGCAGACGGCCGGACGCAGGGCCGGCGGGCAGACCAATTCGCGTCCGCGCCACCGGGTGGGGCCCTTGACCTCGAGGCGATGCGGGTCGAGCAGCTTCACATTGGCGCCGAGCTTGCCCAGTTCGAGCAGGTGGATGGCCCGGTTCTCGTAGACCCAGTCATGGATCAGCGTTTCACCCTCGGCGGCGGCCGCGATGACGGCGAAGAACGGCAGGTTGTCGATGTTGAGGCCGGGGAAGGGCATCGGGTGGATCTTGTCCTTGGGGGCCACCAGCTTCGAGGGGTGCACCAGCACGTCGACCAGCCGGGTGTAACCGTTGCCCGAGGTGTACTCCTCGGACAGGGTGTACTTCAGACCCATCTCGGCCAGGATCGCCAGCTCGATCTCGAGGAACTCGATGGGGCAGCGGGTGACCGTGAGCTCGGAGTCGGTGACGATCGCGGCGGTGAGCAGGCTCATCGCCTCGATCGGGTCCTCGGAGGGCTGGTACTCGACGTCCACGTTGATTTCCTGGACCCCGGTCACCGTCAACGTGGTGGTGCCGATGCCGTCAATGCCCACGCCGAGGCGGGTGAGGAAGATGCACAGGTCCTGCACCATGTAGTTCGGCGAGGCGTTGCGGATGACGGTGGTGCCGGGGCTCTGGGCCGCAGCCAGCAGGGCGTTCTCGGTCACGGTGTCCCCGCGCTCGGTGAGCACGATCTTGCGGGTCCGGTCGTGGCCCGGCGCGACGGTGGCGTTGTAGAACCCCTCGGTCGCCACGACGTCCAACCCGAACTCCCGCAGCGCGTTCAGGTGCGGCTCCACGGTGCGCGAGCCCAGGTCGCAACCGCCCGCGTAGGGCAACTGGAAGGTCTGGTAGTAGTGCAGCAGTGGGCCCAGGAACATGATCACCGAGCGGGTCTTGCGGGCGGCGTCCAGGTCCATGGAGGCCAGGTCGAGCTGGTGCGGACGGGTCAGCGTCAGCACCGACTTGTCCTCGGTCCACTGGTGGGTGACGCCGATGCTCTCGAGCACCTCCAGGATGCGGTTGACCTCTTCGATGCGGGCGATGCCCACCAAGCGGGTGGTGCCCTTGTTGATCAGGGCGGCGCACAACAGGGCCACGGCGGCGTTCTTGGACGAGCGGACCTCGATCGACCCCGAGAGCTTGGCCTGCCCCTGGATCCGCAGGTTCATCGCCGTGGTCGGTAGGCCGGTGCTGATCAGCGGGCTGTCCAACGCCGAGGCGATGCGATTGATCATGTCAAGGCTCAAGTTCTGGCCTCCTGCCTCGATGCGGGTGATGGCGCTCTGGGACGTCGAGAGCACATCGGCCAGCTGCTTCTGCGTGAGCCCGCGCTGCTTGCGGGCGTCGCGGATGAGTCGTCCAATGCTGACGGCGGTGGTGTCGGTCATTCGACGAGTCTAACTCACATGCGAGATAAACGTGGTGCACGTGGCCGAAGGGGTGCCGGGCGGCCCCGGTCGGGCGGTCCCGGCGGGGCGCGTGCCGCAAGGCGACCGGGGTGCGAGACACGACAGGTTTCCCAGTAGAGTTGCGCCCATGAGTGCACATTTCGACGTCGTTGTCCTGGGCGCTGGTCCCGGTGGGTACGTGGCCGCCATCCGTGCCGCGCAGCTCGGCAAGAAGACCGCCATTATCGAGAAGAAGTACTGGGGCGGTGTGTGCCTCAACGTGGGATGCATCCCGACCAAGAGCCTGCTGCGCAATGCCGAGATCGCCCACATCGTGACCAAGGAGGCCGACCTGTTCGGGCTCGAGGGTCAGATGACGCCCCGCTACGGCAAGGCCTTCACGCGCAGTCGCGAGGTCGCGCAGCGGATGATCAATGGCATCCACTACCTGATGAAGAAGAACAAGATCACCGAGATCAACGGCTGGGGCGAGTTCAGCGGCCCGAAGTCGATCAATGTCACCGATGACAACGGTTCGGTCCAGGAAGTCACCGCCGACAACATCATCATTGCGACCGGCGCCACCTCCAAGCTGCTGCCCGGCACCGAGATCTCGGCGAACGTGGCCACCTACGAGGAGCAGATCCTGTCCGAGGAGCTGCCGGCATCGATCATCATCGCTGGCTCCGGTGCGATCGGCACCGAGTTCGCCTACGTGCTGAACTCCTACGGGGTCGATGTCACCATCGTCGAGTACGCCGACCGGATGGTGCCCACCGAGGACGCCGAGGTCTCGGCGGAGTTGGCCAAGGCCTACAAGAAGCTGGGGATCAAGGTGCTCACCAGCACCGCCGTCCAGACCATCGAGGACACCGGGTCCGGCGTCAAGGTCACCGTGGCCCCCGCCAAGGGTGGCGACTCCCAGGTGCTCGAGGCGGCCAAGGTGCTCTCGGCGCTCGGATTCGCCCCGCGCCTGACCGGCTACGGCCTGGAGAACACCGGGGTGGCCACCACCGAGCGCGGCGCCATCGCCATCGACGACTACATGCGCACCAACGTCGAGGGTGTCTACGCCATCGGCGACGTGACCGGCAAGATGATGCTGGCGCACACCGCCTCGGCCATGGCCATCGTCGCCGCCGAGACCCTGGCTGGTGAAGAGACCGAGCCGATCAACTTCGACATGATCCCGCGGGCAACCTACTGCCAGCCCCAGATCGCCAGCTTCGGCTACTCCGAGGCTCAGGCCAAGGAGAAGGGCTATGACGTCAAGAGCGCCAAGTTCCCGTTCTCGGCCAATGGCAAGGCCTGGGGCCTGGGCGATGCGACCGGCTTCGTGAAGATCGTCGTGGACGCCAAGTACAACGAGATCCTGGGCGCCTCGATGATCGGGCCCGACGTCACCGAGCTGCTGCCGCAGCTGGTGCTGGCCCAGCAGTACGACCTCACCACCGACGAGATCGGTCGGGCCGTGCACGCACACCCGACCCTGTCGGAGGCGATGAAGGAGGCCGCGGAGGGCATCGCGGGCCACATGATCCACTTCTGAGCCGCACGGTTCAGCGCACAGGCGCAGTGAACCGACCCAACAGGGTCGGGTTCGCTGCGCCTGTGTCGTCGTCCGGGACGACGGGCTCAGCTGGTGATGTCCTTGCTGGTGAACCGGGCCCAGGCGGCGGTGCCGAAGACCGCGATGTAGCCGAGTGCGACCAGCGCGCCGGTGCGCATCTCGGTCCAGTAGATCGGGTCACGCATCACGTCGGTGAACGACTGCAGACGGTTGGTCAGCAGCCACGGGTGCATCCAGTCGAGCTGGGGCACCGTCAGGACGATCCACATCAGCACCACGATCACCATCACCCCCACGGTGACCGCCATCGGCTGGTCGACCAGGGTGGACAGGAACAGCCCGATCGCGGCGATCGCCCACAGCGTCAGGCAGATGTAGGCCGCGGCCATCAGCAGTCGTGCGAGGGTCTCGCCGAAGCTGATCCGGCCACCCGACAGGGTGGCGCTGGGCCCGGCGCCGAAGAAGGCGACGCCCAGGACCCCACCGACCACCAGCACGATCAGCACCCCGATGACCGAACCGATCATGAGCGAGGCGTACTTGACCAGGAGCAGCCGCGTCCGTCCGACCGGCACCGAGAGCAGGTAGCGCAACGTGCCCTGGTTGGCCTCCCCGGCGATCGAGTCCCCCGACAGCATCGCCAGGGCCAGCGGCAGGAACATGGCTGACTCGGCGATGAGGGCCAGCAGCGGGACCGTCAGTCCGTTGGTCACCCCGGCGACGATGTCAATGTCACCCTCCTGGCGCATGCCGATGGTGATCATCACCGGCACCAGGGCCAGCACCAGCATCCCGATCCGGTTGCGCCACTTGCTGAGCATCAGGCCGATCTCGGAGCCCAGCAGCCGCCAGAAGGCTGCCGGGTAGGTCTTCGGCCGCGGCGACGGGGTGGTCACCGCGTCTGCCGGAAGGTCGGCCGACACGTCGGTGGCGGTCGCGGTGTCAGTCGACATTGAAGCCCTCCCCGGTGAGTTCCACGAACAGGTCCTCGAGGCGGTGCCCGGTGGTCGTGAACGATCGGACGCGCACGTCGGCGCGCACCAACCGCGCCACCACGTCCTCGCTGACGATGCCGGTGGCGTCGGCCCGCACCTCCTGTCCGTCGGCGTGCACGTCGGCCAGTCCGGCCTCGACCAGCACGCGACGTGCCGCCTCGGGGTCGGGTGTCTCCAGCAGCAGTTGGCCGGCGGCCTTGGACTTCAGCCCGGCCAGCGAGTCCTGGGCGACCAGGCGTCCGTGACTCATCACCCCGATGTGGCTGCACATCTGCTCGACCTCGTGCAGCAGGTGGCTGCTGACCAGCACCGTGCTGCCGTCCTCGGCCAGCGACGAGACCAGGTGGCGCACCTCCCGGGTGCCCTGCGGGTCGAGGCCATTGGTGGGTTCGTCCAGCACCAGCAGGTCGTGGGGCTGCATCAGTGCGGCGGCGATGCCGAGCCGCTGGCGCATGCCCATCGAGTAGGCCTTGAACTTCTTGTTGGCGGCGGCCTGGAGTCCCACCCGCTCGAGGGACTCGCCGATGCGCTGCTTTCGGGTCGCCGGGTTGGCGGTGCGGTCGGCGGCGTCGAGCCGTTTCAGGTTGGCCAGTCCGCTGAGGTGTCCGTGCATCGCCGGACCCTCGATCATGGCGCCGACGCGGGGCAGCGCCTGCTGCACCCGGCCGGGCACCTCATGGCCCAGCAGGGTGGCCGTGCCACCGCTGGGCGCGATCAGGCCGAGCAGCATCCGGATGGTGGTGGTCTTGCCCGAGCCGTTGGGTCCGAGGAAGCCGTAGACGGCCCCGGTCGGCACGGCCAGGTCGATGGCGTCGACGGCGGTCTGCTTGCCAAACCTCTTGGTCAGCCCGGTACTGCTGACCGCCAGCGGGCTCACCTCAGTGCCGCGTACAGCAGGGCGGGTTCCACCATGCCGACGGCCACCCGTCCGTCCGTGGTGACCACGGCGCTGAACAGGGCGGTGCTGACCAGTTTGCCCTCACCCCACTGGCCCTTGACCGTCGGGAACTGACCGAGCAGTTCGGCGATCATCGGGTCCTGGTTCTCGGCAGCGGTGAGGTCGCCCAGACCCGTGAGCACTCGCACCTGGGTCCAGCTCGTCCCGACCACCTGTGAATCCATGCCGGTGGGCTTGCCTGCCGGCTTGGTGGTGGGCGTGGTCTCGGGCACGGTGGCCCGCTTCTCGGCGGCCACCTGGTCGGCGTCCTTGACGGTGGCACCCGCGGGCGGGGTGAAGGTGAACACCTTGGCCGGGGGCGCCGTGAAGTCCACGGCGGTGAAGGCCACCTGGACCGCGGCCGTCGTGGTGCCCCGCGGAGTCACGATGAGCCGCAACGGTGTCGAGTTCTGCGCGTCGATCGCCAGCTTGACCTGGCCGATCCTGGTGCCGGGGGTGGTCGGCGTGAGCACCAACTGGTAGGCGGGCCGACCGGCGACGGTGGTGGCCTCGTCGGTGCTGACGTCGGTGGTGGGGTCCAGCTCAGCCAGGATCGCCTTGGCGATCTCACCGGGGGCCGGTGTGGTGGGCATCGTCGCCGGCTTCTTGTCCGCGCCGACCGCCTCATGCTTCTTCTGAATGGCCTCGCGGCTCTGGCTGTTCCACAGCCAGGTCTCGGTGGGGTTGTGGATCACCGAGAGTTCGGCCGAACCATTGACCTTGGCGACCTTCACCGAGTCGGATGCATTGGTCCAGATCCGCCAGGTGTGGTTGCCGGTGAGCAGGCTCATGGGGGACAGGTCATCGCCACCGGGACCGAACTGCGGCAGGGTGGGCAGCCCCAGGTTCATCGTCTGGGTGACGGTGCCGGACATCGCCACCGGCTTTGCCTTGGCCAGGTCGGTCAGGAGTTGTTCGGCGGTGCGGGGCGGCAGTCCGGGATCGGCGGAGGCGACCCGCTGGGAGACGGCAGGAATGCCGAACACCAGGGCGAGGGCGACCGAGGGAACCAGCCAACGCAGACGCGGGTGACGCTGAAGCGTGCTCATGGTTCCATTGTGCGCCTGCTGGCCAACAAGATCATCAGACCGGCGGCCCATTTCGGCAGCCGGTGCGGTCAGTCCGGGGACCGATCGGCGGTGGTTGAGCGCGAGCGTTGCCACCACATCGGCAGCAACCACCATGCGCCCAGGAATGCCACGGCCGCCACCGACGCGGTCACGACTGCTGAGGTCGTGTTCACCACGACGCTGAAGACGAGCGCCAGGACGGCCGTCATGGTCAGGCCCAGGGTGCCGAGGCCCACCCGCGCCATCACATGGGCGGCGTCCACGATGTGTCGCTTGCGGTTCTGGTGGAACAGGGCGCGGTGCACGCTGACCGGCGTCACCAGCAGCAGTACCGTCAGTACGGCCAGCACGACCGCCACCAGGAAGAGCACCGTCTGCGGCTGCGAGAGCCGGTCGAAGCGGGACTGGAACGGCAGGGTCAGCAGGAAGCCGGCGAGGATCTGGATGCCGGTCTGCAGTACCCGCAGTTCCTGCAGCAGTTCCCCGAAGTTGCGGTCGTACTGCTCCTCCGGCGTCTCGCCGCGCGCGTCGCGCGCGCCCTGGGCGTCGTGTTGGGTCATCCGGGGAGCATATTGCTCCCGGCGGCGGCCCGGCGCGTGAAACCCTAGGATCAGACCATGAATTCAGCGCGCCAGTTCGGCCAGTTCAGGGTCTCCTCCGTCGGCCTGGGGGCCATGCCGCTCTCGTTGCGCGACGGCGGACCGATCGATGAGGCCGAGGCGATCGGCACGATCCATGCCGCCCTGGAGGCCGGGGTCACCATGATTGACACCGCCGACATCTACGCCCCCACCTGGGACACGATGGGCCACAACGAGGCCCTGGTTGCCCGCGCCCTCGACCAATGGGGTGGCCACCGTGATGACATCGTCGTCGCGACCAAGGGGGGCATCCAGCGGGGGCCGGGGGAGAGCTGGGGACGCAACGGGTCGTACGAGTACCTGCGTGATCGGGCCGAGAAGGCATTGGTGAACCTGCAGGTCGAGGCACTCGACCTGTTCTACCTGCACCGTCCCGACCGCAGCCGCACCTACGCCGAGCAGGTGGGCGCCTTGCAGCGGTTGAAGGCCGAGGGCCTGATCAAGCAGATCGGCATCTCGAACGCCAACGTGGAAGAGATCAGCGTGGCGGTGGAGGTGCTGGGAGACGGTGAACTGGCGGCGGTGCAGAACGAGTTCTCACCCCGGTTCAACCACACCTCCTATCCCGAACTGCGCTACTGCGCCGACCACGGCATCGCCTTCGTCCCGTTCTCGCCGCTCGGCCAGGGCAGCTACGCCAAGAACCTGGGCGAGAAGTTCCCCCAGATCGCCGAGGTCGCACGCAACCACGGGGTGAGCCCACAGCAGGTCACCCTGGCCTGGGAGCTCTCGCTGGGCGACAACGTCATCGTCATCCCGGGCGCCTCGCGGCCACAGTCCATCATCGACTCGGCGGCGGCGATGCACCTGCAGCTTAGCCCGGACGAGGTCGCGTCCATCAGCGAGCGCCTGCTGGCCTGAGCGATGTGTCGGTGGCCGCGACTAGGGTGGGTGGACATGAGGCATCTGCATGGTTGACCAGCGCCCGGGAGTGATTCCGAGGGCCACGGCCACCGACCCCACCCTGGTCGTGGCCGGGGTGGTCGTTGACGCCAGGGGTCGGGTGCTGGCTGCCCGACGCAGCTATCCCGAATCACTCGCCGGCCGCTGGGAGTTCCCCGGCGGCAAGGCCGCCCCGGATGAGACACCGCAGCAGGCGCTGGTGCGGGAACTGGACGAGGAACTCGGCATCCGCGCCCTCGTGGGCGACGAAGTCGTCGGCCCCGACCACGGCCACTGGCCGATCAATGAGGAGCTGACCATGCGCGCCTACTGGTGCCAGAGCGACGACGTCGCGACCCACACCGGCCGCGACCACGACCAACTGGTCTGGGTCGGCCCGCAGGACCTGCCGGCACTGGCCTGGCTGCCGGCCGACGTGGCCCTGGCCGAGACGGTCGCCCACCACCTGCTCCACGGCCCCGCGTCAGCCAGGGGATTGTGATGGCCGAGTCAGAATGGCTGCGACGTAGCGCCCACGTCGAGGACATCCGCCCCGACCCCAACGACGGTCCTGAACCCGATGCCGTCATCGAGATCCAGGTGCGCCACCACTGCCACCGCGACCACGAGCACCGCAGCTGGATCGCCGCCCCCGCCGCCCTGTCCTCGCGGGTGCCGCCCTACACCGTCGCCGTCCTGGTCAATCGGGAACAGTGCGACGTGGTGCGGTTTGACCGCGGCGAAGCCGTGAACACGGCCGGACTGCTCGCCGCCGCCGCCGCGATCGCCGTGATCCTGCTGATCGTCGTGCTGGTCATCATCATCTGAATCGCCCGTTCGCCGGTGTGCCACGATGATTCCCATGACGGCCCACTTCCGCTCCGCATACCACCACGGTTTCATCCGAGCAGCGGCCTCGTCGCTACCGATCGTCCTGGCCCAACCGGAACTCAACGCGGCCCATGTGCTGACCGCCCTGGACGCGCTGGCTGATGACGCGGTCGGCCTGGTCACCTTCCCGGAGCTGTCGCTGAGCGGCTACTCCCTGGATGACCTGCTGCTGGCCGACCCACTGCTGGATGCCACCCTGGCCGGCATCGAGACGATTCGTGAAGCCAGCACCGAGCGGCTCCCGGTGGTCGTCGTCGGCGCCCCGCTGAGGTGGCGCCACCGCGTCTACAACTGCGCGGTGGTCATCCATCGCGGCAGCATCCTGGGCGTCGTCCCGAAGTCGTTCCTGCCGAACTACCGCGAGTTCTACGAACGACGCTGGTTCGCCCCCGGTGACGACGTCGTCGGGCAGACCATCCGGATCGGCGAGCAGGACGTGCCCTTCGGTTCCGACCTGCTCTTCGAGGCGAGCGACAACCCCGACTTCGTGCTGGGCGTCGAGATCTGCGAGGACATGTGGGTGCCGATCACCCCCGCCGCCGAACTGGCCCTGGCCGGGGCCACCGTCGTGGTGAACCTGTCGGCCTCACCGATCACCATTGGTCGGGCCGAGGACCGGATGCTGCTCGGCCGCTCCACCTCGGCGCGCTGCCTGACCGCCTACCTGTACGCCGCCGGCGGGGCGGGGGAATCCACCACCGACCTGGCCTGGGACGGCCAGACCTTCATCTATGAACTCGGTGACCTGCTGGGCGAGTCGGAGCGCTTTGCCGCCACCGCGGTCGCCACCGTCGCCGACCTGGACACCCGCCGCATTGCCGCCGAACGTGCCCGGCAGGGCAGCTTCGACGACAACCGCCGCACCCACGCGCAGCGACTGGGCCGGTTCCGACGCATCAGTTTCACCCTGGCCCCGCCGATGGACGACATTGGCCTGCGGCGCCACGTCGACCGCTTTCCGTTCGTCCCCGACGACCCGTCACGTCTGGCCCTGGACTGCTACGAGGCCTACAGCATCCAGGTCGCGGGACTCGAGCAGCGGCTGCGCGCCATCGGCGGCGACCGCCAGGACGGGCCGCGGCCGGTGATCGGCGTCTCCGGCGGGTTGGACTCGACGCATGCGCTGATCGTCTGTGCCCGCGCCATGGACAGACTGGGGCGTGACCGCAGCGACATCCTGACCGTCACCATGCCGGGCTTCGCCACCACCGCCCACACCAGGACCAACGCACAGGCACTGTCCGAGGCGCTCGGGGTGAGCTTTGAGGAACTCGACATCCGTGGGGCCGCGACGCAGATGTTGATCGACATGGGCCATCCCTTCGGTCGAGGCGAACCGGTCTACGACATCACCTTTGAGAACGTGCAGGCAGGACTGCGCTACGACTACCTCTTTCGCATCGCCAACCAGCGCAATGGGATCGTGATCGGCACCGGTGACCTGTCCGAACTGGCGCTCGGGTGGTGCACCTACGGCGTCGGCGACCAGATGAGCCACTACACGGTGAACTCCGGGGTGCCGAAGACGTTGATGCAACACCTGATTCGCTGGGTGGTCAGCGAGGGACTGTTCGAGTCGTCCGTCAACGAACTGCTGCTGTCGATCCTGGGCACCGAGATCACCCCCGAACTGGTCCCCACCCAGACAGGGGAGCGGCCGCAGTCGACCGAGGAGTCCATCGGCCCCTACGCCCTGCACGACTTCACCCTGTACCAGGTGCTGCGGCTGGGCAGTGGACCCGGCCGGGCGGCCTTCTTGGCCTGGCATGCCTGGCACGACGTCGACCAGGGGCAGTGGCCAGCCGGCTACCCCGACCACGAGCGCACCGCCTATGACCTGGCCACGATCCGGCACTGGATGGAGGTCTTCCACCGACGCTTCTTCACCAACCAGTTCAAGCGCTCCGCCCTGCCGAACGGTCCCAAGGTGCTGGCCGGGGGAGCCTTGAGCCCGCGGGGTGACTGGCGGATGCCCTCGGACGTCTCGGCCGCGGCCTGGCTCGCCGAGCTCGACCGCGACGTCCCACCTCATGACCGCGCGGACGTAGGGTGAAGTCGTGAGCCTGACCTTTGACAATGTTCTGGACGACTCGATCCTGCTGTTCCTCGAGAACCACCGCGCCTTTGCTGATTTCATCAACCGCGAGATCGACGGTGGCAGCGAGCAGGTGAAGGTCGACCTCGACCGCCGCCAGATCACCTTTTTGCCGCGCCTGGTCAAACGCCCCGAGGTCGTCGTCACCATGCACGTCGCCGCCATCGTCAAGGCCGAACCGGCGGTGGCCGAGTGGGCGTGGGGGCTGGACGACTATGCCGACAAGCCGATCTCGGTGATGAGTTCCCGGGTGCGGGACTTCGGCCAGGGACAGGGCATCGCGACCTTCGCGGAGGCACGCCATCCGCTGCCGGAGTCGAGCAACCCCGCGATGCACGCGATTGCCCTGGCGGCGACCGCCTGCCGCATCACGGGCATGCCCACTGCCCACCTGGTGCCGGGCGGCGGTGCCCAGGTCGTGCTGCTGCTGGACCCGGCAAACTTCATGCCGCCGGTGCCCAGCGTCACCACCCTGCCCGACCTGATCACCAGTTCCACCGGGACGGGGCTGGTCACCGATGGCCGCCGCGCGGTGCAGGGCTACGCGCAGGGACGTGGGCTGGGCTACCAGTGGACCGAGGGCTTCGGGTCGCTGCAGATTGCCCTGCCGGATGGCTCGATCACCGTCGGATTCGACGAGCGGGGCGTTCCCAGCATCATCGGGTAGTCACCACGCCAAAGAAGCACCGCGTAGTCATGGATAGTTGAGCCGATCAGGGGCAGAATGACAAGCGTTCGCGCGATTGGCTGGGGGAGCAGATGGCGGCAGGCAGGGCGGCTCGAGTCGCCGTCACATCCTTCCTCGCCACTGGAGCGCTGCTCGTGGGGCTGGTGTCGGCGGGTGTCCCCGGTGCGTCGGTGTCCGAAGCGGTTCCCGCGGAAACCCGACCCACCATCACCCGCAGTGAGCACACGACCCGGTCACTGCCCTTCCTGCGCCAGGACACCGGTGAACTGGACGACGAGTTCACCCTCCAATGGGGACAGGACGCGGGGACCGCATCGACCGCGGACGACTCGTGGACGTTGAGCACCAGTGCCCCGCCCGACGAACAGGCGCCCGGCGAGGACACGGCCGTCCTCAACGACCCGGGCGAGGTCACGGTGGCCGTCGTCAAGCGGGTCATCCTGGCCCAGGGACAGTTGCTGTCGATGCCCGTGCAGGGCCCGGTCACCTCGACCTTCGGCATGCGTCTGCACCCCATCCTGCGGGTGTACAAGTTGCACACCGGCACCGACTTCGGGGTGGGGTGCGGCACCCCGGTGGGCGCGTCGGCACCGGGGACCGTCGTCTCGGCGGGGTGGGCCGGTGGCTACGGAATCCAGGTCGTCATTGACCACGGCCGACTCGGCGGCCACCACATTCGCACCACCTACAATCACCTCTCGGTGGTGGGCGTGCGGCCCGGCCAGCAGGTGACCACCGGCGACGGCGTGGGACTGGTGGGCAACACGGGGTACTCGACGGGCTGCCACCTTCACTTCGAGGTGATCGCCGACGGCTCGTTCACCGATCCGATGCCGTGGCTCAACGGCCGCGCGGTGATCGTCGACATCAAGCACATGCAGCCCGTCCCGCTGGGCACGACGTCGCCGTCGGTGAGTCCGTCGCCGTCGGTGAGTCCGTCGCCCTCGGTGAGCGCGTCGCCTTCGGTGAGCGCGTCGCCGTCGGTGAGCGCGTCGCCGTCGGTGAGTCCGTCGCCGTCGGTGAGTCCGTCGCCGTCGGTGAGTCCGTCGCCGTCGGTGAGTCCCTCGCCTTCGGTGAGTCCGTCGCCCTCGGTCAGTCCGTCACCGTCCTCGCCGCTGACCCCGTCCCCCTCGGTGAGCGCATCGCAGCCACCGAGCCCCAGCACGTCCACGACGCCGTGCGTCGTCCCCAGCGCTCCGACGCTGCTGAGCCCGGGGCCGACCTCGCCGGTGCCCTGCCAGAGTTCGACGACGTCACCTGTGTCCCCGCCGCCGTCCAGCACGCCGCCCGCGAGCACCGACCAGGGCACCCAGACCCCGTCGGCGACTGGGCAGGAGACCCTCAGCCCGAGCCAGTCGGCGACGCCCTGAGCGGGTGGGGCTACTTCCCGCCGACACCGTGGAAGTGGTGGTCGCCCTCGACGTAGAACCAGCGGCGGCCGCGCTTCTCGAACGTACTGACCTCGTGCAGGTCGGCCTGGTGGCCGTCCTCGAGCAGCCAGTGCGCGGTGAAATCCACCTGCCCGGTGGTGTCGTGTTCCTCACCATGGAGAGTTCGGTTGATGGACAATCCCGTCCAGGTCACGTTCTCGAGGTCGATCTGGTCAGGGCGGGTACGCGGGTGCCAGGTGCGGAACAGGTGGTCGCCGTGGCGCAGCACGTAGGCGGTGTAGCGCGACCGCATGCACTGCTCGGCCGTGGTCGGGAACTGACCGCCGGTGATGAATCGCCCACAGCAGGCTCCGTAGGTGTCCCCGGTGCCACAGGGGCACGGTTCGTCGTCGGGCAGGTCGATCGGGTTGTTGGCGATGGCGGAGGAGAAGGCGTCTGAGGTCACCCCTCGATTGTGCCGGACCCCACGACCGCGGTCAGGTCAAGGTGGTCCCACGCCCAACGACGCCGCAGCCATCGGTCGTGGCTGGCGACGACGATCGCGCCGGGGTAGTCGGCCAAGGAGTCCTCCAGGTCGCTGGCCAGTGCCAGGGAGAAGTGGTTGGTGGGTTCGTCCAGCAGGAGCAGGTCCGGGGGATGGGCCAGCACCATGGCCAGGGCGAGTCGACGTTGTTGGCCCACGCTCAGCGACCCGACCCGGCGGTCCACGTCGCGAGGGTGCACCAGGCCGAAGGACGTCAGCGGTGCCCGCTCGGCCCGATCAACGCCCACTGACTGCTCGTAGAGGGCGCCCACCACGGCGTGCTGGTTGAGGTGGACCTCCTGGGCGAGCCTGCCCACGGTGACCTGGCGCGGCACCGTGAGGGTGCCAGACGTGGGCGTCAGCGAACCGTCCAGCAGCGCCAGCAGCGTCGACTTGCCGCTGCCGTTGGCTCCGGTGACCAGCCACCTCTGGGACCTGCCGATGGCCAAGGATGTCGGTGCCAGTCGTCCATGGACCTCGACCTGGCTGGCGACGGCGACCACCGGGGGAACGGTATGGGCATCGCGTAGGGCCACGTCCAGCCCGGCGAACTCCAGCCGTCCGGGTGGTTTGCGCACCTGGGTTCGGCGCAAGTCCTCGTACCGGCCGCGGGCATCGTTGACCCGCCGCGAGACCACGGTGGCATTGCGGTCGGCGTAGAACTTCTTGGCGGCCCGCGCCTCGCTGCGCGGCGCCGCCCCGGGATGTCCCACCTGATGGTTGTCCTTCACCTGCCGTTCGAGCCGCCCGAGTTCGTCCTGCTCGTCGCGGTACTGACGAAGCCAGCGGTGCTGCGCGTCACGGCGAGCCGCCAGGTAGTCGCTGAATCCTCCGGTCCAGGCGGTGACGCCAATGGCGCTGGTGGGGCCGTCGGTGGCCACGTCATGGACCAGCGCATGGGGCAGCGGCGCAGGGTCGAGGTCGATGATGCCGGTGGCGACCTCGTCCAGGAACGCACGGTCGTGGCTGGCCATCAGCACCGGACCGCGCCACGAGGCGAGCGTGGCGGCCAGGAAAGCACTGCCGTGGTCGTCCAGATGGTTGGTGGGCTCGTCCAGCAACAACGTGTCAGGTCGCGACAGCAGCAGCCAGGCCAACGCCAACCGCGCTTGTTGGCCACCCGACAGCTCACCGACGAACCGGTGTGCCGGAAGCTGGCCGAGTCCCACGCCGTCGAGCACGAGGGCGACGCGCTGCTCCAGGCTCCAGACCTCGGCCCGCGTGGCGTCCTCCAACGCCTGCTCGTAGCGCGCCTCGGCCGCCAGGTCACCGGGTGCGGCGGCCAGTCCCGCGGTGGCATCCTCGAACTCCCGCAGGATCGCCCACGGGACGGCCAGTGCCTCGCGGCAGACCTCGGCGATGCTTGCCAGTTCCCGGAACGGGCGCTGCTGCCACAGCAGGCCGACGCGTCCGGGCGCCTGGACCTCACCCGCGTCAGGCACCTCGACGCCGGCGGCCAGCCGCAGCAGGGTCGACTTTCCCGCGCCGTTCTCGCCGATCAGTGCGATCCGTTGGCCCTGGGAGACGGCGAACGAGACGTCGGTGATTACCCGCCGGTCGGGATAGGACTTGCTGATGCCGGTGACGCGCAGGTGGGCGCCGGCCGCCAGGGCGGCGGGGGAGTGGGTGGTGACCATGGAAGACCTCGGCAGACGACGACGCTGCGCGGGCAGGGCTCACGCGCAGGCAGGACGAGGTTCAGTTCCACATGATGCGCACGCTATCCCGGCCCGGCCTGGCCCGGCAATGGATTATTGGTCAGCACTCGATGATGCTGACCGCCAGGCCACCGGTGGAGGTCTCCTTGTACTTGTCGCTCATGTCGCGGCCGGTGCGCAGCATGGTCTCCACGACCTGGTCGAAGCTGATCTTCTGGGGGATGTCCCCGCCGGCCAGCGCCAGCCGAGAGGCCGCCAGCGCCTTGATTGCGCCCATCGCGTTGCGTTCGATGCACGGGATCTGGACCAGGCCGCCGATCGGGTCGCAGGTCATTCCCAGGTGGTGTTCCATGGCGATCTCGGCGGCATTCAACACTTGTTCCGGGGTGCCGCCGCTGACCTGGACCAGCCCGGCGGCGGCCATGGCCGAGGCCGAGCCGACCTCGCCCTGGCAGCCCACGTCGGCACCCGAGATGGACGCATTGCGCCGGATGATCGAGCCGATCGCGCTGGCGGTCAGCAGGAAGTCGATGACTACCCGGTCGCGGTCGGCGGGGGAGCACTCGACCAGGTAGCGGAGCACCGCCGGGATGACGCCGGCCGCGCCATTGGTGGGGGCGGTGACCACTCGTCCGCTGGCCGCATTCTCCTCGTTCACCGCCATCGCCCAGACCGCCAGCCAGTCGATCGCCGCCAGTGCTTCCGGGCCGACCATGGTGCCGTCGTCGATCAGGCGTTGCGCCAGCGCCGGTGCTCGTCGACGGACGGCCAGGCTGCCCGGCAGGGTGCCGGTGGTGGTCAGGCCCCGATTGATGCACTCGTCCATCACCTGCCACAGGTGCAACACCTCGCCCTCGACGTCGTCGACCACGCCCAGGGCCGACTCATTGGCGAGCGTCGCCTGCGGGATCGTCCATCCGGTGTCGCGGCACAGCGCCAGCAGCTGTGCGGCGTTGTCGTAGGGATGCGGCAGGGGCGTCGACGGCGAGCTGATGTGTTCGGGCTCGTCGCCCTCGACGACGAAGCCGCCGCCGACCGAGTAGTAGATCTGCTCCACCGGCGCGGATGAGGTGAACTCGGCGCGGAACACCATCCCGTTCGGGTGACGTGGCAGCCGGGTGCGTCCCTCCAGCAGCAGGTCGGTGGCCGGGGTGAAGACGATCTCGTGACCGGGGTCGTCGACGTTGGCCCGGAGTCGTACCCGGGGCTCGTCGACCAACTCCTCGAGGCGGTGCCCGAACAGGACGGGGTCGACGTGGCGTGGTCGCCAACCCTCCAGTCCCATCACCACCGCGCGGTCACTGGCGTGGCCGCGTCCGGTGGCGCCCAGCGATCCGCACATTCGTACCTCGACGCGGACGACCTCGGCCAGGACCCCGGTCGCCTGCAGCCCGGTGACGAAACGACGGGCGGCGACCATGGGACCAACCGTGTGCGAGGAGGACGGGCCGATGCCGACCTTGAACATCTCGAAGACCGAGGTGGTCACACAGTGCTCCGTTCACGTCGTCGTGGTTCGCCGCTGGGTGTCGATGCGAGTCTAGTTCGAGGCACCGCGGTGGGGACCTTTTCGGTCTTGCTATTAGTTAAGCGTTCAACTAAGATGGGACCATCATGAACGAGACCCAGAACCGTCCGCCCGTCCTCTTCCTGAGCCACGGTGCGCCGCCGCTTGCTGATGACAAGATCTGGACCGACCAACTGCATGCCTGGTCGGCCGACCTGCCGCGTCCGAAGAACATTCTGGTCGTCTCGGCCCACTGGGAGCAGGACCCGACGACCGTGAGCGCCTACAGCCACCAGGTGCCGCTGGTCTATGACTTCTGGGGATTCCCGGAGAAGTACTTCCAGGTCACCTACGACGCCCCGGTCGCGCCCGAGCTGGCCCACGCGGTCAACCAGTTGGCGGCGACCACCGACAACCCCATCCACCACGACGAGACCCGCGGGCTTGACCACGGGGCGTACGTGCCGCTGGTGGAGTTGTTCCCCGAGGCCGACATTCCGGTGCTGCAAATGTCGATGAACACCCTGGACCCGAAGACGCTGTTCGACCTGGGGCGCAAGCTGGCGCCCCTGCGCGACGAGGGGACCATGATCATCGGTTCGGGCTTCACCACCCACAACATGAGCTGGTTCAACCCGCGCAACCCGGCCTACGCCGAGCCGCCCACCGCGTCGGCGGAGTTCGACCACTGGGCCACCGAGGCGATGGCCCGCGGGGACGTCGATGCGATCCTCAACTACGAGACGCTGGCCCCGGCCGCTTCGGTCGCCCACCCGCGCACCGAGCACTGGGCGCCGCTGTACGTCGCGCTGGGTGCGGCTGAGGCGTCCGGAGGCATCGAGAACACGTCGGTCATCGACGGATTCTGGTACGGACTGTCCAAGCGGAGCTGGCAGATCGGCTGATTCGCCGTTATTGGCCGCGGGTGGCGCCGATGATGGGTCCATGAGCGAACTCGTCATCGGCGTCATCACCTGCAGCACCCGGCCGGCTCGCGTCGGTCCCACGATCGCCTCGTGGGTGGTGGAGCAGACCCTCGGACGATCCGGCGCCCGCTATGTCGCCATCGACCTGGCCGACCAGGGCCTGCCGCTGCTGGACGAGCCGGAGCCGGCGTCGTCCGGGAACTACACCCAGGAACACACCCGCCGCTGGGCCGGGGTGATTGAGCCGCTGGACGGTTTCGTCTTCGTCACCCCCGAATACAACCGCGGGCTGCCCGGAGCGCTGAAGAACGCCCTGGACTTCCTGTACGCGGAATGGAACACCAAGGCGGCCGGTCTGGTGGTCTATGGCAGCAGCGGGGGGCTGCGGGTGGCCGAGCAGCTGAAGTCGGTGCTGGGGGAGTTGCAGGTGGTGACGGTGCGACCCCAGGTGTCGATCTCGATCTACGACGACATGGTGGACTTCACCGACCTCGACCTGCGTGACTTCCAGGCCGGCAATGCCGCCACGATGTTGGACCAGGTTGAGCGGTATGCGGCGGCGTTGAAGACGCTGCGCACCAAGCGCGGGGATTAGCCCAGAATGGGAATGTCGAGGTCGTAGGCAAGGATGACCGCGCGAGCCAGTTCTGCTTCCTGGGCTGGCGAGAGATAGCCGACGGTTCGGCCGAGGTGGCCGACGGGAACCGTGAGCACGTTGTCGAGGGAGACCGCGCCGTCGTGGTCGAGGCCATTGGACGCTCCGACACGAACCTCGCTGGACAGCCCCTTGATCGTCGACGTGATGGGTGCCACGGTGACCTTGGTCATGGCGGCTCGGGCCCGTTCGCGGGTCAAAATGACGGCGGGGCGGGTCTTGTCCAGCCGGACGAGGCAGATTTCGCGCATCAGATCTCGACGTCGAGATTGGAGACGGACCAGTCGACGAGGGCGTCCAGATCGTCGGCGGCACCTGCCGTGCGAAGGGTCGCGGCATCCTGTTCCGCGCGCTGTCGGCGCATCTCGCGCTCGATTGCCCGAGCAACCAGAGCGGCGCGGCTCGGCGCGGCCCCCGAAGCGACCGCCTCGTCCAGAAACGTGACCATGGTGTCTGGCAGTCGGACGGCAATCTGCGTACTCATGACGCCGAGCATACCAATGTGGGATGCATGTGCCGGTAACGGACGACTCTGCGCCATGGCGGCTGTCCGATAAGCCACATTATGTCAGAACGCGAGAGTTCACCCCTCCTGACCCCGCGCGCTGCGCCGCCGACGCCGCTTCAGGTCCGGCTGGCAGGCCCGGACCCGCACCTGCGACAGTTGCACGCTTCTGCAGCGTGTGAAGTCGTGCAGCTGACGTCAACCGCTGCAGGTGTCGTTGACTCACTCGGCGGGTGGAATGAAGTCGTGCAGCTGACGTCATCCGCTGCAGGTGTCGTTGACTCACTCGGCGTGTGGAATTCGAGCGACGAAGCCGACGACCGCCCGCCCTCCGATGATGTTGCTGAAACGCGCGAAGAATGTGTGACTGCATCGAAATGCCATCAATTCGTAGCGACATGACAAAGCCCTGCGCTGTCAATACCCATCTGCGAGCGCCGCTCCGGTCCAAGCCTCATCCGCGCTGACCTCGGCGATCACATCCAACCACTGCGGCACCATCGCACTCCCCCGGTCCCCATCATCAATTTCAGCCAGCAGGGTTCCATCGACGAAGACGTCGACCGCGAGCTGCCAGCCGTCCCGGACGACCCGGTGCCTGGTCTTGGTGAGCGTTCGGGCGGGCAGGGCCGCCAGCGCCGACCATTCAACCTCGTCCAGGTACATCGTGGTGTGCGCAATCTGTGCGGGACCCGCGCCCATCCGGATCTTCTGACCGAGCTTGCGGATCACGTGCCCGTCCTCGTCGACGACCTCGCGCAGCCGCAACCTCGTTCCGTCCAGGTAGCGGTCGGTGATCACTGACCGCGACACCACTCCGTCCGGCATCGACCGCAGCAGGAACCGACGTTCACGTTCCACCACGGCGTACTTCAGCGAGACGTTCATGGGCACTCACACTAAGGCAACGAGTCGCGCCACACCATCGCGCAAGAAACCAAAGGATTGCCTTGCCTCGCCCCCTGTGAATGCAACGAAGGGTTGCCTTTCCTTGCTTGTTCAAGAAAACTTTCAAGCATAAACTTGGTTTCGTGACTGACATTGACATCCTCCCCCAGAGTTCTGCCAGCACCACGCGCGACGGCGAACGACGCGTCGGTGGGCTGGAGCAGCGGCTCAACGCGCTGCGCGCCGGGGTGCTCGGCGCCAATGACGGCATCGTCTCGACCGCGGCCGTCGTCGTCGGTGTGGCCGGGGCGACCAGTTCCACGGGTGCGATCGCGCTGGCCGGCGTCGCCGCCACCATTGGCGGCGCCATCTCCATGGCGCTGGGTGAGTACGTGTCTGTCAGCAGCCAGCGTGACAGTGAGAAGAACATCATGCGCGAGGTGCAACACGCATTGGTGGCCAACCCTCGCGCTGAGGTGGACGCCCTGGCCGGCCTGTACGAGCAACGCGGCATCAGCCCGGAGACCTCCCGAGCGGTCGCCGAGCAACTCTCCTCCCACGACGCCCTGGATGCCCACCTGCGCGAACGTCACAACATCGACGCCACCGACGTCGCCAGCCCCTGGCACGCCGCCGTGGCCTCCTTCCTGGCCTTCTCCCTCGGGGCCCTGCTGCCCCTGCTCGCGATCCTGCTGCCGGGAGCCTCCATCCGGGTGCCGGTCACCTTCGTCGCCACCCTGGTCGGGCTGGCAATGACCGGCGCGGTGGCAGCGGCCATCGGTGGCGGGTCCCGCCTGCGCGCCTCCGTCCGGGTGCTGGTGGGCGGCACGCTGGCGCTGGGCGCGACCTACCTCATCGGCTCCCTGCTGGGCACCGCCGGCATCGTCTGACCGTTCCCCCGCCAACCAGTCCCCCCGCCTACTGGGCCCGCACCTTGCGCATGGCCAGCCGCGCGGCCTCCTGCCCGGACGCCGCCGCCCCGTCGAGGGACGCGTTGCCGAACTGGTCACCGCACGCCACCACCCGGCCGTCGGTCCAGGTCCGCGGCGCAGTCGCACGCCCCGGCGCGACGGCCGGCAATGACTGGGGCACCTCGTGGGTGGCCACCAGCCGCCAGCCCGACGCGTCGACCCCGTAGATCTCGCCCAGATGAGCGCGCACCGACTCCTCAGTCGGCTCCTCGCCCTCGGCCAGACCCTCGGTGAGGGTCAGCGCGGCGACCAGGTGCTGCCCGGCCGGCGCGTACTCGGGGGCCACATGACTGACCACGCTGGTCGTGGTGACCGGGCCGCCGCGACCACGACCGTCCACATGAATGGCAGCGGAGTCACTGGGTGCCACCTCGCAGCCGAACCAGAAAGTCCTGGTGCCATGCATCCGCGGCTCCGGCTGACCGGTCAACTGCGCTGTGGGCACCGGTCCGGCCGCCACCACCACAGCACGTCCGGTGAACGTCACGTCGCCGCAGGTCACCGTCCCGCTCGCCGGATCCACCTCCGTCACCGCCTGCGCCAGGCGAACGTCCAGCCCCTCCGCCATGATCCGCGGCAGCGTTCGCATGCCGCCACTGGGCAGACCCGGCGTACCGGCAGCGAACATCGCCAACAGCCAGCCGACGAACCGCGCCGAGGTACTGCCATCCCGTTCGGCCACCACCCCCGCCAGGAACGGATCGACCACCGAGTGCCGCAGCGGGCTGGTGAACCCGGCCCGGTCAAAGGCCTCCCGCCGGGTCTCGTCCCGACCGGTGACCCGCAGCAGTGAGCCGAGCAGGGCCACGTCCTGCGGCCTCACCAGTCCGGTCGCGAGGGTGCGGGGCAGCGAACCGGGCCGCCGCGACGGGTCGGTGACCTCGCGCAAGCCGCCATCGGTGAGGGTGCGGACCGCCCGGGGGAAGCCCCGCATGCCGAGCCGGTCGAACCGCACGGCGCGTTTCAGGTGCGGGTAGGCCGG
>NZ_JADIJQ010000035.1 GCF_017355265.1 Tessaracoccus sp. SD287
GTCAACGTCCTCGCCCGACACCTCGGCGGGCGCGACCTATCGCTGGTCCTGCTGTGCAACGACGAGGACGAGGATGCCTTCGACCAGGCGTGGGAAGCCCTGGAGGCGGGGGTGGCGGCCACGGCGTCGTGACCGCTGGGGAGGTGCTCCCGATGGGCCGTGCTACTGAGGTGGGGTGACGACCTCATTGGGGACGGCTCCGCCGAAGCGGCGATCCCGGTTCACGTACAACTCGACGGCCCGCCACAGGTCACGCCGGTCGAAATCGGGCCACAGGGTGTCCAGGAACACCATCTCGGCGTAGGCCGCCTGCCACAGCAGGAAGTTGGAAGTCCGCTGCTCGCCCGAGGAGCGCAGGAACAGGTCGACGGCCGGAACGTCCGGGTTGTACAGATGCTTCTCGAAGCTCTGTTCGGTGATCCTGGCCGGGTCGATCCTGCCCTGGGCGGCCAGCGTGGCCAGTTCGCGCACGGCGTCGATGATCTCGGCGCGGCCGCCGTAGTTGACGCAGAACTGCAGGGTGACCGTCGAGTTGTCCTTGGTCTGCTCCTCGGCCTCCTCGAGTTCGCGGATGACGCTGCGCCACAGTCGTGGACGTCGTCCGGCCCACTTCACCCGCACGCCCATGGCCTCCATCTGGTCGCGGCGGCGGTGGATCACGTCCCGGTTGAAGCCCATCAGCCAGCGCACCTCGTCGGGGGAGCGCTTCCAGTTCTCCGTCGAGAAGGCGTAGGCCGAGACGTAGGGGATGCCCAGCTCGATGGCGCCCGAGACCACGTCGAACAGGGCGTCCTCGCCGCGCGCGTGCCCCTCGGTGCGTTTCAGCCCCCGAGCCTTGGCCCAGCGCCCATTGCCGTCCATGACGATCGCGACGTGCTGGGGCAGCAGGTCGGCCGCGATCCGCGGTGGACGAGCGCCGCTGGGGTGCGGCGGGGGCGGGACGGGATTGCTGGTGCTCATCGGCTCAGACCTTGGTCAGCGGGGCGAGGGCGGGATTGGTGGCCAGCACCGAGGCAGCATTCTCTGCGCTCACCAGCACCGGCGAGATCAGGATGGCGGGTTTGCGCTTGAGCCGGTTGCGACGACCGGCCTGCGGGTTCACGGTGACCTGGCGTCCGGCCTGCAGGTCGGCCACCGTCTGGGCCACCCGGGCTGCCAGGGCGGCGGGGTCGCGGTACTGGGTGGTCAGCATTGCCCCGGCCATCACCAGCCGGATGCCCTCGGTGGTGGCGCCCGAGGACATCAGCAGCGGCGGGGTCTGGTCGTGGTTGGCGGCCACCTCGGCGACCACCGGGGCCAGCTCGTCGGTGCCGATCACCACCCCGTGCAGCGGGTGGCGCGGGTAGGTCGCCTGGTAGGTGGTGTCCAGCGCCTTGCGGACCGAGTCGGAGTCACCGGGTGAGGTGGCGGCGGTGCCGAAGGCGGTACGTCCGGACTTCACGCTCAGCGTCCCGGCCTCGGTGAACGCCTTGAGGGCGAACATGGAGCCGTTGAACCGGGCCATCGCCCGAGGGTCGTCCTCGTCCCCGGCGAACAGCTCCAGGTACTTGGTCTGGCCGGGCCGCGCGTCGACGGCCCGGGCGAAGGCCGCGATCTCCTGCTCGCCAATGCTGAACTCGTTCCAGCCCAGGAACAGGTCGATGCCGCCGAGGTCCTCAGGGATCACGTCGAGCGCCACCACCAGCATGTCGGTGTCGGCGGCCGCCTCCAGCGCCGACCCGATCCTGGCGCCGTCGACGGATTGCACCAGCAGGATGGCCACGCCTTGGTCGGCGGCGCCGCGCACCCGGGCAGCCTGGTCGTCATGGGTGGCCGTCGGGACCACCTCGGCCTGGGGCAGTGCGGCCGTCAGGGCCTGGGCCAGCGACGGGGTGCCCGGCGGATGGGTGGCGTTCGGGTCGACCAGGGCCAGCACCCGTCCCTCGCGCACGGGCAGGCTGATCCGCGCCTGGGTGACCTTGGTCTCCGAACAGCCGGCCAGCGTCGCCACGGCGAGCACGGTCGCCAACAGCAGCGTCACCGTGCGGCGCAGCCGTTTGCCGAGCCCTGCCATGGCACCTCCTGAGTAGTCCTGCACAGCGTATCGGTCACACCAACCACCACAGGCGCAGTGAACGAGGCGTTGTCGGTCGCCCCACTGCATCCATCCGGGGATGGGGCACGACAAACCGCCGGCGGCCACACTTGAAGGTGGCCGCCGGCGGCGCAAGGGGTCGGGAACGCTCAGCCCCCGAGGGGTGGAACTCAGGCCTTGGTGAGCGGGCCGAGGGTCTTGTCGTCCTTGTAGATGTCAGCCGCGGTCTCCTTGGTGACGATCTTCGGCTCCAGCAGGTAGGCCGGGACGACCTTGTTGCCGTTGTCGTAGGACTTGTCGTCATTGACCTCGGGCGTCTTGCCCGACTGCAGGTCGTTGACCATGGTGATGGCGTGCTTGACCAGGGCGGTGGTGTCCTTGTAGATGGTCGAGTACTGCTCGCCGGCCATGATCGACTTCACCGACTCCACCTCGGAGTCCTGACCGGTGACCACCGGCACGTCCTTGCCGGCAGCCTTGACCGAGGTCATGGCAGCGCGGGCCAGGGTGTCGTTGGGGGACAGGATGCCGTGCAGTTCGGTGTTGCCCGAGTAGGTCGAGCTCATGATGGTGTCCATGCGCTTCTGGGCGTTCTCTGCCTTCCAGCCCTGGGTCGACACCTGCTGGAAGCTGGTCTGGCCCGACTTCACGACCAGGGTGCCCTTGTCGATCTCGGGCTTCAGGACGCTCATGGCGCCGTCGAAGAAGACCTGGCTGTTGGCATCGTCGGGCGAACCGGCGATCAGCTCGATGTTGTAGGGGCCCGAGCCACCCTTGCGGGCCTTGAGGCCCTCGAGCAGTGCGGTGCCCTGCAGTTCGCCGACCTTGAAGTTGTCGTAGGCGACGTAGTAGTCGACGGCGGTGGTGTTCTTCACCAGACGGTCGTAGGCGATGATGGTGGCGCCGGAAGCCTTGGCCGCCTCCAGCTGGGTGCCCAGCTGGGAGCCGTCGATGGCGCCCACGATGATGACCTTGGCACCCTTGGTGACCATGGCCTGGATCTGGTTCTGCTGCTCCGAGACGCCGCCGTTGGCGAACTGGACGTCGGCCTTGTAGCCGGCCTCGGCCAGGCCGTCCTTGAACAGCTGCTCGGCGAGCACCCAGTTCTCGGAGGTCTTCTGGGGCAGCGCGACGCCGATCGTGCTGTCCTTGGCGAATCCGCCGGCAGCCCCGGACGTGCTCGAGGTGCTGCCCTCACGCTCGGTGGTGCCGCAGCCGGCCAACGCCAGCGCGCTGGCCGTGGCCACCGCGACGAGCGCCTTGGTGAACTTCTTCATGGTTCCTTCTTCCTTGTTCTGGCCGTCATTGGCCCAGATGTGGGTCGTGGTGAGGTGCTGCTACTTGTCGGCGGTGACCCGGCTGTCCGGGGTGGCCGTCGCCGGACTGACCGGGCTGGCCGGGGGCTTGTTCCCGCCGAAGTTCTTGGTGATCAGGCCCAGGATCGAGGGCTTGCCCTGGGTCTTGTTGTAGACGTCGAAGGCGACCGCGATCAGCAGCACCATGCCCTTGATCATCTGGGTGGCGTCGGCGCCGATGCCCATCAGCTGCAGGCCGTTGTTGAGCACCGCCATCACCAGGCCACCGATCATCGACCCGGTGACGGTGCCGACACCGCCGGAGACCGCCGCGCCGCCGATGAACACGGCCGCGATGGCGTCCAGTTCCCAGCCGACGCCGTCGAAGGGTCCCGAGGCGGTGGAGCGGGCGACGAAGATCATGCCGGCCAGCGCGGCCAGGATGGACATGTTCATCATCACCAGGAAGTTGACCCTCTTGGTCTTGACACCCGACAGTTCGGCGGCGTTCTTGTTGCCGCCGACGGCGTAGACGTGTCGTCCCACCACGGTGCGCTGCGAGATGAACTCGTAGATGATCACCAGCGCGACCAGGATCAGACCCGAGATCGGGAACGAGGTGCCCGACCGGCCGGTGGCGAACAGGTAGGTCAGGTAGGCCAACAGCACCACGATCAGCGCCAGCTTGACCACGTCTGCCCACAGCGGGGACAGTTCTGCGCCCAGCCGTGCCTGGGTGGCGCGACGACGGAAGGTCATCCAGACCAGCACGGCCGCGGCCAGGATGCCCAGCAGCAGGGTGAGGTTGTTGAACCCGGTGTTGGGGCCGACTTCGGGCAGGAACCCGGCGCCGATCTTGCGGAACGACTCGGGCACGGGGATGGTGTTCGACTCACCGATCCACTGGTTCATGCCGCGGAACAGCATCATGCCGGCCAGGGTCACGATGAAGGCCGGGATGCCGACGTAGGCCACCCAGAATCCGTGCCACGCGCCGATGAGGGCGCCGAGCAGCAGGCCGAGCACGATGGCCAGCAGCCACGGCACGTTCCAGTCGCGCATCATCAGGGCCACCGCGATGCCGACCACCGCCGCCACCGATCCCACCGACAGGTCGATGTGGCCGGCGATGATCACCAGCACCATGCCGATCGCCAGGATCAGGATGTAGGAGTTGCCGTTGAGCAAGTTCATCAGGTTGGTCGAGGTGAGCACATTGCCCCCGGACTGCCACTGGAAGAACAGGACCAGGGCGAACAGGGCAAACAGCATTCCGAACTGTCGGATGTCGCCCTTGAAGAGCTGCTTGAGGTATTTCATGCGTCGGTCCTGTCAACGGGTTGTTCGAGGAGTGCCTCTGGGTCAATGTTTTCCGAGGTCTTGGTGGTGCCGATGGTCATCAAGCGCATCAGCGACTCCTGGTCGGCCTCACCGCGGGCCAGGCAACCGGTGATCCGGCCCTCGGCGATCGTGTAGATGCGGTCGCACAGGCCGAGCAGTTCGGGCAGCTCGGAGCTGATCACCACCACACCCTTGCCGGAGCTGGCCAGCTGCTGGATGATGCCGTAGATCTCGAACTTGGCGCCCACGTCGATGCCGCGGGTCGGCTCGTCGAGGATCAGCAGGTCGGGCTGGGTGAACAGCCACTTGGACAGCACCACCTTTTGCTGGTTGCCGCCCGACAACTTGTTGATCATCGACTTCACGCTGGGGGTCTTGGTGCGCAACTGGCGGCGGTAGTCCTCGGCGGCGTTGAACTGCGCGTTCTCGTCGATGACGCCGAACCTGTTGCTGATCCGGTCGAGTCCGGCGGCGACCGTGGTCTGCTCAATGGTGTCCAGGGCATTGAATCCCAGGATCTTGCGGTCCTCGGTGACGTAGGCCAATCCGTTCTTGATGGCCGCCGAGATGGTGGACACGTTGACGGGGGCACCATTCATGGTCACGCTGCCGGACTTGTAGATGCCGTAGCTGCGCCCGAAGATCGAGCGGGCCAGCTCGGTGCGTCCCGCGCCCATCAGCCCGGCGAAGCCGACGATCTCGCCGCGTCCAACGGTGAAGTTGGAGCTCTTGCAGACCAACCGGTCGGGGTTCTGCGGGTGGGCGACGGTCCAGTCGTGGACCTCGAAGAAGGTCTCGCCAATGTTGGGGGTGTAGTCGGGGAAGCGGGACGACAGCGGCCGACCGACCATGCCCCGGATGACGCGGTCCTCGTCGATGTCGGCGCTGACCTCAAGGGTCTCGACGGTGCGGCCGTCGCGGATGATGGTGATCGAGTCGGCGATCTCGGTGATCTCGTTCAACTTGTGGCTGATCATGATGCAGGTCGTGCCCCGTGAGCGCAGGCCGCGCAGCAGGTCAAGCAGGTGGGCCGAGTCGGTCTCGTTGAGGGCCGCGGTCGGCTCGTCCAGAATCAGCAGCTTGACGTTCTTGCTGGCGGCCTTGGCGATCTCGACCAGTTGCTGCTTGCCGACGCCCAGGTTCTTGATGGGGGTGGTGGGGTTCTCGGCCAGGCCCACCCGGGCCAGCAGTTCGGTGGCCTTGTGGGTGGCCTGGTCCCAGTCGATGGCGCCGCGACGGGTGACCTCGTTGCCCAAAAAGATGTTCTCGGTGATGGACAGCTCCGGCACCAGCGCCAGCTCCTGGTGGATGATCACGATGCCGGCGTGCTCGGACTGGCGGATGTCCTGGAACTCGACGATCTGGCCGTTGAACTCGATCTCGCCCTCGTAGGTGCCGTGCGGGTAGACGCCCGACAGCACCTTCATCAGGGTGGACTTGCCGGCGCCGTTCTCTCCACAGATGGCATGGATCTCGCCGCGCCGCACGGTCAGGTTGACGTCGTCCAGCGCTTTCACGCCGGGGAACGTCTTGGTGATGTGGCGCATCGACAGGATGACATGGGGGTCAGTCATCTCGCCTCCTCTGACTTCGTCGTCGGGCTGGGCAGCCTATGGGTACACGGTATGAATTCTGGTTCCTTGGCGTCAACTCTTGAACGCAAGGATCGTGGTGCTGTGTCGGAATTGTGATATTGGGTTGCGGGTTCGGTCAGGTCGGAACGATGGCACCGAGGGCTGCCAGTGCGGAGGCGCCGAGGGCTTCGGCCCGGTCGCCGAGCTGTGACATGGAGATCACAGTACGCGGGCCGATGGCGGGGTGCGCATGCCGGGTCACTGATCTGCTGATCGGCTCGAGCAGGGGAGCGCCCACGGGGGCCAGGGGGCCGGAGATGACCACCGCGTGGGGATTGACCAGGGTGACCAGGCTGGCCAGTGCCACCCCGATGGCCTGACCGGCCTCCTCCAGCACCCGGAGGGTGGCCGGATCGCGACGGCGGGCCAGTTCGACCACGTCGGCCACGCTCGGGGCGACATGGAGGTGCCGGGCCCGCTTCACGTCGGCCAGGACCTTGTCGACCGAGGCGACGGTCTGCAGGCAGCCCCGGTTGCCGCAGTGGCAGCGTTCCCCGAGCGGGCTGATGTTGAGGTGGCCGAGTTCGCCGGTGCCCCCGAAGGCACCCCGCAGAATGCGACCGTTGACGATCAGCCCGGCCCCCACCCCGGTGCCCACCTTGACCGCCGCCAGCACGCTGTTCAGCGAGTACGGGCCCCAGGTCACGTGGGCCAGGGCCTGCACATTGGCGTCGTTCTCGAAGATCACCGGGAAGGGGAACGCGGTCTCGGCGATGCCGGCCAGGTCCTCGTCATGCCAGTTCGGGAAGCCGGGGTCGCTGGTCAGGGAGCGCCGGTGCTCGTCCAGGATGGTCGGCAGGCTGACCCCCACCCCGATGACGTCGTTCGGCGACAGTCCGTGCATGTCGAGGGCGGTCTCGACGAGTCGCCGCGCCGTGCGCAGGGTGCTGGTCGGGTCGTGGCCCATGGGCAGTGGCTGCAGCACCTCGCCGACCAACTCGTGGTCGACGTGGGTGACCACCAGGCGCATCGAGGTGGCATCGATGTCCAGACCAATGCTGACCCGGGCGTCGCTGAGGGCAATTTCGATGGCGCGGCGTCCGGAGTCGACGACGGCCCGGGTGGTGATCCGGCGATCGGTGTGCAGGTCCTTGACGATGTTCGAGATGGTGCCGGTACTCAGACCGGTGGCGCGGGCCAGCCTGGCCTGGGTGGTGGGCCCACCCTGGGCGAGCACCTCGATGACGCGCAGCGTGTTCTGCCGGCGCAGGGCAGGCTGAGAGCCCGGGTTTCGGTGTCCGCGCTGCGGGGACGAGCTTCCACGCGCCATGACAGCATCTTCGGGGCCACGCCCTCTTGCAGTCAAGAAATGAACGCAAGTGCGGGTCCGGGTCGGCACGCTGGCGATGGCCTGGCAGGAGGGCCACCGGCCGGGGTGGAACACTGGTGACCATGCCCACCTACCGTGATGAAGGGATCGTGCTGCGCACCCACAAGCTGGGCGAGGCCGACCGGATCATCACCCTGTTCACCCGGGTGCACGGCAAGGTGCGGGCCGTGGCGCGAGGGGTGCGCCGCACGTCCAGCAAGTTCGGTGGACGGCTGGAGCCATTCAGCCACGTCGACCTGCAACTGGTCGAGGGACGAAGCCTGGACATCATCACCCAGGCCGTGCAGTTGCACTCCTGGGCCGACCCGCTGGCCAGCGACTACGAACTGTTCACCGCGGGCCAGGTGATGCTGGAGACCGCCGACAAGCTGGTGCCGGTCGAGGGTGAACCCGCCCTGCAGCAGTACCTGCTGCTGGCGGGGGCGTTGCGGACCTTGGCCGCGTCCACGCCCGAGGGTGACCCGCTGCATCCGGCGAACCTGGACGAGACACTGCCCTCGGGCGCGGGCCGGACCCCGACGATGGTGCTGCACTCCTTCTTGTTGCGCGCCCAGGCGATCGCCGGGTACGCGCCCACGCTGGACGCCTGTGCCCGCTGCGGCGTGCTGCTGCCAGAGGCCGACACCTCGGAGTTGTTGATGTGGTTCTCGCCGATGGCCGGTGGGCTGGTCTGTCGCCGCCACCGTCCGCCGGGCGCGGGCCGGGTGTCGGTGAGCAGCCAAGGCCTGCTGGTCGCCCTGTTGACCGGTGACTGGCAGACGGTCGCTGCGGCCGATGGCCGGACCCAGAAGGACGCGGTGGGCATGATCGTCGCCTACACCCAGTGGCACCTCGACCACGGACTGCGCACCATAAGCTACCTGGAACGCAGTTGGTCCTCACCCTCGGAGTAGGTCGGGTGGCCCGCGCAGGTCGGACCGCGCCGTGGCCGGGCGGCGCAGCAGGTCAGACCGTGCAGCAGGTCAGAGCGTGCAGCAGGTCAGCAGTCCTGGCACAGGCCGAACATCTCCAGTTCGTGGCCGGCGTCGCGGAAGCCGTACTGGCTGGCCACCTTCGCCGCCCACGCCTCGACGGCGGTCGCCTCGATCTCGACGGCGGTGCCGCAGTTGCGACAGATCAGGTGGTGGTGGTGCCCCGACGAGCAGGCGCGGTAGGTCATCTCGCCCTCGGGGGAGCGCACCGCGTCCAGTTCGGCGGCCTCGGCCATCGACTGCAGCGTCCGGTAGACGGTGGCCAGTCCGACCTTGTCGCCGGCGTCGATGAGGTCGGTGTGCACTTGCTGGGCCGTGCGGAACTCGTCGCTGTTGGTGAACAGGGCACGGATCGCGGCGCGCTGGCGGGTCTGGCGGACAGGTGTGGACATGGCGCCACCATCCTAGGCGATAGTATTCGCAGCGTGATCCGACGTGACTTCCTCTCCGCTGTCCTGTCCGGTACTGCCCTGACGGCGGCGGCCATGCTGTCGGGGTGCGGCACCGAATCCGCGCCTGGCGCCGATGGCACCCCGACGGCCACGATCCTGGTCGCGCGGCCCTGGGTGCGCACCACCGACGGTGCCAAGGACACGACCATGAGTGCCGCGTTCATGGACCTCACCAACCCTGGTGACCGCGCCGTGCGGTTGGTCAAGGCCAGCGCCGACTTCGCCACCACCGTCGAACTGCACCGGATGTCCGAGGTCGACGGGAAGAAGGTGATGGAGGTGGCCCCCGACGGCATCGTGATCGAGGCCGGCTCGCACCGCCACCTCGTCTCGGGCGGCCACCACATCATGTTGATGGGCCTGACCCGGTCGCTGCCCGTGGGCGAGGAGGTCAGCCTGACCCTGGAGTTCGACACCGGCCAGCGCGAGACCATCACGGCCATGGTCAAGGAGTTCACCGAGGAAGAGGACCACTACCACTCGCCGACGGCGACGCCCTGAGCCCGCTGGGTGCCTCGTGAGTGATGCTCGATGACTGACCAGGACCGGCCCTGGGCCACCGAGGGGGCCGAGCTGGCCCACCGCGGGATGGGACGGCGCGGCCTGTTCGCCCTGGCCGGGGCCGGCACCGCCGGCGCCATCGCACTCGGGGTGCACGCCTCGCGCAATGGTGCCCTTGACCAGACCCCGTCAGCGAAGACGCCGTCCGGTGGCGATCCTCGGGGACGGTCCTACGACCCGCACGGCGAGCACCAGGCCGGCATCATCACCCCGGTGCCAGCGGCCACGACCCTGGTGGCCCTCGACCTGCTGCCCGGCACCACCAAGGACGCCCTGCGTCGTCTGCTGACGGTGCTCAGCCACGACATTGAGGCGCTGATGGCCGGCGTCCCGGTGCCGGGGGACCCGCAACCCGACCTGGCCCAGGCAGGCGTCTCGCTGACCGTCACCGTGGGGATCGGCCCCGCCGTCTTCAGGATTCCGGGCCTGACCGGGGCCCTGCCGGACGGCCTGGCCGAGGTGTCGCCGATGACCCACGACCGGCTGCGTCCGCAGTGGACTGGCGGGGACCTGCTGCTGATGGTCTCGGCGGACGACCCGACCACCGTGGCCCATGCCGTGCGGATCCTGACCCGCGATGCGCGCCCCTTTGCCAGGGCGCGCTGGACCCAGCACGCGTCCTGGCGCGGGGTCGACGCCCAGGGTCGTCCGATCACCGGGCGCAACCTCTTCGGGCAGGTCGACGGCACGGGCAATGCCACGGCCGCAGCGGCCGAGGTGATCTGGTCGGACGGGGCGCAGCCCTGGTTCGCCGGCGGCACCACCCTGGTGGTGCGCCGGATCGAGATGAACATGGACACCTGGGACGAACTGGTCCGCGACCGTCAGGAACGGGTGATGGGACGCACCCTCAGCACGGGCGCCCCGTTGACCGGAGACCAGGAAACCGACGACCTCGACCTGTCGGCGACCGCTGGCGACGGGACGCCGGTGATTGCCCTGGACGCCCATGCCCGGTTGGCGCACCCGAGCCAGAACCGGGGGCGCACCATGTTTCGGCGCTCGATGAACTACACCCACACCGAGAACGCCGACGGTGTCTCGGTGACCTCGTCCGGGCTGGTGTTCCTGGCCTTCCAGCAGTCGATTCCCGAGGTGTTCACCCCCGTCCAGCAGCGGTTGGACCAGTCAGATGCGCTCAACGAGTGGACGACCGCCATCGGGTCGGCCGTGTTCGCGATCCCTGGTGGCTGGCCCCCCGGGGGAATCGTCGCCGGCGGCTTGTTCACCTGACGGGTGGGGGTCGGCTGCCAGCCCGGACTCACCCTTACGAGCATTTTGTGCACAAAGTGCGGCGCTGATGCATCCTGGCCGCCGTCTGTGCACTCAATAAACCGTCGAATCCGCCGTTTGTGAGCTCAATGGTCCCAGATGGTGCCGATATGGCCCCGGGCGACGGCGCGGGCCAGGAGCAGGAGCGGTTCTTCAGTGCCGGGGGTGTCCGGGTCGGCACTGGAGTAGACGCCACGAACAACCGTTGCAGCGTCCCGGCCTCCACGCGTCGACGGATCTCGTCATCGTCGTAGCCCATGGGCAACGGCGTCCCGATCCTTCGCTCGTGCGTCGCTGTGCGGGCCTGTGCTTTGCTGCAGGAGCGCACAAGAACGAGGTGCGGCGCACAAGCGGGAGATGGGCGGTCGTGCGTGCCTGCAGCGGCGCACAAGCGGGAGATGGGCGGTCGTGCGTGCCTGCAGCGGCGCACAAGCGGGAGATGGGCGGTCGTGCGTGCCTGCAGCGGCGCACAAGCGGGAGACGGGCTGGTCGTGCGTGCCTGCCGCGGCGCACACCCTCCTCAGACGGCCCCGAGGCTTAGGCGCGTGTGCTCGCTGCCCGGCCCGCGGCCGGTGCTCCCGATAGCCTTGCCGGGTGATCGTCCTGAACCGTTTTCGTGTGTCCGAGGCCCAACGTGACGGCTTCCTCGCCCAGGCCCATGCCGCCGTCGATCTGCTGCGCTCCAAGCCCGGCGCTGAGTCGGTCGAGCTGGTGCAGAACCTGGACGAGCCCGACCTGTGGGCGTTGGTCTCGCACTGGGACAGGGTCGGCTCCTACCGACGTGCCCTCAACGGCTTCGAATCGAAGACCGTGATCGTGCCCATGCTGAGCCTGGCCATCGACGAGGCCTCCGCCTATGACGACCCCGACCACGTGGGCATCAACCTGCCGCGCGGGCTAGGCTGAGCCATTGATGCGCACACCAGCCGGGTGTCGCGTACCAAGGACTTGGAGTTGAACGTGGCCGCTGTGAGCAAACTCGACAGTGTTGTCAGCCTGTGCAAGCGACGGGGATTCGTCTTCCCCTCGGGTGAGATCTACGGCGGCACCCGTGCCGCCTGGGACTACGGACCCCTCGGTGTGGAGCTCAAGGAGAACATCAAGCGCCAGTGGTGGCGTGCCATGGTCACCCGTCGTGACGACGTGGTCGGCCTGGACTCCTCGATCATCCTGCCTCGTCAGACGTGGGTTGCCTCGGGCCACGTGGGTGAGTTCACCGACCCGCTGACCGAGTGCACCAGCTGCCACAAGCGTTTCCGCGTCGACCACATGCAGGAGGCGCTGGCCGCCAAGAAGGGCGGGGACGTCGACCCCGATTCCATCGCCCTGGCCGAGATCGCCTGCCCCAACTGCGGCAACCGGGGCGGCTGGACCGAGCCCCGCGAGTTCAACATGATGCTGAAGACCCATCTCGGTGTCATCGAGGACGAGTCCGGCCTGCACTACCTGCGCCCCGAGACCGCGCAGGGCATCTTCGTGAACTTCACCAACGTCGTCCAGACCACCCGCAAGAAGCCGCCGTTCGGCATTGCCCAGACCGGCAAGAGCTTCCGCAACGAGATCACGCCCGGCAACTTCATCTTCCGCACCCGCGAGTTCGAGCAGATGGAGATGGAGTTCTTCGTCGTGCCCGGCACCGACGAGGAGTGGCACGAGTACTGGCTCAAGGAGCGCACCGACTGGTACGTCGACCTCGGCATTGCGCGCGAGAACCTGCGCCACTTCGAGCACCCGCAGGAGAAGCTGTCGCACTACTCCAAGCGCACCGTCGACATCGAGTACCGCTTCGGCTTCACCGGGTCCGAGTGGGGCGAGCTCGAGGGCATCGCCAACCGCACCGACTTCGACCTGAAGACCCACTCTGAGCACTCCGGCAACGACCTGTCCTACTTCGACCAGGCCAAGGGGGAGCGCTTCGTCCCCTATGTCATCGAGCCCGCAGCCGGACTGTCGCGCTCGCTGATGACCTTTCTGGTCGAGGCCTACACCGAGGACGAGGCGCCCAACACCAAGGGCGGCGTCGACAAGCGCACCGTGCTGCGTCTGGACCCGCGCCTGGCCCCGGTCAAGGCTGCGGTGCTGCCGCTGTCACGCAACGAGGACCTCTCGCCCAAGGCGCGCGACCTGGCCGCCCAGCTGCGCAAGAACTGGAACGTCGACTTCGACGACTCCCAGGCCATTGGCAAGCGCTACCGCCGTCAGGACGAGATCGGTACCCCGTTCTGCATCACCGTCGACTTCGACACCCTCGAGGACCACGCCGTGACCATCCGTGAGCGCGACACCATGGCCCAGGAGCGGGTCGCGCTCGACCAGGTCGAGGGCTACCTGGCCCAGCGTCTGGTCGGCTGCTGAGTTCTCCGGCTTCTCCGGGCCGTTGCCCGTCACAATGGCGTCTGCCTCCGGCTGCATCCGGGGGCAGACGCTTTGTGGGTGGGCAGGTGGACGATGGGCTGATTTTTGGACCGGACGGAAGCGGCCACGTATGGTGGAGAGTCGCCCCGGACGCCCCGACCTCATCAGGAGTTGAATGTACGCGCCGCTGGTCCTGAGTGCGCCAAGCAAGCCAGACGCTGTCGTCATCGACACCCCGGTGGTCCTGGCGCCCATGGCCGGCATCACCAACGCGTCCTACCGTGAGCTGTGCCTGGAGCAGGGGGCCGGGCTCTACGTCTGCGAGATGATCACCTCCCGTGCGCTGGTCTACAAGGACCACCGCACCCACGACATGCTCGCCTTCTCCGACGCCGAGAAGATCCGCTCGGTGCAGCTGTACGGCGTCGAGGCCGGCATGGTCGCCGACGCCACCGAGATCCTGTGCGAGAAGTACGGCGTGAACCACGTCGACCTCAACTTCGGCTGCCCCGTCCCCAAGGTGACGCGCAAGGGTGGCGGCGGCGTGCTGCCGTGGAAGCGTGACCGGCTCGAGTCGATCCTGGCTGCGGTGGTCCAGACCGCCGACCGCTACGGCGTCCCGGTGACGGTGAAGACCCGCGTCGGCATCGACGCCGACCACCACACCTACCTGGACGCCGGGCGGATCGCCCAGGACACCGGCTGCGCCGCGATCTCGCTGCACGCCCGCACCGTGGCCGAGGCCTACGCCGGCCACTCGACCTGGGACCACATCACCCGCCTGGTCGAGCACGTCGACATCCCCGTGCTCGGCAATGGCGACATCTGGGAGGCCGCCGACGCGGTGGCCATGATGGAGCAGACCGGCGCCGCCGGCGTCGTGGTCGGACGCGGCTGCCTGGGCCGTCCCTGGCTGTTCCGTGACCTGGCCGACGCCTTCGCCGGGCGCCACACCCAGACCCTGCCGACCCTGGGTGAGGTGGCCGCGATCGTTCGTCGCCACGGTGAGCTGCTGGCGGCCATCATGGGCGAGAAGCACGGGCTGACCGACCTGCGCAAGCACATGGCCTGGTATTTCAAGGGCTTCCCGGTGGGCGGGGACCTGCGCCAATCACTGGCGATGATCTCGACCTTTGAGGAACTGGACGCGCTGCTGGCCCAGCTCGACCACGATGCTCCGTTCCCGGTGGGTGAACTCGGACGCCCGCGCGGCCGCCAGGGCAGCCCGCGCGGCAAGGTCACCATGCCGCAGGGCTGGCTGGACGACACCTCGGGTGTCGACATCGACCTGTCCGAGGCGGAACTGGAGACCAGCGGCGGCTGACCCGATGTCAGACGGGAGCGTCGACACCGGGCACTGACCCAGGGTCAGGACATGGCCATGAAGGTGTCGGCGAGCAGGTAGATCCAAAAGATGAAGCTGATCACCGGTGCGGCGAAGGCCAGGATGATGCCCCAGATGCCGGCGGTGCGGGTCTTCTTGCCCAGTGACATGAAGCCGAAGACGAGCGCCAGGATGCCCATGATGCTCGGGACGCCCTGGGCAATGATGAACAATCCCGCACGGGTGGTGGCCGCCTCGGCCTCGGGGGACAGGTCGGTGGTGTCGAGCTCGGTGGTGCCCGTCAGCTGGAACAGCTCCCGGTAGGCGTCTGCGCAGAAGTAGGACAGCACCAGCGAGATCAGCAGGGCGGAGGCCGCGAGGACCAACGCGGTGACACCCTGGCCCTTGGGCTGCTCCTGGGGAACCATGGCGTAGGGCGAGGAGTAGTAGGGCGAGGTCGACGTCTGCGACTGGTCCCAGGGCTGCTGCCCGTAACCCTGCTGTCCGTAGCCCTGCTGGCCCGTGGGCTGGTCCCAGGGCTGCTGGCCGGTGGGCTGGTCCCAGGGCTGCTGGCCGCTGGGCTGGTCCCAGGGCTGCTGGCCGTAGGACTGGTCGTAGCCCGGCTGGCTCTGGCCCTGCTGGTCATAGCCCTGCGGGGACTGGCCCTGGCCCTGCGGGTCATAGCCCTGCTGGCCCCACGGATTGCTCGGATTGCTCATGACTCCCTTTCGTCCCCGCCATCCTATGGGCATGGGTGGCATGCCCAGTCGGCGCCCGAGAAGGGGAGCGCCTAGGCTGGCCACGGCACATCCGGACGAGCCAGGCGGTCGCCGGGGGACAGGGGGACGGCCGGTGTCAGCACAACCGCAGTCGGACGACGACCGGACGATCCTGCCGCGCGCGCAGGCGTGGGCCCGAACCCACCATGGGCACGGGGGCGAGCGCCAGGTGCTGGCGCACGCCGACAGCCATGCCCGGTTCCAGACCGCCGGACAGCAGCAGTGGTCGCGGGTTCGCCGGGAAGAGGCTGAGGCCATGCTGCTGCGTCCGGGTGCGAGCCGGGCGCTGGGGGCCGGCCATCGTGCCATCGAGGAGGAGCCCGATGAGCTGCGCACCTGTTTCGAACGTGACCACGACCGCATCGTCCATTCCACGGCATTTCGTCGGCTGGCGGGCAAGACCCAGGTGGTGGTCTACCCGACAGACCACCAGCGCACCCGGCTGACCCACGCCCTGGAGGTCGCCCAGGTCGCCACCTCGGTGGCCCGCGGGATCGGCGCGAACGACGTCCTGGCCGACGCGATCGCCCTGGGCCATGACTGCGGGCACGGCCCGGGAGGTCACGCGTCCGAGGATGCCTTCGATGCGTACATCCCGGAGGGCTACGACCATGGCCCTTGGGGTGCCGACGTGGTGCTGCAGCACCTGAACCTGTGTGCCGAGACCCTGGACGGCATCCGGAACCACTCCTGGTCGCGTCCGGCGCCGGCCACGCTCGAGGGAGAGATCTGCTCCTGGTCCGACCGCATCGCCTACTGCGCCCACGACCTGGAGGACGCCATCCATGCCGGCATCGTGACTGCCGCCGAGGTCCCGGCCGAGGTGGCGCAGGTGGTCGGGGTCGACCGTCGCAGTCAGTTGTCGGCCTTCATCCGCAACATCGTGGCGACCACCGTCGAGACCGGGCAGGTGGGCATGGATCCGGAGACGGCGGGGGCCCTGGCGGCGCTCCGGGCCTTCAACTACGAGCGCATCTACACCCGGCCGGAGTCGGTGGCCCAGTCGACGGCAGTGGTCAAGGTGCTGCAGGCCCTGGTCGAGCACTACGCCGCGCACCCCGAGCTCATGCCCGCCGACTACCACGTCGGTGAGGACCTGGTCAGGGAGGCCGTCACCTACGTCGGTGGCATGACCGACCGGTTTGCCTTTGACCAGGCGATCAGGCTGTTGGACTGGAAGCAGTCCGACCTGCCGCAGGGGGTGTGGGGCAACTAGCCGGGCAACCTGCCTGCATCTCCACCGGCCCGAGGAGGGCCTCGATGTCCTGGTCCTGGCGCCCATCGCTGGTGTCCTGGGGCACAGGGTTCACGGAAGTCGTCGCATATCCACGCTCGAGGCAGCGCCGTCGAGAAGTTATCCACAGATTCGGAATTGCCTCTTGTGTCCCGAGTGGCAGCGCGAAAGAATAGAGCATCAGTTCGAATCAGCGGTGATTCAGGCATGGTTCAAGTAGAGGCGGGGTGGTCCGAATGGGATCCAGCGCAAGAAGTACCAGTGGTCCGCGTTTCAGTGTGGCGGGGGCTCGGCAGAAGTTGGTCGAGTTGAATGCGGCGTTCGAGGCGAGGAAGCGGGCCGAGGCCGAGCAGTTCCGCTGCTTCGCCGAGTTCGCTGACCAGTACCGCTACGTTCCCGACGACGGACCGGTGCTGTCGGGCACCGAACGGTTGATGCAGTGGGGCGGGGACGGCACCCCGGGGGTGGCGGAGTTCTGCACCCTCGAGGTCGCGGCGGCGTTGAGGATGTCGGAGGAAAAGGTTCGCATCGAGATCGGCCTCGCCCTCGCGGTCCGGCACCGGCTACCCCACCTCTGGGCACGGGTCATGGCCGGTGGTTTGCGGGTCTGGCAGGCGTGCGAGGTGGCGTCGGCCACCCACAAGTTGTCCTACTACCAGGCGCTGGACTTGGATGAGGAGATCGACGTCCTGGTCGAGTCGATGGCTTTCACCCGGCTGCTGGAACTGGTCAAGGCCCGCGTCATGGATACCCTGCGCGAGGACGCCGACGATGAGCACACTGCGCAGTTGGCCAGGCGGCGCGTGGAGTTCGGCGAGTCCTGCCTGGGGGTTACCGACATGACCGCCGTGGTGGGGGCGGTGGACGCGACGGTGCTGGATCGCCAGCTGACCCGGTTGGCGATCCTGCTGCGCCAGGGCGGCTCGACCGAGTCGTTGGACGTGCGCCGGGCGCAGGCGTTGGGCCTGTTGGCGAACCCGGCGCGTGCCCTGCAGTTGCTGCAAGCCGCGTTGACCGACCAGTTGCCCGATCTGGACCTGGACCAGGTCTGCCCCGCGGAGGGTCAGCCGGGTCACACCTGCGGGACGGTCACCGTGGACCCGGACCGGTTGTTGCCCAAGGCCGAGGTCGTGGTCCACATCAGCGGCTCGGGTCTGGAGACCGGTGCCGGGTTGGTCCGCACCGAGGGCATGGGTCCGCTGCTGGCCGGCTGGTTGAAGGACCTGGTGGGTCACACCCGCGTGACGGTGAGGCCGGTGTTGCATCCGGACAACCTGGTTCCCACCGATGCCTATGAGTGTTCGCACTGGATGCGCGAATGGGTGCAGCTGCGCAATCCGTATGAGGTGTTCCCGTTCTCGAAGAAGACCTCACGGCATGCAGATCTGGACCACACCATCGAGTGGGAAGCCACCCCGACCTGGGACTCCAGCCGCGACCAGTGGATCCATCAACTGGCTGGGAACGACGGGCACGGCCTGGATGGTGGGGGTGGTGGCGACGGCAGTGACGCCGGTGGCAGTGGCGGTGACGGTCGATCACACGGTCGGACCGGGCGTGAGCCGGTGCCCTTGACCGGTCCCCACAACCTGGGCCCGTTGTCCCGCAAGGTGCACCGAGCGAAAACCTTCGGCGGCTGGCAACTCACCCAGCCCTCACCGGGCACCTTCCTGTGGCGCTCACCACTCGGGTTCGGCTACCTGGTCACGCCCTCGCACACCTGGATGATCGAGGACCCCTCGGGTCAAATCCTGCCCAAGCAACACCACCCGGCACCAACCGCCCTCGCCAGCTGACACCCACAGCCAGCAACTCAGCAGTCAGTACCCGCCGTCTCCCCGGCGGGCCACTGGCATGCGCGGTTGCAGGCGAGACAGGACGTCGAGAAGGGCGCGCGGCTGCACATCGTGGAGGACGATGGCGGCGCGTGCGAGGACGGCGGCCCAGGTGGTGCGCGGCTGCACGCAGGGGAGGACGCCTTCGATGTCGACGTGCTGGCCCATCGCCGTGCCCGACCCGGGCAGAAAGGCACCTCTGGGGCTCTCGTCAATGCAACAGTTGGGTCCTCTTGCAGCGCTTGAAGCCGTGCAGGTGGCCCCAACCGCTGCAGGTGCCGTCCATGGACGGGTCCGGTCGCCATGAGGATCGCGGATGACGCCAGCGTCCGAGCGATTGACGAGGGCCCAGCTCAGTCGAGGTCGTGCCACCGGCCCAGCGGAGTAGCGGCGGCCTGCGCGGCGTCCACCCCGGAGACCAGCCCACGTTCATCGAGGATTTCCAGCACGCGCGCGCAGCGCTTCGCCAGACGCTCCTGGGAGGACTCCGGAAGGCGCCTGATCGTCCGACGCAGTTCCCGAGCCGGACTCCGGGGGCGGTCCCTGTCGGCTGCCTCCGGGACGTCCAATAACGCCTCGAACCAGGCCAGGTCCTGCACCTCGTGGTGCCGACGGGTGCGGTCCGAGAAGGCCGCCCACAGGTTCGCGGCCGCCAACAGACTGGCGATGGGGACCGGGATGGTGTGCTGCAGCCAGTTCTCGCTCCCACGCACGGCTCCGACCGTGAGCAGCAGCAGGGGCAGGACGAAGACCATGGCCAGGGTGATCCAGGCGGACAGCACCCGGGTGGCCTCCCACAGCAGCGGACGCAGCACCCAGACCACCAGCAGGACAGCCTGCAGTGCGGCGGCTGCCACGTAGGTGCCGAAGGTGACATCGAAGAACAGCTGCGCGGACTCCGGTGAACGGGAATGCCGGCTCGGCACGGTGAACACCGCCAGCACCGGCAGCAGGAGCAGGACGACCCACAATGCGCGACGCCGCACCCCCCAGCGCTGCCATCCACCCTTCCGGGCTCCGGACGCGACCACCTGGTCGCGAGCGCGGGGACGTCGCTTGCGTGCCGACGCCACCACGGCCTGCGCCAGGAGGGGATTGCTGCGAACCAGTCGAGCCTGCGCCTCGCCCAATGTGACGGGGCCAGGGGTGGTCCGGGCCCAGCGAAGGGCCGGGTCGGCGCTGCGCGTGGTCACGGGCGCAACCGCTCGGCCAGGTCATCGGGCAAGAGCCTGGCCCGGCGGATGAACACCTGGGCCGTCGTCACCGTCAGCACCTGGGCCGTGACGATGCCCACCAGCACCAGCAGCTGTGCGGCACCTGCCTGCAGCGCGGTGCCGCCACCCAGCAGGACGCCGATGTAGGCGCCGGGCAGGGTGACCAGCCCCACCGTGCGGGTCTGGTCGAGCGCCGGGACCAGTGACTCCTTGACCAGGGGGCCGGTGATGCCGGCGATGGCGTCGGCTCGCAGCAGCCCAATCGACAGCGCCGCCTCGTAGGTGCCGATGCTGTCACGCAGCGCCGGGAACAGGCGTCGCCCCAGCAGGGTGTGCGCGGTCATGGTGTTGCCCGTGATGATGCCTGCGACGGGGATGATGGCCAGCCCGTTGAGCGGCACGACACCCAGCCCGAAGATCACCGCCAGCACCGGCAGCACCCCGGCCGCCATCGCGGCCGCCACCCACGGCCACGCCCGACGCGTCCCGGTGCGCCGGGTGGTCGTGTGCACGCCCATCACGAACATCACCAGGACGAACACCAGCGACGACCACAGCTGCGAGATGGCCAGCACGATGATGCCCGAGACCACCATCAGCTGCAGCGCAGCCCGCGCCGCTGCCGTCACCACGGCACCGGAGACGCCGAGACGGGCCCGCCACGCCACCACCGCCCCCAGCACGACCAGCACCACCAGGGCGACGGCCAACTGCCAGGACGGATGAACGGTCACGGTGATCAACTTATCGCCCACCCACTGACCGGTTCGACTCCACTACGACCGGGTAGCATGCACCCATGGCTGGGCGAATCAACGACGAGGACATCGCCCTCGTCCGCGAACGCGCCCGCATCGACGAGGTGGTCGGGCAGTACGTCGCCCTGCGCAATGCCGGCGGTGGCTCCATGAAGGGGTTGTGTCCCTTCCACGACGAGAAGACCCCCAGCTTCCACGTCACCCCCTCGCGCGGTTTCTACCACTGCTTCGGCTGCGGTGAGGGTGGTGACGCCATCACCTTCCTGCAGAAGCACAACAACCTCACCTTCACCGAGGCCATCCAGTACCTGGCCGACAAGACCGGTGTCCAGTTGCGCATCATCGAGGACGGCAACGCCCGCCCCGGGCTGCCCCCCGGCATGCGCGTCCAGATCCTGGAGGCGAACGCCGCCGCCGCCGAGTACTTCAGTCGCCAGTTGATGAGCCCCGAGGCGCTCATCGCGCGGCAGATGCTCGACGGTCGCGGCTTCGACAAGACCGCTGCCGAGCAGTTCGGCGTCGGTTACGCTCCCCGCGGTGGACGGGAACTGCGCCACCACCTCAATGCCAAGGGTTACCGCGACGAGGTGCTCGTCAAGGCCGGCCTGGTCCGTGAGAACGGCTTCGACTTCTTCCAGGGCAGGCTGTTGTGGCCGATCCGTGACTCCGGCTCGTCCACCCTCGGGTTCGGTGCGCGTCGCCTGCACGAGGACGACCGGCTGCCCGCCAAGTACATCAACTCGCCCGAGACGCCCGTCTACAAGAAGTCGCAGGTCCTCTACGGCCTCGACCTGGCCCGCCAGAACATTGGCAAGAAGGGCCAGGCTGTCGTCGTCGAGGGCTACACCGACGTGATGGCCGCGCACCTGTCCGGGGTCGACACCGCCGTCGCCAGCTGCGGCACCGCCTTCGGCGACGATCACGCCCGACTGCTGCAGCGCCTGATGGGCAACAACGACGCCTTCAACGGTGAGGTCGTGTTCACCTTCGACGGTGACGCGGCAGGTCAGAAGGCTGCGCTCAAGGTCTTCAGTGGCGACCGCAACTTCATCGCCCAGACCTATGTCGCCGTCGAACCCCACGGGCTCGACCCCTGCGACCTGCGCCTGGAACATGGTGAGGCGGCCGTCCGCGAACTGGTCGCCCGGCGGGTGCCGCTGTACCGCTTCGTGATGAGCAATGTGATCAGCGGCTACGACCTCGACCGCGCCGATGGCCGACTGGCGGCCGTGCGGGCGGCGGCACCGCTGGTCAGCAGCATCCGCGACACCTCCCTGGTCAACGGGTACGCCCGTGAGCTGTCGACCCTGGTCGGGATGGACCTGGACGAGGTGCGCCGCGAGGTGTCGCGGGCCGCGCGGCGTCCGCTGCCGACCGAGGTGCCACGCCAGACCCGGCCGCACGATGAACCCGTGGTCGACGAGTCACCCGCCCTGGTCAGCAGCGTGCCGATGCCACGCGCCGACGACCGGGAGTTCGAGGTGGAGCGGGGCACGCTGAAACTGATGCTGCAGCAGCCGCTGCTGTTCGACGACGCCTGGAACGGGGTCACGGCGCAGTTCTTCGCCCAGCCCGCCTACCGCCTGATCTCCGAGGCCATCACCCGCGAGCCCTACACCGGCCAGCGGTGGACCGACGACCTGCTCGAGCGCATCGAGGACGAGCAGGTCTCGGCCCTGGTCGTCGAACTGCTCGTCGAACAACTGCCGGTGGCACCGGACGAGGCCTACGCCACCAGCTACGCCGCCCGGCTGCAACTGATCGCGGTGACCCGCGACATCAACAACCTGAAGTCACGCCTGCAGCGCACCAACCCGGTGGAGCACGAGACCGAGCACAAGCGCATGTTCAGTGACCTGCTGGCCCTGGAGACGCGACGCAAGCGTCTGCAGCAGGTCAGCGCCGGCATGCTGGGCTGACCCCGAGCCGGGGCACCAGTCAAGGGGTGTGGACAAGAAAGTGTTGTCCGTCCCGTCGCTCGGGGTGTCGTCCACAGGTCGTCGCGGGCGTCGCCGAACGGGGCCACTGTGGGGCCATGCGAATCACCGAACCCGTCCTGGATGCCCAGCAGGAATGCGACCTGACCCGGCTCGTCGAGGCGGCCGTCTACGCCCGCCACCTGGTCGAGGCGGGCCATGCCCGGCCGGGTCTGCAGCAGGTGGTCGACGACGGCCGTGACGCCTGGGAACGCTTGTGGCTGGCCAACGTCGGCATGGTCAAGGTGCTGGCCGTGCGCTACGGGCGCGGCGACCCCGACATCATCGACGACCTGGTGCAGGAGGGCTGGATCGCGCTGGCCGAAGCACTGATGCGCTACGACTTCACCCGGGGCGTGAGGCTGTCGACCCAGGCCTGGCACTGGGTCAAGCACCACCTGGCCCACGTGATGAGGACCCGTACCGACTGGGAGCTGCGCACCAGCGCGGAACCCATCGACACCGCCGACCCTGCCAACACCGCCGACCCCGAGGCCCCCGGGGATCAGGACGGCGAGGTGCGCGGCCTGTTGGCGTCGCTGTCACCACTGGAACGACGGGTGCTCCTCGCCAGGGCCAATGGTGTGCGCCAGAGCGACCTTGCCCGCGACCTGGGCCTGAGCGTCGCCAGCACCCGCCGGGCCGAGGAACGGGCCGTCCGTCGGGCGCGCGAGGCCTGGTCGGCGTGGGCGGGCTAGCTTGCCGGATGGGGGAGACTGGACCCATGCGTCTGTTCACCTCCACACCCCTGCTGGCCAAGGACCTGTCCGCCGAACTGACGCGACGCCGACCCGAATCGGGTGCGGTGATGGCCGTGGCCCACGGCGAGGGGCTGACCCTGGTGGCCACCACCGAGTGCCTGGCGGTCCACCGCCCGGCCCCGGCCGAGGGCGAGCAGGACTGGCAGTTCATCGGTTGGCACCTGATCTCGCGGGGCGGGTGGAACCAGAAGGCGCGGAAGCTGCGCTGGACCCTGGTCGACGACACCACCACCTTCGTCGAGCTGACCGAGCCCGGGTCGGTCCCGGACGTGTTCCGTGACCGAGTGCGGGCCTCCATCGTGGTCGAGCAGTCCTTTCCGGCCCCCGGCGGTGGTCACGTGGTGGTCGCCGGACGCCGCCAGCTGGGCGGTGAGGGTGCCATCGTGTGGCAGGTCACCACGCTCGGAGCAGCCAAGCTGAGCAACCCCGAGGTGGCGAGCTTCGCCACCCAGAAGGCCGCCGAGATCCGCTACGACTACGAGGTGTAGCCCCGCTCGGCGCCACCCGGCGTCGATTGGTGCGGTCACCGACAGGTCTGCTAACGTGGTGTCTCGCGTCGGGCCCCGGCCCGGTGCGCAGCCACGTAGGACGTCTCGTACGGACTACGATCCCCTGTAGCTCAATTGGCAGAGCATTCGACTGTTAATCGAAGGGTTGCTGGTTCGAGTCCAGCCGGGGGAGCAATACCCTCATACAAACGCCCCAACCGGGAAACCGGAAGGGGCGTTCGTCATTGGCGGGGCTTTCAGACCAGGTCGTCAGGTCGCCGCGGCGAGGTCAGGGCGGTCAGGAAGCTGCTGGCCCAGTCATCAATGGTGTGCCCCGCGACCTGTTTGCGCAGGGCGCGCAGCCGCCGCTTCTTCTCGGCGATGTTGTCATAGCCGGCCCTGACCAGGGTGTCCTTCAAACCGTTCAGGTCATAAGGGTTGACCATGTAGGCCTGCTTCAGCTCCCGGGCAGCCCCGGCGAACTCGCTGAGCACCAGGGCGCCGTCGTCGTCGGCATGGCAGGCGATGTACTCCTTGGCGACCAGGTTCATCCCGTCCCGCAGGGGGGTGACCACCATCACGTCGGCGATCCGGTACATCGCGGCCAGCATGTCGCGCCCGTAGGACGAGTGCCGGTAGACGATCGGGGCCCGCCCCAGCGACTCGGTGTGGGAATTGATGCTGCCGACAAGTTGGTCAATGTCATGGCGCAGCCGGATGTACTCCTCGACCCGCTCCCGTGACGGCGTGGCGACCTGCAGGAAGACCGCCTTGTCAGGGTCGAGTTGGCCCGACTCGAACAGTTCCCCAAAGGCGCGCACCTTCTGGCGCAGGCCCTTGGTGTAGTCGAGACGGTCAACGCCCAGGTAGATCACCTCGGGGTGACCAAGGTCGTCCAACAACTCCTCGGCCATCTTCTTGACTGCCTCGGTGTTGGCCAACTCGCGGAAGCCCTGGGTGTCGATCGAGATGGGGAAGGCGCGCGACACCGAGCTGCGACCGTCCGGCATCTCGACCGAGTCGCGGTTGACCCGCAACGGGGTGTGCATCTTGACCAGTTGCAGGAAGTTGCGCGAACCCCCGACGGTCTGGAAGCCGACCAGGTCCGCCCCCAGCAGGCCTTCCAGGATCTCGCGGCGCCACGGCAGCTGCAGGAACAGCTCCACCGGCGGGAAGGGAATGTGCAGGAAGAAACCAATCTTGAGGTCCGGTCGCATTTCGCGCAGCATTTGCGGCACCAGTTGCAGCTGGTAGTCCTGCACCCAGACGGTGGCGCCCTCGTCGGCAACCGCCGCGGCCCGCTCGGCAAAGCGCCGGTTCACCGTCTTGTAGGAGTCCCACCATTCCCGGTGGAACTCCGGAAAAGCGACCGCGTCGTGGTACAGCGGCCACAATGTCGCATTGCTGAAACCTTCGTAGTACTCCTCGACCTCGTCCTCGCTCAACGGCACCGGGACGATCGTGAAACCGTCGTGCTCGAAGGGCTCAACCACCTCGTCGGCCGCACCGTGCCACCCGACCCACGCTCCACCCTGCTTGCGCATCACTGGCTCCAGGGCGGTCACCAGACCGCCGGGGGAGGTGCGCCACGAGACATTTCCGTCGTCGTCAACGGATCGGTCGACGGGAAGTCGATTGGCCACCACCAGGAAGTTCGTTGTCGAAGGGGCAGGGTTTGCGGGCATCGAGTACTCCTTTCGCCACCCCAGACTAGCGAGTGTCGTTGTGGCCATAGGGTGAAGCCATGAACAACTCACCCTGGCGGCCCATCACCGAACGCGGCGAGGCGATCATCGAGGCCATCGCGAACGACCCCTTCGGCGCCCTGGTGGCCAGCGATTTCGACGGCACCCTCTCACCCATCGTGGACGACCCGAGCAGCGCCCACATCCATCCCGACGCCCACCAGGCGTTCGCCCGGGTGGGAGCGCTGGTCGGCCAGCCGGCCATCATCACCGGACGCGGCCTCGCCTCGGTACGCGAACTGGGAGCGCTGGACGACGCCCCCGGATTGGAACGGCTGTTGGTCAAGGCGCAGTACGGGGTCGAGACCTGGGATGCGCGCACCAACACCATCACCGAGCCCCCGCTGCCGCCCCAGATCGGCGAGGCCAGGGCCAGGATGGAACTGCTGCTGACCCAATGGGGCGAGCAGGGCATCGACGTCGCCGGAGTCGGGCTCGAGGACAAGGGGCGAGCGCTGGGGGTGCACACCCGACGCACCGCCGACCCCGACGGCATGCTCGCCCGGCTCGAGGGACCCGTCCGCTCGTTGGCCTCCGAACTGGACCTGCACCTGGAGCCCGGCCGGTTGGTGTGGGAACTGCGGGCCACCCCCGGCACCAAGGCGCAGGCGCTGGACGCGGTGCTGGCGACCCACGACAGCCGCATCGCCGTCATGATCGGCGACGACCTGGCCGACGTCACCGCCTTTGACCGGCTGCACGAGCTCGCCGGCAGCGGACTCGTGGTCGCCGCCGTCGCCTCGGCCTCCGACGGCGAGCAGCCCGTCGTGGCCGAGAGCGCCGACGTCCTGTGCGACGGGCCCGCCGGCGTGGCGGCCTGGCTCAACGCCGTGGCCGACGCCATCGAGGCCCGCCGCTGACTCAGGCGAACATCCGGATGCCACCCCAGCCGGAGCCGATTTGGATGGCCGAACTGAACTGGCCACCGCCCAGGTGCCGGTAGGCGAACAGCGCCCCGTCACCGCGGCGTCCGACCAGGTCGCGGCGTCCGTCCAGGGACATGTCGCCGGGGGAGAAGGCGGCGTTGAACGACGTCCACCCGTGGCCCACTGCCACCACCCCGACGATGACACCACCGGCACCGGTGGTGTAGCTGAGCAGGTCACCCGTGGCGGTGACCACCAGCAGGTCGGCATTGGTGCCGCCGGAGGAGTTGCCGACGGTGGTCATGAAGCGAATGTTCGGACCCCAGCCGGTGCCGAGTTGGCCCTGGTGGGTCAAACCGGTGGCGGTGATCCGATAGGACTGCAACCTGTTGGCGGCGTCTATGGCGAACAGTTCGGGTCGTCCGTCGCCGGTGATGTCGGGCATCACGGTCAGCCGGCTGAGCGTTCCCCAGCCGTTGCCCACCTTGACGGCGGCACCGAAATGTCCACCGCCCTGACCGGCATAGAAGTACAGGTTGCCATCGCTGCGTCGGGCGAGCAGGTCGTGGCGCCCGTTGCTGGTGACATCGGGCACCCGTGCCATCCAGTTCATCGTTCCCCAGCCCTGGCCGGTCACCTGGGCCGAGCCAAGGGTCAGGTCGCTGGTGGTGCGGTAGAGCAGCAGGGCACCCGAGCCACCGACCGCCAGTACGTCGGCGCGACGGTCATTGT
>NZ_JADIJQ010000036.1 GCF_017355265.1 Tessaracoccus sp. SD287
CCGAACCAGCCGGCCCCGAACCAGCCGGCCCCGAACCAGCCGGCCCCGAACCAGTGGGGCCACCAGGGCAGCGGCTGGGCACCGGCCAATGAACCGCAGGGTCACCAACCCTTTGCCGACAATGACGACGAGGGCACCGTCCTGCGTCCGAATCCTGGCCGGCAGGGGCGTCCCGAGGACAACCGGCAGCCGTGAACTGAACAGTGTCACCACGCCTCACGCCCGGGCGGTCGCGGTCACCATGACGCACCGTTTCCGGGCGTTGTGGCGTCGGTTAGCCCGTGCATGGGCCGAATTTCACGGCGACACGCCGCCTGCGCCACAAATTTCGTACGCTGGCTTGACCACAGGGAATGACACCCGTGTAACTTGGGGGGCACGCTGGGTCGAGAGGACAAATATGAACGAGATGCTGACGGTCTTCAGCACCGCCGACGACGGGGTCCTCGCTTGGCAGGAGCAGGCTCTGTGTGCACAGACCGATCCCGAGGCCTTCTTCCCCGAAAAGGGTGGGTCCACCCGCGAGGCCAAGAAGGTGTGCGAAACCTGCACGGTCAAGCAGGAGTGCCTCGAGTACGCACTGGCCAATGACGAGCGCTTCGGCATCTGGGGAGGACTGTCCGAGCGCGAACGTCGACGGCTGCGTCGGCGGGCCTGAGGCACGAGGTTGTCAGGTCCGGGCCCATCACAGAAGATGGGTTCCTGACCCCAAGCGGCAGGCAACGCCCGCCGGACAAGGATGGCTGTGACTCCCGGACCCGAAGACGGCGACACCCAGGACCCCTGGGCCTGGGCCAGAGACCCCGGCGCGCGTCTGGACACCACGGAGCACACCCGAGCCAAGGAGCAGGACTGGGCCTGGGCGCACCGGCCCGTCCCCGCACGGGTCGCCGACATTCCCGTGGCCGAGGTCGCGACCATCATGGTGGTCCACAACGCTGGCGACTGGCTCGACCGCTCGCTGCGCGCCCTGTCCGCGCTGGATTCGCGGCCAGGCGTGATCCTCGCCGTCGACACCGGCTCGGGGGACCGCTCGGCGATGTTGCTGGAGGAGGCCGCCGAGGCCGGCATCCTGGACCGGGTCATCCCTGCCGGGCAGGTGGCCGGTTTCGGTGCCGCGGTCCAGGCAGCCATCGCCACCCTCGAGGGTGACTTCGGCTGGCTGTGGCTGCTGCACGACGACGCCGAGCCGCGGCCCGACGCCCTGGACGAACTGCTGCTGCGCGCCTCCCAGGACGACGAGCCCGACGTCATCTTCCCCAAACTGTTGCAGCCCCGACGCCGCAACCACCCCGACCAGTTGGCCGAGATCGGGTCGTCGATCACCAATGGGGCCAGTCGGCACCTGGACATTGCGCCCGGCGAGATCGACCAGCGCCAGTCCGACTCGACCCGGGTGCTGGGCGGCTCCACCGCAGCCATGCTGGTCAAACGCCAGGTCTGGGACGAACTGGGTGGGCTGGACCCCGACCTGCCCCTGTTCCGCGACGGCCAGGACTTTGGGTGGCGGGCCAACGCCGCCGGACACCTGGTCGTCACCGCACCCGACGCCGCCGTCCACCATCGCCAGGAGGGGCGTTTCGGCGACCGTGACTCGGTGCTGGTCGGTGATGCCGCCACCACCGACAGGTTGCTGGGCATGCGCCTGCTGGCCTCCCACGCCACGACACCCGGACGCACCATGGCCCGGCTGCGCGCACAGTCGGCCCTGCGCGGGGTCGGATACCTGCTCGGCAAGGCCCCCCACGAGGCGATGGCCGAGTTTCGGGCGGCCGCGCGCCTCGGCCGCGACCGGGCCACCATCCAAGCGATGCGGGACCGCCACCCGGCCCCCGCCGTCGAGGTCGACGGCCTGCGCCCCGGCCCGGGACGGGTCTGGTCCGGCCGACTGGACCGGATCTTCCACACCGCCGGCGAATGGCGCGACCGTGATGACGAGTCCGACACCACCCTGGACGACCTCACCGGTGACGACTACTCCGGCGGGCGTCGACGACGCCGCCTGTTCACCCCCGGACGTGTCTTCGCGAGCCTGCTACTGGTCAGCTTCCTGATCGCCTGGCGTGACATGTTCGGGCGTGGGCAGCTGAGTTCGGTCCGGCTCACCCCCGCCCCCGACAGCCTCGGCGATGCCTGGGCCGCCTGGTTGCAGCCGGTGGCCGGGGAACCGGGCGCCAACCCCGGCTGGCTGGGACTGACCGCCCTCGGCTCGACCATCACCGCCGGCAACCCCGAGATCTTCGCCAGACTGCTGGTGCTGGGCGCCCCGGTGATCGGCGCCGGCATCACCCACCGACTGGCCCGCCGGATCGTCGGCCCCGGCTGGATCGCGGTCGCGTTCGCCTCGGTGTGGCCGGCGCTTGCCATCGTCTCGGGGGTGACCGTCCGCGGGTCGATCTCGGGGGCACTGTTGACCATCACCCTGCCGCTGGCCGCATTGGCCGCGCTGCGCTGGTTCCGCCAGGACAGCGACAACACCCCGGCCGGCGACCACCTGCGCGCACCAGCCAGCCTGGCGCTGTGGCTGGGACTCGCCGCCCAGGGCGCACCCCTGACCGCGCTGGTCGGGGTGGGAGTCGCGCTGGGCTGGTGGGCGCTGCACCGGCACTTCTCGGTCGGGATGCTGGTGGCCGCCCTGGGGCCGGTGCTGATGCTGCTGCCCTGGTCGCCTCGCCTGGTCGCCCACCCCGGACGCCTGCTCACCGGCAGCGACCCCACCACCAGTCTGCCGAGCACCCCGTCACCGGCCTGGCACGTCCTGCTGGGTCGAGGCGCGGTCGACGGGCTGCCTCCCATGTGGGTCTCGGTGCTGGCACTGGTCGGGATGACGACACTGACCCTGCTGGCGGTGCTGCTGGGACGGCGCCGGCTCGGGGCCAGGGTCGCCGCCGGCTTCACCACCGCGGCCAGCCTGTGCCTGGTGCTGGCCGCCTGGGCCACCCGCCTGCTGGTCACCGTCGACGGACAGCAGGTACGGGCCTCCCTCGACCTGCTGTTGCTGCTGGCCGGGGGACTGGTGCTGGCCATGTGCCTGACCGCCATGCGGCCCCGGGCGGCCGTCGCCGGCCCCCGGCAGCATGAGCACCTGACCACCGGCAACGTGGCTGCCGCCGTCGCCGCCGCCCTGATCGGCCTGCTCGGGCTGGGCACCGTCATCGGCGGCCAATCGGCGTCACCCCTGCAGGTGCGACCCGACCCGCTGCCCGCCTACGTCAGCGACGTGCAGGACTCCACCCGCGCCACCCGCGCCCTGGTCATCCACGTCAACGGTGAGTCCCATCGCTGGATGCTGACCTCCAGCGGTGTGCCCGGGTGGGGCTCGGGTGAGGCGTTCCCGGTGCTCGCCGACCTCAACCAGGCCGACCTCGTCGCCGCGCTGGCGGCCCGCATCAGCAGCGGGTCCCCGGGTGACGACCTGGCCGACCGCCTGTCCGGCCTGGGGATCGCCCACGTGGTGCTCACCGGCGCGGACGCCGCCACCGTCCAAGGAGTGTCGAACGCTCCCGGACTGACCGCCGCCGAACTGGGTGACGGCAGCACCGTGTGGACCGTCCAGGGCCTGGTCAGCCGCGCAGCCATGGTCGGTGCCACCGGGGTGCTGACCCCGTTGCCCGGCGCCCAGGTCAGCCAGTCCGGCACCGTGCGCATCGCAGAACTGCCCGACGACCGCTGGGTGGTGAGAGTGGGTGGCACGCCGGTGCCGGTCACCAGCGACCCGTCCGGGTTCGGCATCCGCGCGGAGGTCGCCGGGCAGAGCGGTCCGTTGACCTGGCGGACGACCCCGGTGTGGGGAGCGCTGGTGGCCCACCTGGTCATCGTGCTGCTCTTGATCGTGCTGGCCGCGCCGACGGCCCGACGCCCCGGCGCACGACCACCCACCCGCGGCCTCGAGACCCCGAGAAGGTCCATGTGAACAGCACCCGCCCACCCCGGACGCGCACCCTGGTCGCGGTGGCCGTCCCCCTGGTCGTGGCCGCCCTGCTGGTGGCGCTGGCGTCGGTGGTCAGTCCCCAGCAGCCCACGGTGCGTCTGGTGACCCCGGCGCCGCTGGTCAAGTCCCGCAGTTGTGCCTTCGCCGGGGCGCCGGGCAGCCTGGTGGCGACCGGCAGCGGGGTGCAGACGACCACCTTGGCCGGGGAGGAGATCGACGACCCTGCCGCGCCCGGCGCCATCACGGGGTCGGTGCTGCTGCGCCAGGAGGGCCCCGACCCGCTCGGCGCCGGGGTGCGCAGTCAGTCCCGCGACGGCATGCTGTGGGCCGAATGTGAGCCACCGGCCACCGCTGGTGCTGTCATCATCCCCGACCCCGCCACCGGCGAACTGGTGCTGGTCAACCCCGACCGCACCGACGCCGGGGTCAACATCTCGCTGAGCGGGGCCACCGGTGAGATCCAGTCGGCGGGGCTGCGCGGCATCATTGTGCCGGCCCACTCCATGGTCCGGGTGCCCGTGTCGGTCCACGCCCCCGCCGGGGCGCCCGTCACCGCCACCTACCAGACCAGTCAGGGTCGGGTGCAGGGCGCGGTGCGCAGCCTGAGTGCTGCCCCTGAGCAGGTGGTCACCAGCCTGCCGTTGCCCGAGGCCGTCTTCGCCACCCTGCCCGAGCGACCCGACGAGGTGCGGGTGCTGCTGCACAACCCGGGCAGCGTGCGCGCAGACGTCACCATCGAGATGCTCGGCCCCCGCGGACGCTTCGCCCCGGCGAATGGCACCGCATCCCTGGGCCCGAACACCACCCTGATGGTCGACCTCACCGCGGCCTTCGCGGAGGAGTCGATGGGGCTGGTGGTCACCAGCGCCACCCCGGTGCTCAGCATGGTGGCCACCACCGGCGCCAACGACATCGCCTGGGTGTTGCCCCAACCACCGCATACCGAACTGCTGGATGCCGTCCCGGCCGGGGTGCTGCAGGTGGTGAACCCCTCGACCAACGAGGCCTCGGTCACCGTGACCCAGCGCGCCGCAGGCAGCAGCGGTGACACCACCGAAACGCTCGTCATACCGGCCGGGGCGAGCGCGCAACGGCCGGTGGGCAGCGGTCAGGTGCAGATCGTCTCCACGACGGCGGTGGCCGCGGGAGTGCGACTGAATGGCACCGGGCAGGCCGTCAGCCGGGTACGGGCCCCGGTGACCACCATTTCGGCGGTGCCCGGGGTCCTCGATCCCCAGATCGGGCAGTGAGGCGGGGTCATCCCCGCGAACCGTGCGTGCGGGTGCAGGGGGTCACCCCCGCGAACCGTGCGTGGGGGTGCAGGGGGTCATCCCCCCCCGCGAACAACTCAGTCCTCGACCTGAGGGTCGATGTCGCTGACGGTGCGTCCGGTGAGCGCCGACAACTGCTCCACCAACGTGCGGTGGACCAGGATGCGCAGCCCCCGCCGAGTCGCCGCGCGGTGCTCGAGGGGGCGCCGGTAGATCACGATGCGGGCCGGGAAGACGGCAGTCGCCTCGGTGGCGGCCGCCAGGGGCACCCGTCCGTCGGTGGTGTGCGCGCCGGGCACGTCCTCGACGCCAATGTCGATGCCGACCAGCGCCTCGGGACAGGACAGTTCGACCCGGTTGATGGCCTCCGAGACCGAGTCGACGAAGGCTTCGGCCCGGTTCGCGGCACCGGGGCGACGCCGCGCCGGGCCGTAGGGGGAGGGGGCCGCCAGCGGCCCCCGGATACCCCGACCGTGCCGGTCACGTCGTGCGGGTCGTTCCCGGGCAGTGGCCATGGGCACAGCCTAACGCTCGGCGATCACCCGCAGGTGGCGCTTCTCGGCCAGGACGACCACGTTGTCGCTGAACTCCGGCGGTGAGGGCGCTGGGGTCGGTGGCGAGAGGGGGTCGTCGTGGCGCAACCCGACCTCGCGGATCGCGTCGGCCAGCGCCAGCAGGTCGTCGGTGGGCGGCGGCGGGGTCTGATCCAGTTCCGGCAGCCGGACCACGTCCCACCCCTGCGGGGCCGACATGCGATCGGCGTGCGCGGGGCACAGATCGTAGGCACCGGGGTCGACGGCCGGGGACAGCGGCCCCACCACCACCATCTGGCCGGGGTAGTCAAAGGTGAGGGTGGTGGTGGCCCGCGACGAGCAGGCCGTGCGTGAACACCAGCGCCTCATGAGCGTTCCTTTGCATGCGGGTACGGATGCCCCGTACGACGAGAGTGCCGGCCCCAGGCCAGCACCTGCGAGGCTACGACCGGCCACGGGCCCATCGCCGGATGCCTCGCCGGTGGACGACGAAATCACTGGCCGTTGCGCCCGGCGTCGGACCTGCCGTCCGCCTGACGCGCGAGCGTCCCACCGGTCGGTAGGCTGCAAGGGTGATCACTGAGGGCATCTTCAAGGCCAACGACATTCGAGGTGCCGTCCCGCACGCCTGGGACGAGGCTGGCGCGGCCGCCATTGGAGCAGCTTTCGTCGAACTCGCCGGACTGTCGGGCAAGCAGTTCGTGATGGGGCGCGACATGCGGGTCACGGGCTGGCAGATGTCGCGGGCCTTCGCCGCCGGAGCCATCTCACGTGGCGCCGAGGTGCTCGACACCGGTCTGGCCTCCACCGACCAGCTGTGGTTCGCCTCCGGATCGCTCGACCTGCCCGGCGTCCAGTTCACCGCCAGCCACAACCCGGCCGCCGACAACGGCATCAAGTTCTGCCGTTCGGGTGCCGCACCGGTCGACGCCGACTTCCTGGTGCGCCTGCGGGAGGTGGCCATGGGCCTGGACGGCAGCGTTGACCCGACCCTGCCCGCCCACGGGCTCCGCGAGATCTCGACGCTGGACGACTACGCCCAGCACCTGCGCCACCTCGTCCCGCTCGAGGGCCTGCGCCACCTGAAGGTGGTCGTGGACGCCGGCAACGGGATGGCCGGCCACACCGTCGCCGCCGTGCTGAAGGGAGCCGACGTCGAGGTGGTCGGGCTCTACCTCGACCTGGACGGCACCTTCCCGAACCACCAGCCCAACCCGTTGGAGCCGGAGAACCTGCGCGACGCCCAGGCCGCCGTCCGCGAGCACGGCGCCGACCTGGCCCTGGTCTTCGACGGCGACGCCGACCGCTGTTTCATCATCGACGAGCGCGGCGAGGTGGTCAGTCCCTCGGCGATCACGGCCCTGATCGCCCGGGCCGAGCTGGAACGTGAACCCGGCGCGACGATCGTCATCAACACCATCACCAGCCGTACTGTCGCCGATGTGGTCGAAGAGGCCGGCGGCATCACGGTGACCAGCAAGGTCGGCCACACCTTCGTCAAGGCGCTGATGGCCGAGCACCAAGCCATCTTCGGCGGGGAGCATTCAGCCCACTACTACTTCCGTGACTTCTGGGGCGCCGACACCGGCATGCTCGCCGCCCTGCACGTGCTGCGCATCCTGGCGAGACAGGACGAGCCGCTGTCCCAGGTCATGCACAGCTACGAACGCTACGCCGCCTCAGGTGAGATCAACTCGCAGGTGGCCGACGCCGGCGCCGTGATGGAAAAGGTCGAGGCCGCCTTCATCGGCCGGGGCGAGTCCGACCGCATCGACGGGCTGACCGTGCGCGGCACCGACGCCCGCGGCGACCTGTGGTGGTTCAGCCTGCGGCCGTCCAACACCGAGCCCTACCTGCGTTTGAACGTCGAGGCCATCGACCCAGCCGTGATGGCCGCGCTGCGCGACGACGTGCTCGACCTGGTGCGCGGCACCACCACCACCGACCCGCTGAACTGATCGAAGGGAACACCGATGAGCAACCCCAACAGCACCCCCGATGTGGAGCTCTCCCCAGAGTTCCTCGAGATCGCCGCCTGCCCGGCCTGCCACTCGAAGTTCGCGGTGGACTACGACAACCGTGAACTCGTCTGCGCCTCCAGCCAATGCGGTCTGGCCTACCCGGTGCGCGACGGCATCCCGATCCTGCTCATCGACGAGGCCCGCAACACCCGCGCAGGCACCGGGCACTGACCATGGAGTTCGACGACGCCCGGTTGGCCGCCGACACCGTCAGCCCGCGGGCCGATGAGGCGCTGCGCCACCTGGCCGGCGCGGGTGCGCGCATCCGGCGGGAGGCCGGAACCTCGGCCAAGGAGCTCGCGGCGAGCTTCCCCGCGGGGCGCAGACCCCGTGGCGTCGTCGCCCTGGGTCGCGGTGCCCGGCTGATTCGGGCAGTGCTGGAACCGTTCTGCCTGTGCCCCTTCGTGGCATGGCCGTTCCCGGGTCTGCCGGCCTGGGTGGGTTCCCTCGACCTGGTCATCGTCCTGGCCTCCGAAGGCTCCGACCCCGACCTGATGGCGACCGTCCATGAAGCCGTCCGGCGGGGCAGTGCTGTGATCGTGGCCGGACGTCCCGACACGCCGATCGTCGAAGCAGCCGCCAGTCGGGCGACGCTGCTGGTGCCCGCCGAGACCGGCGACGAGCTGGCGGCCGTCGTCCAGGTGCTGGCGGTGCTCCACGAACTGGGTCTGGGACCGTCGGTGGTGCCCGAGAGCGTCGCCGCCGCCGCCGATGCGGTCGCCGAGGCGTCGTCCCCGGCGCGTGACCTGGCCATCAACCCGGCCAAGGACATGGCGCTGCACCTGGCCGAGGCGCAACCATTGATCTTCGGCGGCACCGTGCTGGCTGCCCGGGCCGGTCGTCGCCTGGCCGAGGCGCTGCGCCGCTCGACGGGACGCCTGGCGCTGGCTGCTGAGCCCGCCGAACTGGAGCCCGTGATCACCTCACTGCAGGGACGTGACCCGTTCGCCGACCCCTTCGACGACCCGGACGAGTCGCTGCGCCCCGTGCTGGTCATCCTGGACGATGGCACCGACGACCCGCTGGCGCGGCGTTCGGCGGGGGAGCTCGTCACCCTGGCCGGGCGCCACGAGGTGCGGGTGGTGACGGTGAGGGCGGGTGACCCGAGCTACTCGCCGATGGACCGTTACGCCTCGCTGCTCTACCAGGGCATGTTCGGTGCCACCTGGCTCGCGGTGGGCCTGGGACGACTGTGAAGGATGCTGCTGTGACCGCTGACCCGACGACCGACCACCCGACCGCCGAGCACCCCACACACAGGGTGCTGGTGCTCAACGGCCCCAACCTGGGACGGCTGGGCACGCGCGAACCCGAGATCTACGGTCACACCAGTCACGCCGACCTGGCCGAGCACCTGGTCGCCAGCGGTGCGGCCCTCGGGCTGGCCGTCGAGGTCCGCCAGAGTGACCATGAGGGCGAGATGTGCGGCTGGCTGCACGAGGCGGCCGACCTGGGCTGCTGGGTGATCATCAACGCGGGGGCCTGGACCCACTACTCCCTGGCGGTGGCCGACGCGGCCGCGCAGGTGGCCCACTACGTCGAGGTGCACATCTCGAACGTCTACGCCCGTGAGGAATTCCGCAGGACCAGCGTGCTGAGCGCCAGGGCCAGCGGGGTGCTGGCCGGTTTCGGACTCGGCGGGTATGACCTGGCGTTGGCCCACGTCGCCGCCAGCCTGGGCGCTCGTCCGACGACCTGACGCGCAGGCGCGGGACTCAGGCCTCGTTCAGCGACTCCCAGATCTCCTTGCACTCGGGGCAGACGGGGAACTTCTCGGGGTTGCGGTGCGGAACCCACACCTTGCCGCACAGGGCGACCACCGGGGTGCCCATCACCATTGCCTCGGTCAGCTTGTCCTTGGGGACGTAGTGCGAGAACCGTTCGTGGTCTCCGTCCTCGGCGTTCAGACCGTCGGTCTTGGTGCGCTCGTCGATCACTGTCTGTGAGCCGGGGGCCAACTGCTGGTTCATGCCAGCCACTCTAGTGATCGGCGCAAGCCCACGCCCGGCGGCTCGACCCGGCCGACGCAGCGGATAGTGTGAGGCGGTGCACCAGCCCGCCACCGCCCCGCCGCGCAGCCTCATCGTCGGCCTGCTGGTCTCGGTGGTGGCCATTGCCTTCCAGGCGGTCGCCGTCGCCACCGCGATGCCCGCCGCCGCCGAGGACCTGGGCCGCCAGGAACTGTACGCCTGGACCTTCACCCTGTTCGTCATTGGCATGGCGCTGGCGACGGTGCTCTCGGGTCGGCTCAGCGACCGGGTGGGCCCATCGGTTCCGCTGCGCGCCGGACTCGTCCTGTTCGGGGTCGGGCTGCTGCTGGCCGCGCTGGCCCCCAGCATGTACGTGCTGCTGGTCGCGCGATTCGTCCAGGGCTTCGGCGGCGGCGCCTTCAACGTGGCGCTGATGGTGATCGTGGCCCGCACCTTCCCCGCGGCCCAACGGGCGCTGATGATGACCATGTTCAGCGTCTGCTGGGTGCTGCCGGCCTTCATCGCCCCGCCGATCGCGGCCTGGCTGGCGAAGACGTTCAGCTGGCACTGGGTCTTTGCCTGCATGATCCCCTTCGTCATCGCCACCGCCGTCCTGTCGGCGGGACCACTGCGCAGCCTGTCCGAGCAGTTGCGGCCCGAATCCGACGCCGACTCGGCCCCGGTGCCGATCTGGGCGGCGTTCGTCGCCACCGGCGGCGTCGCCCTGATCCAGCTCGCCGGCCAGAACCCGACGCTCGGCTCGTTGGCGACGCTGGTGGTGGGGCTGGTGGCGCTGGCCATCTCGCTGCCGCGACTGATGGCGCCGGGGTTCTTCCGGTTCCGTCCGGGCATCGTGTCGGTGTCGTGGGTGCGGGCGATGCAGGCCGGCGGCTTCTTCGCGGCGGAGGCGTTCCTGCCGCTGAGCCTGGTCGAGACCCGCGAGATGAGCCTGTTCCGCGCCGGCCTGATGCTGACCATTGGTTCGATCGGGTGGACGGTGGGCTCCTGGCTGCAGGCCCAGCCCTGGCTGGCGCTGCGCCGCGACCAGTTGATCCAGCTCGGGGCGTTGTTCTCGCTGCTCGGGGTGGCCGGCATCGTCGTGGGCACCTGGGGCGGACTGTCGGTGGTCTTCATCGGCGCGGGCTGGACGGTCGGGGGCCTGGGCATGGGCCTGTCCAACGCGTCCGGGTCGTTGGCCGTGATGCAGTTGTCGGAGCCGGCGCGGCTGGGACGCAACACCAGCTCACTGCAGGTCTCCGAGGCGCTCGGCAATGCCATGTTCACCGGTCTGGCCGGTGCCGTCTACGCCAATCTGCGCACCGACGCCGACCCGGTGCACACCTTCGGATGGGTCTTCACGACGGTGACCCTGGTCTCGCTGGTGGCGCTGGTCATCGCGATGCGCATCGGACGGGTGGCGAACCACACCTCGGGCGCCGGGGTCGTCGTCAGCACCGCTGCCTAGGGTGGCGGCGACCCCGGGGGGCTAGGTCAGGTAGGTCACCGTCAGCCACATCACCAGGGCAAAGGTGATCAGGACCGTCGCGCCGATGTACACGTAGAACATCACCGAATGGCGTTCCTTCACCTCGGCGGCCTGGTAGCGGCCCCGGCCCAGGTAGTTCTCCAGCATGGACGCCGGGGTCTCGTTGCGCGGGGACACCGACTGGTGGTCGGGGCCGCTGCGAAAGCTGCCCACCGAACTGGGGGTCCACGACCCGTAGCCGGCGGTGGGCAGGGGGGCGGACGGACGGTCCAGGACGCCGGGGCCCACCGGCGGGGGAGCCGCGGGAATGGCGCCGGCACTGCTCAACGAGTGCATGGTCCGGGGTCCGGGACGCGGCACCATCGGGGACACCTCGGCGCCGGGCATCACCTCGGCGATGGCGTCCAACTGGGCAGCGAACTGTGCCGCCGAGACCGGCCGACGATCCGGGTGCGGGGACAGCGCCCGCGACAGGAGCGCGTCCAGCTCTGCCGGGGCACCGATCTGGGCACTCAGCGGCGGCGGGTCGACATTGGGGTTGCGGGACAACAGGTCCGGCAGCGTCTTGACCGGGAACGGCGGATGTCCCGACAACAGCGCGTAGGTGACCGCCGCCATCGAGTAGACGTCGGAGCGGTGGTCCAGCGCATGGCCGGTGGCCTGCTCCAGGGCCATGAACGCCGGGGTGCCGGCAGTCGCCGGCTGGCCACCCCGATCGACCAGCGACTCGGCCACGCCCAGGTCAGCCAGCAGCACCTTCAGTCCACTGGTCGAATGGCTGAGCAGGATGTTGCCGGGGGTGACATCCCGGTGAACCACGTTGTGGCGGTGCAGCACGTCCAGCGCCCGGGCGGCGTCGGCGCACAACTGCAGCGCCCGTGCCGGGGGCAGCAGCTGCTTGCGGAGTCGGTCAAAGGAACCACCGTCGGCGTAGTCCATGACGAAGTAGGGGGCGCCTTCGGGGGTGCGGCCAATGTCGTAGACGCGGACGATGTGCTCGTCGCGGATGCGGCGCAACAGTCGGGCCTCGGTCAGGAACCGGCCCTCGACGTCATGGTGGTTGACCCACTTGGAGCCCAGGATCTTGACCGCGACCGGCACGTCCAGTTCGTCGTCGTGGCCCTTGTAGACCGTCGCGAACGAACCCGCGCCGATGCGCTGGGTGAGGCGATAGCGACCGAGGCGTTCCATGGGGTCCCTAGTCTGTCATGCGGGCAGGGCCCGACCCTAGCGCCGCAGCGCCCGGGCAGAGGCGTTTTCGCGCATCTGACAGAATGGTGAGGTGACACGACAGCCCTTGCCGCAGCCCGGATGGTACGACGACCCCGGCGGCAGCACCCAGGAACGCTATTGGGAGGGCACCCGCTGGACGAAGAACCTGCGCGACCGGCCGGCCCCCCTTCCGGGGACTGGCAAGCAGTCCGCCGCGCACGAGCACCAACCAGCGCCGCGCCAGAGCGCACCCCAGCACCAGCCCAGCCCGCGCCCGGCTCCCGGGATGACGCCGCGCCAACTGCCGCCGCAGGGCCACGGTGCTCCTCACCAGTACGGTCCACCCGGGCCAGGACCACGACCGGGACCGGTCGTCGGCCACCCGGGCCAGGCACCGGTCGCGTACAAGATGGTGCGCACCACCGAGGACGGTGTCCCGCTGGCCGGTTTCTGGCAGCGGGCGCTGGCGACCCTCATCGACACCGTGCTGATGTCGATCATTGGCGGGCTGCTCGCCTGGCCGTACCTGGTCCGGGCCTGGAACGCCTACAACCAGGTCATCGACTGGATGCTGGCCAACCCTGGCCGCACCGTCGCCTTCTCCGACTACGACTACACCACCCCGGCCACCCTGGTGCAGTTCGCCATCCTGGGCGTCTCGTTCCTCACCCAGGTGGTGCTGGTCAGGTTCTTCGGCGGCACGCTCGGCCAGCTGCTGCTCGGTCTGCGCGTGGTCCCCGCCGAAAAGGGGCTGACGCGGCGGGTGGGCTGGAACACCAGCCTGCTGCGCTCAGGGGTCTGGCTCGCGATCATGGCCGCCACCCAGGTGGTGTTGTTCCCGCTGATGATCAGCTACTTGCGTCCGCTGTGGCACCCGCGGCTCAAGACCTGGCACGACAGCGTGGCCAACACCCAGGTGATCACCACCCGCGGCGCGTTTGCGAGGTCGGTGCTGGCCCGCGGCGAGCAGCCCCGACGCTGACCCCCGACCGGGGCTGATCTGGTCGGCGACCACGCTGGCATGTCCTAGGCTGACGTGGTGGCTTTGGACAACCCTGCACTGGCCGAACTGGCTGACCATTTCGGCATCTCCCAGGAGTTCTGGGACTGGAAGGGTCGGCACACGACCATTTCCCCCGAGAGTGTCGTCAAGATCCTGGCAGCGCTGGGGGTGGACGCGTCCACGCCGGAGCTCGCCGAGGCCGCCGTGGCCGAGGTGCGCGCCAAGCCGTGGCGACGTGCATTGCCGCCCTGCGTCGTCGTCGAACAGGGCCAGCCCCGCGAGATCGCCGTCCACGTCGTCGCCGGGGCCGACGCGCAGCTGGTCGTGCGCACCGAGGACGGCCAGGAACTGCCGTGCACCCAGCTGCCCAATGAGGTGCCCGACCGGATCGTCGACGGTGTCGCCATGGGTGAGGCCACCTTCGTCGCGCCCACCGATGCGCCGTTGGGCTACCACACCTTCGTCCTGAACACCGCCGGACGGACGGTCGAGTCGGCGTTCATCGTCACCCCCAAGTTCGTCGGCATGCCGGCCTCGATGGGCAACCGTCGGGTCTGGGGCTACGCCGCCCAGCTGTACTCGGTGCGGTCGAGCCGCAGCTGGGGATTGGGTGACCTGGTCGACCTGTCCGACCTGATGGTCTGGGCACGCACCCAGCAGTTCGCCGACTACGTGCTGATCAACCCGCTGCACGCCGCCCAGCCGGTGCCGCCGATGGAGCCCTCCCCGTACCTGCCGAGCTCCCGGCGCTACACCAACCCGATGTACCTCCGCCCCGAGGCGATCCCCGAGTACGCCGGGCTCGATGACGCAGCCCGCGCCAAGGTCGAGTCCTACCGCGCCGACTTGGGCGCCCAGCTCGACGGAGTCGACCAGTTGCGCCGCAACGAGTCCTACACCGCGAAGCTGCAGGCGCTGCAGGTCGTCCACGAGGTGGGGCTGCCGCCCGCCCGGCAGATGGCCTTCGAGGGCTACCGTCGCCGTGAGGGACGCGCCCTGCGCGACTTTGCGATCTGGTGTGCGCTGTTCGAGTGGCTCGGCCCGGACTGGCGGGCCTGGCCCGCCGAGTACGCGCGTCCCTCGTCGCCGGAGGTGGCCGACTTCTACGCGGCCCACGCCGACCGCGTGCACTTCTTCGAATGGCTGCAGTGGAACTGCGAGCACCAGATGTCGATGGCGCAGCAGGCCGCCACCGATGCCGGGATGAGCGTGGGACTGGTGCAGGACCTGGCCGTCGGGGTGAGCAAGTCCAGCGCCGACACCTGGATGATGGCCGACGTCTTCGCCCAGGGGGTCAGCGTCGGCGCCCCGCCCGACCAGTACAACCAGGCCGGCCAGGACTGGGGCCAGCCGCCGTGGCGTCCTGACCGCCTCGCGGAGCTTGCCTACGCGCCGTTCCGGGACATGGTCGCCAGCACCCTGCGCCATTCCGGTGGGGTGCGCGCCGACCACATCATCGGCTTGTTCCGGCTGTGGTGGGTGCCCGAAGGGTCCTCGGCCAGGGACGGCTGCTACGTCCGCTACGACCATGAGGCGCTGATCGGCATCCTCGCCCTGGAGGCGCAGCGTGCCGGGGCCATGGTGATCGGTGAGGACCTGGGCACCGTCGAGCCGTGGGTGCGCCAGTACCTGACCCGTCGCGGACTGCTGGGCACCTCGGTGCTCTGGTTCGAGAACGACGAGAGCGGGGCCACCCTGGCCCCGCAGCAGTGGCGCGAACTGTGCATGGCGTCGGTGACCACCCACGACCTGCCGCCCACCTCGGGCTACCTGGCCGGCGACCACGTCCGGCTGCGCCACCGGCTGGGGCTGCTCACCGAGACCCTAGACGCCGAACTCGCGCATGCCCGCAGCGAGCATGAGGGCGTCACCGGCATGTTGGCCGCCCGCGGCTACCTGGTCGAGTCCGCCGGCACCGACGAGGTCGAGGCCCTGGTGCTGGCCATGCACCGCTTCCTGCTGGACACCCCGGCGCGGGTGCTGAACGTCTCGCTCACCGACGCCGTCGGCGACCGGCTCACCCAGAACCAGCCCGGCACCGTCGACGAGTACCCCAACTGGCGGGTGCCGCTGAGCAACCCGGACGGCACCCCGATGCTGCTCGAGGACGTCTATGCCAGCGAACGCGCCATGCGGATCGCGTCGGTGATGAACGGCTTCGACATGGTGCCGCCGACCTGGGCCGCCCAGCACCCGGCGGCCGGGGACTGAGCCGGCCGGGGACTGAGCCGGCCGGCTCACACCTGGGGCAGCGGTCCCTTGACGTATGGGTTGTTGGTCACGTCGCCGTCGTCGTCGAGCATGATCGTCGGGATCGCCGGCTCGCCCTTGCTGATCCGCAGGGCCGAGCGGGGCAGTTCGGCGCGCACCGCGAGGTGACGTTCCCGGGCCGCCGCGATCGGCTCGTGGCCGACGACCTGACCGTCGACGACCAGATCGACCAGCAGCGAACGGTCGTTGCCGTCCGAGGTCGGGTGGGCCTGGATGCCGACGATCTCGGCTTCGGCGCGGTCGTTCTGGTCGCGGCGGCGCAGGGCGTACTTGCGGCCCCCGACTGTGTTCTTGTTCTTCGACTTCTTGGCCACCGGCAGCAGTTCACCGGTGCCGGTGTCGGCGCGGGCCACCAGTTTGTAGACGAAGCCGCAGGTGGGGTGCCCCGAGCCGGTCACCACCGAGGTGCCCACCCCGAAGCCGTCCACCGGTGCGCCCCGCAGGGCGGCGATCTGCCACTCGTCCAGGTCGCTGGTGACGATGATGCGGGTGTCCTCGGCGCCCAGGTCGTCCAGCAGGTCGCGGACCTCGCGGGCGGCGATGGCCAGGTCGCCGGAGTCCAGCCGCACCGCCCCCAGTCGTCCGTCGGTCAGCCGCACCCCGAGGCGCACCGCCGTCCCGACGTCGTAGGTGTCGACCAGCAGGGTGGTGTCCTCGCCGAGGGTGGCCAGTTGCGCCGAGAAGGCCTCCTCCTCGGTGTCGTGCAGCAGGGTGAAGGAGTGCGCGGCGGTGCCACTGGTGGGAATGTCCCAGGTGCGGCCGGCCTCCAGGTTCGAGGTGCTGGTGAAACCGGCAATGTAGGCGGCACGGGCGGCGGCGACGGCACTGTACTCCTGGGTGCGCCGGGCCCCCATCTCGATGATTGGCCGCCCGTCGGCCATGGCTGACATGCGGGAGGCGGCCGAGGCGATCGCCGAGTCGTGGTTGTAGATGCTCAGCAGCAGCGTCTCGAGCAGCACGGCCTCGGCGAAGGTCGACTCCACCACCACCAGCGGCGAGCCGGGGAAGTAGATCTCGCCCTCAGCGTAGCCCCAGATCGATCCGGTGAAGCGGTAGTTCGACAGCCAGGTGGCCAGGTCGTGGTCGACCACCTTGGTGCGCAGCAGGAAGTCGATGGCCGGGTCGTCGAAGACGAAGTCCTCCAGCGCGCGCAGGGCGCGTCCGACGCCGGCGACCACGCCGTAGCGACGCCCCTCGGGGAGGCGACGGGGGAACAGCTCGAAGACGCTGCGCCGATCCGCCATGCCGGAGGCGCGGGCCGCCTGCACCATGGTCAACTCGTAGTGGTCGGTCAGAAGCGCTGTGCTCATGGTCGTCAGCCTAGGGGCACCGGGGTGGTTGGCATCGACTTCGCGGCCGCAGCCAGCCACGATGTGCAGGCACCCGACGGCGATGACAGAATGGGACCCATGGCCCAAGCAGTTCCCGAGCAGTCCGGCGGTCTGGCGACCGCCGAGCAGGTTGATGAGCAGGTCGAACCCGCCAAGGCCTGGGTGACGCTGGTCTGGGACGACCCCGTGAACCTGATGAGCTACGTCACCCACGTCTTCACCAGCTACTTCAAGTATCCCCGCGCCAAGGCCGAACAGCTGATGCTGCAGGTGCACAACGAGGGCAAGGCGGTGGTCTCGTCAGGGACGCGTGAAGAGATGGAGCGCGACGTCGCCGCCATGCACACCTTCGGGTTGTGGGCGACCGTCGACCGAGCCGAGTGAGGACTTCATGAGCCGATTTGCCCGCACCCGCGGGAAGCTCCAGCTGCACCTGGACGGCACCGAACTGGAACTGTTCACCCGCAGCGTCAACGAACTGCTCGACCTGCTGGACGACGGCACCGGGGGTGAGGTCGACGTCGAGGACGAGGACGACCCGTTCGCGGTGTGGGAGGCCAGCTTCGGCACCCAGCCCGGCATCGAGGACGACCTCGACGACGAGGAACGCGACCCGGTCATGGAGCGGCTGTTCCCGCGCGCCTACCCCGACGACCCGGAGGCGGCCAGCGACTTCGCCCGCTTCACGGACGCCGCCCAGCGCCAGGACAAGATCGACGCCGCCTGCACCGTGCTGGACGACCTGGACACCGTGCAGAGCGGGGTGGCCAGGATCCACGCCGAGAACGTGGACGCCTGGCTGAAGACGCTGAACAACCTGCGGCTGGTGCTCTCGGTGATGCTGGGCATCAGCGACGAGGTCAGCAGCGCCGAGGCCGCCGAACGCCCCGACGAGGACCCCCGGTCGTGGCTGTACAGCTACTACGGCTGGCTGGGGTGGATGTTGGAGTCGCTCCTCGAAGCCGTGATGGCGCCCGAGTGAGTCACACCGCCTCAGACCTGCGCGCCCCCATCGGCATCTTCGACTCCGGTTTCGGGGGTCTCACCGTCGCCCGGCAGATCGCCGACGTACTGCCCCACGAGGACATCGCCTACCTGGGCGACACGGCCCGCGCCCCCTACGGTCCACGTCCCATCGCCCAGGTGCGCGAGTACGCCCTGGAGTGTCTCGACCGGCTCGTCACCCACGGCGTGAAGGCGCTGGTCATTGCCTGCAACACCGCCTCGGCGGCCGTCCTGCGTGATGCCCGCGAACGCTACGACGTGCCCATCATCGAGGTGGTGCTGCCGGCCGCCCGCCGCGCTGCCGCCGTCACCCGCAACGGCCGGGTGGGGGTCATCTGCACCCACGCGACGGCCACCTCGATGGCCTACGAGGACGCCCTGGCCGCCTCGGTGGGCGTCACCGTCACCACCTCGCCGTGCCCACGCTTCGTCGAGTTCGTCGAGGCCGGCATCACCGCCGGGCCGGAGGTGCTGGCCGTGGCCCGGGAGTACCTGCAGCCGATCAAGGACGCCGGCTGCGACACCCTCATCCTCGGCTGCACGCACTACCCGCTGCTGCGGGGCGTGATCTCCTACGTGATGGGCACCTCGGTCAACCTGGTCTCCAGCGCCTCGGAGACCGCCCAGGACACCTGGCGGGTGCTCAACGACCAGCAGCTGACCACCCCCGACCCGGGTGGCTCGAACCGGCTGTTCCTGACCACCGGCGACGCCGACCGTTTCGAGGGCATTTCGCAGCGTTTGCTGGGCCAGTTCGTGCACTCGGCCGAGACCGTCCACCTCGGACGGCTGCCCCGGCGCCACACCTCCGGCGGCTAGGCTGGGCACGCGGTGGGCAAGCCACCGCGCACCGACCATGAGAGGCCACCATGTGCACCAAGATCACCTGCGAGCGCTGCGGCAAGCCGACCTGGAAGGGCTGCGGCGAGCACATCGAGGACGCCCTGGGCGACGTAACCCCCGCTGATCGCTGCACCTGCCCGCGCTGATCCGTACCTGACCCACTTCCACGCCCACGCCCCGAAAGGCACCAGATGACCCGCAGTGACGGCCGCGCCAACGACGAACTCCGCAATGTCCGCATCACCCGTGGCTGGCTCGACCACGCCGAAGGATCGGTGCTGGTCGAGTTCGGCAACACCCGCGTCCTGGTCGCTGCCAGCGTCACCGAAGGGGTGCCGCGCTGGCGCAAGGGCAGTGGGCTGGGCTGGGTGACCGCCGAGTACGCAATGCTGCCGCGCGCCACCCATGACCGCTCCGACCGCGAGTCGCACCGGGGCCGCATTGGCGGACGCACCCACGAGATCAGCCGACTGATCGGACGCTCCCTGCGCGCCATCATCGACCTCAAGGCCCTCGGCGAGAACACCATCGTGCTGGACTGCGACGTGCTGCAGGCCGACGGCGGCACCCGGACGGCGTCCATCACCGGCGCCTACGTCGCGCTGGCCGACGCCGTGTCCTGGCTGCGGGAGCGCGGTGCGCTGGCTGGTGAACCGCTGAAGGACTCCCTGGCCGCCATCTCGGTGGGCGTCGTCAACGGCACCCCGGTGCTCGACCTGCCCTACGACGAGGACTCGACGGCCGAGACGGACATGAATGTGGTGGTCGCCGGCAACGGCGACTTCATTGAGATCCAGGGCACCGCCGAGGGCACCCCCTTCAACCGCGACGAACTGAACCAGTTGCTCGACCTGGCCGTGAAGGGCTGCGCTGACCTGACGGCACTGCAGGCCCAGGCCCTGGCGCAGCCGCTGGTCAAGCGGTCGGCCAGGCTGGCCGAGCAGTCATGATCCAGCCCCCGAAGCTGCGCCCGGTGCCGTCCTTCGAGGCCTTGCCGAAGGTGGTCCTGGCCAGCCACAACGCTGCCAAGCTGGCCGAAATGCGGCGGTTGTTCGCCGCGGCTGAGCTCGGCATGCGGGTGGTCAGCCTGGACGACTTCCCCGAGTCGACCCCGCCCGCCGAGACCGGCGACACGTTCGCCGAGAATGCCCTCATCAAGGCCCGCGCCGCGGCCCGGCTCACCGGCCTGCCCGCGCTGGCCGACGACTCCGGCATCGAGGTCGACGTGCTCAACGGCATGCCCGGCGTCCGTTCGGCCCGGTGGGCCGGCCCCGCCGGCGACGACCAGGCCAACCTCGAACTGCTGCTGCGCCAGGTCGACGACGTCGCCGCCGAACGGCGCCAGGCCCGCTTCGTCTGCGCCATGGCCCACGTCGACGTCGACGGCACCGAACTGGTGACCACCGGCGTGTGGCCCGGCAGCTTGGCCACCGAGCCGGCTGGCAGCCACGGGTTCGGCTACGACCCGATCTTCATCCCCGCCGACAGCCCACTGACCAGCGCGCAGCTCACCCCCGAGCAGAAGGACAGCCAGTCGCACCGCGCCCGGGCTGCTGCTGCCATGATCGAAGCTCTCCGCCGCCGCGCCACCACCCAGGGGGAATCGTGAAGCAGTACCTCGACCTGATGCGCCACGTGCTCGACCATGGCGTCGACAAGTCCGACCGCACCGGCACCGGCACCCGCAGCGTCTTCGGCCATCAGGCCCGCTACGACCTGTCCGCGGGCTTCCCGCTGCTGACCACCAAGAAGGTGCACACCCGCTCGGTGTTCGGCGAGTTGCTGTGGTTCCTGCGCGGTGAGACCAACGTGGCCTCACTGCACCGTGACAACATCACCATTTGGGACGAGTGGGCCGACGATGCCGGCGAACTCGGCCCCATCTACGGCTACCAGTGGCGGTCGTGGCCCACCCCCGACGGGCGCCACGTCGACCAGTTGCAGAACGTCATCGACCAGATCAGGCGCAGCCCCGACTCGCGGCGCCACATCGTCTCGGCGTGGAACGTGGCCCAGCTCGACGAGATGGCACTGCCGCCCTGCCATGTGCTGTTCCAGTTCTATGTCGCCAACGGCCGGCTCAGCGCCCAGGTCTATCAACGCTCCGCCGACATCTTCCTCGGGGTGCCGTTCAACATCGCCTCCTACGCCCTGCTGACCCACCTGGTGGCCCAGGTCACCGGCTACGGCGTCGGCGACCTGGTGCACACCCTGGGTGACGCCCACATCTACTCCAACCACGTCGACCAGGTGCGCACCCAGCTCGCCCGGGAGCCCCGGGCGCTGCCGCGTCTGGTGCTGAATCCCACCATCACCGACATTGACGGGTTCACCCTGGCCGACATCGTCGTCGAGGGTTACGACCCGCACCCAGCCATCAAGGCACCCATCGCGATCTGAGGAGTCCCGGATAGGGCAGAATCAGGTTCTGTCGTCAGCATCCAGCCGCAAGCAGAGGAAAGACCGCCATGCAGATTGTCACCATCGCCGCCGTGGCCCAGAACGGGGTCATCGGGGACGGCAAGGACATTCCCTGGAAGATCGAGGCGGACTGGGAGCGATTCCGTCAGCTGACCACCGACAACTTCGTTCTGATGGGACGGTCCACCTACGAGTCGATCGGCCGCCCGCTGCCGAACCGCACCACCGTGGTGGTCACCCGTCAGCAGGACTTCGACGTCCCCGCCCCGCAGGGCAAGACCCGGGTGCTGGTCGCCAACTCCATCGAGGACGCCATCCGCAAGGCCCGCACCGCGCGCGGGTCTCTTGCCAAGAACATCATCTACGTCGCCGGCGGCGGCGAGATCTACGCGCAGACCATGGACCTGGCCAATGCGCTGGACATCACCGAGGTGAAGTTGTCACCGGAGGGCTCGGTGCACTTCCCCGAGATCGACACCGACCGGTGGCTCGAGATCCGTCGTGAGGTCCACGAGACCCACGACTACGTGAAGTTCGTCCCGGTGCTTCACACTGCCCGGCTCACCCTGGTGCCGGCGACCCCGGCGGACGCCGCCGAGTGGAAGCGTCTGGCCGACCACCCGGTCGTCGCCGAGCAGAGCCCCGCCCTGCACGTCGCCGACGAGGTCGAGGCTGCCGAGCGGTTGGCCCGCCGGGCCGCCAGCTGGGATGCCAACTCGCTGGATCAGTGGACGATTCGGCGCACCGAGGACAACGAGTTCGTCGGCATCGGCGGGCTGCGTCGCAAGGAGCTGGAGAACGGTGACCACGTCTGGCTGCTGGACTACCAGCTGGTCCCCGAACTGCAGGGCAACGGTTACACCCCCGAAATGGTGTCCGCGGCGCTGCAGCAGGTCCGCAAGGTCGACCGCGAGGCCCGGGTGCGCGCCATGATTCGCCCCCGCAACGTGAAGTCGATCGAGATCGCCGAAGAGGCCGGACTGAAGAAGATCGAGGAGCGCACCGACCCGTCGGGGCAGCCGATCTACCTGTTCCAGGGCTGGGTCCGCGAGCTGGTCTGAGGTGCGTGGGGCGGACCTGCCATGAGGGCGCAGGCATCGATTCTGCACCTCGACCTGGACGCCTTCTTCGCGGCCGTCGAACAGCGCGACAAGCCGTCGCTGCGGGGCAAACCGGTGGTCGTCGGCGGGGTCGGTCGCCGTGGGGTGGTCTCGACCGCCTCCTACGAGGCGCGCGTCTTCGGGGTGCACTCGGCCATGTCGGGCGGTGAGGCTCGTCGGCTGGCGCCCAACGCCGCTTTCCTGGGCGGACGCTTCGAGGCCTATTGGCAGTCCAGCCGGATCGTGATGGCCCTGCTGCACGAGATCTCGCCGCGGGTGCAGGCATTGAGCCTGGACGAGGCCTTCGTCGACCTGCAGGGCACCGGGGCACCGGACGACGTCGTGGGCCTGCAGCGTTTCGCCGAGGACCTGCGCGCCGAGCTGAGCCGCCGCACCCTGGGGCTGACGGCCTCGGTGGGGGTGGCCAGCAGCAAGTTGATGGCGAAGGTCGCCAGCGAACTGGCCAAACCGGACGGGGTGCGGGTGGTGGTCCCCGGCACCGAGGCCGAGACCCTGGCACCGCTGTCGGTGCGCGCCATTCCGGGGGTGGGTCCGGTCACCCATGAGCGGCTGACGCTGCTCGGGTTGAGGACCGTTGGCGACGTGCAGCGGGCGTCCCCCTCGGAGCTGGTCCGGGAGGTGGGTGCCACCTGGGGCCCCGAACTGCAGGAGCTGTCGTGGGGACGAGACGACCGTCCGGTGGAGGGCCACCGCGACGCCAAGTCGATCTCGCAGGAGACGACCTTCGAGTTCGACCAGACCGACCGGGCCTGGCTGGAGGCCCGCATCGACGCCGACGCCGCGAACGTCTGCCGCCGCCTGGCCAAACACGGGCAGTTCGCCCGCACCATCCAGATCAAGGTCCGTTTCGGCGACTTCACCACCTGGACCAGGTCACGCACCCTGGCAGGAGCCACCGACGAGCCGCACCGGGTCGCCCAGGTGGCCCGGTCGCTGCTGGCCCAGGTGGACGTGAACCGGGGGATCCGGCTGCTGGGGGTGGGCGTGTCCGGCTTCGTCGAGGCCGCCCAGGAGGAACTGTTCTGGCTGGACGCCGAGTCCGGGGTGGAGACCTCCGCGCCGACGGAGGACGACCAGCAGGACTTCGGCGACGGACCCTTTGGACGACGCCGGCGCCGCGACTACTGGCCCGGCGCGGACGTCGAGCACGACGTCCACGGCCGTGGCTGGGTCTGGGGCGCGGGACTGGGGCGGGTCACCGTCCGATTCGAGACCCGCGACGCCCCCGGCGGGCCGGTGCGCAGCTTCGCCCACGACGACCCGCTGCTGCACCTGGTGGGGCCGCTGCCCATGGACCATGAGGTGCCCCTCGAGGACGAGGACTGACCCGGCATCGCTCGGGGCACCTGGCACCCGTCCGGTCACGGTCTCGCCTGCGTCAGTCGAGCGAGTTGCGGAGCGCCTCGAGCCGCTCGATCGCCGCGTCGATCAGGGCCGGATCGGTGCCGCGGACGACGATGTTGGTGCCGTGCACCTGCGGCTCATGGAAGGGGTAGGAACCGATGCTGAGCTGCGGGAAGGCCGCGGCCAACTCGCGCAGCGGTGTCGCGAGGCGTCCCTCGCCGACCTCGAAGCGCAGCTCCTGCGAGCGCTTGGGCGACCCGGTGCCCAGCGTGGGCAGCAGCGCATTGACCATCGCCACGAAGATGCTCGGCACCCCCGCCATGACGTGCACGTTGCCGACGCTGAAGCCCGGCACGCCGGAGATGCCGTTCGGGATGAGCGTCGCCCCGTCGGGAATGCGCGCCATCCGCAGCACGTCGTCGGTCATGGGCCGGCCGCGGACCGCCGCCTCCAGCAGCAGTCGGGCGTCCTCGCGCACGCCGATGCCGACGTCGAACGCGGCGGCGATGGCGTCGGCAGTGATGTCGTCGTGCGTCGGGCCGATGCCGCCGGAGGTGAAGACGTGGTCGACGCGCTCACGCAGCGTGCGCACGGCGTCGACGATCACCGCGTGGTCGTCGGGCACCACCCGGATCTCCTGCAGGTCGATGCCCACCTCGATCAGGCGGCCCGCCAGGTGGTACGCGTTGGCCTCGCGGGTGCGACCGGAGAGGATCTCATCACCGATGACGAGCATGGCGGCAGTCGGGTTCGGCATGGGACCAGCCTCTCAGGATCTGACGGCGACGATGGCCACCGCGGCGTTCATGGCACCATCCTGCGCGAGCTGCCGCACTGGCGCCACCGGCGAGGACGAGGACTAGCGTCGGCCCAGACTGATCAGCACCGGGCCGCGGGTGGGGTTGCGCTGGCTGCATCCGGAGGCGTCCTCGGCGCTGGGGCAGGAACCGCAGCCGCCGCTGGGGCAACCCGACGACAGGGTCTCGGCGGTCAACCGACCCATCCTGACCAGGTGGTCCAGACAGGCATCGACCACGGCGGCGTCCAGGGCAGTGCGTTGCGCAATCTCGCGACGCGACCGGGCACCGCCGGTGAGGGCGTCATGGACGAGGGTGAGGGGTCCGCTCACCAGAACATCCGTCCGACCTGGAAGACCGCCACCGCCAGTGCCCAGGCCACCGTCAACTGCAGGCCGACCCCGAACAGCGTCCAGCGGGCACCGATCTCGCGCCACTGCGCCGCCAGGGTCGCCACGCAGGGGGTGTAGGCCAGGATGAACACCATGAATGCCCACACCGCGGGCAGCGGATGGCCGCCCGAGGACTCGTCGAAGGCGCTGGTGATGCGGGCACCGAGCGCCGAGTCGTCGCCGGTGGCGCCGGGGTCGTCGACGGCGTAGGTCTGTGCCCACGACGAGATCACCGCCTCCTTGGCGACGAATCCGGTCAGCAGGGCCCCGGTGGTCTGCCAACTGTCGAACCCGGCCGGCGCGAAGACGGGGCTGATCGTGCGGGCGACCGCGGCGTAGGCGGAATCCTCGATGGGTGCCTCACCGAAGCGGGCAGTGCCGCTGACCGGGGCCGCCTGCAGCACCCAGACCACGGCGACGGTGGCAACGATGATGCCCGTGGCCGTCTTCAGGAACCCCTTCAATCGGACCCAGGTGGACATGCCGACCACGCCGAGGGTGGGCCGCTGGTAGGGGGGAAGGTCAATGATCAGCGGCTCGGGGCCCATCGCCCGCCACAGCGTGGCCCGCATCAGCAGACCGGTGGCCACGATCAGCAGGATCGAGACCAGGTACATGATGAACACGACGCTGCCCGCGTGGCCGGGAAAGAAGACGCTGCCCAGCAGCACGAAGACGGTCAGCCGGGCCGAACAACTGGTGAAGGGCACCAGCAGCGCCGTCAGCACCCGTTGGCGTCGGGTGGCGAGCACCCGGGTGGCGCTGATGGCGGGCACGTTGCACCCGAAGCCGACGATCAGCGGCAGGAAGGCGCGCCCCGGCAGCCCGATCAGGCGCATCATCCGGTCAGCGACGACCGCGGCCCGGGCGAGGTAGCCGGAGTCCTCCAGCAGCGCCAGCAGCACGAACATCAACGCCATCAGGGGCACGAAGGTGAGCAGCATGCCGACACCGGCCAGCAGCCCGTCGATGAGCAGACCGGTGACGATGGGCCCGTCCAGTCCGGCCGCCCGCAGCAGCGCGGAGGCGCCGTTGCTCAGGGGTCCGGCGACCAGCGCGTCGAGTCCGTCCTGCAGGGGTGCGGCGACGGCCGTGGTGACCTGGAAGACCAGCCACATGACGGCCAGGAACAGCAGCGGCCCCCACACCCTGGACAGGGCGACCCGGTCGACGCGTTCGGTCCAGTTGGTGGCTCGGGCCGATGATCGGGTGCTGGCGGCGGCCACGGCCCGGTCAACCCAGGCGAAGCGGTCGTCAGCCAGGGCGAACTCGTCGTCGGATTCGTCGGATTCATCGGAGGAGGTGGTGGCGGTGGGGCGGGGTGCTGTGGGTGGCCCGGCCAGCGTGGACTCGACGGCTGCCGCCAGCGCGTCCAGACCGGTGCGGCGGCGTGGGTCGACGGCCACCACCGGCACCCCGACCTGCGCCGAGAAGGCAGCGGGGTCGACGCTGAGGCCACGTCGCCGGGCGACGTCAACCATGGTCAGGGCCACCACCAGGCGGTAGGGGTGTTCGCGCAGCTGCGCCAGCAGGTAGCTGCTGCGGGCCAGGTGGGCGGCGTCGGCGATCACCACGACCAGGTCGGGACGCTCGGCGGCCGGCACGTCGACCAGCAACTGCCGGGTCAGCGCCTCGTCGGGTGAGGCGGGGTCGAGGGAGTAGGCGCCGGGCAGGTCGACCAGGTCGTAGGTGCGTCCGGCAGTCCAGCCGCCGCGGCCAACCTCGACACTGGTGCCGGGCCAGTTGCCCACGGCGCGCCGGGCGCCGGTCAGGGCATTGAACAGGGTGGACTTGCCCACGTTCGGGCTGCCCGCCAGTGCCACCACCGGTGCCCCGGCCGGGG
>NZ_JADIJQ010000037.1 GCF_017355265.1 Tessaracoccus sp. SD287
TTGCACTGCAGTCTGCGTCCACCGCAGTCTGACGGTGTGTCCACGTTGAGGTTCGCCATGAGCGACGTACTTCTGGCGGGTCTGTGTGGGCAGTAAGTGCCCGCCGTCCGGTGGGCGTCTGGATCCGGCCCTCCTGGCACCCGCAACAGTTGGATGCACCTGCACGCGTTGAAGCCGTGCACGAGCGCCTAAGCGCTGCAGCTGTGGGTGTGGGCACACCCCGTGGCCTTCATGCCGCCACAGCCGGCTGGTCCGCTCGGCCCCGTGTCGCGGTGGCGCCCAGGCTCCGACGGCACTGCCGGCCCGGAGATCGGCATCAGCAGCCGGCGTCAGGTGGCGGCTTGGCTGCCTGCGTCCGCCCGACGGGCTCTTCGGCCGCTACCGACATCTCCAGCGCACCTGGGGACGAGACCGTCGCTGGCACACCTGCGGCAGTTCGGTGCACCTGCTGGGCTTGAAGCCGTGCAGGAGCACCTAAGCGTTGCAGTTGCTGGAGTGGGCGCTGCGGGACACGACCTGGGTGCAAGTCCCGGACGTCCGACTGGCTGGACCGTCGCCGGATGACCCGCACGCCAGGAGGACGCATCGCCAGCGGTCATCGCCAGCGGTCATCGCCAGCCGGCATCGCCAGCCGCCATCGCCAGCCGTCATCACCAGCCGCCGCCGCCACCGCCCCCGGCACCGCCGCCGCCGCTGAAGCCCGAGCCTGAACTGGCGGCGCTGGCGGCGTGCGCGGAGGCCTGCATGGCGCTCTCCATGCTGTTGGTCAGACCGTCGAAGCTGGCGGCGAAGCCGTAGCCCATGCCGTAGCCGTAGCCGCCGTACCAGGACGTGTCACCGTAGTAGCGTCCGTCGGCGGCGAGCTTTTCGAAGATCTTCGTCCAGCGGTCCGCGACCCCGAAGACCACGGCGTAGGGCAGGTAGCGCGAGAACACGTCGATGCCCTCCTCGAACTTGATCTGGTCGGCCTCGGCGGTCTTCAGGTACAACTCGAATCCCTTCGCCTCGGCATAGACGGCCGAGCCCGCGGGGGTACGGGCCGGGATTGAGCCGCTGAAGATCATCAGCACCACCCCGGCCACGGCCACGCCCAGAGGAATGAGTCCGTAGCCGAGCAGTCCCAGCAGGAAGCTGAGCCCCAGCCCGGCGACGACCAGCCCGATGCCGGCGAAGGCCGCCAGGGTGCGAGCCGTGTTCGGGTTCTCGCGGAACCACTTCAGCGGCTCGGTCGAGACCCGACGGTACAGATCGGACTGGGCCTCGGTGATGGCCTTGCCGCGGGACTTGTCCCGGATGTCCTGGGTGGTCACCACCTGGCTGCCGCCGAACAGGGTGCCCATCAGCTTGCTCTCATAGGGAGCCAGCTTGTCCGTGCCCTTCAGTCGGGTGAACTTCTGGTTCTTCTTGTCGATCTGCTCGAAGCGCATGTGGCCCCGGACGGCCAGGTCGACCAGGGTGGCCGTGACGTCCTTGAGGTCTGCCTTCTCGTCAATGAGGGTGCCGATCTCGCCGGGCCGCGCACCCTTCGGCGGTCGGAAGGTCACGGCCACGGGAGCCTTGGTGTCCCGGACGCCCACAGCGCTGTTCTGGCCCCTGGCCGGGGCCAGTCCGGGCGCGACGCCAGCCCACGCCTGGTCACGTCCTCGCCGACGCGCCAGCATTCCGACGCCGGCGATGCTGGCTACACCGACGACGGCGGCACCGCCAAGGTTCGGGGCATCCAGCGGGAACATGTTGCCGGCGTGGTACCGCTTGGTGGTGCGGTAGTCGGCATTGGTGAAGGTACCGACGGGGTAGCCGGCCACCACCTGCAGGCCCTGTTCGGTGGCCAGGCGGTCAATGGTCCAGACCATCTGGCGTCCCGGGGCGGGCGCCGCGCAGGTGTTCTGGTAGCTGCGTCCCTGGAAGCAGGCGGTGCGGCGTGGTTCGGCGGGGCCGTTCACGGTGACCTTGACGTCACGCATCGGCACTTGCCACCCTGTGCCCACGGCGTTCCAGTTGAACTCGTCCAGCTTCGATTCAGGATGGTTCGGGAACAGGATGCCGTGGACGGTGTAGCTGATCTTGTAGTTCTGCACGCCCGTGTACTCCTGGCGTTCGCTGCCAATGCGCACCAGCATGTTGCCGCCCTCGCGGGAGACCTGCTGCGCGGTGTTCGCCCCGGTGCCGCTGCTGACGCCGGTGATCTGGGTGTCCAGCATGCGCCATTCGTCGGGGTTGGACGTTCGCATCCGCAGGGGCAGCACGATGAACGGACCGTGGCCCTTGTCCCGGGCGAAGTCGAAGTCGAGGTCGATCTCGACGGTGGTGGTGCCACCGTCCTGGGCTGGGGTGGCGACCACGTGGTACTTGGTGATCTGCCAGGAACTCGGGGTGTCATCGTCGGCATGCGCGGCGCCGGCGGCGGACAGACTGAAGCCGCAGGCCAGCAGCAGGGCGGCGAGCCCCACCAGTAGACGTCGCAGCGTTGCGGAATATCGGCTCATGCCACGAGCGTATCCGCGGCAGGTTCGAGGCACATCCGCCATTGGTCGGAGAAGTGCCCGAGAATCCGACGGAGGACCCCCCGCCGCTCAAGGCGCGGCTCAGGCCTCGACGCCCAGCACCTGCGCGATCTCCTGACGAAGGCGACCCAGGGCCGCGTCGGCATCGGCCCGGGCCGCGGCCAGGTTGGCCTGGGCGGCGTCCGGGGTGCCGCGCACCTCGAGGTAGCACTTGAGCTTGGGTTCGGTGCCCGAGGGACGCACGACCACGTGCAGACGCTCACCGGTGAGTTCGATCGCATCGGTGGGCGGCAGGTGGGAGTCGGCCGCGGGGGAGGCCAGGTCGGCGACCGTGACCGGTTCGCCCAGCAACTGGGAGGGTGGATTGGCCCGCAGCCGAGTCATCGCTGCGGCGATCAGCGACAGGTCGGTCACCCGGACGCTCAGCGGACGGGTCGCGTGCACACCATGGGTGCGGGTGATCTCGTCCAGCCGGTCAGCGACGGTCAGACCCTGGGACTTGAGGTCGGCGACCAGGCGCAGTGCGGTGACCAGGGCGGTGATGCCGTCCTTGTCCGGCACGTGGCTCGGGTCGCAGCAGTACCCAATGGCCTCTTCGTAGCCGTAGGCCAGTCCCGGGACGCGACCAATCCACTTGAATCCGGTCAGGGTCGTGGTGAACGGGCGTCCGGCTGCCGCGGCCATCCGCCCCAACAGCGTCGAGGACACCACCGAATTGGCGTAGGTGCCGGGTACCCCTCGGCGCAGGGCGTCATCACCCAGGAGTGCGCCGAGCTCGTCACCGCTGAGCATCCGCCACCGTCCGTCGACCACCGCCGCCAGGGCGCAGCGGTCGGCGTCCGGGTCATTGGCGATGACGACGTCGACGTCGAGTTCCTCGGCCAGGGACAGGGCCAGGTCGATGGCGCCGGGTTCCTCCGGGTTCGGGAAGGCGACGGTCGGAAAGCTCGGGTCGGGGTCGTTCTGCTGGGCGACGCTGGCACCCGGGGGGAAGCCGATCGCGGCGACGGCCTCGTTGACGACGCGGGCCCCGACGCCGTGCATGGCCGTGTAGACCCACCGCACGTCGCGGGGGGCGTCCGGGGGCACCAGTTCCGCGCACCGGGCGGCATAGGCGGCCACCAGTTCGTCACCCACCAGCGTGTAGTCGGTTGAGCGTCCGATCGCTTCCAGCGGGCGGGCCGAGACCTCGGCGATGGCGGCGGCGATCTCGCCGTCGTCGGGGGGGATAATTTGCGAACCGTCGCCCAGGTAGACCTTGTAGCCATTGTCCTGGGGCGGGTTGTGCGAGGCCGTGACGACGACGGCGGCCACGCAGCCGAAGTGACCAATGCCGAACGCGATCACCGGCGTGGGGGTCTGCTGCTCGGTCAGCAACGCCTGGAAGCCGGCCGCCTGCATGATCTCGGCGGTGTCGCGGGCGAAGACCTCGGAGTTGTACCGGGCGTCATAGCCGATCAGCACCTTGCCGCCACCATGGCCCCTGGTCGACAGCCACTGGGCGAACCCGGCTGCGGCCTGGCTGACGACGACCCGGTTCATTCGGGCCGGACCAGGGCCCAACTGAGCCCGCAGCCCCGCGGTGCCAAAGGTGAGGGGACCCGAGAAGGAGTCCGCCAAGGTCGCCCGGGCGTCCAGGTCGCCCACGTGGGCGCGCTCCAGCAGGTCGCCCAGCGCGGCAGCGGTGACGGCGTCGGGGTCGGCTCGTTGCCACGCCGCGGCCCGGGCGTAGAGGTCGTCGACCCCGGTCGCCTCGGCCGGGGTCGCGTCGACCCGGCTCACAGGGCGCTCACCAGGTCGCGCAGCAGCACTGCCAGCCGGGCTGAGGCTGCCTCGCCGGCGGCGAGCACCTCGGCATGGTCCAGTTCCTGGTCGGTCACACCCGCAGCGGCATTGGTCACCAGGGAGATGCCCAGCACCTCCATGCCCGCCTCACGGGCGGCGATCGCCTCCAGCGCGGTGGACATGCCGACCAGGTCGCCACCCAGGATGCCGGCCATCCGCACCTCGGCGGGGGTCTCGTACTGGGGGCCGGAGAACTGCACGTAGACACCGCTCGGCAGCGTCGGGTCGACCTGCTGGGCAATCTGGCGCAGGCGCGGCGTCCACGTCGTCGACATGTCAATGAAGGTGGCCCCCGCCAGCGGTGTGGCACCGGTCAGGTTGATGTGGTCACTGATCAGCACCGGGGTGCCCGGCGTCCAGTCACGGTTCAACCCGCCGGCACCGTTGGTCAGCACCAGGGTCGTCACGTCCAGGGCAGCGGCAGTGCGCACCCCATGCACGACGGCGGCGACGCCTCGTCCCTCGTAGTAGTGGGTGCGTCCGGTGAAGACCAGGGCGGTCTTGCCGGCCGGGGTGCGCACGACGAGCAGCCGTCCGCCATGGCCCTCGACCGCGGGCGTGGTGAACCCGGGGATGTCGCCCAGGGGCAGGTCGGCCAGCGGTTCACCGAGCTCGTCGGTGCCCGACTTCCACCCCGAGCCCAGGACCAGGGCTATGTCGGCGGCGGGAACTCCGGTGGTTGAGGTGATGTACTCGGCGGCCTCGTGGGCGAGCTCGTAGGGGTCGATGACGGCAGCTGTGGCGTTCACGAGGATCACTCTATGCTGCCGGGGCGCTGCGGCGCTGGCGGGTCTGACACAACTGGCGGGTCTGACACCACTCGTGGGTCTGACACCACTGGCGGGTCGGGCACCACTGGCGGGTCTGACAGCGCTCGTGGGTCTGACACAATGGGCCGCGTGACCAGCGTCGTGATTCTTGGTGGTGGACCCGGCGGCTACGAGGCCGCTCTCGTCGGTGCGCAACTGGGGGGTGATGTCACCCTCATCGAGCGCGATGGTCTGGGCGGGGCTGCTGTGTTGACCGACTGCGTCCCCTCCAAGACCCTGATCGCCACGGCCGAGGTGATGAGCCACATCCACCGTGCCGAGGAGCTGGGGCTGCGCATCTGGGAGACCGGCGAGGACGACTCGGTCGCCTCCAGCGTGCACGTCGACCTGGCCAAGGTGAACAGACGCGTGATGGACCTGGCCCGGGCGCAGAGCCGTGACATCACCAGCAAGGTGCAGGCCCAGGGCGTGCGGGTCATCAACGGCAACGGTCGACTGTCGGGCACCGAGGCCGTGGTCGTCACCCACGCCGACGGCACCGAGGAGACCATCCCGGCCGACATCATCCTGCTGGCCACCGGCACCACCCCGCGTGAGCTGCCGACCGCTGCCTGTGACGGGGAACGCATCCTGAACTGGAAGCAGGTCTACAACCTCACCCAATTGCCCGAGCGCCTGATCGTGGTCGGGTCGGGTGTCACCGGCGCCGAGTTCGCCAGCGCCTACGACGAACTGGGCGTGGACGTCGTGCTGGTCTCCTCACGCGACAAGGTGCTGCCCGGTCAGGACACCGACGCGGCCGAGGTGCTGCAGGAGGTCTTCGAGCGCCGCGGCATGCAGATCATGTCCCGGTCACGCGCCGTGGCCGCGACCCGGCAGGGCGACGGGGTGGTGGTGACCCTCGAGGACGGACGCGAGGTGCACGGGTCCCACGTCCTGATGGCGGTGGGGGCGCTGCCGAACACCCAGGATCTCGGACTGGAGGAGGCCGGGGTCGAGGTCGGCCCCAGCGGGCACATCATCACCGACGGTGTCTCGCGCACCACGGCGCGCGGCGTCTACGCGGCAGGGGACTGCACCGGCATCTTCGCCCTGGCTTCGGTGGCGGCAATGCAGGGACGCATCGCCATGTGGCACGCCCTGGGCGACGCGGTGTCCCCGCTCGACCTGGCCAAGGTGAGTTCGAACGTGTTCACCTCTCCCGAGATCGCCACCGTCGGCATGACCCAGGACCAGGCCGACGCGAGCGAGCTGCGTATCGCCAGCATCACCCTGCCGCTGAACTCCAATGCGCGGGCCAAGATGCAGGGCCTGCGCGATGGTTTCGTCAAACTGTTCTGCCTGCCCGTGACCGGCATCATCGTCGGCGGGGTGGTCGTCGCCCCCCATGCCTCCGAACTGATCCACGCCACTGCCGTGGCGGTCTCGGAGCGGTTGACCGTCGACCAGTTCAGCCACGACTTCACCGTCTATCCGTCCCTGTCAGGGTCGGTCGCCGAGGCCGCCCGCCAGTTGCACACCCACGATTCCACCAGCGACCTGACCGTCTGAGGACGTGGGGGCTCTGCCGGGGTCAGGACACCCGGCGGTGACTCTGCCGCGGGTCACCCTCCGGTGGGGGATCGTGGGCAAGGCTGGGGAACGAGGACGCCAGCCGCTTGCTGGCACCCGTGTTCAGCCACTCCTCGAACCAGCCGCGCGCCCAGGGACGGACGATTTCGCCGGCCTCCCACCAGGCGACCCGGCGTCCCTGCAGCGACACCGTGCGCGAGTAGGGATTGGCACCCGACCGCAGCCGTTCGGCATCTGCCGAACAACTGGGCACCCGTGCGGCAATGGCGTCCGACGTGGTCCAGGCGACGACCGTCGCACTGGGCCCGTGGTTGGGGTTGAAGAAGCAGGGTGGCTTGACGGCTGGTTTCGGTTCACCGCCGATGCGGGCGGCGAGTTCTGCCAATCCCTGTCGGGCCCGGGACAGCCGGGCGACGGCGCGGCGCACGACCTCGGGTTCATCAGCCGCCGACTCCACCGGTGCCAGTTCACCGGCGGTGGCAGCCAGGGCGTCCAGATCCTCCCGCAGTTCGTCGGCCAAGGGGTCACCCAGCTCGGCGAGTTCACGCACACTGTGCGACTGGGCGGCCAGGTCGGCCCGGAACAGCGCCAGGTCAGCCTCGGCCAGGGAACGTGATACTGCGCAGCCGTCGGTGCCGACCTCGGCGTCCAGCTGGACCCGGTTTTCGTGTCGTCTGAACGCGAGGAGCACAGCGACACACGCCGCCAACCCCACGAGCAGAAGACCGATCACCACAGATAGCACATCTGCCAGTCTGTCCACTCGATAGTGCATAACTCAACCCGGGTGACACACTCTCACGGCATTCACAGACTCGCCCCGCGTTTCACGCCGTGTCTGTGAAATTCTCAGGTATTGCTGGTCATTCGCCGTCGATGATCTCGCACAGCACCTGTCCTGAGGTGACGCTGTCGCCAGCGGCGACCGCGATGCTCCCGATGACGCCGGCACGGTGGGCGTTGAGTGGCTGCTCCATCTTCATGGCCTCCAGCACCAGCACCAGCTGCCCCTCCTCGACCACGTCGCCCTCGGCGACGGCGACCTTGACGATCGTGCCCTGCATCGGGGACGGCAGTGAGTTGCCCGAGGGGGCCGACACCTTCGCACCGCCGCGGTCACGCTTGGTGGGCTTCTTCGCTCGTGGGGCATTGGCTCGCGCCGCCAGCAGCTCGCCGGGGATCTTGACCTCCAGGCGTCGCCCGTTGACCTCCACGGCCACGATGCGGGCCTCGACGGCGTCCTCGTCCTCGCCCAGCAGCCCCGAGTAGGGGGCGATGGTGCCAGTGAACTCGGTCTCGATCCAGCGGGTGTGGACGCCGAAGGAGCCGTCCTCAGCGGTGTAGGCCGGATCGTTGATGACGGCCTGGTGGAAGGGGATCACCGTCGGCATGCCGTCCAGCACCAGTTCGCCCAGCGCGCGGCGCGCACGTTGCAGCGCCTGCTCGCGGGTGGCGCCGGTGATGATGAGCTTGGCGACCAGGGAGTCAAAGGTGCCGGGCACCGTCATGCCCCCGTGGTACCCCTCGTCGACCCGTACCCCGGGGCCGGTGGGCGCCTGCCAGCTGATCAGGGTGCCGGGGGCGGGCATGAAGTTGCGGCCGGCGTCCTCGGCGTTGATGCGGAACTCAATGGAGTGGCCACGCACCTGCGGGTCGTCGTAGCCGATCGGTTCACCGGCGGCGATCCGGAACTGCTCCCGGACCAGGTCAATGCCGGTGACCTCCTCGGAGACCGGGTGCTCGACCTGCAGGCGGGTGTTCACCTCCAGGAAGGAGATCAAACCGTCCTGGGCGACCAGGAACTCGCAGGTGCCGGCGCCCACGTAGCCGGCCTCGGCGATGATCGCCTTCGACGAGGCGTACAGCCGCCGCACCTGGTCCTCGGACAGGAACGGGGCGGGGGCCTCCTCGACGAGCTTCTGGTGGCGACGCTGAAGGGAGCAGTCGCGGGTCGAGATGACCACGACGTTGCCGTGGGCATCGGCCAGGCACTGGGTTTCGACGTGCCGGGGCTTGTCGAGGTAGCGCTCGACGAAGCACTCGCCGCGCCCGAAGGCGGTGACGGCCTCGCGGGTGGCCGACTCGAACAGTTCGGGGATCTCCTCCATGGTGCGGGCCACCTTGAGGCCACGTCCACCGCCGCCGAAGGCGGCCTTGATGGCGATGGGCAGGCCGTGTTCGGCCGCGAACGCGACCACCTCGTCGGCGTCGGCGACCGGGTCGGGGGTGCCGGGCACCAGCGGGGCACCCACCTTGAGGGCGATGTGTCGGGCCTTCACCTTGTCGCCGAGCGCCTCGATGGCGGCCGGCGGGGGACCGATCCAGGTCAGCCCGGCGTCGATGACGGCCTGGGCGAAGTCCGCGTTCTCGGCCAGGAACCCATAGCCGGGATGGATGGCGTCGGCGCCGCTGCGCTCGGCGACGTCCAGGATCTTGGGAATGTTCAGATAGGTTTCGGCGGGCGTGGCGCCCTGCAGCGAAAAGGCCTCGTCTGCCAGCCTCACGAACAGCGACTGGGCGTCGGACTCGGCATGGATCGCCACTGACCCGATACCTGCGTCACGCGCTGCACGAATGATGCGGACTGCGATTTCACCCCGGTTGGCGACCAGAACCTTGCTGATGGCACCCATCATGACCTCCACTCCACCCGTCGATGCGGGTCGACGACCGCCGTTGGTCGCCTGCTGGGATTCTAGGCCGACCACCCGGCCGCGTTGACGACGAGGTCAGCGGTGGACGCGCGAACCCGTGTGGGATTTTTCACATTCGGCCACAATGCTTCGGCCAGAATGACTGACATGTTCGATCGCGACCTGCTCAGCCAGCCCTCGGTGGCGGTGGCACCCCGATTGCTGGGCGCCCGCCTGACCTCAACCCTGCACGGGGCCCGGGTCAGCGTGGAGATCACCGAGGTGGAGGCCTACCAGGGCGCCGAGGACCCGGGCTCCCACGCCTACCGCGGCCAGACCGCGCGCAACCAGGTGATGTTCGGCCCAGCCGGACACCTGTACGTCTACTTCACCTACGGCATGCACTGGTGCGCCAACGTGGTCACCGGCACCCCCGGGACGGCCTCGGGGTGCCTGCTGCGCGGCGCCCGCGTCGTGGACGGCATCGACGTCGCCCGCTCCCGTCGCCCGGCCGCCACCAAGGACCGCGACCTGGCCCGCGGTCCAGCGCGGCTGGCGTCGACGCTGGGCATCACCGGGGCGATGGGTGGCCACGACCTGTCGATCGAGCCGCTACGCCTGGAGCTGCCCGAGCGCGCGGCCGTTGAGGTGCGCACCGGGCCGAGGGTGGGGGTCGCGGGGCCCGGCGGTGACGGTGGGGCCTTCCCCTGGCGGTTCTGGGTGGCGGGTGACCCGACGGTGTCGGTCTACCGTCCGGCCCTGGCCCGCAAGCGGTGATCGCCTGGGCTGTGGCACGCTGGCGACATGTCCCAGCCCATCCCTGACGTCACCGAACTGCTCAGTCGACTGATCCGTTTCGACACCTCCAACTACGGCGGCGGCCGCAGCGCGGGGGAACGGGAGTGCGCCGAATGGATCGCCGAGCTGTTGCGGGGTGCCGGGTGGGCACCGACGCTGTGGCATCGTCCCGACGCCCCGGAACGGGTCTCGGTGCTGCTGCGGGTACCGGGCACCGACCCCGAGCTTGCCGGACTGCTCGTCCATGCCCACACCGACGTGGTCCCGGTGGAGGCCGACGACTGGAGCGTGGCCCCGTTCGCGGGAACCGTCCGTGACGGCTACGTGTGGGGCCGTGGTGCCAACGACATGCTCGACACCGTCTCGGTGCTGCTGCGCACGCTGCTGGTCTGGGGACGAGACGGCATCCGTCCCCGCCGCGACGTGGTGTTCCTGTTCGTCGCCGACGAGGAGGACGCCGGACTGTGGGGCGCCCACTGGCTGGTCGGGGCCCACCCGGAACTGTTCGAGGGTGTCGAGGTCGCCGTCGGCGAGGAAGGTGCGGTCTGCCAACTGTTGCCCACCGCCGACGGCGGCACCGCCCGGGTGTACACCATCAATGCCGGTGAACGCGGCACCCACCACATCAGGCTCACCGCGCGGGCCGCGTCAGGCCACGGCTCGCGCCCCAGCGGCGACGACGCCATCAACCGGCTGCTGCACGCCCTGGTCAGGATCGCCGACCACCAGTGGCCATTGACGCTGTCCGACGTGGTCCGGGCGCAGTACCAGGGCCTGGCCGAGGCGCTGGGTCTGCACGTCGACGTCGAGGACGAGGCCAGCCTGCTGCGGCTGGTCGACTGGCTCGGCGATCGGGCCGGGCCGCTGCGCTACACACTGCGGCCCTCGTCCACGCCCACGGTGCTGTCAGCCGGCTACAAGGTCAACGTGGTGCCCGGAGTGGCCACCGCCGAGGTCGACGTGCGCTGCCCGCCCGGCACCGAGGACCTCGTCCGGCAGACGTTGGCCGAGCTGGTCGGTGACCAGGTCCACCACGAGTACATCACCCGGGGTGCCCCCTTGGAGTCGCCGACCAGCGGCCCCTGGTGGGACGCCATGTGCGCCAGCATTGTGGCCCGTGACCCGGAAGCGGTCATCGTGCCGGGCTGCATGGGGGGCGGCACCGACAACAAGGCCTTCGCCACGCTGGGCATGGCGACCTACGGCTTCACCCCCGCGCCGCCTGACCCCCAGGGCCGTGTGGCCGCGGGTTACCATGGAATCGACGAACGCGTGCCGGTGGCAAGCCTCCAAGGAGCCGCTGAGATGATGCGTGACTTCTTGCAGAACGTGTAGCGGTGAAGGAATGGTGGGCGGCCATGAAGTGGGGTACTGCAACAGTCGCGGCGGCCGGGGGAGTCCTGGCCGTGGCCGGCCTGTCGTACGTGGCGGGCAAGGTCCACGTCAACGGCCACGTTCCCCGCTACGCCGAACACTGGGGCAACCGCGCCACCGAGCATCCGCAGGACGTGCTGCACTACGTGGCCCTGGGTGACTCCGCCGCGCAGGGGGTCGGCGCCTCCAGCGTGGAGCGGGGCTACGTCTCGTTGATCGCCGAGCGGCTGCGTCGGGCGACGGGCCGTCCGGTGGCGGTCACGAACCTGTCGGTCTCGGGGGCGGTCAGCGACGACGTGGTCCGCGACCAGCTCGGCACCCTGGAGGCGCTGCCGTTCACCCCCGACGTGGTCACGCTGGCCATCGGCGGCAACGACGTGGTCTTCCCGCAGTACACCGTGGAGTCGTTCAGCGCCTCGTTGATGACGATCCTGGACCGACTTCCCCGGGGCAGCTTCGTGGGGGACGTGCCCTGGTTCACCCTGCCCGGCATGAACCGGCAGTCGGTCACCATGTCGGCCAGCGCCCGCGAACTGATCGTGGCCCACGGCCACCACCTGGTGCAGATCCATCGCGCCTCGCGTGAACTGGGCTACGCAAAGTACTTCCTCAACGTCGCCCAGGACCTGTTCCACCCCAACGACAAGGGCTACCGGAAGTGGGCAGACCTGTTCTGGCAGCAAATCGTGCAGTCCGGCACGCTGGACCGGCTGAGGCTGCCGTGACCCGCACCACCCGCACCGCCCGCACCACCCGCAGGGGCCTGCTGGTCGGCGCCGCTGGGCTGGTCGCGCTGGCCGGTTGCTCGGCGCAGGCGCAGACCCCCGGTGCGGGATCACCCACCCCGCGGGCCAGCGCTCCCGGCGGCGGACAACTGTTGCGGCAGCGCGGCATCATCCACGGCCCCGTGAACTTTGCCCTGCCCGCCGGCATCACCGTCACCCGCACCATTGACCAGCCGAACGTGGTCACCCTGGTCTTCCTGCCGGGGGACGGACCTGCGGTGCTGGACTACCTGCGGCTGCACGCCGCGACCCTGGGCCTGGTCGACCTGGTCAGCGGCAACGACTCGCTGGTCTTCCAGGTCGACGGCTGGGACGGTGGGTTCACCACCTCGGCCGAGATCGCCGGGCTGACCCTGCGTCGCCGGGTCTGAGCCGTCGTCGGGCCCGTCCTCAGGTCACGGTCAGTCGCGGTCGGCGCGGACGAACTGGGTGGCCGCCGCGCAGATCTCCTCACGCAGCCGCTGCACCTGGGTCTCGCTGCGGCGAGGATGGACCCGGTTCGCCAGCACGACCACGCTCAACTCCAGTTCGGGGTTGACCATGATGCCGGTACCGGTAAACCCCGCATGGCCCGCCGCGTGGGGGTCCCCGAGCCAGTCCTGTCCCAGCCGCAGCCCCAGCCCGTGGCCCCAGGGCGCGGTGTCCTGGTCGGCCACGTCGCGCCCCAGGATGGCGGGCAGGGCGTTGGTCAGCAGCGGCTCGTTGCTGCACGGCAGCTCATCGGTGCGCAGCGCCTCGGTGAACCCGGCCAGCCCGTCGACGGTGGCGAACAGCCCGGCGTTGGCGCACACCCCGCCCAGCGACCACGCCGTCTCATCGTGCACGATGCCCTGGACGACGCCTCGCCCGAACTCGGGCTGGTACTCCGTGGCGGCGGCCGGGCCGGCAGGGACGAAGGCGATACCGTCGCTCAGCCCCATCGGGCCCAGCACCAGATCGGTGACCAGGTCACCCCAGCCGGTGCCGGTGACCGTCTCGGCCAGCGCCATGGCGGTGTTGAACCCCACGCACGAGTAGTCCCAGGCGGTGCCCGGCGCGTTCTGCAGCGGTGAGGCCAGCAGGTCCTCCAGCAGGTCGGCTCGTCCGGGCGCCTGCGGGGGCCACTGCTGCAGCGGCTCGACGATGCCGGCCTGCCTGGCCCTGTCCAGCGGATGGAACCATCCCGACCAGGTCGGCGGCAACCCCGAGGTGTGGGTGAGCAGCATCCGGAGCGTCACCCGGGACCGGTCACCGGTGGCGAACGGGGCGAGGTGGTGGCCGATCGGCGCGTCCAGGTCGAGGTCGCCGTGCTCGACCAGGGTGAGCAGCGTCACCGCGGAGATGGTCTTGGTGACCGAGGCCAGGTCGAACCAGGTCTGCGCGTCGGCCGCGACGGGGTTCTCGACCCTGGCGCCGGTGGTGCCCGGGTCGTCGGGGGTGGCCTGGTGGGTCGCCAACCAGCCCTCGCCGTGGCGGGCCAGGATGCGTCCCCGGTGCAGCACCATCACGGCAGCAGCGCTGCACCACTGGTCGTGGATGGCCGTCTCGATACGCTCACGGACGCTGACCTGGATGTCGTCAACCATGGTCGTGAGCCTACTGGTCTGCCGCGGCGAGCAGCCTCAGGTTAGGGTCAGACCATGAGCCATGCACCCCAGCCCCTGCCCGACGCCATGCACCGGGCCATCCTGGGTGTGCTGCTGCCGGGATTCGCGGGCACCTCGGTGCCCGACTGGCTCGCCCCCCACGTGAGCGATGGCCTGGGCGGGGTGTGCCTGTTCGCGATGAACACCCCCGACCTCGCCACCACCAGGGCGTTGTGCGACGAGTTGTCGGCGCTCAACCCGGACCTGTGCATCACCACCGACGAGGAGGGCGGCGACGTCAGCCGCCTGCAGGCGGCCACCGGGTCGTCCCTGCCCGGCAATGAGGCGCTGGGCGCACTCGACGACGAGTCGGTCACCCGCTGCGCCGGTGCCGCGATCGGCTCGCTGGTGCGGGCCGCCGGCATCCACCTGACCCTGGCGCCGGTGCTGGACGTGGCCTGCAACCCCCACAACCCGGTCATCTCGGTGCGCTCCTTCGGCGCCGACCCCCAGCTGGTCGCCCGGCATGGCGCGGCATTCCTGGACGGACTGCACGAGGCGGGCGCGGGCGGATGCGCCAAGCACTTCCCCGGTCACGGCGACACCGCCGTGGACTCCCACGTCGGGCTGCCCGTGATCGACGTCGACCCGCAGGTGCTGAGCGAACGTGACGTGGCCCCCTTCGCCGCCGTCGCGGCCGATCTGGACGCGGTGATGACCGCGCACATCGTCGTTCCTGCGCTGGGACCCTATCCCGCGACCCTGTCGCCCTGGGCCTACGAACTGCTCCGGTCGACCGGGTTCGAGGGCCCGGTGATCACCGATGCGCTGGGCATGGCCGCCATTGCCGCCGGAGACGCCGACCACGCGCCGGGCATTGGGGAGGGCTGCGTCCGTGCCCTGGCGGCGGGGGCCGACCTGCTCTGCCTGGACGCCCCCCAGAACCGTGACCCGGAGCTGCAGTTCGTCGAGGCCTACGCCGGGATCGCGGCGGGACTGCAGTCGGGCCGCCTTGACCTGGGCCGGTTGCAGGCCTCGGCCGAGCGCACCCGCCGCTGCGTCCGCACGGTGGTGGCGCGCCCGGGGTGGCGGGCCGATGCCGCCGTCGACCTGGCGGCGATCGGTGCCCTGGGTGACGCCGTGGCCCTGGGCGCGGTCGAGATCATCGGTGACGTGCGTGCCGGTGCCACCGTGTGGGTGGCCGACCTGCGCCAGTCCATGAACTGGGCCGCCGGTGACCTGGGGTCGGTGGTGACCGACACCCTGTCCGCCGAACTGGCCTCCGAGATCGAGGTCCGGAGCGCGTCGCCGGCCCGGCTCGACCAGGTCCCCTTGGCAGACACCGTGGTGCTGGTCACCCGGCAGCCACTGGTCGACGCCGGCGAGGTCGCCGCCCTGACCGAGGCCCTGGGGCTGCGCCGCGACGCCATCGTCCTGCACGTCGGCATGGCCCAGGCCGCGCCGCGGGCCTACCGGCGGATCAGCATCCACGGCCTCGGTCGCCCCAACCTGCGCGCCGCCGCCGCCGCCCTGGCCGGTCGCGTCACCCACACCCGCGAGATGGAGATCTGATGGCCCTGACCTGGAGCACCGAACAGCGCAACCCCGACACGATGGCGATCGACACCCTGCCGAGTGCGGGCATCGTGGAGGCGATCGTTGCCGCCGACCTGCACACTGCTGCCGCTGTGGCAGCAGTGCAGAGCGAGATCGCCAGGGCCGTCGACCTGGCCGTCGAGGCCATCAGCGCCGGCGGCCGAATGCACTACGTGGGGGCCGGCACCTCGGGACGGCTCGGGGTGCTCGACGCCGTCGAGTTGTACCCCACCTATCGGGTCGGCTCCGAGGTGGTGGTCGCCCACCTGGCCGGCGGTGCCGACGCCATGATGCAGGCCGTCGAGGGCGCCGAGGACGACGCCGAGGCGGGTGCCGCGCTGGCCACCGACGCGGGCGAGCACGACCTGTTCGTCGGCATCGCCGCCAGCGGCCGCACCCCATTCGTGCGGGGGGCGCTGGAGGCCGCCCGTGCCCGGGGACTGGCCACCGTGCTGATCTCCAACAACCCGGCCGCACCGATCGCGGAGCACGCCGACGTGGCGATCCTGCCCGACACCGGCCCGGAGGTGGTCACCGGGTCGACCAGGATGAAGGCTGCCACCGCCCAGAAGATGGTGATCAACACCTTGTCGACGGCCACCATGATCCGGCTCGGCAAGACCTATGAGAACCTGATGATCAACGTGGTGGCCACCAACGCCAAGCTCGAGAAGCGGATGGTCCAGCTGGTGGTCCAGGCCTCCGGTGTGGACGAGGCGGTCGCCCAGAGCCTGCTCGCCGAGGCCCAGGGAGACCTTCGGGTGGCGGTGATCGCCGCCCTGGCCGGCGCCGAGGTGGAACGTGCCGTCGGTGCCGCCCACGCCCACCAGCCCGACCCGCACCGTGCCGGGGACCCGTCCGGGGTGCGGGCCGCGGTGGCGATGCTGCGGCGGTAGGACCGCGCGGGATCGGCCCCATCCCAGCACCACGGCCGCCGACCTGCCTACGGTGGGGGCATGGTCACCGTCGCGCAGAACCTCATCGACACCCTGTCCGTCAACGGCGTCCGACGCATCTACGGACTGCCCGGCGACTCACTCAACGCCCTGACCGAGGCCATCCGCAGCCACGACGACATGGACTGGGTGCACGTGCGCCACGAGGAGACCGCCGCCTTCGCCGCCGGGGCCGAGGCGGCCATGACCGGGGAACTGGCGGTCTGCGCCGGCAGCTGCGGTCCCGGGAACCTGCACCTGATCAACGGGCTGTTCGACGCCAACCGCAGCCGGGTGCCGGTGCTGGCGATCGCCGCGCACATTCCCACCAGCGAGATCGGCACCGGCTACTTCCAGGAGACCCACCCCCAGGAACTGTTCCGTGAGTGCTCGGTCTACTGCGAGTACGTGGCCACCCCCGACCAGATGCCCCGGATGCTGGAGATCGCGATCCGCACCGCCATCGAGAAGCGTGGCGTGGCCGTGCTGGTGGTGCCCGGCGACGTGGCCCAGGCGCCCGCCGTCGACGAGCGCACCACCCACATCCGTCGCTCGAACTCAGTGGTGGTGCCGGTCGCCGAACAATTGCAGGAGGCCGCCGAGGTGATCAACGCGGCCCGGACGGTGACCATCCTGGGCGGCGCCGGCACCGCCGGGGCGCATGCAGAGGTGATGGCGCTGGCCGAACACCTGTCCGCCCCGATCGTCCACGCCCTGCGCGGCAAGGAGTACCTGGACCACGACAACCCCTACACCGTGGGCATGACCGGGCTGCTGGGCTTCGAGAGCGGCTATCGGGCGCTCTGCGACGCCGACGTGGTGCTGATGCTGGGCACCGACTTCCCCTACACCCAGTTCTATCCCGAGGACGCCGACCTGGTGCAGGTCGACATCCGCGGCGAACAGATCGGCCGCCGCCACCCGGTGCGGGTCGGACTGGTCGGCGGGGTGCGGGAGACCAGCCAGGCGCTGCTGCCGTTGCTGGACCGCAAGAAGGGCAAGCACCTCGCCAAGGCCCGGAAGAACTACGCCAAGACGCGCCAGGAGTTCGACGACCTGGCCACCCCGGCCGGTCCCGGCACACCGGTCCATCCGCCCCACCTGGCCCGCCGGATCAGTGAACTGGCCGCCGATGACGCCGTGTTCATCCCCGACGTCGGCTCCCCGGTGGTCCACGCCTCGCGCTACCTGCAGATGAACGGACGCCGACGCCTGATCGGCTCATTCCTGCACGGGTCGATGGCCAATGCGGTGCCCCAGGCCGTGGGGGTGCTGGCCCAGGACCCCACCCGGCAAACCATCGCCATGTCCGGCGACGGCGGGCTGACGATGCTGCTCGGCGACCTGTTGACCCTCACCCAGAACAACCTGCCCGCCAAGGTGGTGGTGTTCAACAACTCCTCATTGAACTTCGTCGAACTCGAGATGAAGGCCGCCGGGCAGTTGCCCTTCGCGGTCGACCTGGAGAACCCCGACTTTGCGGCCGTGGCCCGGGCGCTGGGGATCCTGGGCCTGCGGGTCGAGGACTCCGAGGGGCTGGACGCGGCGCTGACCGAGGCGTTCGCCCACGACGGGCCGGCGCTGGTCGACGTGCGGGTCAACCCGCAGGAGTTGACGATTCCGCCCACCGTCGAGTTCGACCAGGCCAAGGGTTTCGCGCTGTATTCCGCCAAGGCCGTCCTGTCGGGGCGTGGCGACCAACTGTTGGACTTGGCCAGGACGAACCTGCGGCACCTGTTCTGACCAGGCCTCAGTGGCGGCCAACCTTCGTCCACAGGGTGTGCCAGGGCACCCCGAGGTCGAGCAGCATCTGGCGCAGCAGCGGCAATGACAGGCCGACCACGTTGTGCGGGTCGCCCTCCATCCGGGTGACGAACGCCCCGCCGTACCCGTCGGTGGTGAACGCACCCGCCACGCGTTCCGGCTCGCCGGTGGCCGCGTAGGCGGCGATCTCGGCGTCGGACAGGTCGGCGAAGGTGACCGTCGTCGACGCCAACCGGGTCATCGTGTGTCGCCGGCCCTCAGCGTCCCAGACCGAGACGTGATGGCCGGTGTGCAACACCCCCGACTGGCCGCGCATCAGGTACCAGCGGGCGATCGCCTGATCGGCTGAGCCCGGTTTGCCGTGGATCTTGCCGGCGAACTCCAGCAGGGAGTCGCACGCCACCAGCGCCGTCGGCTCGGTGATCGTGAGGCGCTCGATGACCGCGGCAGCCTTCAGGTCGGCCAGCAACAGGGCCAGGGCGGCCGGGGTGTCGGCAGTGATCTGGTCCTCGTCCACCCCTGACACGAGGATTTCGGGACGCAGACCGGCGCGGCGCAGCGTCTCTTTGCGGGCCGGCGACTTCGAAGCAAGGATCAACCGCACGTCCGCAGCCTACCCGTCCCGGGCATTTGACCCGGACGCCCGCGCCCAGCCTCGACGCGTGCCAGATTGGTGGGCACGGCTACACACCGACAAGGAGTCACCATGAGCCTGGAATCAGAAATCCTCAGCCACATCGACACCCAGCAGCTCGCCCGACAGCTGGGCACGGACCCGGCGACGGCTGAGGCCGGTGCGGTCGAGGCGATCCGGACCCTGGTGGGCGGGATGGCCCGCAATGCCCAGGACCCCCAGGGTGAGGCCGCGCTGGCCGGCGCCCTGAACCAGCACGCCCAGTCCTCGCCCCTGTTCAACACACCCGGTCTCGACCTCGACCAGGTCGACCAGGCCGACGGCGACAAGATCGTCAACCATGTGCTCGGGGCCGACCCGCAGCAGTTCGGGGGACTGTCGGCGGCCGGGTCGGGTGATCCGGGCATGAGTGCGAAACTGCTGAAGCTGCTCGCCCCCATCGTGTTGGCCTACATCGCCAAGCAGATCACCGGCAGGACGACCACCGGCGGCGGGGACGTCCTCGGCCAGACTGCCGGAGGGCAGGGCGGTGGCATCCTCGGCCAGATCCTGGGGCAGGTGCTCGGCGGCGGCCAACCCGAGCCGCAGCAGACGCCGGCCCCGCAGGCAGCACCCGACCACCCCGGCGGCGGCATCCTGGGCAGGATCCTCGGCGGCCTACTGGGTGGTCGCTGACCAGGCCCCCCGCCCCGGTCGGTGGTCGTGGCGCATGACGCGCCAGTAACTCCTCCAGCCACCGGCCAGGGGTCGGTCGGCGGCAGCCCGCGGGTTGGGTCGCGGTGCCAGCGCCAGGCTGAGCACCGTGACCGCGGCCGCGACCTCCTCGTCGGTCGGGTTGCCCTTGGACACCTGGATCACCGGTTCGCCCGGCTGTTCGGTGTGCTGCTCCATTGCAGTCCTCCTGGCTCAGAGTGGGATGTTGCCGTGCTTCTTCGGGGGCAGCGTCTCGCGCTTGTTGCGCAGCAACCGCAGCACCCGGATGATCTCGGCACGCGTCTCGTGGGGGTAGATGACCTGGTCGATGTAGCCGCGTTCGGAGGCGACGTAGGGGTTGGCCAGCTCGTCGTTGTACTCCTGGATGAGGGCGGCGCGCCGCTCGGCCGGGTCGTCCAGGTCGGCCAGTTCACGCTTGTACAAGATGTTGACGGCACCCTCGGCGCCCATCACCGCGATCTGGGCGGTGGGCCAGGCCAGGTTCACGTCGGCGCCCAGGTGCTTGGACCCCATCACGTCGTAGGCACCGCCGTAGGCCTTGCGGGTGATCACCGTGACCAGCGGGACGGTGGCCTCGGCGTAGGCGTAGATCAGCTTGGCGCCGCGGCGGATGATGCCGTTGTACTCCTGGTCGGTGCCGGGCAGGAATCCGGGCACGTCGACGAAGGTGAGCACCGGAATGTTGAACGCGTCACAGGTGCGGATGAACCGGGCCGCCTTCTCCGACGCATTGATGTCCAGGCAGCCGGCGAAGACCTGCGGCTGGTTGGCCACCACGCCGATCGGACGACCCTCGATCCGACCGAAACCACAGATGATGTTGCCGGCGTAGAGCGCCTGCACCTCGAGGAACTCGTCGTCGTCGAGCACCGTCTCGATGACCGTGGTCATGTCGTAGGGCTGGTTGGGGGAGTCCGGGATGATCGTGTCGAGCTGCCGGTCGTGGTCGGTGATGGTCAGGTCGACCTCGGCGTCCTCGTAGACCGGCGGCTCCTCCAGGTTGTTCTGCGGCATGAAGCTGAGCAGGTCACGGACGTATTCCAGGGCGTCGGTCTCGTCGGCGGCCAGGTAGTGCGCGGTGCCCGACTTGGTGGAGTGGGTGCGTCCGCCGCCGAGCTCCTCGAGACTGACGTCCTCGCCGGTGACGGTCTTGATGACGTCGGGTCCGGTGATGAACATTTGCGAGGTCTGGTCGACCATCACGATGAAGTCGGTCAGGGCGGGGGAGTAGACGTGACCGCCGGCGGCCGCGCCCATGATCAGGCTGATCTGGGGGATCACCCCGGACGCGTGGGTGTTGCGGCGGAAGATCTCGCCATAGAGACCGAGCGAGACGACACCCTCCTGGATGCGGGCACCACCGCCCTCGTTGATGCCGATCAGCGGGCAGCCGGTCTTGATGGCGAAGTCGATGATCTTGACGATCTTCTCGCCGTAGACCTGGCCGAGGGCGCCGCCAAAGATGGCGACGTCCTGGCTGAACACGCAGACGGGACGGCCGTGGATCGCGCCCATGCCGATGACGACGCCGTCACCGTAGGGGCGCTTCTTGTCCATCCCGAAGGCGGTTGAGCGGTGTCGTGAGAACTGGTCGAGTTCGGCAAAGGAGCCCTCGTCCAGCAAAGCAAGAACCCGCTCCCTTGCGGTCATCTTGCCCTTGGCATGCTGCTTCTCGACGGCGGCCGGTGAGGCTGCATTGACGGCTTCGTCAATTCGACGCCCCAGATCGGCGATCTTGCCGGAGGTGGTGTGGATGTCGATGTCCATGAGGTGACTGTAAGCGGTGCATATGAGCTCGCTCACCATTCGTCCACCGCTGGATACGCAGTGTGTGAAAGGTCACAGCGCCCCCGACCGTAGGCTGGCACGGTGACCAACCAGCCTGCCGCCAACGCTGACGCCATCCGTGCCGCCCTGGGGCGGACCACCCGGTGGGACGTCCGCGCCGTGACCGAGACGGGCTCGACGAACAAGGACGTGGCTGCCCTGGCCACCGCGGGGGCCGCGGAGGGGCTGGTGCTGGTGGCCGAGCACCAGACCGACGGACGAGGACGCTTCGACCGGGTCTGGCAGGCACCGCCGGGTTGCTCGCTGGGCATCTCGGTGCTGCTGCGCCCGGTGCGCCCGTTCCCCGACTGGGGGTGGCTGTCGCTGCTGGCCGGCATGGCGGTGGCCCGCGCGGTCCGGTCCGTGGCCGCCCAGCGCCCCGAGGACGCGTCCCGGGTGCTGCTGAAATGGCCCAATGACGTGCTGATCGACTCGGGCACCGGGGCCGGCAAACTGTGCGGCATCCTGACCGAACGCCACGAGACCCCCAGCGGGGCGGTCGCCGTCGTGGGCATGGGGATCAACATTGACCTCGCGCCGGACCAGCTGCCGGTGCCGACGGCGACCTCCTTGGCGGGCGCAGGTTTTCGTCCGGACAAGGACCCACTGGTGGCGGCCCTGCTCACCGAACTCGGCGGTCTCTACGACACCTGGCAGCAGCGCGGGAACCTGCGGGAGGCCTACGAACGTGACTGCGGCACCCTGGGACAGCAGGTGCGCATCGAGCTGACCCCGACCACCTCGGTGAGCGGCCGGGCCAGCGGCATCGACGCCTCCGGCGCGCTGGTGGTGCAGACACCGGACGGTCCTGCGACCTTCGTGGCCGGTGACGTGCACCACCTGCGGCGCCGCTGACACCTACTTGGGGGGCAGCACCTGCAGCACCCGGCGGGTGTGCTCGTCGAACTCGGTCATGAACGCCTGCAGGAACTCCCGGGTGTCGGTGTTGGTGACGTTGCCCTGGTCATCGACCAGTCCCTCGGTGAAGTGGATGTAGGCCTCCGGTGAGGTCATCTGGCGGGCATTGCAGAAGGCCATCACCGCCCGCAGGCTCTGTTGCGCCACGGCCGTCCCAATGGCGCCGATGGAGGCACCAATGATGGCGGTCGGCTTGTGGTCGAAGGAGTTCTCGCCCCAGGGACGGCTGGCCCAGTCGATGGCGTTCTTCAGCGCACCCGGAATCGAGCGGTTGTACTCGGGGCTGACGAACAGCAGCGCCTGCGCCGAGGCAATGGCGTCCTTCAGCGCCTGGCCTTCGGCCGGGTAGTCGGCGTCGTAGTCGGGGCTGTAGAGCGGAAGGTCCTTGATGGGGATCTCGAAGAACTCGACGCCCTCGGCGCCGAGGCGGACCAGGGCCTGGGCCAGTCTGCGGTTGATCGAGGTACTGGACAGGCTGCCAATGAAGTAGCCAACACGGTAGGACATGGGACTTCCCTTCTGGTGCGATCCGGGCGGCAACGCCGTCGCTCGGGCTCATCCCACAGTAGAACCGGCACCGTCGCCGCGACGGCGATGGTGGCCTACTCGTCGCGCTGGATCTCGATCTCCTCGGGGGTGCCGAACAGCAGCTCGGTCATCTGCACGTGGACCCGTTCGACATCGGGGACGTCGGGCAGTGTCACCGGTGTTTCGGCGGCGGTGGTGAACACCAGTGACCCGCAGCCCAGGATCCGGTCGAGCAGGCTGCGCTCGTAGGCCACGTTGTTGATGCGCCGCAGCGGCAGGTCGTGCCCGGTCTTGGAGATGATGCCGCGGCGGGTGATGATGCGACGGTCGGTCATCGTGTAGGTGGTGGTCTGCCAGCGCAGGAACGGCACCACCACGGCGACGATCAGCGCGACGATGCCCACCGCGGCAACGATGTAGGTTCCCCACGGGTTCCACGAGCCGGGCATGAATCCGATGGCCAGACCCAACAGCCCGGCGATCAGGACCAGCCAGACCGCGGGCAGGACCATCGCCTTGCCGTGGGTGCGCATGTGGCGCACCACCCGTTCACCCTCGCCCAGCAACTTCGGGTCAAATCCCATGGCGCCAGTGTGGCACGGGCGGGTGCCGACGGGGCGGCAGGGACGTGGCGGGATCGTGGACCGGCCTGCCCGGACCGGTAGTCTCTCGTGCGTGAACCCCACCCGCACAGGACGCAATGGTCGCTACGTCGTCGGCATCATCGGCGGGGGCCAGTTGGCCCGGATGATGCACCAGGCCGCCATCAGCCTCGGCATCACCGTGCGGCTGCTGGCCGAGGGGCCGGACACCTCCGCCGCCCAGGTCATCGCCGACGTCACCGTCGGCGACTACACCGACCCGGCCACGGTGGAGGCCTTCGCCACCGGCTGCGACGTGATCACCTTTGACCACGAGCACGTGCCCACCACGATCCTGCACCACCTCGAGGGGCGCGGCATCGCCGTGCGGCCCGGCCCGGATGCCCTGGTCCACGCCCAGGACAAGGCGATCATGCGCTCCCGGATGGAGGCCATCAGCGCCCCCAACCCGACCTGGCGGGTGTGCCGGGACGCCGAGGAGTTGCGGGCCTTTGGTGACGAGATCGGTTGGCCGATCATCGCCAAGGCCAGCCGCGGCGGTTATGACGGCAAGGGCGTCTGGAAGGTCGACGGGCCCGACGGCGTGGACGAACCGTTCGCCGGAATGAAGCAGGTCTCGGCCGGTGAGCAGGTCGTCATCGTCGCCGAGGAGTTCATTGACTTCCGCCGTGAACTGTCGGCGCTGGTCGTCCGCAGCCCCTCGGGTCAGGCTGCCGCCTACCCGATCTCGGAGTCGGTCCAGACCGGCGGCATCTGCACCGAGACCGTGACGCCCGCCCCGGGATTGTCGCAGGACGCTGCGGTGGCGGCCCAGCAGTTGGCGCTGCGCATCTCGCACGAACTCGGCGTGGTGGGAATGCTCGCGGTCGAACTGATGGAGCGCGCCGACGGGTCGGTGGTGGTCAACGAACTGGCGATGCGCCCCCACAACACCGGCCACTGGACCATTGATGCGGCGCTGACCAGCCAGTTCGAGAACCACATCCGGGCCGTGCTGGACCTGCCGCTGGGGGAACCGGGGCTGCGGGCACCCGTGGCGGTGATGGCGAACGTCCTGGGCGGCGACGAACCTGACCTGACGGGGGCGTTGCTGCACTGCTTCGCCCGCGACCGGGAACTGCGCGTCCACCTGTACGGCAAGCAGGTGCGTCCGGGCCGCAAGGTGGGTCACGTCACCACCTTCGGCCATGACCTCGACCTGGTCCGCCGCCGCGCCGCGCATGCGGCCGGCTACCTGATGGGAGACCCCAATGCCTGATGCTTCCCACCCCGCGGGGAACACACGACCGCTCGTCGGGATCGTGATGGGTTCGGACTCGGACTGGCCGACCATGGAGGCCGCCGCGTCGGCGCTGGACGAGTTCGGCATCGCCTACGAGGCCGACGTGGTCAGCGCCCACCGGATGCCCGAGGACATGGTCCGCTACGGTCGCCAGGCCCACACCCGCGGCCTGCGCGCCATCATCGCCGGCGCCGGGGGAGCGGCCCACCTGCCCGGCATGCTGGCCGCGCTGACCCCGCTGCCGGTGATCGGGGTGCCGGTCCCGTTGAAGTACCTGGACGGGATGGACTCGTTGCTGTCGATCGTCCAGATGCCGGCCGGGGTGCCGGTGGCGACCGTGAGCATTGGCAATGCCCGCAACGCCGGCCTGCTGGCGGTGCGGATGCTGGCCGCGGGCGACCCGGAACTGACCGAGCGGGTGCTGGCCTTCCAGGCCTCGCTGCGCGACGTCGCGCTTGCCAAGGGAGAAACGGTCCGCAGCTTCAACCGGTGATCTCCTGACCGGCCGTGCACCGGTGGGGCGGGTCAGGGGACGAACTTCTCCATGCCGTTGGTGTTGCCGGCCTTGACCAGGGCGAACAACTCGAGGGCACGTTCGGTGTCCCAGAGCATGGACGACCCGGCATTCGTGGTCGCGTTCGCGTCGGCGATCGGGACGACCAACTGGTAGCCGTTGCCGCCGGCAATGTCGAGGAAGGCCTTGGCGGCCCGGGCCAGGTCGGGGGTGGAGGTCTGCTCGTCGCGCACCAGCAACTGGCCGGCGACCTTGTTCATCGACCACCAGCGCGGCGGCCACAGCGTCTGTGGCGAGATGGCCTTGTCGGCCACCTTGCCGATCACCTCGCGTTGTCGTCCCATGCGTCCCAGGTCGCCGGTGGGGTCGGCCTTGCGCATCCGCACGTAGGCCAGGGCGTCGATGCCGTCGAACTGCTGGCAGCCGGCCGGGAAGTCGGCGTGGGAGTCCTTGTCCTTCATCGGCTTGTCCAGGCACATCTGGATGCCGCCGACCGCGTCCACCAGTTCCGCGAAGCCGACCATGCCGATCTGCAGGTAGCCGTCGATGCGCACCCCG
>NZ_JADIJQ010000038.1 GCF_017355265.1 Tessaracoccus sp. SD287
CGGCGCGGCGGTCGTCCGGTGGGACGCACCACCCATCCGTGGGCGTGGTGGGCGTGGGCGCTGGGGGCAGCCATGACGGCGAGCTTCACCACCAACCCGCTGCTTCTGGTGCTCATCATCACCGCCGTCGTGCTGGTCGCCCTGGCCCGTCGCAGCGATGCGCCCTGGGCCCGTTCGGTCAGCGCCTACCTGGTGCTCGCCTTCACCGTGATCGGCTTCCGGGTGGTGCTGATGGCACTGCTGGGCGGCTCGCGCGACGGTCTGGTGCTGATCACCATCCCCGAGGTGCAGTTGCCGGACTGGACGGCCGGCATCCGCTTCGGCGGACCCGTCACCCTGAACGCCGTGCTGGCCGCCACCTACGACGGGCTGCGTTTGGGCACCATCATCGTCTGCATCGGGGCCGCCAATGCGCTGGCCAACCCGCGCCAGGCGCTCAAGTCGGTGCCGGCGGCCCTGAACCAATTGTCGGTCGCGGTCGTGATCGCCCTGAGCGTGGCCCCGCAACTGGTCGAGTCGCTGCGGCGGGTGCGCCGGGCGCGCCGTCTGCGCGGCGGCACCGACCGGGGATGGCGCGCCGTGGTCGCCGTGCTGGTCCCGGTGATGGCCGACGCCCTCGACCGCTCGATGCGCCTGGCCACCGCCATGGAGTCCCGCGGTTATGGCCGCAACCTGTCCGCCGGCTCCGACGGCGGGTGGCACGGCCGCGGTTGGCGCTGGGGCGCCTCGGCGCTGCTGATCGCCGCCCTGGTCGTCCTGGTGCTGTCGTCCTATGCCCTCTTCGCGATGCCCGATGCCCGGCTGTGGTCGCTGGTGGGACTGGTCGCCGGCACCCTCGCCGCACTGTTCGGGCTGCACCTGTCCGGACGCGGGCAGCGGATCAGCCGGTACCGGCCACACCCCTGGCGCTGGCAGGACACGGCCGTCGCAGTCGTCGGACTGCTCGGCGTGGGCGTCGTCGGCTGGCTCCAGGTGGCCGACCCGGGCGCCGTCCACCCCGCGGTGCGACCCCTGCAGTGGCCCGCCCTGACGCCGGTGATGCTGGTGGCCGTGGGCCTGCTCGCCGCACCACTCCTGCTCACCGAACCCCCACCGGAGGCCACCCGATGATCACCTTTGACCGGGTCTCCATCAGCTACCAGGACCGCCCAGCGGTCCTCAGTGAGGTGTCGGCGGTGATCGCCGAGGGTGACCTGTGCGTCGTCATCGGACGCACCGGCACCGGCAAGTCCACCCTGCTCGGTGCGATCAACGCCCTGGTCCCCCACTTCACCGGTGGCCACCTTGCCGGCGAGGTGCGGATCGATGGCCGCAGCACCCGCACCCACCGTCCCCGCGACCTGGCCGACGTGGTCGGCTACGTCGGCCAGGACCCCAGCCAGGGCTTCGTCACCGACACCGTCGAGGACGAGGTCGCCTACGGCATGGAGCAACTCGGCCTGTCCCCGGCGGCCATGCGCAAACGGGTCGAGGAGACACTCGACGTGATGGGCATCGGTGAGGTGCGGCGACGTCCGCTCCAGAGCCTGTCGGGTGGCCAGCAGCAGCGGGTAGCGATCGCCTCGGTGCTGGCCGCCCAGCCCCGGGTCGTGGTGCTGGACGAACCCACCTCGGCACTTGACCCCACCGCGGCCCAGGACGTGCTCTCGGCCATCACCACCCTGGTCCACGAGGTCGGACTCACCGTCGTGCTCGCCGAGCATCGACTGGAGCGGGTGATGCACGCGGCCGACTCGATGCTGTGGCTGCCGGGAGACGGCAGCCTGCACCACGGTGACCCGGGCGAGATCCTGGCCCGCGCCGACGTGGTGCCGCCCCTTTCCGACCTGGCTCGCGTCATGGACTGGACCCCCGTGCCGCTCAGCGTGCGCGAGGCCAGACGACGCCTCAGCCTCCAGCCGAGCCCGCTGCACCTCGCCGCACCCGCTGCGCCACCGCTGCCGACGGCGCCCGCCGAGGTGGCGGTGCAGGTCGACAACCTGCAGGTGCGCCACGGCCGCGTCCAGGCCCTGGCCGGGGTCAGCCTCACCTTCACCGCCGGCAGCATCACCGCCGTGATGGGACGCAATGGCGCCGGCAAGTCGACCCTGCTGTGGACCCTGCAGGGCGCCCTGGACCATCGCGGCAGCGTCCGGGTCGCCGGCCTCAACCCGCGGACCACGAAACCCGCCGACCTGCGGCACACCCTGGCGCTGGTGCCACAGACCCCCGCTGACCTGCTGTACCTGCCCACCGTGGCCGACGAGTGCCGCCAGGCCGACCACGAGTCCGGACTCCCGCCCGAAACCACCGCGAACGTGTTGACCGGGCTCGGGCTCGACCTGCCCCCCGACCTGGACCCCCGCGACCTGTCCGAGGGACAACGGCTCGGCCTGGTGCTGGCCATCCAGCTCGCTGCCGGGCCCAGGATCATCCTGCTGGACGAGCCCACCCGCGGTCTGGACTACGCCATGAAGCACCAGCTGACCGGCATCCTGGCCACGGTGGCCGCCGAGGGCGTCTGCGTGGTGGTGAGCACCCACGACGTCGAGTTCGCCGCCGCCACCTCACAGCGCACCGTCGTCCTGGGCGATGGTGAGGTGGTCGCTGATGGCCCCACCCGCGAGGTGTTGACCAGTTCACCGGTCTTCGCCCCGCAGTTGGCCAAGATCTTCCATCCCGAGCCGGTGCTCACCCTGGCCGACCTGCACCGGGAGCAGCCGTGACGCCGGGAGCAGCCGCGACGAGGTCCCGGCGTCCGCACGCCGCCATCGAGATGTCGGTGCGCTCGTGGGTGATGGTCGCCATCGCTGCCGTGCTGGGGCTGTTGGCCTTCGGCTGGCCGCTGATCCTGTCCCCCGGCTCCGTGCTGGCCGGCAACAAGCTGGCGCCGATGATGCTGATCGGGGTGGTCGGACTGGTGCTGGCGGTGGTCACCGCCCAGATCACCGGCGAGCACTCCGACGTGAAGGCGCTGGCCCTGCTGGGGGTGATGTCGGCGGTGGTGGCCGGCGTCCGTCCGCTGGGTGCCGGCACCGCCGGGCTGGAGACGGTGTTCCTGCCGATCATCATCTCCGGACGCGTGTTCGGGCCCGGGTTCGGCTTCGTGCTGGGCAACACCGGACTGTTCGCGTCCGCCCTGCTCACCGGTGGCGTCGGGCCGTGGCTGCCCTACCAGATGCTGGCCTCTGGCCTGCTGGGGCTGGGCGCGGGCCTGCTGCCGCAACTGCGGGGACGCAGTGAGATCGCGCTGCTGGCGGTCTACTCGGCGGTGGCGTCCTTCGCCTACGGCTGGCTGATCGACTTCTCGTTCTGGCCGTTCGCCGCCGGTGGGGACTCCCAGATCTCCTTCGACGCCGACGCCGGGCCGTGGGCGAACCTGGTGCGCTTCTTCTGGTTCAACGTGGCCACGTCCATGGGTTGGAACCTGGGGCGGGCGGTGACCACCATCGTGCTGCTGGTGCTGCTGGGCCCGCCGCTGCTGCGGATCCTGCGTCGGGCGGCCCGCCGGGCCTCATTCGGCCCCCCACCAGCGCCTGCGCCAGTAGCTGAATGATTTCGCCAATCATGGCGAGGCCCGGCCGTGGGCAATAGGCTCGTCAGTGAGTTCTGGCGTCCAACGCCGGGACAAGGACACACCTGAAGAAAGGCATGCCTGTGACTGTCTACACCCTGCCCGACCTCGACTACGACTACGGCGCACTCGCACCGCACATCGCGCCCGAGATCATGGAGCTGCACCACTCCAAGCACCACGCCACCTACGTGGCCGGCGCCAACACCGCTCTCGAGAAGCTGGCCGAGGCCCGCGAGAAGGGCGAGTTCGGCAATGTGAACAAACTGGAGAAGGACCTCGCCTTCCACCTGGGTGGCCACATCAACCACTCCGTGTTCTGGAAGAACATGTCGCCGGACGGCGGCGGCCGCCCCGACGGCGAACTGTCGGCGGCGCTGGACGAGTACTTCGGCAGCTTCGACGGCTTCCAGAAGCACTTCAACGAGAACGCCAAGGCCGTCCAGGGCTCCGGCTGGTCCATCCTGGTCTGGGACCTGCTCGGCAAGCGCCTGAACATTGCCCAGCTCTACGACCAGCAGGGCAACCTGCCGGCCGGCCAGGTGCCGCTGCTGCAGCTCGACATGTGGGAGCACGCCTACTACCTGCAGTACAAGAACGTCAAGGCTGACTACGTCACCGCCTGGTGGAACGTGGTCAACTGGACCGACGTCACCGATCGCTTCAACCGCGCCAAGGCCGCCGACCTGATCTGATAAGGCCGCCGACCTGATCTGATCAGGCCCGCACCGCCCGGACGCCCCCTGCCTGCTCGCAGGGGGCGTTCTGCGTTTCCAGGACCGTCGGCGGGGCCCGTCAGCCGCGCGAGGTCGGCCATCCCTCGGTGCTGGCGGCCTCGTCGAAGGGCCGATAGATCCACCGCGGCAGCGCCTCACCATTCAGCCAGGCCTTCCAGACCAGGACGGTGACGATGGGGGCCAGCCCCAGGGTGGTGTCCAGGTAGGTCAGCCCCCGGAACGGGCGCACCGTGGTCACCGGGACGAAGTGGACGTCGTCGGAGCGGTTCTCGGCCCGGCTGGCGCAGACATCGCGGGTGCGTCCGTCGATGGTGACCTCGAGCCAGGTGTGGCCGCTGTGCCACCACGGTGAACGGGTCAGTCGCACCCGGGCCGCGTGCACCGTGCGCACCCGGAACCCGAGCCCGCGCAGCACCCGGGCGAGCACGGTGTTGTACTGGTTGGACTGCCCCCGGCTGCGGGCAAAGGACTGGGCCGGGGTCTCCCACCAGTGGTAGCAGGAGTAGTGGCTGTACTTGCGGTGCACCAGCTGGGTGGCGTGGTCGACCAGGTCCCAGCCGTGCAGCTGGGACTCCACGCAGGCGTCGATCGCCTCCTGGACGTCGTGGACCCCGTCCGGTGCGATGGGCCGGGCGCCCGGGGCGCGCACCACCACGGGGGCCACGGCCACCGCGGCAGCTGCCAGCAGTCGTCGTGCACGCGTGCCTGAACTCATCGCTGGTCCCCTTCGGTGGGTGGGTGGTCCGATCCGGGCTGGGTGTCGAGGCGGGCCAGTCGGGTGTGCAGTTCCAGCATCTTGTCGATGCTGGCCTGCCAGGTGTACTGCTCGGCGCGTGCCCGGGCCGCGGTCCGCAGGTCGGGGCCCAGACGCCCGATCAGGCGTTCGGTGGCGTCGGCGATGCCCTCAGCGGTCGGCGGGCCGAACTCGCCGCTGGTCTGGTCGACAAGTTCATGGGCGCCGCCACGGTTGCTGGTCACCACCGGCGTGCCGCAGGCCAGCGCCTCCAGCACCGCCAGCCCGAAGGTCTCCGACGGTGAGACCGAGTAGGAGATGTCGCTGTGCGCGAAGCGCCTGGCCACCTCGTCGCGTCCGTCCACGAACCCGTGGAAGATGACGGGCGCGTCGCCGGCCTGCAGCTTCATCTTCTCGACGTCCGGGCCGGTGCCGTACATGTGGAGTTCGACGGGTACGCCACGGCGGTGCAGCTCGACGGCGGCCGCGACCCCGAGCTGGGGGTCCTTCTCGTGCGACATCCGTCCGACGTAGCACAGCCGGATGGGTGCCCGGGGCTCGTCCCGGTCCGGACCGGTGCCGGGTGTCTGGTAGCCCATCGGGTGGAACGTGGCCAGGTCGACGCCGAGGGGAACGTGCCAGAGCCGGGCGCCGGTGTCGAGGAACTCGTCGGCGGCGTAGCGCGAGGTCACCACCACCGCGTCGAACTGCTGGGACAGGCGCCGGTTGAGTGCACCCACCGCGGTCTCGACGCCGAACTGTCGTTTGAACCAGCCGGCCAGCATGTCGTCGAGGCGTTCGTGGCTGAACAATGCCGAACCGATGCCCCGCTTGCGTGCCCACTTGCCCGCCGGTGACAGGGTCCACTTGTCGGAGACCTCGATCGAGGTCGGATTGAACCGGTCCAGCACGTCCAGCGCCCGCCACGGGGTGGCGATCATCCGGTAGTGCTTTGAGATCTTGGGGGCCCTGACCTGGACGACGGTGCCGTTCTCGGTCTCGGTGACGGTGTCGCGTTCCCCGGGAATGACCATGATGCGTTCGTGCCCGGCGGCGACGTACCCCTTGCCGAGCGCCTCCAGGGCCACCCGCATGCCACCGGAGACCGGGCCCACGAAGTTCGCGAGTTGGGCGATGCGCAGTCGGGGCGTGGTCACCGGGCCAGCCTAGTGGCTCGGTGGCCTGCTGAACGGGACGACCCCGACGCGTGTGACTCGGCGACCGGTGCTCACACGATCGGGAGCTCGCGGCGCCTGAACACGACCACCGCCGCGACGTGGGCGGCCAGGGCCAGCGCCGAGAGCACCAGCACCCCAGTCCAGCGGATCGCGTCGGCCGGCACCTGCCCCATGGCCAGGAAGGGGCTGTTGTCGACCAGCCAGTCGGGCAGGTTCAGCGCCGTGGCCATGTAGGCGATGAAACCCGACAGCCCGAACACCACCCACAGCCAGCCGCGGACCCGGGGCGCGAGGCAGAACAACAGCACCGAGAACCCGCTGAAGACCAGGACCACCGGCGCGTGGGCTGCGGCCGCGGACAGGATGTCGCCCCACAGTCGATCATCACCCAGCGAGGCCGCCGCCGACGCTGCCAGCACCACCGTCCCCACCGCCAGGACGAGCAGTGAGCCCAGGCTGACCACCAGCAGCTGACGACCGATCCATCCGGTCCGGCTGCGCGGTCCGGCCAGGACTGCCTCGACGCGACCGGAGGTCTCACCTGCCCGCAACGAGCCGCCCAGGGACACCCCGGCGGCGGCGGCCAGCATGGAGGCCATCATCACGAACATGGCCATGATCGCGTCCAGCGCGCCCTCGACCCACACCTGCAGTTCGGGGATCGTCTCGATCGCCTTCACGACCTGCTGGGCCAGGGACCCGTAGATGGCCATCACCACCGCGGCTCCCACGATCCAGCCGGTGATGGCCCCGCGATGCTCGAAGAGTGCCAGCCCCCACCCCGAGCGTAGACCGGCCGAGGCTCGCGGGTCGCCGGGACGGCTGCGCACCAGCGCGGCGCCAAGGTCCCGACGCGCGTTCAGGGCCAGGGCGAGCGCGACCAGCGTCAGCGCCCCCGCCAGCGAGACCAGCAGCGGCCACCCCCGCGGCTCCCCAAAGGCCCGGACACCGTCGAACAGGCCCAGGGGCGACAGCCAGCCGTACCAGGACTCGTTGACCGCACCCAGTCCGCGGACCAGGAAGGAGCCCACCGCCACCGCCAGACCGATCATCCAGACCCCGCGGTTGGACTCCACCACCTGGGCGGCGACCGCGGCCACCCCGGCGAAGAACAGCAGCAGGACGGCCAGCGCCGCGCTGTACCAGGCGGCGCCCACCGGGTCGACGTCGGTGCCCAGGGTGGCGGCCCAGCAGGCCAACCCGGTGACGGCCGCGGCCATCGTGGCCAGGATGAGGGAGGCGACCAGCGGGGCGTGGCGTCCGATGGCGGCGGCCAGCATCAGTTCCAGTCGACCTGCCTCCTCCTCGCGGCGGGTCGAGCGGGAGACCAGGGCAATGCCCATGATCGGCACCATGAACGAGGCGATGAAACCGAACTCGTTGGCCAGGATGCCGCCCAGGGTGTCCAGCCCCGCCACGTTGCCGTTGAGCATCTTGATGGCCGGGCCCGACCCGACCGACTGGGCGTAGGCGGCGATCGCCTCGGGGGTGGCGTAGTTGTCGTTCATGGCGAGCGCGGTGACGCCCATCAGTGCGACGATGGTGGCGACCCAGACCAGCAGCACCTTCCATCCCGTCCGCCACTGGATGGCCTGCATGGTGGCGAGGTTGGCAATGTTCATCGCGGCTGGTCCACCTCGTAGTTGCGCAGGAACAGGTCGTCCAGGCTGGGTGGGGTGACGGTCAGCGTCTCGAGCCCGGCGGCGTGCAGGGCGGCGACCAGGTCGGCCATGTGCTCGGCGTCGACGCTGCCACTGGTCTCGGCCAGGCCACCGGACGGCGCGGTGCGCACGTCGGCGCCCGCCGGAATCTGCGGGGCGCTGCGGGTGACGGCGTGGACGTGGCTGCGGGTGTGGCGACGCAGGTCGGCCAGGGTGCCGCTGCTGGCCAGTCGTCCGTCACGGATGATGCTGACCGTGTCGGCCAGGGCCTCCACCTCGCCCATGATGTGGCTGGACAGCAGCACGGTGACGCCCTGGGCCTTGCGCTCGTCGATGACGTCCTGGAAGACGCGTTCCATCAAGGGGTCGAGCCCCGCGGTCGGCTCGTCCAGGATCAACAGTTCGACGTCCGTGGCGAGCGCCGCCACCAGGCACACCTTTTGCCGGTTGCCCTTGGAGTAGCTGCGTGACTTCTTGGTGGGGTCGAGCTCGAAGCGTTGGACGAGGTCGTCGCGGCGTGCGGTGTTGATGGATCCGTGGGCGCCGGCCAGGATGTCGATGGCCTGGCCTCCGGTGAGGGCCGGCCACAGCACCACGTCACCCGGCACGTAGGCCAGTCGGCGATGCAGCGCCACGGCGTCCTTCCAGGGATCGCGCCCGAACAGGGTGGCGCGTCCGGAGTCGTGGCGCATCAGGCCCAGCAGGATGCGGATGGTGGTGGACTTCCCGGAGCCGTTGGGGCCGAGGAACCCGTGCACCTCGCCCTGCTCGACGGTGAGGTCGAGCCCGTCCAGGGCACGGGTGGCCCCGAAGGTCTTGACCAGGTTCTCGGTGGTGATCACGGACATGGTCGCTCCTGGGTCAGCGGGTGTCGAGCCAGGATCTTCCACGGAGGATGGGGCCCAACCTGCATCGTGCCCGACCTGCATGCGGTGCCGGGGTGCACGACATGCAGGCGGTTCAGCACCTCCAGTATGCAGCTGCTGCTTGGGCGCGGGGACGGCAGGTGGCGGCTTGGGCTCCACTCAGTAGTAGCAGGCCAGCCGTCCGTGGGGACCGTCCAGGATCGTCACGGGTGTCTCGAACAATCCGGTCAACTTCTCTGCGGTCATGATCTGGTCCGGGGTGCCGAAGTCGTAGACCACCCCGTCCTTCATGGCGCAGATGTAGTCGGAGTACCTGGCCGCGAAGTTGATGTCGTGCAGCACGATGACGATGGTGCGGTTGAGTTCCTTGCTGGCACGCTGCAGGTGCTGCATCATCTGCACCGAGTGGCGCATGTCCAGGTTGTTCAGCGGCTCGTCCAGCAGGATGTAGTCGGTGTTCTGGGTGAGCACCATGGCCACGTAGGCCCGCTGGCGTTGCCCCCCGGACAGTTGGTCCAGGTAGCGATCCTCGAACTCATTGAGGTGCAGGAAGTCGATGGACTCGCTGATGATCCGCTCGTCCTCGGCGGTGATCCGCCCCCCGGAGTAGGGGAAGCGCCCGAAGGCGACCAGTTGGCGCACGGTGAGCCGGGTGATGAAGTGGTTCTCCTGGCGCAGGATCGAGACGATCTTGGCCAGGTCCTTGGACGCCGTGGTGGTGACGTCGTAGCCGGCGATCTTGATGGCACCCTCGTCCAGACCGAGCAGGCGTCCCATCATGGTGAGCATGGTGGACTTTCCGGCACCGTTGGGGCCGACCAGGGCCGTGACCCCGCCAGCGGGCAGGGTCAGGCTGACGGGCCCGATCCTGACCGTGCTGCTGTACTGCTTGGCTGCTTCGGCGACGGAGATCACAGGCGGCCCTTTCTGAGGATGTGGACGAGGAAGACGGTGCCGCCGACCAGTTCGATGATGATCGAGACGGTGCCCTGGGCGTAGAAGACGTGGCGCATCACGAAGTAGGCGCCACTGAGCACGGTGAAGCAGGTCAGCACGGCGACCGGGAAGACGTAGCGGTGATCGTGGGTGTCGGCGAACTGGTAGGCCAGGGTCGCCACCAGGAAGCCGAGGAAGGTCATCGGGCCGACCAGGGCGGTGGAGACGGCCATCAGCACCGAGACCAGGAACAGCACCACCATGGTCTGCCGGCGATGGTTCAGCCCGAGGTTCGTGGCAGTGTCCTTGCCCATGGCCAGCAGGTTCAGGCTGCGGGACTTCGCCCACAGCAGTCCGGCGGCGACCAGGCACAGCGGCACCGCGACGCCCAGCTGGTCGGTCTCGGCATTCGACAGGTTGCCGAACAGTCGCGCGCTGAGCACGTCGAACTCGCTGGGTGCCAGCATCCGCTGCATGAAGGTCGAGACCGATCCCAGTCCGCCGCCAATGATGATGCCGATCAGCAGCATCACCTGGATGTTGGCGTAGCGTCCCGACAACAACCATCCGTAGAGCAGCAGCGAGAAGCCCACCATCAGCGCGATCTGCAGCAGGTACTGGCTGGTGCCCTTCACGGCCATCACCCCCGCCACCCCGAGCACGTAGATCGCGGTGGTCTGGACGGCGACGTACAGCGCCTCGAAGCCCATGATCGAGGGGGTGATGATGCGGTTGTGGGTGGCCGTCTGGAAGCTGACGGTGGCGGTGGCCTGGCAGACGGCGACCACCGCCATCACGATGATGTTGGTGGTGCGCATCTCGGCGACGCGCCAGAAGCCGGCCGTGCCGAAGGGCACCGGGTTGTTCCAGACGACCAGCCCGACGGCGAACAGCACGCTGAGGGTGGCCAGCACCACGACCACGGTCAGGAACCGGCGGCGTGCCCGGCGGGTGGGCAGGCTCTGCGAGCTGCGCTGCCGGTCGGGCGGTGCCGACGGCGCGACGGGCAGTGCCTGGGCGGGGATGGTGAGCATGGAATCAGCCACGGCGGCGCTGCCTCAACAGGACGACGATGAAGACGACGGCCCCCACGATGCCCAGGACCACCGAGACAGGAATCTCGAAGGGGGCGATGATGGTGCGGGCGAACAGGTCGCAGACGGTGACCAGGCCCACGCCGAGCAGGCAGACCCACGGCAGGTTGCTGCGCAGGTCGTCACCGCGGAACATCGAGACGACATTGGGGACGATCAGACCCAGGAAGGGCAGGTTGCCGACCACCACGGTGACCACCCCGCTGGCGACGGCAATCAGTCCGGTGCCGAGCAGGATCACCCGCTGGTAGTTGAGGCCCACGTTGGTGGCGATGTCCTCCCCCAGACCGGCGACGGTGAACCGGTCGGCAACGAAGAAGACGGCGACCACCACGAGTGCGGCGACCCACAACATTTCGTACTGGCCCTTGAGCACCGAGGTGAAGCTGCCGGCGAACCACACCCCCAGGTTCTGCAGCAGGTTGGTCTGCAGCGCCAGAAAGGTCGAGACCGAACTGACCACCGCGCCGAGCATGATGCCGACGATGGGCACGATCAGCGAGGAGCGCAGCTTCACCTGGCGCAGGAAGGCGAAGAACACCATGGTGCCGATGAAGGCGAAGGCGATGGCCCCGATCATGCGCTGGCCGACGCTGGCCCCCGGGAACAGGATCATCACGACCAGCAGCCCCAGGCCCGCCCATTCAGTGGTGCCCGTGGTGGTCGGTTCGACGAAGCGGTTCTGGGTCAACAGCTGCATGACCAGCCCGGACATGGCCATGGCGGCCCCGGCGAGCACCAGGGCGACGGTGCGGGGAACCCGGGTGATGGCAAACATCTCCCGACCGCCCTGACCACCGACCACGTCGTAGACCCCGGTGAACAGGGAGACGACGAGCAGCCCGGCAACCACGAGGATCCCGATCAACAGCTTGGGGTCCAGCAACCGTTCCCGGGTCGGGGGCCGGGCCGCGGGGGCATCGGCGGTGAGCACGTCTGGTGTCATGGGCAACCTTGGCGAAGTGGGCGGTCGGGGGGCCGTTGGCCGCCCACCCGCCTCCACGGGGTGAGGGTCCGTGCCTACTTCTCGAGCTGGTCGGCCAGCGCGTCGAAGAACTCGGTGTAGGTCTGGATGCCCTCGTTGGTGTAGGTGTCGGCCGGCATGTAGACGATGGCGTCGCTCTTGACGGCGGTCACGTTCTGCAGCGCGGCGCTGTTCTTGATCAGTTCGTTGGCCGGCTTGTAGCCAGCCTCGGCGGTGGCCACCGCGGCGTCGCGGTCCATCACCATGACCAGGTCGGGGTTCGACTTGGCAATGGCCTCCACGGAGATGTCGTCACCCTGGTGGTCGTCGGAGGAACCCTCGACCTTGAGCGCCGGGGTCATGCCCACGATGTCGAAGACCGGGCCCAGTGTGCGACCAACGGTGGGGGCGAGGTAGCCGATGTTGCCGCCGGACGTGGTGACGGCCATCACCGTGGTCTCGGGCTGGTAGGCAGCCTTGGCGCGGGCGACGGCGGCGTCGAAGTCGGCGTTCAGCTTCTCGGCCTCGGCCTGCTTGTTGAAGATCTCGCCAAGGATGGTGTTCTGGCGCTTCAGTTCGGAGTCGAAGGGCTCGCCCTCGCGCGGGTCGACATTGATGATGACCGCGTCGGGCACCAGGGCAGCGATCTTGTCGTTGAACTGGGTGAAGCGCTGGCCGCTGATGATGACCTGCGGGTTGGCCGCCACGATCAGGTCCAGGTTCGGCTCGCGATGGTTGCCGATGTCCTGGATGGACTCGTCGGCCTTCCACGGATTGGTGGCGGGCATCAACGCACGCGCCGCCGCAGCAGGCTTGAGGTTCCAGGCATTCAACGTCTCAAAGGTGCGGTTGTCCAGGGCCACGTAGGACGTGATCGGCAGCGTGATGGTCTTCTCGCCGCCGTTGTCGGTGATGGTGACGCTGCTGCGGGTGTCGTCGGTGGCCACGGCGGTGGTGGAGCCGGCGTCGGCGGCACCGCCGCAACCGCTCAGCGCCAGGGCGGCGGCGGCGACCAGGGCCACCAGCCAACGTGAGCTCTTCTTCAGGGGGGCTGCCATGGGCATGCGGGGTTCTCCTGGGGGAAATGGAGCAACGCCCGCACCTCGCGAAGCGTTGCTTTACGAAACAGTCCTGTTGGCTAATCGGCCGTCACGAACCTTAGCATAGGCTTGCCTTACCTCTGACGACGGGGCGGCCGAGGTCACCGCTCCCGGCAGGCTGCTGGCCGCGGGCTCCGTCCGGGCGGGCCCATAGACCGCTGTGGCTAGGTATTTCGCTGAGCAGTCGTCGTGGGGTAGAACGATGACATGCCTTCTGAACGCTTCCATACTGTGAGCAACGTCACCGTCCAACCCCGTCAGAGCCTCGGCACGCTGGACCATCTGGTGATCACCACCGTCGACCTGGCAGCGGCCTGTGACGAATGCGAAGCCCGCCTCGGGGTGCGTCCCGAACCCGGCGGCACCCACCCCCAGTTCGGCACCCACAATGCGCTGCTCGGTCTGGGGAAGGGCGCCTACGTCGAGATCATTGCCATCGACCCGGACGCGGAGGCCCGCCCGCAGTACCCGTTCAATCTGGCCGAGGTGACCGGTTCGCAGGCCTGCACCTTCGCCGTGCATCCCCAGGATCTTGACCAGAGCGCCGCCTCCCTGCTCGACGAACAGGGCCTGGCCGTCGGCCCCGCCGGTCCCGGCAGCCGGAGCACCCCGGAGGGCACCGTCCTGAACTGGCGGTTGACCGCTCCGCTGGCGGCCGATCCCAGCGGACTGGTCCCGTTCCTGATCGACTGGCAGGGCGGCCCCTCCCCCGCGGACAGCATCACCAGCCAGGTGGAGCTGTTCGGCTGGGGCGGCAGCCACCCACGGCCGACCACCATCGCCGCCGCCCTGGACCAGCTGGGCGTGCCCGTGCAGGTCACGCAGGGTGCCCCCGACTTCTGGGTCGAGCTGCGGGGGCCGGCGGGCAGCTGGCGCCTGTGAGCCGTCCCTGAACGCGCGAATCGCCCGCCCCCAGCATGGGGGAGCGGGCGATTCACGAAGGTGCCGGGCGATCAGGCCTTGGCGTCCTCGTCAGCGTCAGCCTCAACGGCGTCGGCGTCAACCTCGTCAGCGTCAACCTCGTCAGCGGCCGGGGTCTCGTCGGCAGCCTCGGTGTCCTCAGCAGCCTCGGTCTCGTCGACCTCGACCTCGTCGGCGGCAGCCGCAGCGGCGATCTTGGCCTTGGCGTCCTCAGCGGACTCCTCGGCCTTGACCGGCTTGGCCTTCTTGGCGACGGGCTCGGTAATCAGCTCGAGCACGGCCATGGGGGCGTTGTCGCCCTTGCGGGGGCCGACCTTGGTGATGCGGGTGTAGCCGCCGTCGCGTCCCTCCATCGCCGGGGCGATCTCGGCGAAGAGCACGTGGACGACGCTCTTGTCGGTGATGGTGCTCAGCACCAGACGACGGTTGTGCAGGTCACCGCGCTTGGCCTTGCTGATCAGGCGCTCGGCCAGGGGACGGACCCGCTTGGCCTTGGTCTCGGTGGTGGTGATGCGGCCGTGCTCGAACAGCTGGCTGGCCAGGTTGGCCAGGATGATCCGCTCGTGGGCCGGGGTGCCGCCGAGGCGGGGACCCTTGGTGGGCTTGGGCATGGGTGATTCTCCAAAGGTTCTACCGGGCTGTCACCCGGTGGCGGATGCGGATCAGTACTGCTCGGTCTCGGTGTAGTCGTCGTCCTCGTAGTTCGCGACGGCGGTCATCGGGTCGAAGCCCGGTGCGCTGTCCTTGAGGGCGAGGCCCATCTCGGCCAGCTTGGCCTTGACCTCATCGATCGACTTCGAGCCGAAGTTGCGAATGTCGAGCAGGTCCTGCTCGGAACGACCCAGCAGCTCGCCGACGGTGTGGATGCCCTCACGCTTGAGGCAGTTGTACGAGCGAACCGTCAGGTTCAGGTCCTCGACCGGCATGGCCAGGTCCTGGGCCAGCTGCTCGTCGACCGGCGACGGGCCGATCTCGATGCCCTCGGCGTCGTAGTTCAGCTCACGGGCCAGACCGAAGAGCTCCACCAGCGTGCGCCCGGCCGAAGCCACGGCGTCGCGGGGGGTGATCGACGGCTTCGACTCGACGTCGACGACCAGACGGTCGAAGTCGGTGCGCTGCTCGACGCGGGTGGCCTCGACCTTGTAGCTGACCTTCAGCACCGGCGAGTAGATCGAGTCGACGGGAATGCGACCGATCTCGGCGTCCGGGTTGTTGTTCAGGCTGCTCGAGACGTAACCACGACCACGCTCGACGACGAGCTCCATCTCGATCATGCCGTCCTCGTTGAGGGTGGCGATGTGCAGGTCGGGGTTGTGGATCTCGACACCGCTCGGGGTCTCGATGTCGGCCGCGGTCACGTTGCCGGCACCCTTGTTGCGCAAGTACATGGTGACCGGCTCGTCCTCCTCGGACGAGAGCACCAGGTTCTTGACGTTCAGGATGATCTCGGTGACGTCCTCGACGACGCCCGGCACGGTCGAGAACTCGTGCTGGGTGCCGGCGATCTTGATGCTGGTGACAGCTGCGCCGGGAATCGAGCTGAGCAGGGTGCGACGCAGCGAGTTGCCCAGGGTGTACCCGAAACCGGGCTCCAGGGGCTCGATGATGAACCGCGAGCGGAATTCGTCGACGACCTCTTCCGACAGGGTCGGACGCTGTGCGATGAGCATGGGTGTTCCTTCCCGCACCGACCACTATTTGACGGCGCGACAGGCCCCCGGAAGCTGTTCCCGGGGTGCAGTACGTGTGATCCGAAGATCGGGTGATCCGAGGATCGGGTGCCCTGACGGGCGAGGCAGCAGCCGCCCAGGACTGGACGGCTGCTGCGCGGGCTCACTTGGAGTAGAGCTCGACGATCATCTGTTCCTGAACGTCGATGACGATCTGCTCACGGGTGGGCAGCTGGTGGACCAGGACGCGACCACGGTTGGGACGCACGGTCAGCCAGGCCGGCACGTCGCGCTCGCCGAACGTCTCGCGAGCCACCACCACCGGGTGCAGGTCGAGCGACTTCGGCGCGATGTCGACGATGTCGTGGGCGGACACCCGGTAGCTGGGGATGTTCACCTTGTGTCCGTTGACCAGGAAGTGACCGTGCGAGACCAACTGACGGGCCTGGCGACGGGTCTGTGCCAGACCAGCGCGGTAGATGACGTTGTCCAGACGCGACTCGAGGATCTGCAGCAGCAGGTCACCGGTCTTGCCGGGGCGGCTGTCCGCTTCCTTGTAGTAGCGGCGGAACTGCTTCTCGAGCACGCCGTAGGACAGACGAGCCTTCTGCTTCTCGCGCAGCTGCTGCGAGTACTCGGAGTCCTTGGTGCGTCCACGGCCGTGAACGCCCGGGGGGTAGGGACGACGCTCGAACGCCTTGTCGTTGCCAACCAGGTCCACGCCAAGACGGCGGGACTTGCGGGTCATGGGGCCGGTGTAACGGGCCATAATTCAGTCCTCTTTCCTTCTCGTCGGGGTCAGTTGCGGCGCGGCTTGGGCGGCCGGCAACCGTTGTGGGGCACGGGGGTGACGTCGGCGATGGCGCCGACCTCGAGGCCCGCCGCGGCCAGCGAACGGATCGCGGTCTCACGACCCGAGCCGGGTCCCTTGACGAACACCTCGACGCGCTTCATGCCGTGGTCCATCGCACGACGGGCAGCGCTCTCGGCGGCCATCTGGGCGGCGAACGGGGTCGACTTGCGCGAGCCCTTGAACCCGACGGTGCCCGCTGATGCCCACGAAATCACCGCACCATTGGGATCGGTGATCGCAATGATCGTGTTGTTGAAGGTCGACTTGATGTGAGCCTGACCAACAGTGATGTTCTTCTTTTCCTTGCGCCGCACCTTCGTCTTGGCGGCGGCGGCCTTGCGACCTGCAGTTGCCATAAGTCTGTGTCTCTTTCTGGAGTCTTCGTGAGGAGATCGACCGACCATGCCCGTCAGGGCAACGGTCAGCGGACCTTCTTCTTGCCGGCGACGGCCTTCTTCTTGCCCTTGCGGGTACGAGCATTGGTGCGGGTGCGCTGACCGCGAACGGGCAGTCCGCTGCGGTGGCGACGGCCCTGGTAGGTGCCGATCTCGATCTTGCGGCGAATGTCGGAGGCGACAGTTCGGCGCAGGTCACCCTCAGTCTCGTAGTTGGCCTCGATGTGATCACGAAGAGCGACCAGATGGTCATCAGTGAGCTCATGGACGCGCAGGTCACCGGAAATGCCGGTGGCGGCCAGGGTTTCGTCGGCGCGGGTCTTGCCCACTCCGAAAATGTAGGTCAGTGCGACCTCGAGGCGCTTCTCGCGCGGCAGGTCAACACCAATGAGGCGTGCCATGTGGCAACCTTTCGATGGTTCGGACGCGACGTGCACGTCCCGGTCACCGCTCCCCCTGTTTCCCGCAGGGTTCCTGGAGTCGGCTTGCGACCGCGAAGGTGTGGCGGCGTGACGCGTCCCCCCGCCCAAAGTTGGACTGTGAGGTGGGGCCCCGGCCTTCGTCCGGGGGTGGACCGGATTGCTCCGGCGTGCGTCACGTGTTGGGTATTGAGTTGTCAGAAGCAGTCAGCGACTGCGGTGGTGCGAGAAACCTCGCCGTGCGGCGTCGGGCTCAGCCCTGGCGCTGCTTGTGACGCGGGTTTTCGCAGATCACCATCACGCGACCGTGCCGGCGGATCACCTTGCACTTGTCGCAGATCTTCTTGACGCTCGGCTGAACCTTCATCGAGCAACTTTCTGGTCTGAACCGGTTCGGACACAGGTCCGCCCCGATCTTGGTTGATGGAGTTGCGGTGGAACCGAGGGTTCCGGTGCAGTTTCCCCGGGAGATCAGCCCCGAGAAGGCTCGGGTCTGGCCCGAGGATCACTTGTGGCGGTAGACGATCCGGCCGCGGGTCAGGTCATAAGGAGAAAGCTCCACCACGACGCGGTCAGTGGGCAGGATCCGGATGTAGTGCTGCCGCATCTTGCCGCTGATCGTCGCCAGGACCCTGTGGCCGTTGGCCAGCTCAACACGAAACATCGCATTGGGCAGTGCCTCCACCACGACTCCCTCGAGCTCGAGCGCTCCTTCTTTCTTCGCCAAGGCGTTCCCATCTCTGATGTGATTGGTCGCCCGGAGGTGGTGCAGAAGTGCGCCACACAGGCAGAACCGTCCACGGTCACACGTGACCGACGCCCCACTCTACGCCAGATCGCGAGTTCTGCCCAAATCACCGGGATCACCGACGCGCGACGCCACCACGGCCTGTCCAATCGCGACCCCAGACCGGATGTTCTGGCTCCAGCGCCACGATGTCCGGTCCAGCCGTCGCCCCGGGCCGGACGTTCTGCCTTCAGTGCCACGACGTCCGGCCCACCCGCGGCCCCGACCGGACGTTCTGCCCCCAGTGCCACGACGTCCGGCCCACCCTCGGCCCCGGACCGGATGTTCTGCCCCCAGTGCCACGACGTCCGGCCCACCCGCGGCCCCGCACCGGACGTTCTGCCTTCAGTGCCACGACGTCCGGCCCACCCGCGGCCCCGAGCCGATGTTCTGCCCCCAGCGCCAGAACATGCCCCGCAGGACGACCCCACCGGAGACCTGGCGGGCGTGCCATGATGCCGCATGGCCTTCTTCGTTGCCCACTACACCTACACCGATGATCGCGACCGTCAGGACGAGTTGCGTCCCCAGCACCGCGCCTTCCTCGCCACCCTGGTCGAGCAGGGGCACCTGTTCGCCTCGGGTCCCCTGCTGCAGACCGACCCGGGCGAGGCCCTGCTGGTGTTTGCGAGCGACAGTGCCGAGACGGTCGCCGCACTGCTCGACCAGGACCCGTTCCACCTGGCCGGCCAGGTGGCCGTGCGCCGGATCACCGCGTGGAACCCGGTGATCGGTGCCCTCGCCGACCGGACCTGAGCCCGTCCCGGCGCGGCGGCAGCGTCAGGTCTAGCTGACCAGATCCGCGCCCACTGTCCAGGTGTTGCACCCTGACAGCCGGTCCATGTAGAAGCCGCGCTGCCACCAGTACTGGTTCGAGGACGAGCTGCCGTGGACCTCGCCCAGGTCGCGCCGAGTCCAGGCGATGTACTGGTCGTAGTCGGACTGGTTGAACTTCGTGGCCTCGGTCACCACCATGATGCGCGAGGTCCAGCAGGACGCCTGCAACTCCAGTCGCCGCGAGCGCTCCATGGTGTCGATGGCGCCCTCACTGGCCAGGCTCGCACCCGACCAGAGGATCTTCGACTGGTGCTGCACGTGGTGGGCGTACTCGTGGGTGGCGGTGAAGAAGCCCAGCTGGCGAAACGAGCTCGTCTCCTGCATCAGCGAGTAGTTCACGTAGATGGTGACATGCGACCCGTCCCAGGTGCCGCAGTAGAACGTGGTCTCACCGGTGCCACACGGGGTCTGGGTGCTGCCGCGGATGAAGGTGATCTTCGGCATCACCAGCGGTTGGCCGATCGCCTCGAAGACTGGCTGCCAGCCCCGGTGTTGGCATTCGATCGTCTCGGTCATGAAGGTTTCGAACAGCTCTTCGGAGGCGAACCCATCAGGAACCGGCGGGCAGGTCGTCCCCGGGACTCCTTGGCCGTAGAGCGTGTTCTGTTGCAGCACCACCCAGTGCGGGTTGGTGGAGTTGGGCGCGGGCAGGGTGTCCCAGGAGCGCTCGGGAAGGACCGCCAGACCAATCCGTTCGGTCGGTGTCACCGGGGTGGTCACCACCGGCGTGGTCACCACCGGCGTGGTCACCACCGGCGTGGGTCCGGGAGTGCTGGCCAACGGGGTCGTGGTGGCGGTGGGCGCGTCGGGACGCATCAGCGCGAATGCGCCGAAGCCGAGAGCGGCCACCAGCACGACGACGGCGACCACCAGTCCGAGTTGCCCCTGGCTGCGGGGTGGCGGCTGACCGCCGGGTGGCTGCCAGTGCTGCTGCCACGTCGGCGAGGTCTGCCACCCGGGGTGACCACCGGGATGCCACCCGCCGGCCGCGGTGTGTGGCTGGGTCCAGCGCTGCGGAGCAGCCGCAGGAGGGAACTGGCGAACCGGCCCTGGCACCGGGGGCATGGTGGACATCCCCGTTCAGCTGACTCGCTCGGGGCCCACCGTGAAGGTGTTGCAGCCGCCCACCTTGGTCATGTACATGCCGCGCTGCCACCAGTACTCGTTCGACGCCCTGGAGCCGTGCCACTCGTCCTGATCGCGCTGGGTCCAGTCGATGTAGGTCTGCAGGTCGGCCTCGTTGAACTGCGTGGCCGGGGTCTGCAGCAGCAACCGACCAGCCCAGCACGAGGTCTGCAACTCCATCCGTCGGGACCGCTCGGCATTCTGCATCCCACCGGCGGTGGTGACCTGCTGGGCAGCCCACATGACCCCGCTCACCATCTGCACGTGGTGGCCGAACTCGTGGGCCAGGGTCTCGAAGGCACGCAGCCGCCACCACTCGTTCGACTGTTCGATCAGACTGGTGTGGACGTAGATGCCGTAGCTGGAGCCATCCCAGGTGCCGCAGTAGAAGGACACGTTCTCGCCGCTCTTGCCGCACGGGCTCTGGACGGCGCCGTCGATGAAGGTGACCTTCGGCATGGGCAGCTCCACCCCGATGCCCGCGAAGGCCGGCGTCCAGCCCGCGTACTGGCAGTCCAGGGTCGTCGACGCGAACGTCTGGAAGGCCTTGGCCGAGTCAAAGGAGGTGGGGATCGCGGGACAGCTCATGGTGGGGACGTCAGCTGCGTACAGCGTGTTCTGCTGCAGGGTGACCCAGTGTTCGTTGGTCGAGTGGGGTCCGGGCAGTTGGTCCCAGGACCGTTGCGGCAGCACCCCGAGCCCGATCGCCGTGCTGGGCGGCGCTTCGGTGGTCGGCGGCTCAGTCGTGACGGGTGGTTCGGTGGTCGGTGGTTCGGTGCTCGGCGGCTCGCTGGTCGTCGGGGGTTGGCTGGGTGTCGGTGCCAGGTCCGAGACCTGGGGGGTGGTCTCGGCGATGGTCTGGGTGGTGGCGACGACAGTGTCCCTGCTCCGGCCCCAGGCGAACAGGCCGAAGACGATGGCCAGGCCCAGGACCCCGACGGCCAGGACCAGTCCCATGGTGTTGCCCCGGCGAGGCGGTGGCGGCGGTGGCCGGAACCCCTGTCCCGGGCCGGGGTACTGCGGGGCGGGCTGCTGCCAGTTCTGGTAGGGCGGCCACGGCCCCACCGGGCCGAACTGTCCGGAGGGCTGCCGGGGTGCCGGGCCGGCCGGCCAACCGGTGGGGCGGCCGGGTTGGGAATGGTTCTGGGGCGCGGGTGCTTGTCCCCACCGCTGCGGCTGCTGGGCCGGCCACTGCCCGTGGCCCTGTCCAGGAAACTGGCTCATGATCCCATCATGCCGCTGGCGGGGTCGGCAGGGAATGGGCTGACCTGCCGGACCTGTCTAGGTGACCTGGTCGGCGTCGACCACCCAGGTGTTGCACCCTGCCGGGGTCGACTGGTCGAAGCCGCGCAGCCACCAGTGCTTGCGCGAGGAGACGCTGCCGTGGGTGTCCGAACCGCCCTCGGTCGTCCACTGCTTCAGGATGCGGTAGTCCTCGGCACCGAACTCGAAGGCGGGGGTGATCACCATGATCCGCGAGGTCATGCAATAGGCCTGCAGCTCGACCCGGCGGGTGCGCTCGTCCTCGCGCAGGTCGAGCAGGTAGGCGGCCTCCAGGATGCCCGCGCTGGACTGCACGTGGTGCAGGAATTCGTGGACGATCGTGTTGACGAAGTGCAGCCGCCACCAGTCCTGCGACGACTCGAAGCGCTGTTCGCTGAGGTAGATCTCGGCCGAGGCCGGGCAGTAGAAGGACTGCTCGTCGCTGACCGTGCCGCAGGCAGTGGACACCGAGTCACGGAAGGTCACCAGCTGGGGCTTGTCCAACGGCCAGCCGAGGTCCTCGAAGATGGGCTGCCAGGCCACGAACTGGCAGTCAAGCAGTTCCTGCGAGATCGTGCGGAACGCGGCGTTCAACCCGATGTCGTCCGGGATGGCGGGGCAGGTGGTGGCCACCGGCATCGCGATGTCGTAGAGCGGATTGGCCTGCACGGTCCGCTGCGCCCGGGTGGACGGGCTGGGCACCGGCAGCGCCTTCCACTTCGTCTTCGGCACCCGGAAGGGCGTAAAGGTCGACGTCGGGGTCGGGGTGGAGCTGGCGGAGGCGGTGGCCGTGGGTGACCCGGTGGCCGTCGCGGTGGTGGCGGTCGTGGACGTCGTGGTCGGCAGCTTGACCGGCGCAGCGGTGGAGCCGCGGTCGAAGTACCCGCTGAGGGCGACGCCGGCGACGACGCCCACGACCAGGAACAGGGTCAGCACCGCGGCGATGCGGCCGGTGCGGCGGGGTGGACGTGGCGCCGGCCTGGCCGCCCAACTGGTGGGCGGGGGCTGC
>NZ_JADIJQ010000039.1 GCF_017355265.1 Tessaracoccus sp. SD287
CTTACTTCCCACGCCTTCCGGCGAGTCCTGCACTGCCTTGCGGCAACCTGCCCAACCTTACTTGGCCGCACCCGCCGAGTCAAACCCGACCGATCCAACCCACCACCCGGGCAAGCCACAGCCAGGACCCTCAGCGGCCTCCACATGAGCACACGCCTCGTCCTGACAACAACTGTAATGGTGTCCCCGGGTCCGTCCCAGCCTCCCGGCCTGTCCGTCTCACCCTCAGGGCTCGATGAACATTACGCACCTGGAACGCACTCGTCAAATCGGCTGCCGCACTGGCTGAAAGGGCCCCAACAACACCCTCGCCAGCGGCACCACGAGCCTCCCAGCTGTCGACCGCGGTGTCCGGATCGATACCCTGAAGTTCATGAGTCCAGTCCCCGCCACCTGCACGATCATCCTGGTCGCCGGCCCTTCGGGCAGCGGTAAGTCCCGCCTGTCCGGACAGACCGGGGTGCCCCAGGTGCGGCTCGACGACTTCTACTTCGACGATGACCACCCGGACATGCCCGTCATCGAGTTGTCCGGCGGCGTGCGGATGATCGACTGGGACGACCGCGCGAGCTGGAACCTGGACGCAGCCGTCACGGCGTTGCGCGAGATCAGCCGGCGGGGTTCGGCGACCGTTCCCAGTTACGAGATCGCCGCCAACCGCGCCGTCGGCACCCACGTCTTCGACGCCGGGGACTCCCCCGCCGTGATCTGCGAGGGCATCTTCGCCATTGATCTGGTGGAACCCCTGCGTGAGGCGGGCGTCGAGGTGGCCGCGATCTGGCTCGACCGGCCGCGATGGTTCAACTTCGCCCGACGATTGCAGCGTGACTTGCGGGAGCGACGCAAGCCCCCGGTGGTGCTGGTCCGCCGCGGCCTGGCACTGCTGGGCCAGGAGCCGGCGTTGCGTCGCTCTGCCCTGGCCGCCGGGTTCAGCCCGTTGGGCATGAATGCGGCCGCCGCCCGGATCCACCGCATCCTGGGCGAACAGCCGCCGGCCGCCGGCCGCTGAGGTCCTAGGCCTCCGCTGCCACGATCGGCGCCCAGGCGGGCCCGGTCTGTCCCAGCGCCTCGTCGAGTTTGCCGAACAGGGGGCTGGGTTTGGTCAGTCGTCGGCCCACCTCGATGGGTGCGGAGCGCCACTGGGCCAACTGGTTCTGGTAGTCGCCGGTCAACACCGGGTAGGTTGTCCCACCCTCGGTGACCTCGACCAGGTCGGGCATGGCCGCCCAGATGCCGGTGCCGCCCAGCGCCTCGTGGACCTTCTGGGAGGCGTGCGGCAGGAATGGGGTGAGCAACGTGTTGCAGTCCTGCACCACCTGCAGGGCCACGTGCAGCACCGTGTCTCGCCGGGCGGGGTCGTCCTTCAGTTTCCACGGCTCCATGTCGGACAGGTACTTGTTGGCCAGACCAACGATGCGCATCGCCTCACTGATGGCGGCCTTGAGCTTGCTCTGCGCCAGCAGCGCCCCGACGGTGTCGAAGGCCGAGCGTGCGGCGGCCAGCAGCTGCTCGTCGGCGTCGGTGAGGGCGTTCGGTGCCGGGATCTCGCCGTTGTTCTTGTGCGCCATCGAGATCGACCGGTTGACCAGGTTGCCCCACTCGTTGGCCAGTTCGAAGTTGATGCGGCGGACGAACTCCTCCCAGGTGAAGTCGGTGTCCTGGTTCTCGGGGCCGGCGACCGAGATGTAGTAGCGCAGCGCGTCGGGACCGAACTCGGCCAGGAAGTCACGCACGAAGATCGAGGCACCCCGGGAACTGGCGACCTTTGAACCCTTCATGGTCAGGAACTCGCTGGAGACGATTTCGGTGGGCAGGTCCAGGGTGCCGAGGAGCTCACTCGGCGTGCCGCCGTGCGCGCCCTGCCCATTGACCCCGAGCAGGATGCCGGGCCAGATGACGGAGTGGAAGACGATGTTGTCCTTGCCCATGAAGTAGTAGCTGCGCGCCTGGTCCCCGGTCCAGAAGTCCCGCCAGGCGTCCGGGTGGCCGGTGCGCTTGGCCCACTCGATGGAGGCCGACAGGTAGCCGATCACTGCGTCGAACCAGACGTAGATGCGCTTCATCTCGTTGTCGCGCCAGCCGTCCAGCGGGATCGGGACACCCCAGTCCAGGTCGCGGGTGATGGCGCGCGGCCGAAGCTCCTTGAGCAGGTTGTTGCTGAAGGCAAGTACGTTGGGACGCCAGTCGGTGCGGGTGTCCAGCCAGCGCGCCAACTCCTCGGCCAGCGCCGGCAGGTCCAGGAAGAAGTGCTCGTTCTCGCGGAACTCGGGGGTTTCGCCGTTGGTGCGCGAGCGCGGGTTGATCAAGTCAATGGGGTCGAGCTGTCGACCGCAGTTGTCGCACTGGTCCCCGCGGGCACCGTCATAGCCGCACAACGGGCAGGTGCCCTCAATGAACCGGTCCGGCAGCGTGCGTCCGGTGCTGGGCGAGATGGCACCCATCTGGACCTGGCTGATGATGTAGCCGTTGCTGTGCAGGGTCCGGAACACCTCCTGGACGACCTCGCGGTGGTTCGCGGTGGTGGTGCGGGTGTACAGGTCGTAGCTCAGCCCCAACCCCTGCAGGTCCTCAGCAATGATCTGGTGGTACTTGTCCGCCGTCTCCCGGGCGCTGAGTCCCTCCTGGTCGGCCTTCACCTGGATGGCGGTGCCGTGCTCGTCGGTGCCCGAGATCATCAGCACCCGGTGCCCCGACATCCGCATGTAGCGCGAGAACACGTCGGAGGGAACGCCGAAGCCGGACACGTGACCGATGTGGCGAGGACCGTTTGCATAGGGCCACGCGACAGCGGCGAGAACATTGGCACACATGCGCTCGATTCTAGACCTGCCGGCAGCCCTGCCCTGACCGCCGCCCGGCTAGCCCGTCAGCGTCGTGCGCAGCTCCTCCGAGGACAGCTTCTGCACCACGGCGCAGGCATCGGAGCCCAGGACCACCGTCCCGTCGCCGAGACTGACCTCACCGGAGGTGAACAACAACTCCAGGTCGCCCTCGATCGGCACCACGGCCTGTGGTGCGCCGAAGTTCACCACCACGACCATCTGCTCGCCCCGCTCGATGGCCAGCCACCACTGGTCGGGCTCGTAGGTGACGGCGACGGCGTCGAAGCGGGGGTCGGTGAAGTCGGGGTGGCTGCGCCGCAACTCGATCAGCCGACGGTAGGTCTCCCGCAGTTCCCGGTAGGGCTCGCGTTCGAGCTCCGACCAGTCCAGTTTCGAGGCGGAGAAGGTGGCCGGGTCCTGCGGGTCGAGCACCCGGTCGGGGTCCCAGCCCATCTTGGCGAACTCCTCGAGCCGACCCCGGGTGACGGCTGCCGCGAGCTCGGGCTCCGGGTGGGAGCTGAAGAAGGCGAAGGGGGTGTCGGCACCCCACTCCTCGCCCTGGAAGATCATGGGGGTCGATCCGCTGAGCAGGGTCAGCACCGCGGCCGTCGCCAACTGGCGACGCGAGACCTGGCTCGACAGTCGCGACCCGTCGGCCCGGTTGCCGATCTGGTCATGGTTGTCGGAGAAGACGACCAGACGCCAGGTCGGGGTGGTGGGACGGTCCAGTCGGCGCCCGTGGCGACGGCCACGGAACGTCGAGGTGGTGCCGTCGTGGAAGAAGCCGGTCTCCAGGACCTTGGCCAGTGCCTCGACGGTGGCGAAGTCGGCGTAGTAGCCGGTGGTGGTGCCCGTCAGGTTGGCGACCACCGCGTGGTGGAAGTCGTCGCTCCACTGCGCGGTGAGTCCGTAGCCACCGCTCTCGCGGGCGGTGATCATGCGGGGGTCGTTCAGGTCGGATTCGGCGATCAGGGACAGCGGCCGACCCACGAAGGCGCTGGCGGCCTCGGTCTCGACGGCCAGCTCCTCGAGCAGGTGGTAGGCGGTGCGGTCGACCAGGGCATGCACGGCGTCGAGCCGCAGGCCGTCCACGTGGTAGTCCACGAACCACATCCGGGCGTTCTCCAGGATGTAGCGGCGGACCTCGTCGGAGTCCTCCCCGTCGAGGTTCACCGCCGAGCCCCACCCGGTCTGGACCTCGTCGTTCAGGTACGGCGCGAAGGTGGGCAGGTAGTTGCCGCTGGGGCCGAAGTGGTTGTAGACGACGTCCTGCAGCACCCCGAGCCCGTGCTGGTGGCAGGCGTCGACGAAGCGTTGGTAGGCGGCGGGCCCGCCATAGGGTGCGTGCACCGCGTTCCAGGCCACGCCGTCGTAGCCCCAGCCGGCCTCACCGTTGAAGGCATTGACCGGCATCAGCTCGACCAGGTCGATGCCCACCTCCACCAGCTGCGGGAGCCGTTCGATGGCGGCGTCCAGGGTGCCCTCGGGGGTGAAGGTGCCCACATGCATCTCGTAGACCACCGAGCCGGCCAGCTGTCGTCCCGTCCAGTCCTGGTCGCCCCACTGGTGGGCGGCGGGGTCAAAGGTGCGCGACAGGCCGTGGACACCGTCGGGTTGCCAGCGACTGCGGGGGTCGGGCAGAACCTGCCCGTCGACCACGAACCCGTAGTCGACCTCACCCTCGAGAAGTTCGGGGGGCAGTTCCTCCCCGGGATGCCACCAGCCCTCGTCGTCGCGGACCATGGGATAGTCGGTTCCGGCGGCCCGCAGGGTCACTGAATCGGGGTAGGGCGCCCAGACGTCGAACGAGTTGGTCACGGTCAATCCTCCAGCAGGGTCGGCAGCCCTCGGCACGATACCCCACCGATCAGCCGAGCACCGGCGTCTCCTGCTCCAATCTGAGCATCCACCCCGACTGGCCGCGCTGCCAGGTCGAGGCGACCAGCAGTTTGCGCGTGCCCAGCCCCAACCGCCAGCGCAGCACCGCCACGTCGTCGGCCAGCTGGTCCAGACCGAGCACTTCGACCCTGCCGATCAGGTCGAGGCGGTCCATCCCCTGGGTCAGCCGGCGGTAGGTCTGCACCCGTCCGGCCCCATCGTGGCGCACCAGGTCGGGATGCAGGAGTTCGCTCAACCGTTGCGGGCTGGTGCGGTTGGTGTTGTCGAGCAGTTCACGGGTGAGCTCGGTGAGGGTGACGACCAGGTCGGCGGTGGGCTCGGTGGACTCCGCCGGCCCGGTCCCGGCGTCCTCGTCGGGGGGCGGCGGCATCACGCTGAACAGGTCGTCGTCCTGCTGCTGTCCGGGGTGGACGTCCAGCGGTGCCGCCGGCGCTGCCCCCGTGAAGCCGGGCCCGTGGGGCACCGGCATCCCGTCGCGAAAGGCGGTGGCCGCCGCCCGGGCCAACTCGTCGGCCTTCTCGTTCATCTCGTGGCCCGCATGCCCCTTGACCCATTCGAAGCTGACCCGCCGGCCTTGCATGGCTTGGTCCAGTTGCTTCAGCAGTTCGACGTTGAGCACCGGTTTGCCGTCGGCCTTGCGCCAGCCCCGCCGCTTCCAGCCGGGGGTCCACTTGGAGATGCAGTTGATGGCGTACTGGGAGTCGCACAGCACGTGCAGCGGTTCGTCGCTGCCGGCGGTCTGGATGAGCAGGTCCAGCACGGCCATCAGCTCGCCCATGTTGTTGGTGCCGTGGGGCCAGCCGCCGGCGGCCCAGTGCTGCTGGTCGATGTACCAGGCCCAGCCGGCCGGGCCCGGGTTGGACAGCGCCGAGCCGTCGGCAGCCGCGGTGATCACGGGGTCTGGCCGCGGGCGCCGGCGACCGCCGCCAGGTCGTCGGGGCCAAAGGCCTGCGGCAGCAGGTCCGCCATGGCCACCTGCCCGACCGGCGACAGCAGCTGCAGGTCGGCACCGCCGTGTTCCCACAGCAGCTGGCGGCAGCGACCGCAGGGGGTGATCAGGTCACCGTCCTTATTGACGCAGACGAACGCCACCAGCCGTCCCCCGCCACCGGCGACCAGGTCGGAGACCAGACCGCACTCTGCGCACAGGGTCACGCCGTAGCCGGCGTTCTCGACGTTGCAGCCGGTGACGATGCGGCCGTCGTCGACCAGGGCCGCGGCCCCGACCGGGTAGTGGGAGTAGGGCACATAGGCGCGGGCGGCGATCTCGACGGCGCGTGAGCGCAGCTCGTTCCAGGGCAGTTCGGTGGTCATCGTGTTCCTCTCGACGGGCCCCTGAGGCTATCGCCTACTTCACGTAGGCGGTGCCGTCGTGCGCGGGTGCCCTGACTCGGCCGACCAGTCCGGCCACGGCAATGATGGTGGCCACGTAGGGCAGCATCAGCAGGAACTGGCTGGGCATGGGGGTGCTCAAGGTCTGCAACTGGGTGGCCATCTGGGTGACGAAGCCGAAGAACAGGGCGATCAGCGCCGCGAACACGGGGTGCCAGCGACCCATGATGACCGCGGCCAGGGCAATGAAGCCGTTGCCGACGGTGATGTCCTTGTTGAAGGCGCCGATCGAGCCGACCGTGAAGAACGCACCGCCGAGGCCGGCGAAGACACCGCCGAACAGGACGGCGCTCCACTGGATGCCGAACACGTTGATGCCGACGGTGTCGGCGGCCTTGGGGTGTTCACCGACCGAACGGATCCGCAGTCCCCAGGTGGTCTTGAACAGCACGAACCAGACGACCACGACGGCGATGCCGGCGAGGTAGACCAGGACCGTCTGGCTGAACAGCACCGGGCCCACGAACGGGATCTCCGAGAGCACCGGGATCGGGACGCTCTGCATGGTCGGGGCGCTGTTGAGTTCACCCGACCGGGGGCGCACCAGCTGGTCGAAGAGGAAGCCGGTCAGACCTGAGGCGAACAGGTTGATGACCACGCCCAGCACGACGTGGTCGACCAGGTACTTGATGGTGAACAGGGCCAGCATGGCCGCCATCAGCACCCCCGCGATGACGGCACCGATGATGGCGAAGGTAATCGACTTGGTGGTCGATCCCACCACTGCTGCGGTGAAGGCAGCCACCAGCATCTGGCCCTCGATGGCGACGTTGACGATGCCGGCGCGCTCGCACATGATGCCGCACAGCGCTCCGAGGATGAGCGGGGTGGCGAGCATGATGGTGCCCGCCAGCTGGTTGCTGAGCTGGAACGGCAGCCCGCGGCCGGCTGCCGCCCAGGTCAGGAAGCCGACGCCGGTGGCCAACCCGGCCAGGGTGCCGAGAAGTGCCGGCCAGCTGCCGGGCAGTCGCCGCGCGATCATCAGGCCGCCGGCGACCAGCAGCACCACCGCACTGATCAGCACCACGGGCACGCCCGGCAGGCTGAAGGTGGGCAGCTGCACCTCGTCGAAGGCGTTGGACAGCGCGAACTGTGCCGTGCCGCTGGTCTGGGTGACCAGGTAGGCCATCAGCACGCCGATGACCAGCAGCAGGACACCCATCGAACGGCGATGGGCGCGCGACTCGCGCGACTCGGTGCTCTTCAGGACGACCTCGTCGGTCATCGTCGCAGTCGGTGCGCTCGGTGTGGCGACGGTGCTCATGCGAGTCCTCCCTCAGCGGTGGCAGCCGTTGCCGGACGGGAACGCACCCGGGCCTTGAGGAACGGCAACAGGGTCTTCACCAGTAGCGGGGCCGCGACGAAGATCACGATCAGCGCCTGCAGCACGTAGGTCAGGTCGAGGGGGGTTTGTGCGATCGACTGCATTCGCAGGCCGCCGGCATGCATCGCACCGAACAGCAGCCCGGCGAGCACGATGCCGACGGGTCGTGAGCGTCCCAGCAGGGCGACCGTGATCGCGTCGAACCCGATGGTGCCCACCAGACCCGCCGACAGCGGCGTGGGCGTGGCGGCAGCGATCGGGCCCAGCGCCGCCTGGACCCCGGCGAGACCGGCCAGTGCACCCGACAGCATCATGGTGACGACGGTGATGGTGGGCACCGACATGCCGGCCGTGGCCGAGGCGTGCGGGTTGGCGCCGACGGCACGGATCTGGAAGCCGAGGGCGGTGCGCTCCATCAACCACCACACCACGACGGCCGCCAGCAGGGCCAGCAGGAAGCCGACGTGCAACTGCCCGCCCTCCAGCCGGGGGAAGGTGGCGGTCCATTCGACGGCCGGAGAAATCGGGTCGGATCGGCCGGGACGCTGGAAGGCGGTGGTGGTCAACAGCCAGGCCAGGATGCCGGTCGCGATGTAGTTCATCATGATCGTGACGATGACCTCGTGGGCGCCGGTGCGTGCCTTGAGCACACCGACGATGCCGCCCCAGATCGCGCCGGCGGCGACGCCGGCCAGGATCGCCAGCGGCAGGTGCACCACCAGCGGCAGACCGGTGAGCGTGAAACCCACCCAGGCCGCGGCGATCGCACCCCACACGGCCTGACCCTGGCCACCAATGTTGAACAGGCCGGCGCGGAAGGCGAGTCCGATGCCCAGACCGGCGCTGATCAGGCCGGCGGCCTGGGCAGTGGTGTGGGTGAAGGCGTTCCAGCTGCCGAGCGATCCCGAGAAGAGGGCGCCGTAGGCGCTGCTCACCTTGTCCCAGGAGGCTGAGAGTGCATCCAGGGGACGATCGAAGAAGTAGGCCCACTTGCCCGCGATCTCGGGGTCGGAGACCACCATCAGGATCGCGCCGGCCACGAAGGCCAGCACCAGCGCACCCAGGGTGACGAAGAGGTCGGGCCACGGGATCCTTCTGCGAGCGCGAGCAGCCAGGCCGGAGCCGCCGGCACCGGCGTCACCGACGACCTGGTCCACCTTGGCAGCGTCGGCAGTGACCGGGTCGCGGGGATCGGGGTCCAACTGGGCCGACGCCCCGGGTGCCTCGGGTTCGTGCCGGTTCGGCTCGTCCGGGGTGTGCGTGCTCACCGGTCCTCCTCGCTGCTGCTGGGTCGATCGTGGGGGTGCGATGAGCCGGTCCCAGTGGACGGGCGGGCATCGACACCGGGAGTCTGGGCATCGGCAATCCCGGCGTCGGCACCCTGCTCCCCCGCGGCCGCAAAGGCCTCCTCGGCGCTGATGCCGGCCATCATCAGGCCGAGCACCTCGCGCGGGGTTCCGGAGTCGACGATGCCGACCACCCGGCCACGGTTCATCACGGCGATGCGGTCGGCCAGCGCCTCGATCTCGTCCAGTTCGGTCGAGATGATCAGGACGGCGGTGCCCGCGTCGCGTTCGGCGACGATGCGCTGGTGCAGGAACTCGATGGCTCCGACGTCGACACCACGCGTGGGCTGGCTGGCGACCAGCACCGACAGCGAGCGCGACAGCTCGCGGGCGAGGACGACCTTCTGCTGGTTGCCGCCCGACAGGCTGCTGACCGGCAGGTCGATCGAGGGGGTGCGGATGTCGAACTCGCGGGTGCGATGCTCGGCATTGGTGCGGATCTTGGCCAGTTGCAGGTTGCCGGCGCTGGTGAACTGCTCGATCTGGTTCAGCACCAGGTTCTCGGCGACCGAGAAGCTGGCCACGAAACCGTCGTGCTGGCGGTCCTCGGGGACGAAGCCGACGCCGGCCTCGATGGTCTGCTTCGGCGAGGACTTCGCGGTGTCACGACCCTCGATCTCGATGCTGCCGCCCAGCACGGGGGTGGTACCGAGCATGGCCTCGACCAGTTCCGACTGGCCATTGCCCTGGACGCCGGCGATGCACAGGATCTCTCCCCCGCGCACGTCGAAGCTGACGTTGTCGACGACCACGGCCCCGCTGGGGTCGGCCACGACCAGTTCATGGACCTTCAGGCGCACGTCACGCAGCACCGGGTCGGTCTTGGCCACCTGAAGGTTGACCGAGCGGCCCACCATCATCTCGGCGAGTTCGCCCTCGCTGGTGGCGGGATCGGCCTGGCCGACCACCTTTCCACGGCGGATGACGGTGATCTCGTCGGCGATGGCGCGCACCTCGCGCAGCTTGTGGGTGATGAAGACGATGGCGCGCCCCTCGTCGCGCAGCGCCTGCATGATCGCCATCAGGTCGTCGATCTCCTGCGGGGTGAGCACGGCGGTGGGCTCGTCGAAGATCAGGAACCGGGCGTCATTGGACAGCGCCTTGAGGATTTCCACGCGCTGCTGCACGCCGACGGGGAGGTGTTCGACGACCGCGTCGGGGTTCACGTCCAGCTTGTACCGGTCGGACAGTTCGCGGACGCGGCGGCGGGCCCTGCCCATGCTGAGCACGCCGCCGACGGACTCCTCCCGACCCAGGATGATGTTCTCGGCGACGGTGAACACGTCGACGAGCATGAAGTGCTGGTGCACCATGCCAATGCCCGAGGCCATCGAGGCCTTGGGGGTCTTGAAGTGCTGGGCGACGCCGTCGACGTAGATCGTGCCCTCGTCGGCGTCGAGCAGGCCGTAGAGGACGTTCATCAGGGTCGACTTGCCGGCGCCGTTCTCACCGAGCAGGCAGTGGATGCGTCCGGGGGTGATGTCGAGGTCGATGTGGTCATTGGCGGTCAGCGCGCCGAACCGCTTGGTGATGCCGCGCAGGCTCAGCCCGTCGGCGAGCGGCGGCGCCTGGGTCGCCTGCGCACCCCTCGGGGAACGGGCGTCGGTGCTGGTCGTCACGCGCTGATCCTTCCACAGTCATCACGAGATTTGGGTCGGTGGCGGGGAGCAAACCTCACGCCACCACCTGACGCTGAGGCGGGAGGGGCCCCGACGTGGGACCCCTCCCGCCGCGTGGCCGGCTGCTGAGGCGACATTCACCCTCAGCGCCGGGCCGTGGATCACTTCGGCTGCGCGGCCGACTCGATCTTGATGGTGCCCGACTCGATGTCCTTCTTGACCTGTTCGAGTTCGGTCTTCAGCTCGGCCGGGACCTTGCCCTCGAAGTCGTGGAACGGCGAGATGCCGGTGCCACCGTTGGCGAGGGTGCCGATGTAGGCCTTGTTGGAGAAGCTGCCGTCCTTGGCAGCCTTGATGGCGTCGAACACCGAGACGTCCATGCCCTTGTAGACCGAGGTCTGAATCACCGAGCAGAACTCCGCGGCCGAGACGCAACCGTCGGTGTCCACCCAGATCGCGGTGACCTTGCCGCCGGACTCCTTGGCGACCTGCAGGCCACCCTGTCCGGCGGGGCCGGCGACCGGGAAGATGATGTCAGCGCCCTGGCTCACCAGGTTCTGGGCGGTTGCCTTGCCACCGGCGATGTTGTCGAACGGCTTGGGCTCGGGGACGAACTGGCCGTCCTGCTTGGCGGCGTCCCACCCGAGGACCTGGACCGACTTGCCCTTGGCCTTGTTGTAGTGGGCGACGCCCTGGGAGAAGCCGTCCATGAAGATGGTCACGGTGGGGATCTTCATGCCACCGAAGGTGCCGACCTTGCCGGTCTTGGTCTGGGCGGCGGCGTAGTAGCCGGCCATGAAGCTGGACTCGGCGGTGTTGAAGACCAGCGGCTTGAAGTTGGCCAGCCCGGCGGCCGAGGCGGGGTTGTCGTCGACGATGGCGAACTTCACGTCGGGGTTGGCCTTGGCAGCGGCGACGGTGGCGTCCGAGAGCAGGAAGCCGACGGTGACCACGATGTTGCAGTCGGCGTCAACCATGGCCTTGATGTTGGTGGCGAAGTCCTTGGTGTCGGCGGACTCGATTTCGGCGGTCTCGATGCCGAGCTCGCTCTTGGCCTTGACCAGGCCGTCGTGGGAGGTCTGGTTGAACGACTTGTCGTCGAAACCACCCGAGTCGGAGACCATGCACGCCTTGAAGCCGGCGGCGCCACTGCTGCCGGTCGTGCTGGCAGCGCTGGTGGCGCTGGTGCTGGCGCTGGTCTGTGCGGTGGTGGTACCCGCGTCGGGTGCCTCGGCACAAGCGGTGAGTGTCAGGGCCAGAGCCGCGAATGCGGCTGCCCCGGACAGGAACGACTTCTTCACTTGAACTGCCTCCTGAGCAGAAAGGGTTTGAAGGACAGGCCTTGCCTGTCCTCCCGTGGCCGACTGTCCAAACCCGAGAAACCAACACTGGACTCGAGGAAGAAATGGCCTGGAACCGGTCGCGGCAGAGACACTGTAACGCTTTGTTCACCGTGGCCACACCACCGGGCCGCCAAAGCGGGGAAACTGTTACCGCATCTCAATACGCGAGGCCGCGGACGGCAAAACCCCAAGTCGGACGAATGCGACGGGTCAGGCGACTTGGCGCACCAGTGCCTCGGCGGCATCGAGGATGGCACTGGTCTCGGCCTGCCAGGACGGTTCCTGGCTGCGATAGGGGCCGGTTGCCAAGGAAATGATCACCGCCGCCGCACGCAGTCGCAGTTCGACCGGGTCGACGCGGGCATCGAAGACCGGAACCCAGGTGCGGATCAGGTGGTGGACCCGTTCAGCCTGCTGGGCATTCATCCTCTGGACAGTGGACAGGTGGGCGATCATGCAGGCCAGGTCGTCGGCCCGGCGCCCCGGCCCGATGGTGTCAATGTCGAGGATGCCCGAGACCTTGCCGTCCTGGACGAAGACCTGGCCCTCGTGGAAGTCACCGTGGGTGGGTTCGCTGCCCGGCCCGATGCCGGACAGGCCCTGTTCGACCTGCCCGACCATCCACTGCAGGCGACCTGCTTCGGACGGCATGGCCGCGGTGACCATGGTGGCGTAGTGCGCGACGGCGTCGGACCACGGTGGGCGGCGTTCCAGTCGGCTGACCGAGTGCGGCATCTGGTCCAGGGTGGCAATCAGGTCCTCGGCCGTGCACGGGTCTTCCGGGTCGAACATGGCCTTGGCCAGGGACCGTCCCGGCAGTTGCTTGAGCACCAGAATGTGTTCGTCCGTGGCGGCGGCCACCCCCGGCGAGGGAACCCCGGCCTCCAGCAGCAGACGATGCCGCTCGACGACCTCCTCGAACTGCTTCTTGCGCTGCACCTTGACGTAGAAGGTCTCGGCCGGGTCGGTGACGTCCATCCGCAGCACGGCCCGGCGGCGGGGACGGTAGCCGATCATCGACAGGCTGATCTGGTCGGCGCTGACCGGCCGGGCGACCAGGTGCTGTTCGTTGACCAGTTCGGCCATCCGCTCGGGATAGGCGGCGCGCATCAGCCCCGGCAGGTCCGGGTCGTTGGGGTAGAGCCAGACGGCCACCTCCCGGTCACCGTCGGCGAAGATGTCGGCACGGTTGTCGGTCTCGACGCGCGGGCCGGTCCGTGCGCTGACCCCCAGCAGTTCGTCGCGTTCGCCGTAGGGCCACCGGACGCGGGCCGCGTAGGTGGCAGTGGTGGAGTGGCCCGGGTGCGCGTCGATGTGGTCCATGGTCCAGGTGAGCAGCTCGCCACCGGCATGGGTGGCGGCGGTGGCCAGCAACTCCCCCACGCGCGCCGAGGACAGCAGCGCGGAACCGTCGTCGCGGCTCGGACCAGCCCCACCGTTCACTACGGCCTTCCCCTCTTGCGCGGACCACCTGCATCGGACCCAGCATTGTCTACCACGACGTGTTTTCTACCATGACGCACGCAGCGTCGGTGGGTCAGGACACCTCGAGGTGTTCCTCGGCCGATTCGGGGCCGCTGCCCCCTGCCGGCGCGGCCGGGCTGCTGTCCGCCGCGGTGGCGTCGTCAGCGGTGGCCTCGTCAGCGCTGAGGTGGCTGACCTCGAGCCACGCCACCCGGCGTCCGTCCACCTCATTGACCGTCAACCGGTAGCGACGCTGTTCCGGCAGGGTCGAGTCTGCCTGGCGATCGCGGTCGAGGTCGACGGTGATGGCGTCGCCCATCTCGGGCACCCTCCCGAGTTGGGTCATGAAGTAGCCGGCGACGGTGTCATAGGGCCCCTCGGGAATGACGTAGCCGGAGCGCTCGGTGAACTCCTCGATGGTGGTCAGCCCGTCCAGGTCGCGCAACTCGTGGTGGGCCTGGTCGCCGGCGTCGACGACGTCGTACTCGTCGGTGATGTCGCCAACCAGTTCCTCCATCAGGTCCTCGAGGGTGACGATGCCGGCGGTGCCGCCGTACTCGTCCAGCACGATGGCCAGATGGGCTCGCGCGCGGCGCATGTCGGTCATCGCGCGCAGCACCTTGACGGTGCCCGGCAGGCTGACGACGGGGCGGGCCAACTGGCTCAGCGGTGCCGAACGGGTGGCGACGTCGAGGTCCATCAGGTCACGGACGTGGACGAAGCCGGCCAGCCGGTCAGGACCGCCGTCGGTGACCGGGTAGCGCGAGTGCGGTGCCCCCTGGACCGCGCGGATGGCCTTGTAGGCGGGCATGTCGCCGGCCAGGAAGTCGACTTCGGTGCGGGGCACCATCACCTCACGCAGGGAGCGGTTGCCGGCGTCGAAGACCTCGTCGACGATGCGACGCTCCTCGTCGCCCAGGGTGATCGAGCCGGAGACCATGGCCCGGATCTCCTCGTCGCTGACTTCTTCCTTCGCCGCATCCGGGTCGCCGCCCAGGATGCGGACCACCACGTCAGTCGACTTGCCCAGGAACCAGATCAGCGGACGCGCCGCGCTGGCGATGCCGTCGACCATCGGGGCCAGCGCCATCGCGAAGCCCTCGGAGCGCTGCATTGCCAATCGCTTGGCGGTCAACTCACTGAGCACGATCGAGAAGTAGCTGATCAGGATGGTGATCAGGATCAGCGCCAGGGTTTCGGCGAAGGCGAGGGTGCCGCCGAACAGGGTCAACTGTTCGGGGACCCCGATGCCGACCAGCACCGGGGCCAACTCACCGGACAGGGTCGCGCCGCCGAACGAGGCGGACAGGAAGCCGGCGAGGGTGACGCCAATCTGGACGGCCGACAGGAAGCGGTTCGGGTTGGAGGTGAGCCGAGCAATGGACTGACCGCGTTTGCCGCGCTGGGCCATCTGCTTGATCTGTGCTTCACGCAGCGACACCAGGGCCATCTCGGCCGCCGCGAAGACGCCGCCGACGATGATGAACAGGAAGATCAGTGCAATGTTGCCGAGCACACCCATTACAGGTCAGCTCCCCAGGTATTGGGTTCGCCCATGACGGGCTTGGGACTGTCACACTCCGGACTGGCCTGGCGGTTCACGACATCCAGCCTAGACGAGACCGGCGCCGCGCCTCGACCTGTTCCGATCACGGAGGTCGAGGCGGGCGCCGGTCAGCCGGCCTCAGCGCGCGTCGATGATCCCGTTCAGGGTTGCCGAGGGCCGCATGGCGGCCTCGGTCAACGTGGTGTCGGGATGGTAGTAGCCGCCCATGTCGACCGGACTGCCCTGGACCTCGATCAGCTCGGAGGTGATGGACTGCTCGTTGCTGCGCAGCTGCTCGGCCATCCCCGCGAAGCGGCTGGCCAGTTCGGCGTCGTCGGACTGCCCGGCCAACTCCTCGGCCCAGAACAGTGCCAGGTAGAAGTGGCTGCCCCGGTTGTCGATCTGCCCGACCTTGCGCGCCGGCGACTTGTTCTCGTCCAGGAAGCGGCCGATGGCGCGGTCCAGGGCAGCGGCGATGATGCCGGCCCTGGCGTTGCCGGTGGTGCTGGCCACGTGCTCCAGGGAGGCCCCCAGCGCTGAGAACTCGCCCAGGGAGTCCCAGCGCAGGTAGTTCTCGGCCACGAACTGCTGCACGTGCTTGGGGGCCGAACCGCCGGCTCCGGTCTCGAACAGACCGCCGCCCGCGAGCAGGGGCACGATCGAGAGCATCTTGGCCGAGGTGCCCAGCTCAAGGATGGGGAACAGGTCGGTCAGGTAGTCGCGCAGCACGTTGCCGGTGACCGAGATGGCGTCCTTGCCCTGCCGAATCTGGGCCAGGCAGTACTGGACGGCCTCGACCGGCGCCTTGACCAGGATGTCAAGGCCCTCGGTGTCGTGCTGCGCGAGGTACTTCTCGACCTTGGCGATCACCAGGCGGTCGTGGGCCCGGTTCTCGTCCAGGAAGAAGACGGCCGGGGCGCCGGTGGCCCGGGCCCGGGTGACCGCCAGCTTGACCCAGTCCTGGACGGGGATGTCGCGCACACGGCTCATGCGCCAGACGTCACCGGCCTGCACCTGCTGGCTGACCAGCAGGTTGCCGCCGGCGTCGGTGACCTCGACGGTGCCGTCGGCGGGAATGGTGAAGGTGGTCGGGTGCGATCCGTACTCCTCGGCCTTCTGGGCCATCAGGCCGACATTCGGCACCGAGCCGATGGTGGCGGGGTCCAGGGCGCCGTTGGCCTTGTGCTCCTCGACGACGGCCTGGTACATGGGGCCGTAGCTTCGGTCGGGGACCAGCGCCAACGTCTGCTGCAGCTGCCCGGCGGCATTCCACATCTGTCCCGAGTCGCGGATGACCACGGGCAGGGAGGCGTCGATGATGACGTCGCTGGGCACGTGCAGGTTGGTGATGCCCTTGTCGGAGTTCACCATGGCCAGGGCGGGACGCTCGGCATAGAGGGCATCGATGTCTGCGGTGATGGCGTCCCGGGTGGTCTGGTCGAGGGCGGTGATCTTGGTGTACAGGTCACCAATGCCCTGGTTGGGGTTGAAGCCGACGCTGGCCAGTTCGCTGCGGTACTTGTCCAGCACCGGGGCGTAGAAGACCTCGACGGCGTGGCCGAAGAGGACCGGGTCGGACACCTTCATCATGGTGGCCTTGAGGTGCAGGCTGAGCAGCAGACCCTCGGCCTTGGCGGCCTCGACCTGGGCGGCGTAGAAGTCCCGCAGGGCTGTGGCGCTCATGAAGGTGGCGTCGACGATCTCACCGTCGAGGGTGGTGATGCCATCCTTGAGGACCGTGGTGGTGCCGTCGGCGCCCTTGAGGGTGATGGCCAGGGTGGTGCCCTTCTCGGTCACCACGGACTGCTCGTTGCCGTAGAAGTCCCCGGACTCCATCGACACGACCCGCGCCTTGTTGTCAGCGGTCCAGGGTCCCAGCCGATGGGGGTGCTTGCGGGCGAACGCCTTGACCGAGGCGGGGGCGCGGCGGTCGGAGTTCCCCTCGCGCAGCACCGGGTTCACTGCCGAGCCGAGCACCTTGGCGTAGCGGGCCTGGATCTCGGCCTGCTCGTCGTCGGCGGGGTTCTCGGGGTAGTCGGGCAGGTCGAAGCCCTGCGCCTGCAGTTCGGCGATGGCCGCCTTCAACTGCGGCACGGAGGCGGAAATGTTGGGCAGCTTGATGATGTTCGCCTCGGGCGTGAGGGTGAGCTCGCCCAGGTTGGTCAGTTCGTCAGGTACCCGCTGCTCGTCGGTGAGCCGGTCGGGGAACTGGGCCAGGATGCGGGCAGCCAGCGAGATGTCCGCCGTGACCACCTCCACCCCGCTGTCGGCCAGGAACGACTGCACGATCGGCAGCAGTGAATACGTGGCCAGGGCGGGCGCTTCGTCGATCTTGGTCCAGTGGATGGTCTGCGACATCGATGTACTCCTGTGGGTCAGCGCTGATGCGCCCAACCTAGCGGATGCCACCGGACCGCCGGCGCGCCGCTCAGGCGTTGACCCAGACCAGGTCTGCGCCGCGCCACGGCTGCGCCCGCTCGAACCACTCCTGTTCGATCGGGCGCCAGGTCTGCGACCAGCAACTGAACCGTCCCGGGTCGCGTGCCTCGGCCCGGCCGCGGCGGGCGCCCGGCGCTGCCGCCACCCACACCAGCCGGTCCCAGGTGACGCCGGGGGGCGGCTCGCTGGCCCCCAACCCCTCGACGACCACCGGCCCCGCGGCGGGCAGGTCGACCCAGTCGCTGGGTGCGGGGCTGGTCCAGTGGTGGCGCTGGTAGCGCGCGTCGCGCCCCGCCCGGAGTGGTTCGAGAACCTGCTCGCGGAAGCGGTCCCGCTCCCACCCCACCGCACCGGGTCGGGTGAAGTCGTCCAGGTGGACGACCGCCAGGCCAAGGACACGGGCCAGTTCGTCGGCCACGGTGGTCTTGCCGCTGGCCCCGAGTCCGTCGATGGCGAGCCATCGCAGCCCGTCACGGACCCATCCCTCGACGATGCCCGTCAGCACCAGATCGTTGCGCACACCCACCCCCCCGTGTCGCGGCGAACTATATCCGCAGCGCCCGGACGCGGTCGTCCGCTGCCGGCCACCCTCGGCGGTGCCGGGAGCGGGCGTCGGGTCGGGCACGCCCTGCTTCGCCACTACGATGAGGCGCATGTTCCATTGGGTCCTGACCTTCACCTGCATCGACGGCCCCGGCATCGTGCACTCCGTCACCGGTGCCTGCGGTGCCGCCGGCGGCAACATCACCGAGCTGCAGCAGTTCTCCTCCACCGACACCGGGCGCTTCTTCATGCGCGTCGAGGTGGACTCGGCCCTGGACCTCGACCAGTTCCGTGACCAGCTCCGTCCGGTGGTGGCACGCTTCGACGCCGAGTGGACGGTGCACGAGGCGGGGCGCCCCCTGCGGACACTGGTGCTGGCCTCACGGGCCGGCCACTGCCTCAACGATCTGCTCTATCGTCAGCGCTCCGGTCGGCTGACCGTCGACATTCCGCTGGTGCTGGCCAACCATCCCGACCTGGAACCGCTGGCGAACTTCTACGACACCAGCTTTGAGTCGCACACCGTCACCCCGCAGACCAAGCCCGCCTTCGAGGCCCGGGTGCGCGAGGTCGTGGTCGCCGAGAACATCGAGCTGGTGGTGCTGGCCCGCTACATGCAGATCCTCAGCCCGGAACTGTGCGAGTTCCTGGCCGGTCGCGCCATCAACATCCACCACTCCTTCCTCCCGGGGTTCAAGGGAGCCAATCCCTACCGTCAGGCCCATGCCCGCGGCGTCAAGCTGATCGGCGCCACGGCGCACTTCGTCACGGCTGACCTGGACGAGGGTCCGATCATCGAACAGAACGTGGTGCGCGTCGACCATTCGCGCACCGTCAAGCAACTGGTCGAGGTGGGCCAGGACCAGGAGTCACGCACCCTCAGCGATGCCGTGCAGCTGTTTGCCGAGCATCGGGTCTTCCTGGACGGCGCCCGTTCGGTCGTCTTCGACTGAGTCGCCGCCCGGCTCGACCGCCGGGGTGCGGTGATCTTTGTCACACCCGGGCTCCGAGTGGGCTCACGGGACCGGTCCCGGTGGAAATCTCACGGCGTTTCTGCCGGACCTGACGTGTGAGTGCCCCCGCTGGGGCTAGTTTGCAGCCGGGGGACGCCGTCGCTGCCTCCCCGCGGATACCTGCCGTCAGCACTGTCGCCGACGTCGTCCGTCAGCCATCGCCCCCGCAGGGGGCTCGTCCCAAGGAGTGTCGTGACCTCTCCGAACACCGCAACACCACCACCGTTGGATGATCCGGTCGATCCCAGGATCAGCGCCCAGGCCTTCATCGACATGCAGGGCTCCGAGGAGTTCGCCGAGTTGCGCAAGCGGTTCCGCAACTTCTCCTTCCCCCTCAGCATCGCCTTCTTGGTCTGGTACTTCGCCTACGTACTACTGAGCACCTACGCCGAGGACTTCATGAAGACCCCCGTCTTCGGCAACGTCAACCTGGGCATCCTGCTGGGCCTGTTGCAGTTCGTGACGACGTTCGGCATCACGGCGCTGTACATCCGCCATGCCAACAAGAACCTGGACCCGATCGCCACCCGGCTGCGCGAAGAACTGGAGGCGGGGCGATCATGATCCTCGAAACCCTCAAGCTCGGAAACCCGATCGCGAACATTGCGATCTTCGTCCTGTTCGTGGTGGTCACCCTGACGATCGTGATCAAGGTCTCCACCGGCGGCAAGAAGACGTCCAAGGAGTTCTACACCGGCGGGGCATCCTTCGACGGACGGCAGAACGGTCTGGCGATCGCCGGCGACTACCTGTCGGCAGCGTCCTTCCTGGGCATCGTCGGCGCCGTCGCTCTGAGTGGCTACGACGGCCTGCTCTACTCGATCGGATTCCTGGTGGCCTGGCTGGTGGCGCTGCTGCTGGTCGCCGAACCGCTGCGCAACACCGGCAAGTTCACCATGGCCGATGTGCTCAGCTTCCGGGTCAAGGAGCGGCCCGTGCGGATGGCGGCGGCCATCTCGACGCTGGCCGTCTCGTTCTTCTACCTGCTGGCCCAGATGGCCGGCGCCGGCGGGCTGGTCAGCCTGTTGCTCGGTGTCAGCGGCGCGCTGATGCAGAACCTGGTCATCGTGGTGGTCGGGGTGCTGATGATCTGCTACGTGCTCATCGGCGGCATGAAGGGCACCACCTGGGTGCAGATGATCAAGGCGATCCTGCTGGTCTCGGGTGCCGCGATCATGACCTTCTGGGTGCTGGCCAAGACCGGGTTCAACCTCTCGGCGCTGATCGGCCGGGCCAACGAGACCGCCAGCGCGGACGCCGGCCGCTCGATCGACTTGTCGAACCCGATGCTCAAGTACGGCAAGGACAGCACCTCCAAACTCGCCTTCGTCTCACTGTCGATGGCTTTGGTGCTGGGCACCGCGGGCCTGCCGCACGTGCTGATGCGCTTCTACACCGTGCCCACCGCGAAGGAGGCCCGCCGCTCGGTGACCTGGGCGATCGGCCTGATCGGCGCCTTCTACCTGTTCACCATGGTGCTGGGCTACGGCGCCGCCTGGCTGGTGGGCGCCAACACCATCAACGAACTGCCCGGCAAGGCCAACGCAGCGGCCCCGGCGCTGGCGTTCTGGCTGCCCGGCCAGGGAGTCGGCGGCACGGTGTTCCTGGCCATCATCTCCGGCGTGGCCTTCGCCACCATCCTGGCGGTGGTGGCCGGTTTGGCCATCACCTCCTCGGCGTCCTTTGCCCATGACATCTACAACTCGGTCATCAAGCGGGGCAAGGCCAGCCCGGAGGCAGAGCTTCGGGTGGCCCGCACCACGGTGATCGTGATCGGCGCGCTGGCCATTGTCGGTGGCATTGCCGCCAAGTCGCAGAACATTGCCTTCCTGGTGGCATTGGCGTTCGCCGTGGCGGCCTCGGCCAACCTGCCCTCCATCCTGTTCTCGCTGTATTGGCGCAGGTTCAACACCCAGGGTGCACTGTGGTCGATCTACGGCGGTTTGATCAGCGCATTGGTGCTGATCATCTTCTCCCCCGCCGTCTCGGGTGCGCCGAGTTCGATGTTCCCCGGTGCCGACTTCCAATGGTTCCCACTCGACAACCCGGCCATCGTCTCGGTGCCCGTCGGTTTCCTGGGCGGCATTATTGGCACGCTGCTGTCGAATGAGCAGCCAGACCTGGCCAGGCGCGCCGAGATGGAGGTGCGTTCCCTCACCGGCGCGGGCGCCGAAGGGGCCATTTCGCATTGATCGGAAAGAGTCTGTCCGAAAGTTAGGGGTATCCGCTGGCGTCGTCATCATGACGGCGCCAGCGTTGCGTTCTGGCGTGTGCGCGCTCGACGATCACCTGCATTCGGCCTTGTCACAGCGGCGTTGGCAGGAGCGTGGTCGGCACGGTGCGACGGGGTCACTTCGGGAAGCTTCGGCTACGTCACCGTAGGTTTGACGCGTTGCCCCGAGGCTTGGTGAGAGTTTCTTGATAATTCCCGGCAGGTGACCCCTGGGCAGCCTAGGTTCAGGGCCAGACGGACCCCCCTCACCGTCTCCCTTCCCTTTTC
>NZ_JADIJQ010000004.1 GCF_017355265.1 Tessaracoccus sp. SD287
CCGAGGCGATGCCCGCGATCGCGCTGGTCGGCCGACCCGCCCACGACGTGCTGAGCGCCCGCGAGGCCATCCTGGCCGGGTTGGCCCGCGCCGCCGCCGCCAACCCCCGGCCGGCGCTGAAGGCCGCCCTGCTCGCCGCCGACGGCCGTCCGCGGTTGTTCGACGACACCTGGCGCTGCATCAAGCGGCTCGCCGACTCGTCGCTGCTGGTCGACCTGGACGACGGACTCGCCGCCGCCGCGCCGCCCCCGCCGGACTCCTCGGCGCTGCGGGGACGACTCGAACTGCTCGCCCAGGCGATTCTGCACTCCGACCCGAGCGCGGCCGCCCTGGCCTGCACAGGGTTGCTCGAAGCGCCCTACACTCACCAAACCCCCTGACCCCGAATAGCCACCACCACACCAAGGAGCCCTTGTGACCAGCCCCCTGGACGACATCCTCGTCATCGACCTGTCCCGCGCCCTCGCCGGGCCCCACGCCGCCATGATGTTGGGCGACCAGGGTGCCCGCGTGATCAAGGTGGAGGCGCCGCAGGGCGACGAGACTCGCAGCTGGGGCCCTCCCTTCGTCGGGCCGGACGAGGACATTTCCACCTATTACCTGGCGGCCAACCGCAACAAGGAGTCGATCACGCTCGACCTCAAGAGCGAGGACGGACGCGCGGTGCTCACCGAACTGGTGCGCCGCGGCGACGTGCTGGTCGAGAACTTCCGCCCCGGCGTGATGGAGCGCCTCGGCTTCGGCTTCGACGAACTGCAGAAGATCAACCCGCGCCTGGTGATGCTGTCGATCTCGGGCTTCGGTCACGACGGACCCGAGGGCGGACGTCCGGGGTACGACCAGATCGCCCAGGGTGAGGCCGGTCTGATGTCGCTGACCGGATCCGGGCCAGACGACCCGCAGCGGGTGGGGGTGCCGATCGCCGACCTGCTCTCGGGCATGAACGGCGCCTTTGGGGTGCTGACCGCACTGCACGAACGGGGGCGCACCGGTGTGGGACGCCACGTGCGCACCAGCCTGCTGGCCTCGGTCGTCGGTGTCCATGCGCTGCAGGGCACCGCCTATACCGTCGCCGGCAAGGTCGGCCGGGCCCAGGGCAACCACCACCCGGCGATCGCCCCCTACGGCCTGTTCAAGGCCAGCGACGGCGCGGTGCAGATCTCGGTCGCCAATGACAAGCTGTGGCAGACGTTCACCGCCCTGTTCGGACTCGACCCGAACCGCGACGGGTTCGCCACCAACCCCGAGCGGGTGGCCAACCGGGATGCACTGATCGAGGTCGTCAACGCTGCCTTCGCCCCGTTCACCGGAGAGGAGGTGCTCGCCAAGCTGGCCGAGGCCGGCATCCCGGCGGGCAAGGTGCGGACTCTGGACGAGATCTACACCTGGGACCAGGTTGCCAGCCAGCACCTGCTCTACGAGGTCGACCACCCGGTGCTCGGCCCCACCACCCTGCCGGGCTCGGCGCTGCGCTACGACGACAACCCGTACTCGGGTGGCCGCGAGAAGCCGCTGGCACCGCCGCTGCTGGGTGAGCACAACGAGTCCATCCGCCAGTGGTTGGCCGAGGACGCGTCATGAGCGCGACGGTTGCTGCCGGAGGCGCGCCCGTGAAGCCGAAGCGGCCCTCGGCCCGGGAGCTGATCGCCGAGGTCTTCGACCAGGGCAGCTGGAGCAGCTGGGACGAGGCGCCGCTGGTCGTCGCCGAAGCCGGCTCCGCCTACGCCGACGACCTGGCCCGGGCCGCCGCGAAGTCCGGCGAGGACGAGGCGGTGCTCACCGGTGAGGGCACCATCAATGGTCATCGGGTGGCCGCCGTGGCCTCGGAGTTCTCTTTCTTGGCCGGGTCGGTCGGCCAGGCCGCTGCGGAGCGGATCGTGGCAGCCTTCGAACGGGCGACCCGGGAGCGGCTGCCGCTGTTCGCCGGCACCGCCTCGGGTGGCACCCGGATGCAGGAGGGCACCCCGGCGTTCGTGACCATGGTCAAGATCACCGCTGCGGTCGCCGAGTACAAGCTGGCGAACCTGCCCTACATCACCTACCTGCGCCACCCGACCACCGGCGGCGTCTTCGCCTCGTGGGGGTCGACGGGGCACGTCACCGTCGCCGAGCCGGGGGCGACCATCGGCTTCCTCGGCGCGCGGGTGTACGAAGCGCTGTACGGCGAGCAGTTCCCCGAAGGTGTCCAGACCGCCGAGAACCTGTTCGAGCACGGACTCGTCGATGCCGTGCTGGCGCCCAAGCAGTTGCGGGCGGTGGCCTCGCGGTTGCTGGACATCATGGCGCCGGCCGACCACCAGGTGCCCTCCGAGGTGCCTGGCCTGGACGTGGAGCCAACCACCGACGTGCCGGCCTGGGAGTCGGTGCTGAAGTCCCGACGTCCGGATCGTCCCGGCATTCGCACCCTGTTGCGGGTGGGCGCCGAACCGTCGCTGCCGCTGTACGGGACCGGCGCGGGGGAGCATGACCGCTCCATGACCTTGTCGTTGGCCCGGTTCGACGGCCTGCCCTGCGTGGTGCTCGGGCACGACCGTCGCCAGGAATTCTCGGACGCGCCGCTGCAGCCCTCGGGGTTGCGGGTGGCGCGGCGCGGCATCCGGTTGGCCAAGGAGTTGAACATCCCGTTGATCTCGGTGATCGACACCAACGGGGCGGCACTGTCCAAGGAGGCCGAGGAGGGCGGCATGGCCGGTGAGATTGCCCGCTGCCTCAATGACCTGGTCACCCTGGAGGTGCCGACCATCTGCGTGCTGCTGGGGCAGGGCACCGGCGGTGGGGCGCTGGCCTTGATGCCGGCCGACACCGTCATCTGTGCCGAGCACTCGTGGCTGTCGCCGCTACCCCCCGAGGGGGCCTCGGCCATCCTGCACCGGACCCCGGACCGTGCTCCCGAGCTGGCTGCACAGCAAGGGGTCCGCTCGCGCGACCTCAAGGCGGCCGGCATCGTCGACCGGATCGTGGCGGAGTTGCCCGATGCCGCCGACGAGCCCGAGGCCTTCGCCCACCGGATGGCCGCGGCCATCAGCAACGAGGCGGCGGCCCTGGTCGCGATGGACCAGTCGGACCGGATGGCGGCCAGGATGGGGAGGTATCGCCGGCTCGGCCTCTGAATCACTGCGACAGCTCTTGACCCATGCGACAGTGGCGGGTTGTCCACCGAACTGACGTGGAGAACTCGCCACTGGTAGGGCGTGGGGTTGATCGGATACCGCTCAGGACGCGCGCGCCGCCGCCTGCGCTGCCCTGGGGAGCGCCGACACCACCCGGTCGAGGGCCCGGCTGTCATGGGCATCGGAGACGAAGCAGACCTCGAAGGCGCTCGGTGGCAGGTAGACGCCCTGGGCCAACATCTCGGCATGGAAGGCGGCGAAGGCCGTGGTGTCCTGCCGCTTGGCGCTCGCGTAGTCGGTGACCTCGTCGTCGGTGAAGAACACCGAGAAGATGGTGCCGATGCTGTTCACCCGATGCGGTACGCCGGCGGCCGACAGGGCCTCGGTCCAGGCCTGCTTCAGGGTCTCGGCGGTGCGGTCCAGTCGGCGGTACAACGCATCGTCGAGCAGTCTCAGCTGGGCCAGGCCGGCCGCGGTGCCGACCGGGTTCCCGGACAGGGTGCCGGCCTGGTAGACCGGGCCCGCGGGTGCCAGCAGGTCCATCAGCTCGGCCCGTCCACCGAAGGCGGCCAGTGGCAGACCGGCGCCGATCACCTTGCCGAAGGCGAACAGGTCGGGCACCCAGCCCTCCTGGGCGCCGTCGATGCCCCAGTAGCCCTGGGACGAGGAGCGGAACCCGGTCAGCACCTCGTCGCTGATCAGCAGCGCGCCGTGCTCGTGGGCCACGTCGTGCAGGAACTTGTTGAAGCCGGGCCCCGGCACGATGGCCCCCATGTTGGCCGGTGCTGCCTCGGTGATGATCGCCGCGATCTCGCCCGGATGGGCCTCGAACGCGACCCGCACGGCATCGGGGTCGTTGTAGGGGACCACGATGGTGTCGGCGGCGGTTGCCACCGGGACGCCTGCCGAGCCGGGGATGGCGAAGGTGGCAGCGCCCGAGCCGGCCTCGGCCAACAGGCCGTCGGAGTGGCCGTGGTAGCAACCGGCGAACTTGATGATCTTGTCGCGTCCGGTCGCGCCGCGAGCCACCCGGATGGCGCTCATGGTCGCCTCGGTGCCCGAGTTGACCAGCCGCACCTTCTCTACCGGCATCAACGAGACGATCGCCGCGGCCAGCTCGGCCTCACCAGCGTGCGGTGCGCCGAAGCTCAGCCCGCGACTGGCGGCCGCGTGCACGGCTTCCAGGACAGCCGGGTGCGCGTGACCCAGGATGATCGGGCCCCACGAGCAGACCAGGTCGACGTACTCGTTGCCGTCCACGTCGTACAGGTACGGCCCGCGGGCGTGGCTGATGAACGGCGGGGTGCCGCCGACGCTCCCGAAGGCGCGGACCGGCGAGTCGACGCCGCCGGGAATCAGGTGTTGGGCCTGGGCGAACAGCTCGGCGCTGCGCTTGAGCGGCTTGGGTCGGGTCATCATCGTGCTCCTTCGGTCAGCCGGTGGGGTTCATACAGCCAATGGGCGGCCTCGATCGCGGCATAGGTCAGGATGACGTCGGCCCCGGCGCGGGCGAAACCGGTCAGGGATTCCAGGATGATGCGCTCCCGGTCGATCCAGCCGCGTTCGGCGGCGGCCTGGATCATGGCGTACTCGCCCGAGACCTGGTAGGTCGCCACCGGCACGGGCGAGACGTCGGCGATGCGGGCCAGCACGTCCAGGTAGGGCATGCCGGGCTTCACCATCACGATGTCGGCGCCCTCGGCGACGTCCAGTTCGAGTTCGCGCAGGGACTCGCGCAGGTTCGCCGGGTCCTGCTGGTAGGTGCGCCGGTCGCCCTGCAGGGACGAGTTCACCGCCTCCCGGAAGGGCCCGTAGAACGCTGAGGCGTACTTCGCGGTGTAGGCCAGGATCGTGACCTCGTCGAAGCCGTCGCCGTCGAGTGCTTGACGGATCACCCCGACCTGGCCGTCCATCATTCCCGACGGGCCGACCAGGTGTGCGCCGGCCTCGGCCTGGGCAATCGCCATCTGCGCGTAAACCTCGAGGGTGGCGTCATTGTCGACCCGACCCCGGTCGTCCAGCACGCCGCAGTGACCATGATCGGTGAACTCGTCCAAGCACAGGTCGGTCATGATCAACAGGTCGTCGCCGAACGCCTCGCGAAGCCGAGCGGTGGCGAGGTTGAGGATTCCATTCGGGTCGATCGCCCCGGAACCCACCGCATCCTTGTCCTGGGGGACCCCGAACAGCATGATGCCGCCAATGCCGGCTTCGATGGCTCGGCGACCCTCAGCGACCAAGGAGTCCAGGGTGTGTTGGACGACTCCGGGCATCGACGAAATCGGCTGCGGCTCACCTATGCCCTCGCGGACGAAGGCCGGCAGCACCAACGCAGACGGGCGCAGCGTGGTCTCGCGGACCAGCGCACGCATCGGCGCGGACTGGCGCAGGCGGCGCGGACGGACGGGCAGACTGTTCATGATCAACTCCTCGGGCGTGGGCGCTGTCCCCACCGGACCCACGCTACCCGTCACGCGAGGGGGTGATCAGGTCGGTCGGCCGGTCGGGACGGGGAAGCCGCAGCGTCGGGCCAGGGGCTCGGCCATATGGGAGTTCGTGGTGGGCATCACGAAGACCTGTTCGCACAGCTTCTTGCTCATGCCGTGGTTGCCGTCGGCGATCACGACGCCGGTGTCGCTGCAGGCCTGGTAGTTGATCTGGACCACGTACTGCTTGGACCCTGAGTTCAAGTGCAGCATCACGACCTCGGGGTCGAGGACCCGACACGATTCGCCGGTTGGATGGACGGGCTGGGACCCCAAAAGACGCAGTTCCTGGGACAAGTTGTGTACACCGTGCGCGCTGACTTTGCGTGAGCTCCACAGCGACGAGCGGACGTACTGACACACCGCCACCGAGTCGGGCTCGGGCAGATCGGTGAGCCCAGAGGTCAGCGTCGTTGTCGGAGCGCTGGGGCATCCATTGTTGTCGTCCGCGGTGACCGTGGAGGCTGAGCTGATGATCCTCGCTGCGATGTCAGTGATTTCGGGGTGTTGGATCTGGTAATCCTGCCCCCAATGAACGGTCAAGCGGTAGGAACCAATGACGTGTGCCAATGAGACGATGGTGTGCGGAAATTCTGCCCACGCGGGACTGATCGGCCCGACCGGCTCGGTGAAGTCAAGGACGGGTGGTTGATCTGGCTGCGGATCTGGCGCCGGTGGACACAGGATCGCGGGGTGGGGAGTCCAGTTATCCATTAGCAGGACGTGTGGTCCCTTCGGTGTCCCTACGCGGTCGCACCACGCACCGATGTCGAACTGCCATGAGGCCGGAACCTCGACCTGCATGCCCATATGACTCACCCAGACCCATTCCTCGCCACCGGGCGGCTCTGCGACCACGCTGCGGTCATCAAGGAACCTCGGGATTACGAGGGCGGCCACCAGCACTATGGCAGCCGCCACTCCCAGCCCCACCCACCAGCGTCGTTGTGGGGGAGACACCAACGCCACGAGCCCGGCGGAGCCTGCGGGGTACTCGTCCCGGTAATGGGCACGCAGGGCGTCGACAATGTCGGGATTGTCGGACTCTTCACGGGTCTGGTCGTTGTTGACCTGTAGTTCATTCATGGCCGTCGTCCTTCGTGAGCAGGGTTCGTAGCTTTCTGATTGCCCGGGAGACCGTCATCCGATGTCGGCCCGGCGAACCACCCAGGCGCTCGGCGATGTCGTCATAGCTGAGGTCTTCCCCGAAGCGCAGGGCCAGCACGGCCCGGGCTCGTGGGCTGAGTTCGGACAGCGCCGCAGCCATGTCGTGTGGATGTCCTTGCGCGGGGGTGTCGTCCCGGTGGGAGGCATGCCAGCGATGCAGCGCGGTGGTTTCACTGCGCCGACGACGTGACAGGTCGATCGTTCGGTTGATGATGCCCCGCCGGACGAATCGATCCTCGTCGGCCTCGCTCGAGAATCTTCGTCCGGAGGTCAGGACCGTGGCTAGCACGTCGTGCAGGACGTCATCGGCCAGCCCCGGGTCGTGGGTGACATGACGGGCGAATCGGTGCAGCGCGGCGCGGCGCTCGGTCGTCCATGCGCCTGAGTTCGCGCTGGCGTCGATGGGTTCAGCCATCTGCCCGATTGCCTCCATGCCCCTGACAACGATCCAGGACCCCGATTCGCAACATCTGTCGGGAAGGCTATCTCCTCGCGCCGCGGCCAGGGCATGCCAATGGCCCGACGGAAGATGCTCCGACGGGACCGGCGATGGATTGTGGTGGTGTGAGTCTCAGATGCGACAAGGTCTGGGCGTCCTGTCACGTACTCCATCCGTCACGCCAGCCCCGTCGCCAGACACCGGCGTCGTCAGGTGGAGGTTGCCTCGGCCAAGGTTCCTTCGAGGTCCGTGGCTGCCGAACCCAGACGCGTGCCCAGCGGTCTCCGGTACAACCAGACCACCGTGACCAGCACCGGCATCGCTGTGAGCACCATGAGGATGGCGATTGTTGGCCATGCCCCCGACAGGTCGGGCGATGACCGGCCTGACACGAGGTCCAGCGGTGTGCCCACGACGACTCCGTCGAGACGACCAGCGACGGCGACCGCCAGATAGATCCAGGTGAGCACCACCGCGACGATCGATGCCCAGGTCCACATTCGAGTGATGCGGTTCCCGAGAGCCATCCGCAAGACCAGGAGCACGACGCAGATCGTCAGAGACGTGAGATGTGCTCGGGTCGCGATCAGGTCCACCGCCACCGTGTCGTAGTAGGTCATGGGGCTCACGACGGTCGAACCGAACCGTTCTGTGGCCTCGAGCAGCACTACGCTCTGCCCGTCGGAGTCCTGCCAGGCGAAGGTTTCCAGGGTCAGCCACCAGCCCAACCACCACGCCATCAGCGCGGTGACCAGGATCCGTCCGACCCACACACCCATGCGCACCCTCAGCCCACCGACGCCAGTGCGAGCGGCAGCACGGCACTCGCCCCGGCGCGCCGCAACAGTCGCCCGGCCACGGTCAGCGTCCACCGGGAATCCACCAGGTCGTCGACCAGCAGCACCGGCCCACCCAGGTTCGCCAGACGGGAGGCCATCTCGGGCCCGACCCGGAACCGGTCCCACACGTCGCGCACCCGGTAGGCGCTGTTGGTCGACCCCCGCAACGTCTCGGCGGACGGTGACAGCTCGAGCGGTCCCAGGAGTTCCAGCCGACCGACGGTGGCCACCCCAGTGGCCAGCGACTCCACCAGACGCGGACGGCCCAGGCTCGGCACCCACACCACGCCCACCGGACGTTCGTCCCAGCCCCACCCGGCCAGCACCCGCACGACCGCGCGCGCCAGTTCGGCTGGCACCTCGGCATCGACGGGCCGGCCCTCACGATCGGGGGCAAAGAGTTCGCGCAGTGGCCCACCCCAGCCCAGGTCGGTGAGCCGGGCCACCGCCCGACCTTCCTCGACCAGGTCCTCGGCCTTGAGCTTGCCCTTGACCGGCTTGCCGTCGGCCAGCACCCCCAGGGTGTCCAGACCCGAGGGCCACATGGCTCGGGCCGGGATCGGCACCCCGACGTGGTCCAACGAGGCCTGCGCCTGTTCCAGGGTGGGCACGGTGATCACGGTCGGGTACCAGGGCTCGGCGCAAACATCGCAACGCCCGCACGGCGCCGACTGGGGGTCGTCCAGCGCGGCGGTCAGGAAGGCCATCCGACAGCCCTGGTCGGTGCGCGAGACATCGGCAGCCAGCCGTTCATAGCTGAGCATGGCGTCCTGCTCGTCCACCCGGGCCGCCGCGATCCGCTCGTAGCGTTCGGCGTCATAGGTCCACGGCGCCCCGGTCGCGACCCAGCCGCCGGTGACGTTCTCGACGGCCCCGTCGACGGCCAGCACCTTCAGCAGCAGCTCCAGCGGGCTGCGCTTGATGTCGACCCGGGCCTCCAACGCGGCCACCGACAGCGGTCCGGACGCCTCGGCCAGCGCTCCCAGCACCGCATCGGCCTTGCGCTGGGTGGGCATGGCGTTCGTGGCGAAGTAGTGCCAGATCTCGCGGTCCTCGACACCGGGCAACAGCAGTACGTCGGCGCTGGGCGTTGCGCGCCCGGCGCGTCCGACCTGCTGGTAGTAGGCGACCGGCGAACTGGGCGCCCCCAGATGCACCACGAAACCGAGGTCGGGCTTGTCAAAGCCCATTCCCAGCGCCGAGGTCGCGATCAGGGCCTTGACCTCGTTGGCCTTCAACGCCTCCTCGGCGGCCATCCGCTCGGCAGCATCGGTGCGTCCGGTGTAGGGCAGCACCCGGTGCCCGGACTTCGACAGCAACGCGGCCGCATCCTCGGCGGCCGCCACGGTCAGGCAGTAGACGATCCCGCTGCCGGGCAGCGCATCCAAGTGCTCGGCCAGCCAGGCCAGCCGCCGGGTGGGGGTGCCCACGTCGAGGACGCCGAGGCGCAGCGAGTCACGCGCCAGCGCACCGCGCAGGGTGAACACCTCGTGCCCACCGGCCGCCATTTGCTCCTCGACGTCGGCGACCACCCGGGCATTCGCAGTCGCCGTGGTGGCCAGCACCGGTACGCCGGTCGGCAGCTCGGCGATCAGGTCACGGATGCGGCGGTAGTCGGGACGAAAATCGTGCCCCCAGTCACTGATGCAGTGGGCCTCGTCGATCACCAGCAGCCCGCACCCGGCGACGAGTCGGGGCAGCTGCTCGCTGCGGAACCGGGGATTGACCAGACGCTCCGGCGAGACGAACAACACGTCGAGGGCATCGGCATCCAGCAACCCCTCGATGTCGCGCCACTCGGTGACATTGGCCGAGTTGATGGCCGCTGCCCGCACCCCGGCCCGCTCGGCAGCCGCGACCTGGTCACGCATCAATGCCAACAGCGGCGAGACGATCAGCGCCGGTCCGGACCCGGCCCGGCGCTGCAACAGTGCCGCGATGAAATAGACCGCCGACTTGCCCCACCCGGTGCGCTGGACCACCAGCGCCCGGCGGTGGCCGGCCACCAGCGCCTCGATCGCCTCGAACTGGCCGTCGTGGAACTGCGCGTCGGCCCGACCGGTCAGGTCACGCAGCACCCCCAGGGCCTCGTCACGCAAACCCTCGGACGAGCGCTGCACCGCGACCGCCGGCGGCAGCGGCGCGGCGGCAGTCCGCGAGGCGGGCGTGGGCGGACCATCCCCGGGCACGTCGTCGTCCGGCGCCCAGTAGGCGTCGTCGGGTGGCAGGTCCTCCGGATCGGGCGGCGGCTCGCTCAACCAGTACGGATCGCTCATGGCTGTACCTTCGCACCGCAGGGGGACAATGTCTGCACGTTGCTACTTCGCCAGCACGACGCCGGCGCCCTCGGCCAGCAACTGCTCAGCCAGCCGCACGCCTATGCCGACAGCATCGGCAACGGGCCCGGCCAACTCCCCGTCGAAACGCACCGAGGCGTCGGTGCTGATCGCCAGCCCGCGCAGGGTCAGCACGCCGTCGACCACCGTGGCCAGGGCGCCGACGGGGGCGGTGCAGCCCGCCTCGAGCGTCGACAAGAAGGATCGTTCGGCCACCGTGCACGCCCGGGTGAGCGGATCGTCCAGACCGGCGGCCAGCCGCGCGGCCACCGAGTCGAGGTCGTCGGAACGGCACTCCACGGCCAGCGCGCCCTGGGCTGCCGCCGACAGCATCACCGACGGGTCCAGGAATTCGGTCACGTACTGCGAGCGTCCCGCCCGCGACAGTCCCGCCGCAGCCAGCACCACCGCATCAAGATCATCTTGCGGGGGACGACCCCCTGCACCCCCGCGGGGAGCCTCTCGCCCTGGGCCGACATGTCCGCGCACCCGGCCCAGTCGGGTGTCAATGTTGCCGCGCAACCCGGTCACCTCAAGATCGGGACGCGCCGCCAGCAGCTGCGCCGCCCGCCGCGCCGATCCGGTGCCCACCTTCGCGCCAAGCGGCAACTGGGCCAGGCCCTGTCCGCCGGCGGCGCACAGCACGTCACGTGGGTCCTCCCGCGGCGGCACTGCGATCAGCGTGATGCCGGGTGCCGGTGCGGTCGGCAGGTCCTTCATCGAGTGCACGACCAGGTCGACCTCGCCGTCCAGCAGGGCATCGCGCACCGCCGAGACGAAGATGCCGGTGCCACCGATCCGGTCCAGCGGCGCCTGGTTGACGTCGCCCTCGGTGCTGATGAACACCAGTTCGGCCGGTGCGCCCAACGCATCGGCGATCATCTGCGACTGCGTGCGGGCCAGCACCGACGCCCGGGTGCCGATCTTGATCATGGTCCCGGTCACAGGGCAGCAGCTCCAGCGCAGTCGGCCGCCGAATCGGCACCGGCCACCGTCGGCTTGACCCGGGCTCCGACGCAGCAGGCGACACCGCACACGTCCGGGGTCGCCGGGAAACGTGTCACCGTCTCGACCGGTCCGCGGCGTCCCAGCCGTTCCTCGACCAGATCGACCAGGGCGGCCACGAACCGCGGGTCGGTGCCGGCGGTCGGCGTCCGGACGAAGTCCAGGCCCAAGTCGGCGGCGGTCTCGGCGGCCTCGGTGTCCAGGTCCCACACCACTTCTACATGATCACTGACGAACCCGATCGGCACGCACACCACCCCCGTGCGCCCGATCTCGGCGGCAGCCGTGATGGCGTCACTGATGTCGGGCTCCAACCACGGCTGGCGCGGGTTGCCCGACCGGGACTGGAAGACGAACTGCTGCTGCAACTCGACCCCCAGCTCGGCCTGGACCCGGGCGTGCACCCAGTCGATCGCCGCTTGGTGCTGGGCGACGTACCAGCCGCCCGACCCCGGACGACGGGTGTCGGTCGGGCCCGAGGCATCCGACATCGCATCCGGAATGGAGTGGGTTGAATACATCACCACCAGCTCGTCGGCGCTACGTCCACCGGACATCAACTGCTGCACCCCGGCGACCACGCCGTCGGCGACCGGCGCCAGGAACCCCTCGAGGTTGAAGTAGTGGCGCAACTTGTCGACCCGCAGGTCAGTGATGCCGTCTGCAGCGAGGTCGGCCAGGGCGATGCCGAAATCCTCGCGGTACTGGCGGCACCCGGAGTAGGACGAGTAGGCGCTGGTGGCCAGGCCCAGCACCGTCCGCTTCCCCTCCGCATGGGCCTCGCGGAGCACCTCGCCGGTGTAGGGGGCCCAGTTGCGGTTTCCCCACAGCACGGGCAGATCGATGCCGCGCGCTGCCAGCTCGGCCTGTAGCGCCGCCTGGAGTGCCTTGTTCTGCTCGTTGATGGGCGAGACGCCGCCCAGCGCCCGGTAGTGCCCCGAGACGGCTTCGAGCCGCTCGTCGGGGATGCCGCGGCCGCGGGTCACATTGCGCAGGAAGGGCAGCACGTCGTCCTGCCCCTCGGGGCCGCCGAAGCTGGCCAGCAGCAGGGCGTCGTAGTCGGCGACCACGCCCGCCACGCCCGTGGTCGTCGCCACCGGCACGTCGTGGGTCACCGACGCATCAATGGCCGAGGGTGCCAGTTCGGGTTCAACAGTCATGGTGCACTCCTTCTTCTCAGCCCAGCAGGACGGTCAGGTCAGCGGCGCCGACGCGGCGTCCGGTGTAGAACGGCAGTTCCTCGCGCACGTGCAACCGGGCCTTGGTGTAGCGCAGGTCGCGCATCATGTCGACCAGCTCGATCAGCTCGTCCGACTCGAAACTCAACAGCCATTCATAGTCGCCCAGGGCAAATGCGCCCACGGTGTTGGCCAGCACGTCGGGGAACTTCCGCCCGGCCATGCCGTGCTCGCGCAGCATCTGCGAACGTTCGTCCTCGTCGAGCAGGTACCACTCGTGGCTGCGGACGAAGGGGTACACGGTGACCCACTTCTTGGGCTGCTTGCCGTACATGAACGCCGGCGCGTGGGCCTTGGTGAACTCGGCCTGCACGTGCACACCAACCGCGGTCCAGGCGCGGGTCAAACCCTGGGCCAGGCCCAGCCCGCGGAACAACTGCCCGGCGGCCTGCAACGCCTCCGGCTTCTCGGCGTGGGTCCAGATCATCACGTCGGACTCCGGCTTGAACTCGGTGACGTCGTAGACGCCGCGCAGGGTCACCCCCAGCTCGGCCAGGCGGGCGGTCCAGTGCTCGAGTTCAGCGGCGATCGACTGCTCGGCCATGCCTGACCCGGCAATCTTGGAGTAGACGGCGTACTCGGTGTAGGCGATCTGCTGGGCTACCTCGGTCATGCTGGCTCCTCAGTGGTGGGGGTGTCGGTCGGCCGTGTGCTGTGGGGTTGGACGGGTGCTGCCGCGCTGACCGGATGGAAGGGCTTCAACCCGGTCAGGTAGTCGCCGACGCGGCGGGCGTGGTTGGTGATGGCGGCGATGCCGGTGCCGGCCATCCAGGCGCCGGTGATGGCCAGCCCGGGGTGGTTCGAGAGCCGTCCGGCCACTTCTTGCAGTGCACTCTGGTGGCCCGGACGAGCCTGGGTCATGGTTGCGCCCCAGAGCGTCAGGTCGACCGCCACCACGGCCTCGCGGGGCAGGTGGACGCCCAGGATGCGGCGGGCGTCGTTCAGCGCCAGGTCGGGCAGTTCGGAGGGGGTCGGCACCGGCTCGCCGGATCGTCCGTAGCTGAGCCGCAGCACGTGGCGGTGCTGACCCGGGGCGGACTCCTCGGCCGCCCGGCGAATGTGGTCCCACTTGGCGGTGGCATGGGTCAGCGCCTTGGCCACGATGCCGGGCGTGTGCGAGGCGACCAGCGCGCCATTGTCGCGGGGCGAGGCGTCGAGTCGTTCGTCGTCGACGACCAGGGTGGCCAAGGCCACCGGCGAGGACGGCAGCGCCGGAATCGACTCGGCGACGTCGGTGACCTCGGCCAACAGCCGCTGGGTGACCTGCGCCGGGGTCGTCACCACGACCTGGTCGGCGTGGACGGTGCCGTCGTCCAGCACCACGGTCCAGCCGCCGCCCTTGGCGGGGACGACCTTGCGGACGTTTGCCCGGGTGTGGAAGCGGCCCCCGGCCAGACGGATCTGCTCGGCGAGGGTCCGCGGCAGCAGGTCGATCACCGGTGCGAGGCTGGCGACCGCTGCCCCAGGACGGGCATTGGTGCGCAGGCCCTTGATGGCGGCCTGCAGCGAGCCGTGCTCGAGCACCGCCGGGTGCAGCTTCGGCGCGATTGAGTCGAGTTCCAACAGGTCGGGGGAGGTGGAGTGGACGCCGCCGGCGACGGGCTCGACCAGCAGGGTCCGCGCCGATCGTCCCATCCGGTTGCTGACGTACTCGCCCAGCGAGATGCCGGGACGGTAGCCGGCCTCGGGGCCCATCATCGCGTCAGCCATGGCATGCTCAGCGGCCTCCCGGCCGATGACCCGCACCACGTCCTCAGCCAGCGGGTTGGACGGGATGCCCAGGTAACCACCGACCGGGGAAGGGAAGGCGCCGCGCACATTGAGGATCCAGGAGGTGCCGGTACGGGGGTGCACCACGTGCTCGCCCAGCCCCAGGGCATCGACCAGGCTGAAGACGTGGTCGTTGGCGACGGCGAACGCCTCGGCGCCGGAGTTCAGTTCCAGTCCGGCGACGTGGTGGGAGACCAGCGCCCCGCCGAGGTGTCCGGCTGACTCGTAGACCTCAACCTGGACGCCGTGGCGGGCCAGTTGCCAGGCGGTGACCAGTCCTGCGATGCCGCCGCCGATGACGACGGCGGTCACGCCGACCCCCCGGCGCGGCGGGTGGCTGCCGAGATCTCGTGCACCTGCGCCACCGTGTCGGTCAGCACGGCCGGGTCGGTGCTGGGCGGCACCCCGTGACCAAGGTTGAAGATGTGGCCCGGCGCATGGGCGCCGCGTTCCAGCACCGTCCGGATACCGGCCTCGCGGGCCTCGGCGGAACTGAACAGCAGCGCCGGGTCGAGGTTGCCCTGCAGCGGGATGCTGCCGCCCAGGCGCTCGTTGGCGACGTCCAGCCTCAGGCGATGGTCGACGCCCATGACGGTCGCTCCGGCCGCGCGCATCGCCGGCAGCAGTTCGGAGGTGTTCACCCCGAAGTGGATGCGCGGCACCGGCAGGTCGGTGACGTGGTCGAAGACGGACCGCGAGTGTCCTTGGACGTGGGTCAGGTAGTCCTCGAGTGACAGACCGCCGGCCCACGAGTCGAACAACTGCACGGCGCTGGCCCCGGCCAGCACCTGGGCCCGCAGGAAGCGTCCGGAGCGGTCAGCAACCCACGCCGCGAGCCGGTTCCACAGGTCGGGACGTGAGTACATCATGGCCTTGGTGTGCAGGTATTCGCGGCTGGGGCCACCCTCGACCAGGTAGGAGGCCACCGTGAACGGTGCCCCGCAGAATCCGATCAGCGGGGTGGCCCGAAGCTCGGCGACGGTCAGCGCGATGGCCTGGCGAATCGGTTCCAGGGCCTCGTCGTAGGCCGCCGACGGCAGCGACTCGAGCGCGGCGATGTCGTCCTCGGTGCGGATCGGGTGCTCGACGACCGGGCCGGTGCCCGGCACGATCTCGACGCCGATGCCGGCCAGGCGCATGGGCACCACGATGTCGCTGAAGAAGATGCCGGCGTCGACGCCGTGGCGACGGACCGGCTGGCAGGTGATCTCGGCCGCCAGCTCGGGGCGCAGGCACGAGTCGAGCATGGTGGTGCCCTCACGGGCCGCGCGGTACTCCGGCAGCGAACGGCCGGCCTGACGCATGAACCACACCGGGGTATGGGTGGACGGGGCGCCGGTCGCGGCACGCACCAGCGCCGATGCGGCGGTGTCGTGGGCGATCCAGGGGTGAGAAGAGGCAAGTTCGGTCATTTGGGGTCATTCTCCCTCACCGGCGGTAATCCCACGAACCGGGGCCGAAGCCGGTCGCCATGTCCGGTTGGTCACGAAGCCGCCGGACGCCGCCTAGAATGGGGCGGTGCTGTTGGCTCTTACTGCTAGTCATGCCGAGTTGTCGCTCGGCCGGTTGGCTGACCTCTCGGCCGCGACGAAGGGGCTGGACGAGCGGCTGCGGCGGCGCAACGAGTGCCACGAGCTGATGCCGCTGGACGGCTGGGGAATCCTGAGCACCTGCAACCGGGTCGAGATCTACGTCGAGGCGCAACGCTTCCATGACGGTCTGGACGTCGTGGTCTCCGCACTGGAGGACGTCACCGGCTGGGACCGTCCAACCGTGATCACCAGCTTCAAGGTGCGCACCGGCAAACCCGTCGCCAACCACCTGTTCCGGGTCGCGTCCGGACTGGAGTCGATCGTGCTGGGCGAGGCCGAGATCACCGGCCAGGTCCGCGCCGCCTTCAATGACGCCCTGCACGCACAGTCGACCACCCCGATGCTGAACGAGTTGTTCCAGCACAGCCTGCGCACCGCCAAGCGCGTCACCTCATCGACCACTATTGGCCAGGCCGGACGCTCCAGCGCCGAGGTGGTGCTGGACACCGCCGCAGCGACGTTGGGATGCGGCACCCTGCGTGGCGCGCGGGTCCTGGTGATCGGCTCAGGCGCCTACAGCCGGGTCGTGGCCGCCGAACTGGCGCTGCGACGGGTCAGCGACGTGGGCGTGCACTCCCCATCGGGCCGCCGCCCCGGCAGCGTCGACAACTACGCCTTCGCGCACGTGACCGCCGAGCAGGTGAACGACTGGATGCGCACCGCCGACGTGGTGATCGCCTGCTCGGGCCAGGGACGTCCGGTGGTGACCCCCGAGTCCCTCGCCGGACGCCAGCAGCCGCTGGTGATCATGGACATGGCGCTGCAGACCGATGTCGCCGACGGGGTCGCCGATCTGGTCGGGGTCACGGTGCTGGGCCTGAACTCGCTGGCCATGGGTCTGTCCGGGGTCAGCCAGACGGCCCTGGCCGAGGCCGACCAGGTCATCGCCGACGGCGTGGAACGCTTCGAGACCCGTCGCCGGGCCCGCAGCGCTGACCCGGTGATCGTGCGGATGCGTGGCTACGTCCGTGGGCTCATTCAGGACGAGGTGACCGCGCTGCGTGGACGGCTGCCGGAGGAGACCATCGCCGAGGTGGAGCGCTCCCTGCGTCGCGTCTACCGCAAGGTGCTGCATGCCCCGACGGTCAATGCGCAGGCCCACGCCCAGGCCGGCACCAGCGAGGCCTACTTGAAGGCGCTGCACACGGTGATGGGCATCGACATCCACGACGCCGACGCGGTCGCGGTGATTGACGCCGAGGCGTTGCCCCTGTTCCAGGCACACCCCGACGACCTGCTGGGCACCGCGGACCTGGCGCTTGAGCTGGACCTGGACGCGCCGGACCTGGTTGAGGACGCCGCTGAGGACGAGGTGCGCTGATGGGCTGGCGATTCAAGGGACCCGAGGGCGGCATCGACGTCGCCACCGCGCTCGACCTGCTCGCCAAGGGCGGGGTGCTGGTCGACGTGCGTTCGCTGCGTGAGTACGTGGCCGGTCACGCTCCCGGCGCCCGGCTGGTGGACCCGAAACTGCTGGCCGACGACCCGTGGACCGCGGTTCACGGCGATGACCCGCTGGCTGAACCCGACGGCACCATGGTCTTCATCTGCGACAACGGACTGCGGGCCTCGCTGGCCGTCAAGGCCGCGCGCGACAAGGGCTACCACGCCGAATTCGTCGCCGGTGGAGTGCGAGGCTGGCGCGACGCGGGTCAGTACCTGATCCCCGGCCCGCCGCGCGACCGCCGCCGCTGAGGCATCGGTTCACAGCGCAGCTGCCCGCGATCCCCGACTCGCCGCGCGATCGTCGCCCCTCGGGCCCCGGCTCACCGCCACCTGCCCGCGATCATGACGGCTGCCCCTGCTTCGAAACAGGGGCAACCGCACGCGTCTGGTGCAGCTGTGCCGCCAGGCCACCCAAACCGCATCAGGTGCCCGCCGCCTTGGCTGTCAGCTTCTGCTCGCCACCCCTATGCCCCCACCTGAATCTCGTGCGCATCGGCATGAGATTCAGGCACACTGAGGACCAGAAGCCTGAACTTTGCGCACCCGCGCAACGAATACCCGTCCCCGCGGGCCCGATGTCGAGGAGTAGGGCGTGACTGTCGTGAAGCCTGTGGACAGCGATGGAGTGGGGGTCCCATCCCGGGCGAGGCGCCGTTCGCACACCCTGGTAGGCGGCCTGTTGATCGGGCTCGGCGTCATCACGCCTCTGGTGCTCTTGTTGGCGTTTCGATTCCTGCACGAAGCCTGGCGTGCCCCGGTCATGGCGCAACGGATCCTGGACGCCGCACCGTTCTGGAGCGCCCTGGTATTGCTGGCGATCACCTCAGGAGTGGTGCTGCTGCGGTGGGGGCGGGTCGGCATGAGTCTGGTGGCAGTGCTGGCCCTGGTATGGCTCACGGGCACGATCGTGAGTCGTCCGCTTGCACCGACTCAGATCCTGACCTCCCCAGGGGGCACCATGGCCGTTCGGATTCGGCCGTTGCCCCTGGGGGCGACCCGGGATCGTGAGGTGAGCCTTGAGCAGCGACGAGGGTTGTGGTCCCAACGCGTTGTATTGGGTTGTCTGAGTCGGGGGCAGGACCTCTCCACCGAGTGGTTGAACAACGAGGAGGTGCGCCTCGACGTGCTGGAGATCGGCAGCCGCTCGGTGCCACCAGTTACCTACATGGCCATCTACGGATCCCACATGATGGCCAGCTTGTCGGCGCCCGAGTCACCACTTCTCCGCTGCTAGGGGACTGGACAGAGTGCAACCCCAGGCCTGGCCTTGACGCCACCTGCCCGCGATCCAGACGGTTGCCCCTGCTTCGAAACAGGGGCAACCGCACGCGTCAGGTGCAGGTATGCCGCCAAGCCACCGACAGCGTCAGGCGCCCGCCGCCTTGGCCGCCAGCTTCTGCTCGATGGTCGCAATGATCGCCGGACGAAGCTCGGCGGCGCTGATCACCCGATCGACCGACCCGACCTCGACGGCACGGTGGATGCTGTGCACGCTGTCGAACTCGGCGGCGATCTCGTTGATCTTCTCGGCGCGCAACTCGGCCCGCAGGTCGGCCAACTCGATCGACAGGGCGCCTCGTTGCGGGCGGGCGGCCGCCGCGATGCGCTTCTCCAGGGCAGCCACCCGGGCATCGGCACTGGTCCGCTTGTTGACCTCGGCGGCAAAGACCACCGCCGCCGCCGGGGCACCACCCAGCACCGACGCGTAGGAACCCTCCAGCGCCAGCACCGTCATGTCCGGGTTCAACCGCTTCGAGAAGACCACGAAGGCGCCGCCGTGGTAGCGCGAGATCACCACGAACACGATCGGACCACGGAAGTTGACCATGGCCCGGCCGATCTCGGCGCCGTACTCCAACTGCAGGTTGCGCATTGATTCGGGCGACCCGTCGAAGCCGGACAGGTTCGCCAGCACCACCAGCGGACGGTTCCCCGAGGCGGCGTTGATGGCCCGGGCCACCTTCTTGGACGAGCGTGGGAACAGGGTGCCGGCGGTGAACGTGTCCGGACCGTCGGTCGGGGGGAAGCCGCCGCGGGTGATCTGCTGCGACTCGATGCCGACCAGCGTCACCGAATGGCCACCCAGGCGGGTGTCGACCACCACGGCCGTCTCGGCGTCGGCCATGCCGGCCCACCGCTCCAGCATGTCGGCGTCGGCGTCGGCGACGGCCTGCATCACCGTGCGAATGTCGAAGGGCTTCTTGCGGTCGGGGTTGTGCTCGGCGGAGAACACCTGACCGACCGTCGCGAAGTCATCCCCCGGGTGCGGGAAGTCGGACACGTCACGGTCCACTGGGTCGTTCGATCGGGCCCGACGGGGGCCCAACTCACCGGGCACGACGTAGGTGTACTCGTAGTGCTCCAGCACGATGTCCAGGGCGGCTGCCAGGTCAGGGGCCCAGTACTGCGCCTGCCCATTGGGACCCATGACCCGGTCGTAGCCGCCAATGCCGAAGTTGTCCTCGGCCGAAACCCCTCCCGAGAAGTCCAGCGACTGCTTGCCGGTGAGCACCATCGCCGAGTCGGGGGTCATCACCAGGATGCCCTTGGTGTGCATCAGCATGGTCGCCTCGGCGTTCCAGTACGGCTGGGCGCCGACATTGATGCCGGCCACCACGATGTTGATCTCGCCGCCGTCCTGGGTGAACTCCACGACCCGCTTCAGCGCTGCCGCGACCCAGTCCATGTTCTCGGTGCCCGATTCCATCGACACCCGGGCACCGGAGGAGACGGCGTACCACTCCAGCGGCACACCCATCCGTTCGGCCAGGTCGATGGCGGCGATCACCCTCACGCATTCCGGTTCCGACAAGGCACCCAACGCCTTGGTGGGGTCACCGCAGAGCACCACCCGGGTGATTCCCTCGGGGTGAAGGGTCGTCGGCGTGGTGACCACGGCGACGATCAGTCCGGCGGTGTTGAGGCCATGGGGACGGTCGACCGGCACGAGTCGTCCGGACGCGTCCAGGTCGTGCTCGACCAGACTGCCGCCACGCGAGAGGCTGTCGGCCAGTTCGTAGGGGTAGACCAGCCCACGACGGCGGGCGCGGGTGACCTTGCCGGCGTAGTCGTCGACGGGTTGCAGCGGCTCGGTGGGCGGGGCGATCAGGTCGGCGCCGGCACCACCCCCGGGCCGGGCCCGGAAACGAATGGCCGCCGGACGGCTGCGTCCGGTCGCGTTGACGATGCGACCCTGGGCCAGCACCTCCTCGATGCCTGTCCCGTCGGTCAGCGGACGGATCCGGTTCTGCAGGGTGGCCAACTGTTCAGGATTCGCGTCCAGGGCGGGCCAGACGGTGATCCAGACGTGGTTCATCTCCAGCTTGGACCCCTCGCGGCCCCGGGCGGTGCGCACCCGACGGATCGACTCCAGGCAGTGCAGCACCGCCCGTTCGGCGTGAGGCAGTGAGGTGACCTTGCCGGTGGCCGGGTCGCGCACCACCGACATCTGCCGCACCTGAGCAATCGCCACCAGGCGGCGGTCATTCGGGTTGCTGCGGGCCACGCATTCGTAGAGCAGCACGTCACCGGGGGCGTCCAGGCGGGTCAGTTCGAACTCGCGCAGACGCCACAGGTTCAGGCGGCGGGCCACCATCGGGTGGACGCCGCGCACCAGCACGTCCTCGTCCACCCCGCCGGCCTCCTCGGGTCGGAAGGTGAAGTACTCGACCGGCTGTTGCCCGGGCGGGGCCAGGGTCACCGCCACCCGGCGGGCACGCTGGACGAAGCCCAACCGGGACAGCGCCGCGCGCAGCGACTCGGCGGTGGCGTCACGGTCGGTCACCGGGTCAGCGGCCAGGTACAACTCGACCACGGTGTCGTGCCCATCGGCGAACTCAGCCGACAGGCGCTCGTCCAACGCGGTGCCGGCGGCCAGTTCCGCGGCGGTCGCAATGGTGACCAGCACCCGGGTGGGCCCGTGCTCACGGCTGCTGAACTCGGCGCGGACCAACGGCCAGGTCGTGTCGTTGCCGGGCACGTGGGTGATGCCAGCCAGGTTGTAGTCCTGGTAGTGGCGGCGCAGGATCACCTCCAGCAGCGGTTCCTCGCGGCTGGGACCTGCGAGCAGCCGGTCGCCGATGAACCCCACCAGTTGTTCGGGAATCGCGGCTAATGCCTCGATGCGGGCCTGCTTGTCGGGGGCGTCGGGCAGTGCCAGCTCGGCCACCTCGTCGGCGACCCCGGCCAGCACCCGGGTGCGTTCGGCGTCCACGGCGGGCTGGTCGAACCAGACGAAACGGACCGAGCGGGCCAGTTCCCCGACCAGGGGGAAGCGACGCTGGGTGGTGCGGACCAGGCGTTCGAGCAGGCTGCGGACGGTCTCGGCCTTTTCCTCGTCGGGGGCCGGCAGCGTGAGCCAGGTCTGCAACAGGGCGACGACGATGTCCACGTCGGTGCTGGTGCGCTGGGCCACGAAGATGCGGAACAGGGCGCGTTCCAGTTCGGGGGTGCGATCCAGCTCGTCGACGCCGTAGTACGCCAGCACCCGCAGCAGCTTGGCCCGGAAATGGCTGGGCAGGTTGCCCCGCTCGGCGTCCATGGTGTGCAGGAAGGTGTGGAAGTGCTCCCGGGCGCTGTGGACGCGCAGCTCCGAGCGCTGCTCCTCGTCGGCGGGGCGGTCACGGGTCAACTCGGCCAGGTCGGTGAACAGGGTCACCAGACCCATCTCGGCCTCGAGCGGGTCGACCCCGGACGCCGCCAGCGCTGCGCGCCCGGACTGGGCCGCCGCGACCACGGCCTTGACGCCGCCGTCTGCCGGGTCGTAGCCGAGCAGCAGGTCACGCAGCTGGTCGTGGGCCTGCGCGGCCCGGGCCGCGTCGTCCAGGGGGGTGCCCGGGTCGGTGGGCAGTTCGACATCGGCGCCGGTCTGGGCGGGGGCGGCGGTGTCGTCGCCCAGGGGCTCGATCCGTGCCAGCGGTTCGCCGGTCCCGACCTGGGTGCCGGTGCGCACCAGCAGTTCCTTCACCCGGCCCTCGACGGGGGTGCGCAGCGCCACCTCCATCTTCATCGCCTCCAGGACCACCACCGCGGCCCCGGCGGCGACGACGTCACCGACGGCGACGGGGGTGCCGACGACCAGCGCCGGCGCGGGGGAGCGCAGCACGCCGCCCTCGTCCCGGCTGATCCGGTGGGTGATGCCATTGACCTCCACCAGCTGGGTCGGCCCGTGGGAGGCCGTGACCACCCGATAGGTCGTGGTCCCGATGCGCAGCCGGGAATGGACGCCGTCGACGCGGTCGAACTGGGCCACCAGCGAGGCCGGCCCGGCGGCAGTGTCCAGGGTGACCTGGTAGCGGCCAAGCCCGGTGCCGCTGACGTGCAGGGTGTGGGTGGCTCCACGCAGCTTCAGCTCGGCCTTGCGGCTGGGCTCGTGGGTCAGCTGGGGACGACCGCCGCGGGCGGTGGTGAGCAGCTGGGCGATCTCGTCGTGCTCCTGTTCGGCGTAGAGCTCGATGGCGGCGGCCACGAGCGCCACCCCGGCGTGCCTGTCGGCGACCAGGCCCCCGTCGGCCATGGTGCGGTCGATCCAGCTGGTGTCGGCCCAGGCCGGCTCGCCGCGCAGCACCTCGGGGGCGTCCAGCAGTTCCAGGATGAAGCTCTTGTTGGTGGCGCCACCCTCGATGACCACGGTCGTCTCGAGCAGGGCACGGCGCAGACGGGCCAGGGCCTCGTTGCGGTCGGAGCCGTAGGCGATGATCTTGGCGATCATCGAGTCGAAGTCGGCGGGGATGGTGTCGCCCTCACTGACGCCGGTGTCGACGCGGACGCCGGGGCCGGCGGGGAACTCCAGCCGGGCGATCCGGCCGGGGGCCGGGGTGAAGTCGTGGTCGGGGTCCTCGGCGTTCAGCCGGGCCTCCACCGCGTGCCCACGCTCGGTGGGACGCTCACCGGTCAGACCGATGCCGGCTGCCACCTGCAACTGCAGCGCGACCAGGTCGAGTCCGGTGACCAGTTCGGTGACGGGATGCTCGACCTGCAGCCGGGTGTTGACCTCCAGGAACGCGAAGCTGCGCTCGCCCGGGTGGTAGAGGAACTCGACGGTGCCGGCGCCGGAGTAGTCGACGGCCAGCGCCAGGCGTTCGGCCGAGGCCTTCAGGTCGGCGACCTGGTCGGCATCGAGCAGCGCGCAGGCCGATTCCTCGATCACCTTCTGGTTGCGGCGCTGGACCGAGCAGTCGCGGACGCCGACGGCCCAGGCATTGCCATGGCCGTCGGCGATCAACTGCACCTCAACGTGGCGGGCGCCGCCGACCATCTTCTCCAGGAAGACCGTGCCATTGCCGAACGCGCGCTCGGCCTCGTCGCGGGTGCGCTGGTAGGCGTCCACCAGGTCCTCGTCGCGGTCGACGCGACGGATCCCGCGTCCGCCACCACCGGCGGTGGCCTTCAGCATCAGTGGGTAGCCGATGCGTCCGGCGGCGGCGACGGCCTCGTCCAGGGTGTTGACCGGGCCGTTGGACCAGGGGGCGACGGGCACGCCGGCCTGCTCGGCAATCAGCTTGGACCCGATCTTGTCGCCCAGTCGGCGCATCGCCTCGGCGCTGGGGCCGATGAAGGTGACTCCGAGTCGGGTGCACAGGTCGGCGAAGGCGGGGTCCTCGGCGACGAATCCCCACCCGACCCACGCGCCGTCGGCGCCGGTGTCGACCAACGCCTGCTCGAGGCGGGCCAGGTCAATGTAGGGACGATCGGCGGCCGCGCCGAGCAGGTAGGCCTCGTCGGCCTCGCGCACGAAGGTGGCACCGGCGTCCACGTCGGTGTGGAACGCGATCGTGCGGATCGGGGCGGCGTCGTCCCACTCGCGTTGCGCATTGAGGTCGCGCACGGCATGGATGAGGCGCATGGCGGCCTCGCCCCGGTTGACGATGGCAATTCGAGTGAGAGAAGTCACGCTCTCCACACTGTCACCTGTGGGCCGGGGTGTCCGTTGTGGGCCGAGGCCAAGGTCTGCGCCGGGCCTTTGGTGGGATCGGTCATGCAGCGTGGCCAACCACCCTTGGCCAACCATCTGATTCGGGTGATCGCGGACCGGCGCCGTCCTTCCGTGGTGTGCTGGACCCATGAACGACACCAGCAAGCGCCTCGGGTTCGACGACGTGTCCGCGGCCGGCCTGACCGGCTGGGTGCACATCCGTCGCAGCCTGCGCGCGATGTATCGTCCCGCCGATTTCATGGCCGGGCTCACCTTCGTCAACCGCATCGGTGAGGCGGCCCAGGCTGCCAACCACCACCCCGACATCACGCTGAAGTACTCGCTGGTGGCGGTCACCCTCAGCAGCCACGACGTCGGCGGCATCACCCAGCGCGACCTCGATCTCGCCTCCGCCATCACCCAGATCGCCGACGAACTCGGTCTGGCACCGCATTCGGACGCGATCACCGATGTGGGGTTCGCGCTGGACACGGCCAACACTCCCGCCGCCCTGGCGTTCTGGAAGGCTGCGACCGGGTGGGAGGCCTCCGAGGACGCCGTGCAGGACGCGGACGGATTGTTGCCCGAACTCTGGTTCCAGGACTCCGACAGCACCGAACCCGACCGCCAGCGGTTCCACCTCGACGTGGAGGTGCCCCGCGACCAGGTCGAGGCCCGCCTCGAGGCCGCGATCGCCGCCGGCGGCAGGCTGGTGGACGACGGTGCCGCCCCACGCTTCTGGGTGTTGGCCGACCCCGAGGGCAACAAGGTCTGCCTGTGCACCGCCCAGGACCGGTCGGCCTGACCCCGGCGCCAGACACGAAACCCGGACCGAACCCATGTCCTCAGCGCCCGGCCCCCGGTGGCACCTGCTGCTGTCCGGCGTGGTGATCGCGGCAATGGTGACCGCGCTGTTCCTGCCGTGGCGGGTGCCCGACGACCCCACGGCACGCACCATTGAAGGCCCCGAGGCGCTTCTGGGTGAGGTCGTCGTGGTGGTGCTGGCTGCGCTCTTCGTCCTCGTCAGTGCCCTCGTGATGCGTTCGGCCGGTGGTTGGCCGGCCCTGCTGGTGGCTCTTGGCATGGGGGTGATCGCCGTCGCGATGGTGGGGGGTGCGGTGGGCAGCATTGGCCAGGGCATTTGCTGGGACGGGCCGGACTTCCAGGGACGTCCGGTCGGTGATTGCTACACGCTGATTCCCGGCCCGGGCGCGTGGCTGGCCCTCGGTGCCGTGACCGCGGGCATGCTCGGGACCGGCGTCGCGCTCCTGCAGCGGCGCAGCGGCGTATCGTCCCGGCGGTCGCGCGAGGCCCAGCAAGGACCACTCGACTAGGCTGGACGCGTGCGCTACGTCTCGACCCGTGACCTCAACCAGACCCCCGTCAGCTTCAGCGACATCCTGCTCGCAGGCCTCGCCCCCGACGGCGGGCTGTACCTGCCCGAGCAGTACCCGCAGGTCGACGCCGCGACGCTCGCCGAGTGGCGCCGCGTCCTGGACGAGGACGGCTACGCCGCGCTTGGCGCCGAGATCCTCGGCCTCTACATTGACGACATCCCCGCCGAGGACCTGCGCGGCATCTGCGGGCGCGCCTGGAACGGTGAGGTCTTCGCCACCGACCAGGTCGTCCGGGTCACCAAACTTCCCGAATCCTCCGAGGCCAACGGCGGCATCTGGCTCGCGCACCTGTCCGACGGGCCGACGGCAGCGTTCAAGGACATGGCCATGCAACTGCTCGGCCACCTGTTCGAGTACGAACTGGCCCGCCGCGGCACCACCATGACCATCCTGGGCGCGACCAGCGGCGACACCGGTTCGGCAGCCGAGCAGGCGATGCTCGGGCGAGCCGGCATCGACGTGTTCATGCTCACCCCCGCCGGACGGATGACCCCCTTCCAGCAGGCGCAGATGTTCAGCATCGACGACCCGCACATCCACAACATCGCCATCGAGGGCGTCTTCGACGACTGCCAGGACCTGGTCAAGAGTGTCAACGGCGATGCCGAGTTCAAGCAGCGCCACCGGCTGGGGGCGGTCAACTCCATCAACTGGGCCCGGCTGCTCGCCCAGGTCGTCTACTACGTGGCCGCCTGGCTGCGGGTCACCGGCGCGTCCGGGGGCGGGGACGCCCAGCAGGTCAGCTTCGCGGTGCCGACCGGGAACTTCGGCAACATCTGCGCCGGTCACGTGGCCCGTCAGATGGGTCTGCCCATCAAGCAGCTGGTGCTGGCCACCAACGAGAACGACGTGCTCGACGAGTTCTTCCGCACCGGCGTCTACCGCGTCCGGTCCTCGTCCGAGACCGCCGCGACCAGTTCACCCTCGATGGACATCTCCAAGGCGTCCAACTTCGAACGTTTCGTCTTCGACCTGCTCGGACGAGACGTGGCCCGGCTGCGCAAGCGCTTCGTCGAGCAACTCGGCAACGAGGGGGAGTTCGACCTGTCGATGACCCCCGAGTTCGCCACCCTGCGGGAGCGGTTCGGGTTCGTCTCGGGCAGTTCGAACCACGCCGACCGGGTGATGACGATCCGCGGCCTGCATGCTGACGGCATCCTGGTCGACCCGCACACCGCCGACGGCGTCACCGTGGGCCGCGACCACCAGGGCGACGAGCCGATGATCGTGCTCGAGACGGCGCTGCCGGTGAAGTTCGCCGACACGGTGCTCGAGGCGACCGGGGCCTCACCCGAGGTTCCCGAGCGCTTCGCCGGGCTGCTCGAGGCTGAACGCCACGTCGACGACCTGCCCAACGATGCCGGCGCCTTGAAGGCCTACATCGCCGAGCGGGTCCCCGCCCACTGACTCAGGCCATCAACCGCAGGCCACGCGCCCCGGTCATGATCTGGCGGGCACGCGACCAGGAGCCGGCATGGTTGGCATAGGCGAAGACGTAGCCATCGGCGCGTTGACCGACCAGGTCGGCGCGTCCGTCGCCGGACAGGTCGCCCGGTGAGAAGGCCCGGACGAAGTCGTTCCATCCTCGTCCGACCTGCCTGGCGCCGCCGATGCCGCCGCTGGCGGTGCCGGCGTAGGACCACAGGGTGCCGTCACCGCGGATCGCCAGCACATCGGCCCGGCCATCCCCGGTGGTGTCACCGATGCCGATGATCTGGCGCATGCCGTTCCAGGACGTGCCGATGTGCTTGATGTTGGTGAGCCCGGTCGGGGTCAGCGTGTAACGGAACAGGGACCCGTCCGACGCCCGGCGGGCCACCACGTACTGGGTCGTGCCGCCGGCCAGGTTCCGCACCGGGACGATCTGGTCCATGCCACCCCAGTTCTGGCCGGCCTGCCGCCAGGCGGCGAGCCCGCCCTTGCCGTCCCCGCGGTAGATCCACAGCGAATGGTCGCCGCCGCGGCGGGCCAGCAGGTCGGACTGGCGATCCCCGGAGATGTCGGGAACCTGGCTGATGTGGGTCATCGTGCCCCAGCCGGTGCCCACCCGACCCACGAGTTGGGCGCTGGCGGTGGTGCTGCCGCGGTACAGCAGCAGCTCACCGGCGCTGTTCACGCCGAACAGGTCGGCCACACCGTCGCCGGTGTGGTCGCCCATGGCGCCCGACCCGCCCGATCCGCCGGGGGCGCCCAGCAGCGGGGTCAGACCGGCTGAGCTGGCGTAGGCACCGTAGTTGTAGACAAAGACGGTCCAGCGCGAGGTCGACGACGTCGCCACCCCGACCCCGAGGTAGTTGAACTGCGGCGTCAGGATGTTGGCGCGGTGGCCGGGGCTGCCCATCAACTGGGTGATGCTGCTGGCGCCGCTGGGATTGGACGCGGTGGTGGCGGAGATGTTCTCGGCGATGCGACTCCACCCACCGGGCATCCGCTGCGAGTAGTCGGCGATGGTGGTGATCGTCCCGTCGCAGTGGGCCAAGGAGTCGGTGCGGTCCAGGTGCTTGACCACCTCGAGGGCGCAGGTCTGGGCGACGGCGTTCAGCGGCGCCGAGAGTCGCAGCGCCCCCAGGCCGGCCTTCGCGCGTTCGGCATTGGTGGCGACGGTGGCGTCCCAGCGGTGCTGGTCCCACTGGTCGGCGCGGGCGGGGGAGGCGACCAGCAGGCTGAGGAGCAGGGAGACGACGATGATGAGGGGAAAGGTTCTGGAACGCATGGCGGGCCTCACGGGTGGGGGATGGGCTCACCCTAGTCGAGCCGACTTTTGCCAGGGCGGAGTCTGTCGGCTTGGAGCGGGGCGACCGCGACCGGTAGAGTGACCTCTTGGTCGTCCGCCACCGGGTGGACGGCTTGGCATATCGCCCTCCTGCCACGGGATCGACCCGTGGCCGTTGAGACCAGAGGAGGTGGAGATCGCGATGCGCAAGTACGAAGTCATGGTCATCATTGACCCCGACGTTGACGACCGCCAGGTTACTCCGCTCATTGAGAAGCACCTGAAGACCATCACGGATGGCAAGGGAACCGTCGACAATGTTGATGTCTGGGGCAAGCGTCGTCTCGCCTACGAGATCAACAAGAAGCCCGAAGGCACCTACGTCGTGCTGAACCTGACCGCTGAGCCTGCCGTCGTCCAGGAGATGGACCGTCTGATGACGATCGACGAGCAGATCACGCGCACCAAGGTGATGCGTCCTGACGCCCACTGAGCTTCGGCCCAGTACCACCCGGCGACCGTGAGGTTGTCCACAGGCTGAGTTCGCGGCACAGATTTCGTCGGCCCGCCATGGCAGGCTGACCCCACGAGCTCATCCACGTCCGACTTGGAGACACACATGGCAGGCGAAACTCCCATCACGTTGATCGGCAACCTCACCGCCGATCCTGATCTGCGGTTCACCCCTTCGGGTGCGGCTGTGGCCAACTTCACGGTGGCCTCGACCCCTCGGAACTTCGACCGTCAGACCAACGAGTGGAAGGACGGCGATGCCATGTTCCTCAACTGCTCGGTGTGGCGCCAGGCAGCCGAGAACGCGGCCGAGTCCCTGAGCAAGGGGATGCGTGTCGTCGTGACCGGTCGCCTGAAGTCGCGCAGCTACGAAACCCGCGAGGGTGAGAAGCGCACCGTCTTCGAGGTTGATGTCGACGAGGTCGGTCCCTCGCTCCGTTACGCGACCGCCAAGGTCACCCGCACCTCCTCCGGTTCCGGGGGCGGCCAGCAGGGTGGCGGCGGCAATGGTGGCGGCAACTGGAGCGGCGGCAATCAGCAGGGCGGCGGCAGTGACAACTGGTCGTCCTCTGGCAGCCAGGGTGGCAACCGTGGCGGCGGCAATGACCCCTGGGCCCAGGCCCAGAGCGACGAGCCCCCGTTCTGATCCACCCATCCCCGTCCAAACCCCCACCCCGGGGGACTAGGCACATTCCGGCGTGAGCCGGGCTTTCAGAAGGAGAGCACCACAATGGCCGGTCCACAGCGCAAGCCTGTGAACAAGAAGAAGATTGTCCCGATGAAGTCGGTCAAGATCGGCAAGATCGATTACAAGGACACCGCAACCCTGCGGAAGTTCATTTCGGAGCGTGGAAAGATTCGCGCACGCCGAGTCACCGGACTGTCGGTCCAGGAGCAGCGCAAGGTCGCCATCGCGATCAAGAACGCCCGCGAACTGGCCCTGCTGCCCTACGCATCCACCGCGCGCTGAGAACGCTGAGAAAGGGACAGACCATGAAGCTCATTCTCACCAGCCCGGTCGAAAAGCTGGGCATCCCCGGTGACGTCGTCGAGGTCAAGGACGGCTACGGCCGCAACTTCCTGGTGCCCAACGGTCACGCCATTGCGTGGAGCCGTGGCGCCGAGAAGCAGATCGATGGCATCAAGCGCGCCCGTGACGCTCGCGAGATCCGCGGTATTGAGCACGCCCAGGAAGTGCGTGCCCAGATCGAGGCCCTCACCGTCGAGCTGCCGGTCAACGCCGGCGACACCGGCCGACTGTTCGGAGCGGTCACCGCTGCCGACGTCGCCCAGGCGGTCAAGAAGGCCGGCGGCCCTGCCGTCGACAAGCGCGCCGTCGAGATCGGCAAGCCGATCAAGACCGTCGGCACCCACACCGTGGGCCTGAAGCTGCACGAGGGCGTCACCGCCCACATCGCGCTGCAGGTTGTCGCTGTCTGATCGACTCGTTGTTGAATCGGGCCCCGTCTCCACTCGGAGACGGGGCCCGATTTTGGTCGGTCCCCAGTGGGCACCTCTAGACTCACCCGGATGACCTCTGTTGCCCGCACCGCGCTCTCGGTGGCCGTGGCGACCAGCCTCTACGGCATCTCGTTCGGTGCCTTGGCCGTGGCGGCCGGCCTGTCCATCGTGCAGACCCAACTGCTCAGCCTGCTGATGTTCACCGGCGGTTCCCAGTTCGCCTTCGTCGCGGCCATGGGTGGTGGTGGCTGGGCGGCCGTCTCGGCCGCCTCGCTGATGGGCATCCGCAATGCGGTCTACGGGGCGCAGATGAATGCCGAATTGCGCCCGGTTGGCCTGCGTCGGGTGCTCGCCGCGCACGTCAGCATTGATGAGTCGGTGGCGGTGGCCATGTCCCAGCCGCGGGGCCGGGACCGGGCCAGGGGGTTCGCGCTGACCGGGTGGGGGGTCTTCCTCGGCTGGAATCTGCTGACCTTGGCGGGCGCCCTGGCGACCAGCCGGGTCGACACGGCCGCCTGGGGTCTGGACGGGGCCGCCGTGGCCGCCTTCGTCGGGCTGTTGTGGCCACGCCTGAAGAATCGTGAGGCCTGGTCCATCGCCGGGTTGGCGGCGCTGGCGGCGGTGCTGGTCACCCCCTGGCTGCCGCTCGGCACCCCGATCCTGGTGGCGGCGCTGGTCGCCGGACTGCTCGGCTGGCGGTGCGCCCGATGACCTGGTGGATCCTGCTGGCCTGCCTGGTGGCCTTCGCCACCAAACTGGCCGGGTACCTGCTGCCGGAATCGCTGCTCGAGAACCGGACGATGGTGGCGGTCACCTCGGCCATGACCATTGGACTGCTCGGCGCCCTGATCGCCACGAATGCGCTCACCAGGGGCATTCGCTGGCGCTCGACTCCCGCATCCTGGCGGTGGTGGTGGCCCTGGTCGCCCTGCGGTTGCGGGCGCCGTTCATCCTGGTGGTGGTCCTGGGCGCGGCCTCCGTGGCCTTGGGACGGGCACTCGGCCTGCCCTGAGCCCGGTGCGGGTCAGGACGAACGGAGCACCGCTTCGGGCTCGACGTGGTCGAGGTGGTGGGCACCGCCCACGGCCTGGTTGGTCAACACCCCCGCATGCGTCGACAGGCCCAACGCCAGCGCCGGGTCACCGGCGCAGGCCATCCGCCAGCCCTTGTCGGCCAGGGAGGTGACATAGGGCAGGGTCGCATTGGTCAGCGCCGAGGTCGAGGTCCGGGGCACCGCGCCGGGCATATTGCCGACGCAGTAGAACAGCGACTCGTGCACCCGGAAGGTCGGATGGGTGTGGGTGGTCGGATGACTGTCCTCGAAGCAGCCGCCCTGGTCAATCGCGATGTCGACCAGCACCGAGCCCTCGCGCATGGAGGCCACGTCCTCGTTGGTGACCAACTTCGGGGCGGCGGCACCCGGCACCAGCACCGCACCAATGACCAGGTCGGCGGTGGCGACGGCCTCGGTGACAGCCATCAGGTTCGAGGCGATGGTGCGCACGGCACCACCGAACTGCTGGTCGATCGCCCGCAGCGTGGGCAGGCTGATGTCCAGCACGGTGACGTGGGCGCGCTGGCCCAGGGCGATCTCGGCGGCCCGACGTCCGGCGACACCGCCGCCCAGGATCACCACATTGGCCGGGGCCACCCCGGGCACACCGCCCAGCAGCACCCCTCGTCCGCCCTGGGAACTCAGCAGGTGGTAGCCGCCGACAGCAGGCGCCAGCCGACCGGCGATCTCGCTCATCGGCGCCAGCAGCGGCAACGACCCATCGAGCAGTTGGACGGTTTCGTAGGCCAACGAGGTGACCCCGGAACTCATCAGCGTCTCAGTGAGGTGCTTGTCGGCGGCCAGATGCAGGTAGGTGAACAGGGTCAGACCCTGGCGCAGGTGGCCGTACTCCTCGGCGACCGGCTCCTTGACCTTCAGCACCAGTTCGGCCTCACCCCACAGGGAGTCGACGTCGGCGACGATGTCGGCCCCGGCCGAACGGTACTCCTCGTCGGTGAAGTGCGACCCGACGCCGGCCCCGGCCTCGACGGCCACGCTGTGCCCGTGCTCGACCAGGTGGTGGGCACCCGACGGGGTCAGCGCCACCCGGTTCTCCTGGTCCTTGACCTCGCGCGGGACGGCGATCCGCATGGCGTCTCCTGAATGGTGTGGTGTGCTGTCGGTGGGTGCTGCCCTTGCATCCTGCCACCCCGCGAGTGGGTGCGCACCGGACGACGCCCGACGCGCGGTGGCACACTTCGGTTGTGCATCCTGTGCTGGCCATCAACAAGGTGTCCGGTCGGTGGCCGGTCGCGCTGAAAGCAGCGATCGCGGTCGCCGGACCGGTCTTCGTCGCCGCGTGGGTGGGCGATGCGCGGTCGGGTCTGCACACCGGACTGGGTGCCTTCACGGTGCTCTACGGTCCCTACACCGCAGGACGATTCCGGGTCCGGCTGATGGTCCTGGTGGCCGCGGCGCTGACCCTGTGCACCGCGGTCGGGGTGCTCACCCACCCCTGGCGGGTCGACACCGAGCAGGCGGCCGAGGACCGCCGTCACCTGTACTTCGAACTGCTCGAGTTGCAGCATGTTACCAACCAGTCACTGGTCGATCAGCCCCACCAGGTCGGGCCGTACCGGACGATGTTCACGGCGCTGGCAGATCTGGGCTACAGCGTGCTGGGGCCCTGTTGGCACCCCGAGACCTACCGGGTCAGGCGGGCTGCGTCGCGGGCGTCGTCCGCCGTGGCCGTGATCATGGCGCACCCGGTGACCCGACGCCGTCCGGCCCAGGACCTGTTGGCCGAGGTCGAGGCCGCCCGCAGCACCCTGAACGACTGGTCCTGAGCACCCTCAGAACCCGGCGCTGGACCACACCTTGCCGGACGCGGTCACCAGTTCGACGCGTTGCAGCCCCGATGCGGGGGCGGGCACGACCCAGGACGCGGACTGGTCGTCCATCGTGTAGCTGCCGGCGTTGCGTCGAAGCCCGGCCCGGTCGACGATGACGCAGTCGTAGGTGAGCCCGGCGCGTCCTGCCGTGATGCTGACAACCACCTGCTGGCGTCCGTCCAGGGTGAGCAGGGCGACGTTGCCCACCTGGGCGCCCTGATTGGTGAGCAACGGCACCGATGCCACCTGTGCGGGCTCAGCGGGCCCGGGGGAGCGCACCAGCAGGGTGCCGCCGACGCCCAGCAGGGCACCCACCAGCATCGCCGCCGCCACCAGCAGCGCGGCGGTCCTACGTCCGAGCCCGCGGGCAGGCGCCCGGTGGGTGGCAGCCGCCAGGGGCGTGGCGGGGGGATCCGAGAGTCCCATCCGGTCGAGCACCCGCCCGGAGAAGCCTGCGGGCGGGGCGATCGCGGGGGTCGCCGCCAGCACCTGTTGCACGTCCAGGTCAATGGACGCGTACTGCCCGCGACAACTGCCGCAGCCAGCCAGGTGGTCGTTCAGGGCTGCGGCCTGCTCCGTGGGGACGTCGCGCAGCGCCAGGGCCACGAGGTCGTCGAACGGGGGATGCTGCTCAGTCATGGTCGCCCACCTCCAGGGAACGTCGCAGTCGCCGCAGGCCGGTACGGATTCGGGTCTTGGCGGTGCCCAGCGGAATGTTCTCGTGGTCGGCGACCTGTTGGGCGGTGTGGCCGCCGATGACGGCCAGGATGACGGCGCGGGCCTGTTCGACCGGCAGCTGCGAGACCTGCCGTGCTGCCTCCACCGCCTCGAGGTGGACGCCGATGTCACCCTCGGCCCGCCCACGCAGGGTGGTCGAGACCAGTTGTTCGAGCAGGTCGCGGTCGGTGGGCGTGGCCCGCCGCGCCCGCAGTGCGTCAATGGCCAGGTTCCTGGTGATGGTCAACAACCAGGTCAGCACCGACCCGCGGCGCGGGTCATAGGTCTGGGCGGCACGCCATGCCCGCAGAAAGGCCTCCTGGCTGACGTCCTCGGCCAGTCCGCGATCGCGGGTGATCGAGACCGCCACCCCGAAGACCGGTCCCTCGAACCGTCGGACGAAGGCGACGGTGGCCTGCTCATCGTTGACCGCCAGGCCCGCCACCAGGGCAGCGTCCGGCGCCCGGTCGGCCAGCGAGAACATCGTCACATGAGGTGATACGTCCGGGGTGCCCGCAGGGATTGCCTCGGGACGCAATCTCTCGCGCCGTTTCACGCGTATCACTGACAACCCCCTTCCCGGGGTTGGCGACGCGCAGCGCGCCGTCCTTCATCAAGGAGGAACCATGCCCAGTCCGTCAGCATTCCGCAGCATCCTCGCCGCCGGGTGCACCCTCGCCGTGCTCGCGCTCGCCAGTTGTTCGGCCGACTCCGCCGACCCGGCGGCCACGGCGGCGCCGTCCACGTCGGTCCAGTCCACCACGACCACGGCGCAGACGTCGTCCGAGTCATCGATGTCCCAGACCTCCAGTTCCCAGACCTCCAGTTCCGAGACCTCGGGCAGCACGGACGCGTCCACCACCGCGTCGCCCGCCGCCGGCGCCGTGCTGGCCCTGAAGATGGCCGACAACCCGCTCGGGTCGATCCTGGTCGACGGCGCGGGGATGACCCTGTACATGTTCACCAAGGACAGCGCCAACACCAGTGCCTGCGAGGGCCAGTGCCTGGTCGCCTGGCCGCCACTGATCGGCGTCCCGACCGAAGGTGCGGGCGTCGATGACTCGAAGCTCGGCTCGTTCACCAGGGCCGACGGCCGGGTCCAGGCGACCTACAACGGTTGGCCGCTGTACTACTGGATGAATGACGCCAAGCCGGGCGACGCCACCGGCCAGAAGGTGCAGGGCGTCTGGTACGTGCTGGACCGCGACGGCGAACCGATCAAGTAGCCGACGATGAACGTCTTCGGGCTGCCACTGCACCCCCTGGTGGTGCACGCTGTCGTCATCCTGGTGCCGTTGGCAGCACTCGGCGCACTGTTGGTGGTCGCGCTGCCCCGACTGCGCCCCGCCTATGGCTGGTTGACGGTGGCGTTCGCGGCGGCGGGGGCCGCCTCGGCGATCGTCGCCCGGATCTCGGGCCAGGCACTGGCCGAGGACCTCGCGCTCACCAACTCGGCGCGGGTGGCCCGGCACATGGCGCTCGGCGCCTGGACGCCCTGGCCGACGCTCGTCCTGGCGTTGTCCCTGGCCGGGTTCACCTGGGCCACCCGGCACCGGGGCGAGGACCGGAAGGTGACCCTGGTTCGGGTCAGCGGGGCTGCGACGGTCGTCGCCGCGGTCGTCAGTCTCGTCCTGGTGGGGTTGACGGGCCATGCCGGCGCGGCCGCGGTGTGGGGCACCTAGCGGGGCGCGGCGTGGGTGAATGACACCGGTGTAGTTCTCCCCAGGTGTGGACAACCCTGTGGACAACTCATGGAGGGGGTCAGGGGGTGCCGATGGAGCGTCGCCCACGCAACGCGCCGAAGAGGTTCCTGAGTTGTGAGGTGCGGTGCCGCAGACCCATCAGGGTGGTCGTCTTGATGGCCTCCTTGACGACGTGACTGCCCATCTTGGAGTCGCCGCGTTCGCGTTCGATGAAGTCGATCGGCACCTCGACGATCCGGTAGCCCTTGCGGTAGGCGTTCCAGGTCAGGTCACGCTGGATGCCGTAGCCCTGGCGGTCAATGGCACCGCCGCTGATGATGTCGCGCAGCACCGGTGCCTTGAAGGCATTCAACCCACCGGTGACGTCCTTGATCGGCATGCCGAGCATCACCTGGATGTAGAGCGAGCCGCCGCGGCTGAGGAACTCGCGCGACTTGGGCCAGTTCACGATGGAACCGCCCGGCACCCAGCGCGACCCCTTGACCATGTCGGCGCCCTCGACCAGGGCCGTGAGCAGACGGGGGAGTTGCTCGGGCTGGTGGGACCCGTCGGCGTCGTGCTCCACCACCACGTCATAGCCCTGTTCCAGGGCCCACTCGAAGGAGTCCAGGTAGGCGGCACCCAGCCCCTCCTTGCCGCGACGGTGGTTCACGTGGACGTGGTCGTCGGCGGCGGCGAGGTCGTCGGCCAGGCGGCCGGTGCCGTCGGGGGAGTTGTCGTCGGCCACCAGGATGTGGGCCTCGGGCACCGACGTGCGCAGCCGCCTGACGATCGGCTCGATGTTCTCGACCTCGTTGTAGGTGGGAATGATCACCAGCACCTTGCCCAGACCGGGGTACTCATCAGCCATGTCGTGCTCCTTCCAGCGGCGGTTTGCCTCGGCCCCACGCTACCGGGCCGCGGTGTCTCGGCGCGCTGGCGCATCGCCTTTCACTGCCGGGGCGCGGTCCCGGGGGGCAGTCCTGGGCCAATGGTCTCCAACAGCACCTCCGGATGATCACGCCTGACCCACTTCACCTGCCATTCATCGGCGAACAAGGCCAGCAGGACCCCGTCGGAACGGGCGGCCACCTCGACGCCCTGGCGTTGTTCCACCACGGGGGCGTCGGCGGCGGTCGTGGCCAGGGCCAGGGTGTAGGGCAGGTTCTCGAGCAGCACCGGGCAACTGAACTCGCTCTCCATGCGGTGGGAGGCCACCTCGAACTGCATCGGGCCCACCGCGGCGAGGATCGGCGCGTTGCCGGGACGACGCTCGGAGCGCAACACCTGGATGACGCCCTCCTGGTCGAGCTGGTCGATGCCGCGCAGGAACTGCTTGTACCGCGACGGGTCTCGGGGGCTCGCCACCCGGAAGTGCTCGGGGGCGAAGGGCGGGATGGGTGGGAAGCTGACCGCCGGACCGGTGTAGAGGGTGTCCCCGGCACGCAGGTCGCCGGCATTGACCAGGCCAATGATGTCGCCCGGGTGAGCGGTGTCCAGGGTTTCGCGCCCGCGACCCATGACGCTGTGCACGTACTTTGTGGCGAAACCGCGTCGGGTGCGGGCATGGGTGACCACCTCACCGCGCTCAAAGCTGCCTGAGCAGACCCGTGCGAACGCGAGGCGGTCGCGGTGGGCGCGGTCCATCCCGGCCTGCACCTTGAACACCTGGGCGCTGAACGGGGCGTCGAGTTCGCGGACCCGGCCCTGGGTGTCCGGACGGGGGCTGGGAGAGGGGGCGAGGCGTTCCAGGACGTCCAGCAACTGGCCGACGCCGAAGTTGAGGGCAGCGGCGGTGAACAGCACCGGGGTCGAGTCCTGGGCCAAGAAGGAGTCCTGGTCATGGTCGTAGTCGTCGGCCGACAGCAGTTCGTGCTCCTCCTGGGCGGTCGTCCAGTCCTGGCCGATCTCGGCCAGTGCCTCCTGCGGATCGAGCCGTTCCTGCCCGGCCAGGGTGCTGCCGCCCGCGGTGCGGGTGAACCGGATGAAGTCGCCGGTGGCGCGGTCGACCACACCGTGGAAGTCGCCGGCGATGCCGACGGGCCAGGTCAGCGGAGTGGGACGCATGCCCGTGCGCACCTGGATCTCGTCCAACAGTTCCAGGGCCTCCAGGCCGGGGCGGTCCCACTTGTTGACGACGGTGATGATCGGGATGCGCCGCGCCCGGCACACCTCGAACAACTTCATGGTCTGGGTCTCCATGCCCTTGGCGGCGTCCAGCAGCATCACTGCGCAGTCGACGGCGGTGAGCACCCGGTAGGTGTCCTCGGAGAAGTCTGCGTGGCCGGGGGTGTCCACCAGGTTCAACAGCGCACCGCCATGGCTGAACTGCAGCGCCGAGGAACTGATGGAGATGCCGCGAGCGCGTTCCATGTCCATCCAGTCCGACACGGTGGCGCGGCGTCCCGCCTTGCCGTGGGTGGCGCCGGCCTCACCGATCACCTGGGCGTGCAACAGCAACGCCTCTGTCAGGGTGGACTTGCCGGCGTCGGGGTGACTGATCACCGCGAAGGTGCGACGGGTCGATGCCTCGTCTGCTGCATGCGAGCCGTGTGCCACGCGATGGGCTCCTTTCGCCAGTCGCCCAGCATACGCCGGTGGCGGCAGGGGACCGCCCACCCGGCTCACAGCCGACTGGTGGCCTCCTGCAGCAGCGAGCCCGGTTCGAGCCACATGGACGGGTAGTTGCCGTGCCACAGCTTGTTCCCGTCCTCGTCGATGAGGACGAATCCGTGACCCGGCAGGCCGGGGTGCATCCCCTTGTCGAGGGTGTCGTAGGCCTTTGACACGGTGCCGTCGTCCAGCAGGTACGGGGTGGTGACCGAGAAGGTGTCCAGGTCGGGCTGGATCTGCTCGCGGGTGTTCATCACGATCGGCAGCACGACGATTCCAGCCTGCTTGAAGCCGGGCTCCTTCTCGATGGCCGCCATCTGCTGCGTGCACGAGCCGCATCCGGCGCCTTCATTGAAGTACAGCAGCACCGGCTTGCCCCGATAGTCCGACAGCGACACGGTCGTGCCAGCCGTCGTGGCGAGGCTGAACCCGGGTGCCTTGCCCGAGGCCTCACCCTGTTCGGGCTGGGCACTCCACAGGCCATAGGTCACGATTCCGATGATGGCCAGGGTGACGACGCCGGTGACGAGCCGCATCCACACTTGCAGACGCCTCTGGCGCGACGCCTGCTGGACCTGCAATCCGTGGAGGTGCTCGCGTCGGCTGGTGGTGGTGGTGTCCTTGGTTGACATGGTCAGTCCCTCGCTGCAGCTGTGGTGTCGTGGCAGGACGGTGATTCCGCTGCCGTGGTGTCCGGTCCGGTGTCCGGTCCGGTCGGCGTGGCTGGACGTCGCCTGTCACGCAGGGTGAACCAGACGAACAGGCCGACCAGCATCAGCAACCCGATGCCCAGGAGCGGCTCGGGCACCGGGGACAGCCACCGCAGAGTGGTCTGTGCGGCCCCGGTGACCCCATCGCCGGCTGCCCGCTGGAACCAGTTCCCCGTGCCGGTCATCGTCGCCGCGCCCGCCAGGGTGATCACCCACACGCCCATCACGATGAAAGTGATGGCCACCAGCAGGTTCACCGAGTTGGTGCGCAAGGTGCGGCCCGCCACGCTCAGCCGGATCGGGCGCGCCTTGCCCCAGCCCCGTTCCCGGACCCGCGCCGCGTCCCACACCAGCGCCATCACGAACAGGGGCACGACCATGCCGAACACGAAGGCCAACCCAAGCAGCAAGCCGCCGGCGGGGTTACCTGACAGCGCCGACAACGTCATCACGCCGGCCAGAACAGGTGCGCAGCAACTGGACGCGATGCCCGAGAAGACGCCGAGGCTGAAGAACGTGGCGGTGTCACCGCGGGTGGCGTCCGGTGCCCGCAGGACCGACGGCATCGACCACATCCGGCCGCTCAGGGCCAGCAGGCCAAGCGCGATCATGAGCAGGCCGCCAGCCCAGTAGAGCACCTGGTGGTACTTGGCGATGGCGCCAGCCAGCAGGCTCACGCCGAGCGTGATGGGGACGAGGACGAGGGCCAGACCGCCGGCGAAGACGAACGTGAGTGGCAACAGACGCCAGCGGTTGTTCTTCACCGCCGCAGCCAGGTAGGACGGCGCCAGGAAGACGATGCAGCAGGGCGCGAACAGGGCGACCGCCCCGGCGAAGAAGGCGGCCAGGATGCTGCCGGTGGCGAGCAGCTCAGATCCCATGAACCGCACCTCTCGAGGCGAGCGCGCGGTCCAGCTTCCGGCGCGGCATCCTGCCGGAACTGAAGAACGCGCCGTCCAGCAGGACGAGGGGGAACATCTGGGGCCGGTGTTCCGACAGCAGTGCGCGTCCTCGTTCTGAGTCGGCGGGCACCACGTCGAGGTGCAGGACTCCGCTGGCCGCGCGCTCGTCCAGATCCGCGTGGGTGTCCTCGCACCAGTGGCATCCTTCGCTGGTGACCAGGGTGATGGCCGGCCGCGTGGCGATGGCCGTGTCGCGGACGGGGGGTGTTGAATGACGATTCACGCTCAACATGCTTCCTCGGTCGTCCCGGGCGGGCGATCAAGCGAGGGTCAAGATTCGATCAGGGGGGGTGTGAGTTCGGTCACGCTCGCGGGTCGGTGGAGCAGTCCCGCCGTGGCGAGCGCGGCCTCGTGCGCTTGCCCGGTCAGCGCAGAGGCATCAGTGTCAGCTTGCCCCACGCATCGGCGAAGGTGATCGTCAAGGAGTTTCAGAGCGAGCGAGTCGAGCGCGTGGGTGACGGCGCTTACCTGCGTGAGGATGTCGACGCAGGCAGCGTCCCTGGTGATCATGAGGCTCAGGCCACGGACCTGGCCTTCGATGCGGGATAGACGGGCGATGAGCATGCGCCGGTCCGTTCCAGAGTCGGGCATGCTCATCGCCAATGTCGCTTGGTGGGGATCAGTGGTGACTGCCGCTCACATGCCCGTGAGCGTGCTGGTGGGGGTCTGCGTCGAACGTCGCGGCGCAGTGGGCGGAGCAGAAGTAGAAGGTGGTGCCCTCGTGCTCCCGCTGCGCGGCTGCTGTGGAGGGATCGATCTTCATGCCGCAGATGGGGTCGACGACCTTGCTGGAGTCATGCTTCTTCTTGCCAAACAGGGACATGGTTGCTTCCTTCGGGTTGGGTTGGGTGTGGCCGGTAGAGGGGGTCGCGCCTCCGATCTCGACGATGGACGGGTCAGCGCTGAGGTTCTGGGTGGCCGCGCCGATGGAATGTGGTGTCCATCGGCGGAGACGGTTGGCGTTGGTGACCACCGACAGGGAGGACAGTGCCATGGCTGCGGCGGCAACCATGGGGCTGAGCAGGATGCCGAAGAAGGGGTAGAGCAGGCCGGCGGCCACCGGGATGCCCAGGATGTTGTACAGGAACGCGAAGACCAGGTTCTGCTTGATGTTTCGCATGGTGGCCCTGGACAGGTCGACCGCGGTGACCACCCCGGACAGCGCGCCGGAGATCAGGGTGATGTCTGAGGACTCGATGGCCACATCAGTGCCAGTGCCAATGGCTGAGCCCACGTCTGCCTGGGCCAGGGCCGGGGCGTCGTTGATGCCGTCGCCGACCATGCCGACGACCTTGCCCTCGTCCTGCAGGCGGCGGACCTCGGCAGCCTTGTGAGCCGGCATCACTTCTGCGACCACGCGACGGATCCCCACCTGAGAGGCGATGGCGGCGGCAGTGGCCCGGTTGTCGCCAGTCATCATGATGACCTCGATACCGCGCTCCTGCAGGGCCGCGACTGCGTCGCGGGAGCCGTCCTTGATGGTGTCGGCGACGGCCACGATGCCCGCTGGAAGGCCGTCGACGGCAACCAGCATCGGGGTCTTGCCGCCAGCGGCCAGCGCATCATGCAGGGCCAGTAACACGTCTGTGGGCACGCCGGACTCGGCGAGGAGCCGACGGTTGCCCACCAGGACCTCGTGGCCGTCGACGACGCCACGGACGCCCTGTCCGGTGATCGAGTCGAAGCCGGTGACGTCGGCCAGGGTGAGCTCGCGGTCAGTCGCGCCGGTGATGATCGCGGACGCCAAGGGGTGCTCGGAGCTTTTCTCCACGGCGGCGACCCAGGCGAGCAGGCGGTTCTCATCGATCCCTCCGACGGTGGCGACGTCGGTGAGAGCCGGCACACCTCGGGTGATGGTGCCGGTCTTGTCGAGGATGATCGTGTCGAGCTTGTGGGCGGTTTCTAGGGCTTCGGCGGAGCGGATCAGGATTCCGTGTTCGGCTCCCTTCCCGGTGCCGACCGTGATCGACATCGGGGTGGCGAGTCCGAGGGCGCACGGGCAGGCGATGATCAGCACCGATACGGCTGCGACGAGGGCGAACACGAAAACAGGTGGGGGACCCACGAGCAGCCAGATCGCCAGGGTCCAGACCGCGATGATAATGACGGCGGGCACGAAGTAGCTGGACACTTTGTCCACCAGGCGTTGGATGGGGGCCTTGGACCCCTGGGCTTCGCGGACCAGTTTGATGATCTGGGCGAGCAGGGTGTCGGAGCCGACCTTGGTGGCGGTGTAGCGCAGCGCACCGGTCGCGTTGATGGTGGCCCCGATGATGGGGTCGCCGACGGACTTGGCGACGGGGATAGATTCTCCGGTGACCATGGACTCGTCGACGGCGGAGGAACCGCTGACGACTTCACCGTCGACGGGCATCTTCTCGCCCGGGCGGATGAGGATCACATCGCCGACGACGACATCCTCGACGCGGACCTCGACTTCGGTGTCGTTGTCGCGCAGGACGCGGGCGGTGCGGGGCTGCAGCCCGATGAGTTTGCGGATCGCCTCGCCGGTGCCGGCCTTCGCCTTCGTTTCGAGAAGCCGGCCCAGCAGGATCAAAGTGATGATCACACCCACAGCTTCGAAGTACACCTGACGCAGTTCCACGGGAAGGACGCCAGGTACAAAGGTGACGAGCAAACTGTAGCCAAATGCCGCGACAGTCCCGAGGGTGATCAGCGAGTTCATGTCCGCGGTGCGGTGCGACAGGGCACGCCACCCGACGCGGTGGATCGGCCACCCCGACCAGAGCATCACCGGGGTGATCAGCGCCAGTTGCAGCCACGGGTTCATCAGAACCTCAGGCACCCAGGTGGCGCCGAACAGCTCAGCGGCCATCACCGCGACCAGCGTCGGCGCGGTGAGGATCGCGCCGATGATCACCCGGCGGGTCAGGTCCCGGATCTCGTCGGCCCGCTCCTGCTCATCGTCATCAGCGTCGCCCGTCGACAGCGCGGCCGGCGGAGAGGCGGTTTCCTGCGCATGGTGCTCCGGCGTGGTGCCGGGTGCTGGGGTGGTGTGGGCGTCGCCAGTGACGCGAATCAGGCCGGAGACCATGTTCATGCCGCACGCGAACCGGAACTCGCCAGCCTCGGTGGGGGTGAACTCGACGGCGGTTGTCTTGTACGCGGGAAGGCTCGCGTTGATCTTGAAGTCCGGCATGACCACCCGCGACGTGCACTCACCCCCCTCTTTACGGTCGAACAGGATCCGCATCGGCATCCCGGTGCGCACCCCGTCGATCACCCCGGGGCTGTAGCCGCCGTCGACGGTCACATTGACCACCTGAACACCGTCCTCGATGCGGACTCTGCCGGCCCTTTTCGGACCGAAAAAGAACCACAACAGCAGCCCGGTCAGGACGACTGCCCCACCTATGACCAGCCAGAGCATCACAATCTCCAATTCCCGTCGACTCCCCCTCAGTACCCTGGGGGGGTATATCCCGAGGATAACCGTGGTCATGGCAGGAAACGACCTCGATGGGGTCAAGCTTTGGTCAAGAACCGTCGGTGTGTCACGATTCTCCTTCGGTCGGCACGTCCTCGGTCACCGCCGCAGGCGTGGGGGTCCGGCGTGGTGGTCGCAGGGCGATCCACATGGCCACGAGCACCGTGGCCAGGCCGACGCTGGTCCACCCGCCGGGGCGCTCCCCCAGGACGACGGCCGCCAGAGCGATACCGAGGACCGGCGTCAGGAACGTCCACGTGGTCAGGGCGTCGAGTCGGCTGCGGCGGGCCTCGGTGAACCACGCCACCGTGGTCGCCGCGGTGCCCACCGCCGCCAGGAACGCCAGTGACAGGACGAAGCGCGGCGTCCAGGCGATTACCGGTGCGCCCCCCACGGCCGCGGCGAGTACTGACAGCGCCGCTCCATTGCCCCCGCCGCCGGGCAGCGCGACGAGGACCAGCCCGGCGAAGCCGACGACCAGCGCGGCCGAAGTCCGTAGGGAGAGCCTCTCTCCGTAGAGATACCAGACGGGCAGGAGGATCAGCAGGGGCTGGGCGTTCGCCAGCACTGCCGAAGTGCCGGTCGCGCCGCCCGCGCCGCCCGCGCCGCCCGCGACGCCGGCGACGCCGGCGAACATCGCGGCGAAGGTGACCGTGACGTTCACAAGGCCCAGCACCGTGATCAGTCACGGTGCACGAGCGCCACTGGGGGTCGACCGGTGCCCAGGCCGCGGTGATCCACAGCATCCGCCACGGCTTCGGCCGCAGGGGAACCGCTCCGGCCGCCGAGGCGGCCGGAGCGGTGGTGCCAAGGGGGATGTCCACGCCGAGCCGTGTCAGGGGACGCCGACCGGCGCAGGTGCCGTCGGTTCCGGCGTTCGGATGGCGCCCTGGGGCGCGGCGGGGGCTTGCTGCGCGGGAAGCCGCAACCGTTTCAGCAGCAGCGCATTGATTGTGACGATGACCGTGGAACCCGACATTGTCAGAGCTGCGATCTCGGGACGCAGCATCAGGCCGAAAGCGGGGTAGAACACGCCCGCAGCTATGGGCAGCGCGATGGCGTTGTACCCGACCGCCCAGACCAGATTCTGGCGCTCCTTCCGCACGGTGCCCTTGCCGATGCGCAGTGCGACGGAGACGTCCAAGGGATCGGAGCGCATCAGGACGATGTCCGCGGTCTCGATCGCCACGTCCGTGCCGGCACCGATCGCGATGCCGATGTCGGCTTGGGCCAACGCCGGGGCGTCGTTGACGCCGTCACCCACCATTGCGACCGTCTTCCCCGCCTGCTGCAACTCGGCGATCTTGTCGGCCTTGTCCCCGGGCAGGACCTCGGCGATGACGGTGTCGATGCCGAGCTGCTCGGCGATGCGCAGGGCGGTGGCCTCATTGTCGCCGGTCAGCATGACGACCTCAATCCCGGACTCGTGCAGGGCGGCGACAGCTGCGGCGGCCGTGTCCCGGGCCGCGTCGGCCAATGCGATGACACCAACCGCGCGCCCGTCCACCGCGGCGAGCACCGCCGTGCGCCCCGATGCGGCCAACTCGTCCCGCCTCGCGGCGAGATCGCCGAGGTCGACGTTCTCTCGGATCATGAGGCGGAGGTTGCCCACCAGGACCCGGCGGCCGTCGACCGTGGCTGTCGCCCCATGGCCGGGGACGTTGAGAAACTCGCTCGCGGAAAGCACCGGAACGCCGCGCTCGGCGGCATGGCTGTCGATCGCGCGGGCCAGGGGGTGCTCCGACTCGCGTTCGACGGCGGCGACCAGCCCCAGCATCTCATCCTCACTTATCCCCGCCGCGATGACGTGGGTGACTTCCGGCTCGCCCTTGGTCAGGGTGCCGGTCTTGTCCATCACCACCGTGTCGATCTGGGCCGTCCCCTCCAGCGCTGTGGCGTTCTTGAACAGGACCCCCCGCTTGGCGCCGAGCCCGGTGCCGACCATGATCGCCATCGGTGTGGCCAGCCCCAGGGCGTCGGGGCAGGTGACGACCACGACGGTGATCGCGAACAGCATCGCCACTGGCACACCCACGCCGGCGAGCATCCACACCGTGAAGGTCACGGTGCCGCCGATGAGGGCGACGAACACCAGCCAGAACGCGGCCCGGTCGGCCAGGCGCTGCCCGGGTGCCTTGGAGTTCTGTGCCTCTTGCACCATCTTCACGATCTGCGCCAGCGCGGTGTCCGCACCGACCTTCGTGGCCCGGGCCCGCAAGGTGCCGGTGGTGTTGATCGAGGCGCCGATCAACTCCGCGCCCGGCGCCTTCTCCACTGGCATGGACTCTCCGGTCACCATCGACTCGTCGACCCCAGACTCTCCCTCCTCCACCACCGCGTCGGTGGGGATCTTCGAGCCGGGCCGCACCAGCAGCAGATCGCCGACGACAACCTCGGCGGTGGGTACCTCCAGGGGTTGTCCGTCACGAATCACGAGAGCCTGGGAAGGGGCCAACTGCAGGAGCGTGCGCACCGCGTCGTTCGCGCCGCCCCGGGCTCGCATCTCCAGCCAGTGCCCCAGCAGCACGAAGGTGGTCAGCACGGTGACCGCCTCGTAGAAGACCTCACCACCGCCGGTGAGGGTGACCACCAGGCTGTACAACCAGCCAGCCCCAACGGCGACCGCCACCAGGACCATCATGTCCAGCGTCTTCGCCCGCAGCGCCCGGTAGGCGCCGTCGAAGAAGATCCACGCCGAGTAGAACACCACCGGCAGCGACAGGATCAAGGTGAACACGTCGTCGCGCAGCCCGAACGCCAGCGGCGGGTTCACCCCCAGCACATCACGCCCGAGGGGGGACCAGATCGTGATGGGGATAGCCAGGATCAAGGCAACCAGGAACCGGTTCCGCATGTCCCTGGCCATGTCCTCCATCGACCCACCATGACCGCCGTGGCCCATCGCCGCCTGCGCGGAGCCGCCAGCCTCGTCCTCAGCGGCGCCGTGGCCGGCCGCGTGCCCCGCGTGGGCGTCGGGGCCCGCGGTCGGGGCCGGTTCGGCCATCGGGTGGCACATGTGGTCGGGCACGGACTGTCCGGTGCAGTGGTAGCCGCAATCGGTGACCCAGCCGACCAGCTCGGCCACCGAGGTCTTGTCCGGGTCGTAGGTGACTGTCGCCGTCTGGGAGACGGCGCTGGCCTCGACTCCGAGCACGCCGGGCAGCTGTAGTAACGTCTTCTCGAGCACCGGTTCCGAGGTGGCCCAGTGCAGGCCACCGGCCTCCAGGACCGTGGATTGACTCTTCATGATCGGGTTCCTTTCCGGCCGCTTGGCCGACAGGTCGTGCGTCGACGGGCGGCGTCCCGTCCGTCGGGTCTCAGGCCGTCGTTGCCCGGACCGGGGCGGGAAGGAACTCCCGGCGCATCCCCAGGGCCTCGTCAGTCATCTTGATCGAGGTGGAGCCGTCGGTCACGGTGCCGGCCAGTGCGCGTATGGCATCGATGGTCTCGGGGACGACGATTGCCTCGTTGAAAACTTGGTAGGTGAGGTAGGCCTCGTCCCCCTGGACGGTCAGGACGTCCTCCCACACTCCGACCTCCCACATGTCCCCGCGGGGCCGGCCAAGGTCCCGCATGAGCTCGACCGTGGTGTTCAGTGCCGTGAGGCCGTCGGCCATGCGGATGAACGCGATGCGCGGGGCAGCGCGCAACGCGTCGAGGACCTCCTCGCGGGTGGCCGACCGGGTCAGCTGCAGGGTCCAGTAGTGATTGTGGGTCTGCGTGTGCGCCGCCTTCGCGGCCATGGTGACCACGTCCAGGTCGGGCAGGACAGTGCGGGCGTCCGGGCCCTGGTGGGACGGGATGGAGGCCTCGGGAACCATGGTGTTCATGATGCCGCCCTGGTGGGACGCGCCCGGGTCGGTGGCCCGCCGGATCAGGACCCCGCGGGCCCGGGCGAGCAGGTCGGCGTCCCTCAGCGCCCCGAGCACGCGCACGATGCTGGTGGTGTTGCACGAGACCACCCGGGTGGTGTCCCGGCCGAGCGCGGTGGCGTAGTTGGCCTGGGCGACGAAGGAATGCCCGGTCGTGGTGTGGGACTCCCCGCCCTGGAAGACGGACTTGACTCCGGCGGCCTTGTACGCGTCGAGATTGCTCGCTGCGACCTTCTTCGGAGTGGTGTCCACCATCACGTCCACCCGGCCGAGCAAGTCCGGCAGTGTGCCGGCCACAGGCACCCCGGCCGCCCGCATCGCGGTGCCCGCCTGCGGGGTGGCGGCGAACACGTCGAGGCCGAGCCCGACGGCGGTGCGCACCCGCCAGTCCGAGGCGACATCCGCCACCCCGACGAGGTCCATGTCGGGCATGGCGCGGACGGCGTCCGCGACCCGCTTGCCGATCACTCCGTAGCCGTTGACGGCAACCTTGATACTCATAAAAAGCCTCCAGTGCTTGTTTCGTGCCTTGTGTCTTCTGAATCTTGTGTCGCGGTCGGTCGGTTCGGTCGGGAAGGATCAAGCGCCGCGCTATTTCGCTGCCGTGGTGGACGAGGCGGCAATACAAGCCCCTAGCTAGGACCAGCCACAGCATCCCTTCTCCTCTGGTCGGCTTGAACTCCGACCCATTACCCTGGGGGGGTATACCCGAGGGTAGGCCCGATGATGTGGGGAAACGACACCGAGGAGGTCAGGTTTCGGTCAAGATTCCTTGGCCGCTGTCCACTGGGACTGTGGTGGTGCATGTAATGGCGGGATCCGGCTCGGGCGGCGCCGGGCATTGGGTCAGTTCGAACCCGGAGGGGTCGAGGGTTAGGAAAGTCACGTGTCGACCAGGTGCAACCGCGCTTGTTTCTCCGTCTGCCGGTGGCCCACATGCCCAACAACGCGTAGACCGTTCCGAGCAACAAGGTGGCCTCGACGAATGCCGGGGCCATGAAGATCTTGACCAAACCTTGTCCGGCTCCGACCTGTGACTTCATGTGACCGGGTGACTCTTGGTCGAAGAGGCCGTCGCGGCCAACCCTGCGGCGCCCTGACAAGTCTCGAGGTGAGGGAGTTCGTTGTGTGGCCGGAGCTGTTCTCGATATTCGGTGTGGGAATTCAGTCCTATGGGGTGAGCAAGGCATTGGCCCTACTGGCGGGTGCCTTCCTCCTGGGCCGCGCCTTCACGCGGCTGGGCTTTGACAAGGACCTTGCCCACTCCATTGCCGTGTGGGCGACCGTGTGGGGGTTCGTCGGTGCCAAGGTGTACTTCGTCGTCGCGAACCTGGCCAATTTCAGTTGGCATCACTTCGGTGGGTCGGGCTTCGTCTGGTACGGCGGTCTGATCGGTGGAGCCATCTCGGTGGTGGTGATGACACGGCGCCATGGTCTGCCGCTGGCGCTGGTCGCGGGGGCGATGGCGGCGCCGTTGTCGGTGGCCTACGGCATAGGCCGGATTGGTTGCTTTCTGGCCGGTGACGGCACCTACGGCAAGCCGACAGATCTGCCCTGGGGGATGGCCTTCCCCGATGGTGCCGTGCCGGTGGATGTTCCCGTGCATCCGGTGCAGTTGTACGAGGCAGCCGGGGCATTCCTGATCGCCGGCGTCCTCTGGGTGCTGGGGCGCCGGCTCCGACCGGTGGCGGTTTTCGGGTCCTACCTGCTTCTCAGCGGCGCGGCTCGTCTTTTCGCCGAGATCCTTCGGGTCAACCAACGCGTCCTGTTCGGTCTGACCGAAGCGCAGCTCATCGGCCTCGGCAGCGTCGTGGTCGGCGTTGTCCTCATCCTTGGCGGGGTTGGCCATGACGCCGACCCAGTCGTTGCAGGCGAAGCGCAATCCGCTGTCCTCAGCCCAGAACCCGTGGGGCGGTGAACGTCATGGACACGACCATCGGCACCGCTGCCGGGGCGACAGGTTCTGGTCGCGGATTCTGGGGCGGCCTGTGGGCCGGCACGAGAGCCGTCATCGGAGCGTTGATGGGGCTGGCTCCGCACGTGATGCATCACATCGGGTTCCTTGCCGGGGCTGCGATCCTGACCGGCTTCTTCGGCAACGCGGTGTTGTACGTGGCTGGCTTGTTGTTGAGCATCCCGCTACTGCGGCGGTTGCGTCGCCGGTTCGGCACTTGGACTGCCCCGGCGATCGGGGTGGTTGTGTTCACCGCCCTGTTCGCCCTGTCCGCGTTCGTGATCGGCCCGCTGTTCAACTCCGCCGCCTCCACCGAGCCGGGCACCCCTCCACCGGGGGCCAGCGCCAGCGCCACCAGTTCCGAGGAACACTCGGGGCATCACAGTGCCTCGCCCTCGAGATAGACCGACCGCCTCGGAGCGACCGATCCACGAAGAAGGCGTCCAGGTTGGACTGCCGCCTGACCTGAGGGGGCCGCCTGCCAGCATCATCCGGCACAGCAGGAGAGCCTGGCGACGTCCGCGGTGAAGGACTGAGCCGTGAGTTTGAGGCCTTCGGCCATGGTCAGGTAGGGGCTCCAGAGGGTTGCGACCTGGTCCACGGTCATACCGGCCTCGAGGATGTAGACACCGGCAGCCGCAATGTCCCCGGCATGCTGCGCCACAGCCGTGATCCCGAGGATGCGGCCGGTGTCGGCGTCGGTAACCATCTTGATCAGGCCCCGCGTGTCCCTGTCCACAATGGCGCGCGGTACGTGCTCCAACGAGATGACGCGGTAGTCGCACCTGATACCAGCCTGGCGGGCCTGCTTGTCGGTCATTCCGACGGCGGCGAGGGACGGGCTTGTGAAGGTGACGCGGGGCAGGTGATGGTAATCGATCCGTCGATTGGCGCCCATGAGGGCGTTGTCGACGGCGAGGGTGCCGTGGGCGGCGGCGACGTAGACGAACTGCGGGTGGCCGGTGACGTCGCCGACGGCCCAGATCCGTGGGTTGGTGGTGCGCAAATGGTCGTCGACGACGACCTCGCCGAGGTCGCCTACCTCCACCGCGACTGCATCCAAGCCGAGCGCTGCGGTGACCGGCCTTCGACCGGTGGCGACGAGCAGTTCAGCGGCCGCCAGTACCTGGCTATCGCGGCACATCGTGGCGGTGACAACGACTTCACCTGTGGCCCTGTCGCGACGGACCGCCGTTGGGACTGCCTGAAGTATCACGCGGATGCCCTCGTCGGCAAAAACCTCTTGAAGGGCTTGAGAGGCCTCGGGTTCTTCGCCCGAGGCGAGGCGAGAGCGGACAAGCATGGTGACCTTGGAGCCCAGGCGGGCGAAGAGCTGGGCCTGCTCGAGCGCGACGGATCCGCCGCCGATGACCAGCAGGGACTCGGGGACCCGGTCGAGCTCCATCGCGGTCGTTGAGGTGAGGTAGCCGCTGTCCTCAAGTCCGTCGACCGGTGGTGCCCACGGCGCGGCGCCAGTGGCGATGAGGTACTGGTCCGCGTGGACTGTCCAGCTCGAACCGCTGGGGGCGGTGATCATCAGCTGCGGGTCCACGGCGGCGCCGGTGAAGACAGCACCGCCTCGGTGCAGGTCCCAGCCGTAGTCGGTGGCGAGATCAAGGTACTTCTTGCTTCGCAGGGTACCGATCAATTCGTCCTTACCGGCGATCAGTGCGGCCATGTCGACCTGGCCCGCCGTTGCGGTGAGACCGGGGAAGCGGGCTGCGTCGAGTGCAACGCGCCGGGCCTCCGCGGCTGCGAGCAGCGCCTTGGACGGAACACAACCGGTATTCACGCAGGTGCCGCCGATCGTGCCTTGCTCCACCATCGCCACGCTCTTGCCAAGGTTGGTGGCGCGGATTGCCGCGGCAAATGCGCCGCCACCGGATCCGATCACTGCCAGGTCGTACGTGGTGTCCATGGCCTTCATGTGGGCCTCCCTCTCGTCACGACTATCCTTGACCTTCCAGTGCAATGGAAGGTCAAGGGAGGGTGGTGCACATGCGGATCGGTGAGGTGGCCCACGTGGCCGGGACCACGACGAAGACCCTGAGGTTCTACGAGCAGGCTGGGCTACTGCCTGGCACGGACCGCACCGCCGGCGGGTACCGCGACTTTGGCGAAGAGGTGCTTGGTCGGCTTGACTTCATCCGCCGCGGCCAGGCGGCGGGTCTGACCCTTGCCCAGATCAGGCAGGTGCTCCAGATCCGCGACGGCGGCCAGGCCCCGTGTTGGCACGTCACCGACCTGCTGGCGACCCACCTCGAGGACATCGATCGGCAAATCGCCCAGCTGCAGGAGCTGCGCGCGACGGTCGTCCGTCTGCTCGACGACGCCGGCGCTGCAGATCCCGCCACCTGTTCGCCCGGGCAAGTCTGCCGGTACCTGTGAGCACTTGACGCATACACACCCAGTCGCGACTCAGCGTCTGATCAGTGGTGTGATCTGCGCTCCAGAGCGCCGTGCGTGGGGTGGCTCGATCTGAAACGTGGAGTGCTCGACGCTCACCTCGAAGTGCCAGGTGGGGGACCTTCAGGATGTGGCGACGGACGTCATCGAGATCCAGACCACTTGGTGTGGATTCCAGGAGGATCCCACCCGCTTCCTTGAGGATCGAGATGGCACGGGGGACGATGAGGGAAGCGATGAACACGCCCGCGAGGGCGTCAATCCGGGTCCACCCGTGAGCGAGATGGTGATCGCGCTGATGATGACTGCGACTGATCCGAGGGCATCGTTGACCACCTGTGATCCCGAAAGCGATCGCCAGTCTGCCCCGGTTGGCCGTCTGGTTGGTGTCGGCATGGTCGTGGGTATTGCTCATGCGAAGATCACCTTCTGGTCTGTCCGGAGTTCGGGCGCTGTGATCAAGGCAGGGCGGCGGCGCGGCCTGCGCGGATACCGTTGCCGATCACGAACACCTCAGCGACTTCGTGGACGAGCACCACGGCCGCCAGCCCCAGCACTCCGAAGAGCCCCAACGGGATAAGGATGCTGATGAGTGCGAGCGAGAGGATCACGTTTTGAAGCATGATCCGGCGGGTCCGGCGCGCGTGGTCGAGGGCGTGGGGCACTAGCCGCAGGTCGTCGCCCATGAGAGCGATGTCAGCGGTCTCGATGGCGACGTCGGTGCCCATCGCCCCCATCGCCACGCCGAGGTCGGCGGTGGCAAGCGCGGGGGCGTCGTTGACGCCGTCGCCGACCATCGCCGTGGAGCGCCCGCGCCTGCGGAGTTGGTTGACGATCGCCGACTTGTCCTCAGGGCGCAGGTTTGCGTACACCTCGCTGATCCCGGCCTCTCGGGCGATGGTGCGGGCCGTGGCGTCGTTGTCCCCGGTGAGCATGACAATTCTGTATCCGTCGGCCTGGAGGTGCGCGATGACCCCGGGCGCTTCGGGCCGGAGTTCGTCTCGGACGGCGATCACGCCGACTGGGGCCCCATCAACTTCTACGATGACGGCGGTGGCACCCGTTCCCTGCATGCGGGTCACGTCGGGGGCGAGTGGGCCGGCGTGGATCCAACCAGGACGTCCGAGCCGCAGGCTGCGCCCGTCGAGGTTGCCCGCAAGTCCGGATCCCACCTCGGCCGTCACGCCGTCGGCCGGGCGCACGTCGTCGACCTCGGCAAGGATCGCTCTGGCCAGGGGGTGTTCGCTGCGGACCTCCAGTGAGGCAGCCAGGCCCATCACCTCGGCGGCGGAGTATCCGTCGGCGGAGAACACCTCAACCACGGCTGGGCGGTTGCGGGTCAGGGTGCCGGTCTTGTCCAACGCGATGGTGCGGACGTTGCCGAGTGTCTCCAACGCGGCGCCCCCCTTGATCAGGACCCCACGGCGGCTCGCCGCTCCGATGGACGCCACCGCTGTCACGGGCACTGAGATGGCCAGCGCACATGGGGACGCCGCCACCACCATCACCAGGGCGCGTTGGAACCACAGAGCGGGCTCCCCGAGCAGGAACCCAGCAACGACGGTGAGGGCGGCGGCGATGAGGATTCCCGGGACCAGTGGCTTGGCGATGCGGTCGGCCAGTCGTTGGGTAGCGCCCTTCCGAGACTGTTCGGCCTCGACGATGTGCACGATGCGCGCGAGGGAGTTGTCCGAGGCCGTCGCGGTCACGGTCACCTCAAGAACACCTGATCCGTTGATCGAACCGGCGAACACCTGATCTCCTGGACCGGCCTCGACTGGCATTGATTCGCCAGTGATGGCGGAGGTGTCCAGCACCGTCCTGCCGGCCATGATGTCACCGTCCGTCGCTACCCGTTCGCCGGGTCTCACGATCATCAGGTCCCCGACCACCAGGTCATCGGGGCTGAGCACCACGTCCCGATCGTCGCGTCGGACGGTCGCCTCTCGCGGAACCAGATCCAGCAGCGCTCGCAACCCGTGTCGGGTCTTTGTCAGTGAGTACTCTTCCAAGCCCTCTGCCAGTGAGAACAGGAAGGCCAGCATCGCGGCCTCCTCGATCTGGCCGAGGGCGGTGGCGCCGACGGCCCCGATCGTCATCAGCAGGCCGACCCCGAGTTTGCCGCGGGCCAGCCGCCTTAGAGCTCCGGGCACAAACGTCGACGCTCCCACGAGGAGCGCGGTGGCGCTGAACACCAGCTCGGTTGACTCCCACCCCAACAGCCCAGAGACGAAGCCCGCAAGCAACAACGCAGCAGAGGCGAGCCCGAACTGAATGTCGCGAACCTGCCACACGCGCTTTACCGTTTCATCATCCTCAGAGGCCAATCCGGCTGGTGCTTCGCACCCGCACGCGCTCTCGATGTCCTCACCTACTTCAAGGTTGCGTCCGCTCATCGCTGAGCCCTCGTCTGGTGTGTCTTCAACTGTTCAGGGGTGGGGTTCGTGGTGGTGCCGATGCCATAGTTCGGACACAGCGCCACCGCCTGGCCGGTTGACTCGAGGAGACGCTCCGCGGCCGCCAGCACCGCGAGCAACTCCGGGGCGCCCGCCAGCGAAAACACCGAGGCGCGACCCTCGGGCCGCGACTCCACCAACCCGCACTCACGCAGGCAGGCGAGGTGGGCACTCACCGTTGACTGGGCCAACCCGAGGTGCTTGGTCAAATCGCGAACCCTGTGCTCGCCCAACGTCAGGTGTTGGAGGATCGCCAGCCGGGACGGATCGGACAATCCATGGAAGAACGCCGCAGCCACCGACAGGTCGTCGAGCGAAGTGGCATCGCCGCGTGGGGTTATCATCGTCATAACTCGATGCTAGCACCGGGGGGACGGTCGCGTGAGGCTGGGACTTGTGGTTCACAGGCGAAGCTGCCGCCGACCACGATGTCGACGGCAGCGGGACGGGATCGTCAGTGCCCGTGGCCGGCGCGGCCGGAGTGGTTCATGAACAGCATCATCACGGCCATCATGACCATGCACCCCAAGGCATAGAGGATGACGCCCCCGCCAGCAGCGCCGGTCGCCATCAGGTAGACCACGATCGCCAGCATGGGGGCGCACATCAACAGATGCACCCACCACTTGTGACCGGTGTGTGATGCGTGCTGGGTGCCCAAGGCCTCCGGACGGGGGCCCGCGTCCGGTGCCCCCCAAGAGGTGGTTCCGCCACGCTCGTCTGGAAAGCTGCCGTCGTGGCGATGGGCCTGGTCCTGCTGTGGCGTGTGGTGGGTCATGATTGCTCCCTGGCCGTTCGGATGAAGTAGTTCAATTATGTCCACCAGGCATTCATGTCTGACGTAGTCACGGTCTGGTATTCGTCAAGAATCGTGACTTCATTCGACATACTTCAAGGCGATCATGTCCCACATCCTGACCGGATCGGGTTTTGCCTGGCGTTCGGCTCTGTGCGTTCATGTACTCCGGGGCCAGGAAAGTGAACTCGGTGCCGCGCAGGCCACGTGCCTTTGTGCTGATCCATTCGAGACCGCCACTCCACCGCTCCAAGGCAGCCTGCGCGACACCCACAGCGCCAAGGTGTGCAGGCCACTGAGGAGTTCCTCGGCGGTACGGCGGCCGAGGAGGTGGAGCAGCTTGATGTAGCGGCTGTGCCGGCACACCAGCGTGCCGATCGTCGAGAGTTCACCGCGACCGCTGATGAGCTCGCCCTCCCAATCCCCGCGCGGCTGCGATCGGCCGCGGCGATCGGCCGGCCGGGACTGATGAACCGTGGCGAACGTTCCTGCGGACGACGGCGGCGTTGACGTCGCGGCGACAATCTGAGGGCGGCGTTCGACGCCTGCCATCAGGCGTCTGGACGCCACCCCTGGAACGGTCAACGTTCTGTGAAGTGGACTCTTTGTATCAAGGGTCACTCTTCCCAGCCAGCCACGCTGGCGCGCACCACACCTGGGTCAGGACATCGTCTTCATGCGGGCGATCTCTTCTGTCTGTGCCTTCACCACCGTTTCGGCGAGTGATTTCACCTCGGGGTTCTGCGTGGTCGTCAGCACCTCCTCGGCCATGGTGACTGCACCCTCGTGATGCTTGATCATCAGCTCCACCCATAGGCCGTCGAACTCCGCACCCTCAGCTGCAGTGAGGGCGTCCATTTCAGCCTTGGTCATCATTCCCCCAGACCCGTGGTCCATGGTGGCGGCGGGTCCGGACTCGCCCCAGTCCTTGAGCCAGCCCTCCATCGTCTTGATCTCCGGATCTTGGGCCGACTTGATCTCAGTGGCCAGCGTGCGAACCTGCTGGGACGCGGTGGTCTTTGCTAAGGCGATGTCGGCCATCTCGATGGCCTGCTGGTGATGCGGAATCATCATCTGGGCGAACATCACATCACCGGCACGAGCTGCCTCGTTCGAGGGGGCTGAGGATGGGGAGTTGCTGGAACTGGGCACGGCGGCGGGATTGCTTGCGTTGGAATCGGAGCAGGCGGCGAGCGCTCCTGCCATTGCCAGCGCGATGGCGCTGGCGCTGAGGCGGCGTGCAATGCGGTTCATGGTCATTCCTCTTCATCGGATGGACGGGCGAGAACTGACGCTCCCCCGTTGGGGTTGCGAGCAGCCGCGCAAGTCTTCACCTCCACTTCACAAGGGTTCGTCTAGATCAGGTCAAGATTCGATGAAGGATGGCAACCTGGAGTCCGTCGACGGGGAGGACGTGACTAGCTAGACACGGTACGTCTTCACCGAACCTTCACCGAAGGTTCGCTCGATGACGACACCTGCGAGCTGTAATGAATGCCTGTACCACCATGGGTATGGGACAACTGGCGACCTCATTCGACGTAGTTCAGGGCGATCATCATGCCCGCCTCGGCGTGGTAGATGTTGTGACAGTGCACCGCCCAGGAGCCAGCGTTGTCCGCATCCAATTCGATCGGCATCGACTGCATCGGCGCGAGCAGAACGGTGTCCTTCCGCAGGCCGGACGGCAGCGCGAAGGTATGGCCGTGCAGGTGCAGCGGATGAGTCATCATCGTCATGTTCATCACATCCAGGCGCAAGCGTTCGCCGGCCTTGACGTTCAGTGGCTCGTTCTCGCCGAAGCGGGCACCGTTGATGCCCCATTGGTAGGGCTTCATCGAACCCTGCAGGGTCAGACCGGCCTTGGCATCCACCGCCCGTCCCGGCAGGGTGGACGACTCGTGCGGCTTCAGTTCCGACCCGGTCAGCACCTGGCCTGCAAGTTCGGACGGGGACACCCCCGCGGCAGGAGCAGCGCCGGATCCCGTCTTGACCAGGGCCATCGCCTGCCCACCCGACTTCTTCCCGAACGGTCGCGCGACCAGCGGGAACACCCCATCACCCAGGGTGACGACCGCGTCGTAACGCTCGCCCATGCCGATGTAGAACGCACCCACCTCCTGCGGGACGACCGCGAATCCGTCGGTGTGGGTGATGGTCATCCGGTGCCCACCCAGGGCCACGGTGAAGATGGTGTCGGCGGCGGCGTTGATGATTCGCAGGCGGATGCGCTGGCCGGGCTTGCCCGCAAAGGCGTGCGGCGCGCTGGGCACCCTGCCGTTGATGAGGAAGTGGGGGTAGGTCACGTCGCCGGCATCACCCCACGGTTGTTCACCTTGCCCGCCATGTCCTCCGTGGTCCATCCCGCCCATGCCACGGGTGGTTGGCCCGCCGTCGGCGATCAGCTTCGCGAGCACATCGTCCGGCGTGCTTCCGGTGCCGTCAACCCAGTCGTCCAGCACCACGATCCACTCGTCGTCGTAGGCACCGGGTTCGGCCGGGTCATCGATCACCAGTGGGGCGTACAGGCCGCGGTCGAGCTGGACGCCGACGTGCGGATGGAAGAAGTACGTGCCCGGGTCGGGGGCGGTGAATTCGTAGACGTACTTCTGTCCGGTGGCGATCGGGTCCTGCGTCATTCCGGGCACACCGTCGGCGTGATTGTTCAACCGGATGCCGTGCCAGTGGATCGAGGTGTCGACCGGCAGTTGATTGTCCAGGGTCAGGCGGAGGAAGTCGCCCGCTGTGACGCGCACCACGGGCCCCGGAGCGGAGTCGCCGTACGCCCAGGTCGGCACGGTGGGGCCACCCAGATCCAGGGTCATCGGCCTGGCCACCAAGCTCTGCTCGACGACCTTCTGCCCGGGGGCGGGGGACGGTGTGGGCACGGCGAGGGATGTGGAGTCGGCAGAGGTGGTGGTGTCACTGCAGGCCGTGAGGACGGCGGCGCTGATCCCCAGTCCTCCGAAGATCGCGGTGCGGCGGGAAATGCGGGTCATGGAACCCTCTCATGGGGGTAGGGGACAGATCCCGAGCCTGCGTCGCACTCGTTCGGATCCGGTGTCGAGCGTGTCAGGATGTGGTCAAGACCCGTCTCGCGGCGAGTTGCCAGGTTGATCGTCGCGACTGGTGGGGGCAGCGCTGAACAGGGCACCGATGCCGAGTGTGATGACCACCCAGAAGCTGAGGGTTCCGAGCATCATCAACAGCCACATGGTCCAGTGCACCTGGGCCTCCCCTCCACGGTCCCGTCCTGTGTCCCACCATCCCCGAGCCGGCAGGCACATCCCGTCTCGGGCCGGTTCAGGTTGGGTCAAGAAGCAGTGCCGCCGCTGGTCCGCACGCTCGACGGCCGGACGGAAGAGCCATACTGGCCAGCATGATGACCGATGGTTCGGCCACCACCACCGTGATGGTCGTGGAAGACGAGCGAGCCCTCGCCGGGGTGGTGGCGTCCTACCTGGAGCGGGCGGGTCACCGCGTCAGCACCGTGCACAACGGGCTGGAGGCCGTCGCCCGTGCCCGTGAGGAGGGTCCCGACGTCATCATCCTCGACCTTGGCCTGCCAGAACTGGACGGTATCGAGGTCTGCCGGCGCATCCGCACCTTCTCGGACTGCTACATCCTGATGCTCACCGCGCGCGGTGACGAGGTTGATCGGCTGGTGGGGCTGTCAGTGGGCGCCGACGACTACCTGACCAAGCCCTTCAGCAACCGCGAGCTGGTGGCGCGCGTCCAGGCCGTGCTGCGACGTCCACGCCGACCCGCCGTCCCCGACTCCATCGAGGGGGAGCGGGTCTTCGGCGACCTTCGCATTGACCCGGCCGGGCGAGAGGTCTGGCTGGGCTCGGCCCCGGTCACCCTCACCCGCACCGAATTCGACATCCTCGACGTGGTCTCCTCCCAGCCCAGGCAGGCGCTGAGCAGACGCCAAATTATCGATGTGGTGTGGGACCCCGCCTGGGTCGGGGACGAACACGTGGTGGACGTCCACGTCGCCAACCTGCGCAAGAAGCTGCACGAGGACCCGAACGAACCGCGCTACCTCACCACGATCCGGGGAGTCGGCTACCGAATGGGCAAGGGGTGAGGATGGCGCCCGGTGGCATGGCGTCCTGGCGCCTCGGTACTCGACTGTTCGTGGCCCAGGCCATCGTCCTGCTGGCCATCGTGGTCACCGCTGGACTGGTCGCGGCGATCGTGGGGCCACCCCTGTTCCACGACCACCTGGTGCAGGCCGGTTTCCCGGAGCACTCGGTCGAAATCCTCCACATGGAGCGGGCCTTCACCGACGCGAGCACCATTGCGCTCGGGGCGGGCCTACTGGTGGCCCTCGGATGCGCCCTGGTCGTCGTGTGGTTCCTGACCCAGCGGATCGGGCAGCCGGTGCAACGCCTGACCGAAGCCGCCGGACGGATCGCCCGCGGCGATTACAGCACGCGGGTCACCGATGCCCGTGGCGGACCCGAGTTGACCTTGCTGGGGGAGTCATTCAACGTGATGTCCGACCGGCTGGGGAATGTCGAGACCACCCGGCGTCGCCTGCTCTCCGACCTCGCGCACGAGATGCGCACACCGATCGCCACGCTGAACGCGCATCTGGAGGGCCTCGCCGACGGTGTCATCGCCTGGGACGAGCAGACGCGCATCATTCTGGAGCAACAGGCCGAGCGGCTGACCAGACTCTCCCGCGACCTCGACGAGGTGTCCCGGGCCGAAGAGGGACGCATGCTCCTGGAGGTGGGCGACCACCGCTTGCCGGACCTGGTCGCAGCCTCAGTGGGCCAGGTACAGCAGGCCTACGCGGCCAAGGGGGTCCAGCTGACTGGCACCGCTGAGGAGGCGATGGTGCGCGCCGACCCGCAGCGGGTGGCGCAGATCCTGGGCAACCTGCTGGCCAATGCGCTGCGGCACACACCGCCCGGTGGATCGGTGACCGTGGCGGGTGCGGCTTCCCCGGACTCGGTGACGATCACCGTGGCCGACACCGGTCAGGGCATCACCGCCGAGCAATTGCACCATGTCTTCGAACGTTTCTATCGCGGGGACGCCGCCCGTGAGGCCGACCAGGGCGGCTCGGGCATCGGGCTGACGGTGGCCCGAGCGCTGGCCGAAGCCCACGGTGGTTCGCTCACGGCGACCAGTGCCGGCAGGGGGATGGGCGCCACGTTCGTCCTGCGGCTGCCCCGCCGCGCGTGACCGGGTCGGCACTATGGTGAGCCCAAGACCCCACCCCTCAGGAGCCACCCAGTGACGACGGTCCATGACGTGATCGAGGCGTTCGACGCCGCCCGCTCCCAGTCCGAGCGCGGCACCCGCTTCGAGGAACTGATGGTCAAGTACTTCACCCTTGACCCCACGCTGGCCTCCCGCTACACGAACGTGGCGCGCTGGGGCGACTGGACTCACCGGGGAACCTCCCCCGACGTCGGCATCGACCTGGTCGCCCAGGACCGTGAGACCGGCGACTGGACGGCGATCCAGTGCAAGTTCTACGCACCCACCCACTCGCTGCAGAAGCAGGACATTGACTCGTTCTTCACCGCCTCGGGCCGCAGTTGGAACGGCGTAGGGTTCACCAACAGGGTGATCATCTCGACCACCGACAAGTGGTCGAAGCACGCCGAGAGCGCGCTGGACGACCAGGGCATCCCGGTGCAACGCATCGGTCTGGCCGACATCGCCGAATCGCCCATCGACTGGTCCTTCGCCGACCCCAAGCAGTTGGTGGTCCGCCTGGAGCGTGCGCACAAGTACTCCACACGCCCCCACCAGGACGAGGCCATCGCCGCGATCCGGGCCGGTCTGCAGGCCCGCGACCGGGGGCAGTGGATCTCGGCGTGCGGCACCGGCAAGACGTTCACCTCGTTGAAGCTGGCCGAGCAGATGGCCGCCACCAACGGCGGGTCGCTGCGGGTGCTGTTCCTGGCCCCCTCGATCCAGCTGGTGGCCCAGACGCTGCGGGAGTGGACTGCCCAGACCCATCTCGACCTGCGGGCGTTCGTGGTCTGCTCGGACTCCAAGGCGTCCCGCGCAGCCGAGGACATCAGCCCCCATGACGTGCCGCTGCCCGCAACCACCGACTCCCAGGAACTCCACGATCGCCTGGTCACCGCACGTCGGTCGGCGGGGCTCAGCGTGGTGTTCTCCACCTACCAGTCCATCGATGTGGTGTCCCGGGCACAGCAACTGGGGGCCGGTGAGTTCGACCTGATCCTGTGTGACGAGGCGCACCGGACCACCGGTGTCACCCTGGCCGGTGCCGACGAGTCGTCGTTCGTCCGGGTGCATGACAACAGCTTCCTGGCCGGCGCCAAGCGGCTGTACATGACCGCGACCCCCCGGGTGTTCGGCGACGACGTGAAGAACAAGGCCGATGACCACTCGGCGGTGCTGTCCTCGATGGACGACGAGGCACTGTTCGGCCCGGTCTTCCACCGGCTCGGCTTCGGCGAGGCCGTCGCCCGTGACCTGCTCACCGACTACAAGGTGATGGTGCTGATGGTCACTGAAGAACAGATGGCCGGGCCGATGCAGCAGGTAGTGGCCGGTGAGCATCGCGAACTGCCCCTGGACGACGCCGCCAAGATCATGGGCAGCTGGAACTCGCTGGCCAAGCGCACCCACACCGGGGATCCCCATCCCGCGTTTCCGCCGGACTCGACGCCGATGAAACGCGCGGTGGCGTTCCTGGCCAACATCAAGTCCTCCGAGCGGGTGGCCGGGGCCTTTGAAGAGGTGGTCGAGGCGACCGGTGGAGCCGAGGCGACCCAGCGGTTGGCCTGCGAGGCGCAGCACGTGGACGGCACGATGAACGCCCTGGTCCGGGCAGAGAAGCTGGCCTGGTTGAAGGCGCCGGTGGTCGACGGGCAGTGCCGCATCCTGACCAATGCCCGCTGCCTGTCCGAGGGTGTGGACGTCCCGGCGCTGGACGCGGTCATGTTCATGTCACCGCGCAGTTCGACGGTCGACGTGGTGCAGTCGGTCGGCCGGGTCATGCGCAAGGCCCCCGGCAAGGACTTCGGCTACATCATCCTGCCGGTGGCGGTGCCGGTGGGCGTCGACCCGGCGGACGCGCTGAACAACAACAAGCGCTTCCGCGTCGTCTGGGAGGTGCTGAACGCGTTGCGCGCCCACGACGACCGGTTCGAGGCCATCGTCCAATCGATCAACCTGAACGGTGGCCGCGACACCTCGGGCCGAATCATCGTCGACACCCCCGACCGGTTCGACGGGGACGACACCCAGACGGGCGCCGCCCAGCTGCCCCTGTTCGGGCTGGAACAGTGGCGTGACGCCATCTACTCCCGGATCGTGACCAAGGTCGGTTCGCGGGAGTACTGGGACCAGTGGGCGGCCGACGTCGCCGACATGAGTGCCGCCCAGGTGGCGCGGATCAACGCGATCCTGGCAGCGTCCTCGCCCGAGGTCACCCGTGCTTTCGACGCTTTCCTGGCCGGGCTGCGCGGCAACCTGAACGATTCGATCACCCGCGACGACGCGATCTCGATGCTGAGCCAGCACCTGATCACCGCCCCGGTCTTCGATGCCCTGTTCGGTGGGTCGGGGTTCGCGGCCAGCAACCCCGTCTCCATCGGCATGCAGACGATGCTGGACGTGCTGGAGGACCAGGGTCTGGAGGCCGAGACCGAACACCTGACGCGCTTCTACGACTCGGTGCGGAACAAGGCAGCCGCCGTCACCGACGCCGCAGGACGCCAGAGCGTCATCCACGACCTGTACGAGAAGTTCTTCAAGAACGCCTTCCCGAAGCAGGCCGAGTCGCTGGGCGTGGTCTACACCCCGGTCGAGGTGGTCGACTTCATGATCCGCGCCGCCGACGAGTTGAGCCGACGCGAGTTCGGCCACGGGTTGTCGGATGAGGGTGTGCGAATCCTGGACCCGTTCACCGGCACCGGCACCTTCGTCGTCCGGTTGCTGGAGTCGGGGGTGATCCGCCGCGAGGACCTGGCCCGCAAGTACGCCGGCGAACTGTGGTGCAACGAGATCATGCTGCTGGCCTACTACATCGCCTGTGTGAACATCGAGACCACGTATGAGTCGGTCACCGGGTCGGCTGAGTACGTGCCGTTCCCGGGCGCGATCATGACCGACACCTTCCAGATCTCCGAGCACGGTGACCGGGCCGACACCAGCCTGCTGCCGGCCAACAACGCCCGCATCGAGGCCCAGTTGCGCAGCGACATCACGGTGATCATCAGCAATCCCCCGTACTCGGTGGGCCAGTCGAGTGCCAACGACAACAACGCGAACCTGAAGTACCCGAGCCTGGACGCCCGGATCGCCGACACCTACGCCAAGCGGTCGACGGCGACGAACAAGAACAGCCTGTACGACTCCTACATTCGGGCCTACCGGTGGGCCACCGACCGTTTGGAGGAGCGCGGCATCATGGCGTTCGTCAGCAACGGCGGCTGGCTGGACGGCAACACCGCCGACGGGATGCGTCTGTCGATGGCCGAGGAGTTCGCCAGCTTGTGGGTGTTCAACCTGCGAGGGAATCAGCGGACGGCGGGAGAGTTGTCGCGCCGCGAGGGTGGGAAGGTTTTCGGGCCGGGCAGCCGGAACACGGTGGCCGTCGTCCTGGGGGTCAAGCGGCCCGACCACGTGGGGCCGGCCGTGGTGCACTACCGCGACATCGGTGACTACCTGGACCGGGAGCAAAAGCTGGAAATTTTGCGGTCGGCCGGGCTGGGGGATGAGGGCTGGATCGAGATCGTCCCGAATGCGGCGGGGGACTGGGTGAACCAGCGGGACGCGGTGTTCGAGACGCTGCTGCCGATCGGGGACGTCTTCGCGAGCGCGTCCGCAGGGGTTCAGACCAATCGCGACGCCTGGTGCTACAACTTCTCGGGCGCCAAGGTCGAGGCGAACATGAGCCGGATGATCGACACCTACAACGCGGAGGCCGCTGCCGGGCACAGTGCGGAGTCGGAGCTGAGCTCGGACGAGACCCGGATCAGTTGGTCCAGCAGTCTCAAGCCTCGTGCCATGCGGGGTGAAGCACATGCCTACACCGGTTCATCGGTGCGAACGTCCCTCTACCGGCCATTCAGCAAGCTGGCCCTGTACTTCGATCCCGTTTTCAACCATCGGCCGGGACAGATGAAAGCCATGTTCCCCACGGCTAACACCCCGAACATCGGGTTCTTGGTCATCGAGCCCAGTGGCCGCACCCCATTCTCCCTGCTCGCCACCGACCTACTTCCGGACAGCAAGACCTACGTCGAGGCGGCTCAGTTCTTCCCCCGCTGGACCTACGTCCCGGGTCCGAAGCGTGCTGAGAACGACATGCTCTTCGTCCCCGAGGGTGAGCTGGTCGACGGCTACCGGCGGGTGGACAACATCACCGACCAGGTGCTGGCCAGGTTCCAGCAGGCGTTCGGGCCGGGCGTCAGCAAGGACGACATCTTCGGCTACGTGTACGCGGTGTTGCACTCCCCGCAGTACCGGACCCGGTTCGCCGCTGATCTGAAGAAGATGCTGCCGCGCATCACGCTGGCCGCGTCCGCCAATGACTTCCGGGCCTTCGCCGACGCCGGTCAGCGACTGATGACCTTGCACGTGGACTACGAGTCCGTCGAGCCGTACCCACTTCAGGAGTTAGTGGCCCCCGCCGTCGGCCTCAACGACTGGGACCTGTTCGCGGTGGGCGCCAAGATGAAGTTCCCCAGAACGGGCGGTGACGTGGATCGCTCGCAGCTCGTGGTGAACCCACACGTCACCCTGGCCGACATCCCCGAGCAGGCACACCGCTACCAGCTCGGGTCCCGGTCGGCGCTGGAGTGGATCATCGACCGCTACTGGATCCGCACTGACAAGGCCTCGGGCATCGTCAACGACCCCAACGACTGGTCCCGCGAGGTTGGCAACCCCCGCTACATCGTCGACCTGCTCAAGCGAGTGGTGACTGTTTCGGTCGGCACGATGCAGATCGTGAACGCGCTTCCCGAACTGCCTTTGGACTGACGATGGCCACTGTCCAATGTCAGGGGCACGGGCCTCCGTACCACTGGGAACAGAATGACGTCGCCGGCTTGACCGAGGTTCGGCCGGAGGAGATGGGCAAGAAAGAGAAGCTGTGGTTCGAGGCTCTTGGGGAGGGTGAAGATCAGGCCACGCTCTGGCTCTTCAAACAAGTGCGCGACGAGGGTGGCCTGATTCGAGGTGAGGACTGGGCCGAAGGTCTGGTCCACGTTCTCGCCCAGCTGCTCGGAATCCGTTCCGCGTGCGTGGCATTGGCAGAGCGCGTCGGCGGACGCGGGGTGCTGGTACGCAACATCCTCGACGACGGAGAGTCCCTGGCCCACGGCAATGAGTTGATGGCAGTGGCAGTTGAGGGGTATGACTCCGCGAAGCTTCGGCTGAACAGCCAGTACACGTTGCCGAACATTCGCCAAGGGCTCTCGGGTTATCGAGGTGGCGACGACCGCCGGACAGCTTTCGATGAGCTAGCTGGCTACCTGATGCTTGATGCGCTGGTCGCTGGACGGGACAGGCACCACACGAACTGGGCCGTGAAACTCTCGGTGGACGGGCCTGGACGGCTGGCACCTTCATTCGACCACGGCAACGCGCTGGGGTTCGCGGAGCCCGAGGCGCATGTCGTTGCGTTGCTGACCGATGAAGCCCGTCTCGCGAGCTGGGTGAGGCGCGGCAAGAGTCAGCACATGCCAGCGCGTCCCACGCTTGTCTCTGTGGCGGTCGACGCACTCCGCGCGGCAGGCCCCTCAGCCAGCCTCGATCTCATGGAACGACTCGAGGACGTATCGTTGGAAACGTTCGGCGAAGCGGTTGAGGCAATGCCATTGCACATAATGTCAGAGGCGCACCGTAGGTTCTCGGTCAGGATTGTGGAGACGAACAGGAGGAGGTTGCTCGATGAGTTTGCACGTCGCCCCCAGTAGGCTGCGGTCGCAGAGAAGCGTTCGCCGACTGCGGCTGATCTGGAAGCATCCGCTGACTCGCGGCTACCACCACGTGGGCAACTTTGACTGGTTGAAGGACAAGAGCTATGCCTTCAGCTACGTCACTGATGCAGACCAGATCGAAGGATTCTCGCCACTCATCCAGTTCCCAGACGTCCATCACGCCTACGCCTCCGACGGTTTGCCAGCGTTCTTTGCGAACCGGGTGATGTCCAGGCAGAGGGAGTCCTACGGCCAGTACCTTGCATGGCTGGGACTCGGCGATCAGGCCCCGCCGATCGAAGTGTTGGCGCGTACCGGCGGAGGCCGCGCCACTGACACCTTCCATCTGGTCGAAGACTTCAGTCCCGATCAGGGAGTGGCGTCCGGTCGTTTCTTCGTCTCCGGTATCCAGCACCAGACTCAAGGTGAAGACATCGCGCGATTCCTCAGGCCAGGCACCGAACTCCAGCTGCGGGATGAACCCACCAACCCCTACAACGACCGCGCCATCATTCTGGATGCCGAGGGCAAGCCACTGGGTTGGATTCCGGATTGGCTGGTCAACGATGTCCACCGGCTGCGTGGGGCTGGCACTGTCCGCGTCACCGTCGAGCAGGTGAACCCGGACGCCCCGGCACGGTTGAGGCTGCTATGCCGACTCGAGGCGACCCTTGCTGAATGAGGACTGGGTGGGGATCGCGCCGACGTTTGGTCTGAGTCAGGATGACGTTGAACAAGCGCCGTCGATCGACGTTGCTCCCGCCCCCGAACATTTCGCAACCCCGCAAGACCTGGACGAGCAGGAGTGGCTGGACTGGTTCACCTCCCTCACGGGGCACCAACGAGGCGACCATCGAGACGACATCATCGTCAGCGGCATGCACGCGGGTCTTACCCTGCAAGCCCTCGGTGACTTGTATCGGGTGTCGAGAGAACGCATTCGCCAGATCGCCCAAGCAAAGGGCGTTGAGACCCGTGAGTTGCGAAAGCTCCAAAAGGAACAGCAGGAACGGCGTGCGCGGCGGTTGAACCGCCGGATCTATGGCACCTCGCTGACCTACCCCGAGTTGGACGTCCAGGAAATCGCTGAGTGGTGGGACACCGATGAAGCGACCGTGCGTGCCGCTTTGGAGCACCGTCTGGCCGTCCATGAGGTCAGGCCCTACGAGGGCGGGGGCCGTACCAGTGACGAAGACCTGCTGGCCGCATTGTCCGAGTGGGGACACCAGACATCGCGACCCATCGGCGACGACTTCACCGCCTGGGCCACACAGCGTGGGCTGCCAGGAAAGCAAACCATCCAGATCAGGTTCGGCAGTTGGAACACGGCGTTGGTGCTGGCCGGCCTCAGCCACCTGCTCAAGGACCGGGGCGGCCTGCGTCCGCAGGTGTCCGAAGAAACAATGTGGGCGTCGTTGCTGGAGTTTTTCCGTGACGACCTGCCCTCCTACTCGGCGCAGGCCTACGACGACTACGCACGCGACAAGGATCTTCCCTCGCTGGCGGCTCTGAGGATCCGGCTGGGCACGTGGAACGAGATGAAGCTGCGCACCAAGAAGCTGCTGCGCTACGCCGCGGAGCCGGACGGCTCCTGGGAGTGGGCAGAGCAGGTGCTGGCGATATCACCGCAGGATGAGCCGCGGAACATCGTCACCCAGCAGGAGTGTCTTGATGCTCTGAGGCGCGTGGCAGAAATGTCACGCGGGCCGCTCACCGTCGCGTCGTATGAGGCAGCCAGGGACACCGATGCACCCGGCGCAAACCTCATCCAGTCACGGTGCGGGTCGTGGATCAAGGCCCTGCACCTGGCAGAACTTGATCATCGCATGTCCGGCAAGGCAGTGGGCAGAGTAGCTCGCGGCGAGGTCTCCTTCGACTGACTCCTGGCGTGACGCCACGCCGTGCACCCGGGGCTGTTCACACGTTGTCCACAGGGGTTGTCCACAGGTGGATAACTACACCGGTGTAACTCGTTCCCAACGGGGTGACCCCCGCGCCCGGTAACGTTCCCACTCGTGCCGACACTCCCGTGACCAGCGCGGGGGTTGGCAGACGACGACGAGAACTGGGAGTGACCATGACAAGCAACGTGACGCGTCGAGGTGCCATGAGTGCCGCCATCGGGCTGTCGAGCCTGGCCCTGCTGAGCGCCTGTGGACAGGACGAGACCACCACTGAGGCGCCGCCCACCACCGCCACCGAGACCACCGCTGCGGAGGCCACCAGCGCCCAGTCCACTGCCCAGACCACGGCGAGCGAGACCTCGGAGCCTTCGGCCACCCTGTCCGAGGACGACAAGTCCCAGGCCCCAAGCCAGGCCAAGGAGGTCCCGATCAACAAGGTGCTCAAGGACACCGAGGTCGGGGACACGATCACCGTCATCTCGGCCATCCGCGGCGCGTCGTACCCGAGCGTGGCCGACAAGATCGCCGAGGGATCAGAGCTGGTGCTGCTGCAGGTCAAGATCACCCCGAGCGGCGACTTCGGCGGTCTGGTCTCACCCGGCAGCTTCCGCCTCAACAAGGCCGACGGCGACCAGGAGCGCTACACCTCCAAGGTCGACGACGAGATGGAGGCCGACGGCAAGAAGGTGCTGGACGCCCCTCGCCGCGATGGCGAGGCCACTGGCTGGGTTGCGTTCCTGTTCGACGAGGACGAGAAGGCCGCCAGCTACACCGGTGAGTACCGGCGCTCGGCCGCCAAGGTGATTGGTGAGGACAAGACGCTGCCCGAGTTCACGATCGAGTTCGAGGTGCCCGCCGCCTGATTGGGGCAGTGGGCCTGCTGGTCCGCGGTGTCGTCGGTTAGGATCGGAGCACCCGATCAGGAGAAGACGTGAGCACCCATCTGGACGCATCTGCCTCGGCCATCGTCCCGCGCAGCGCCGGCGAGCACAGCGCCGTCGATCGCTTCATGCGTCGACTGCTGCGGGTGCGCACCACCGATCGCCGGGTCCTGGGTGACGCCCACAAGGCTTTTCGCGTCTCGCTGGTGATCTCGGCGGTGCGGTGCCTGATCACCTACCTGGTCGTCCCGATCGCGGTGCCGCTGCTGAGCTTCGCCGGCGTGTTCGCTGCCCCGATCGGCATCGCACTGTGTGTGGTCGCGGTGGTGAACGGGGTGGTGAGCGTGCGTCGCTTCTGGACCTCCGACCACGCCATGAAGTGGATGTACACCTGGTTCATGCTGTTCGTCTTCGCGGTGCTGGCCGTGGCCCTGTACGCCGACATCTCCCGGTTGGTGGGCTGATGGCGACCCACCCTGACCAGGCGGTCTCGACGGACGCTCCTGAGCTCGACCCGGCCACGTTCGACGGGGAGGACGGCGAGGACTACGAGCCGCCGCTGAACCCCGTGCTGATGACGTTGAGCACGATCGGACTGTTCATTGGCTTCGTGGCGTTCGTCGCGGTGTGCATCCCCATGTGGATTGCTGGCTCGGGGCACTGAGGGCCATGAGCGACAAGCCCACTGAGGACACCATCGACCAGGACCTCACCCACGACCGCGACGCCGAGGTCGAGAGCGAGGTCGAGAGCGAGGTCGAGAGCGACGAACTGCCGTTGACGCCGAAGATGATGGCGATGATGACCCTCACCATGTTCGTGGGCTTCGTCGTGTTCGTGGCGGTGTGCCTGCCGCTGTACTTCTTCGACTGACAGCACTTCTTCGATTGACGGCGGCTCGCTGCCCCGGGGCGGGCCGAGCCGACTACTGCAGTCCCAAGAATGGGCGAAGCTCGTCCAATGCCTCGACCGAGTATTCGGCCTCGTCGTCGACCGGTGCCGCCGCCGACTCCAGCATGGCGGCCTTCATTCCGGCGGCGTGCGCTGCCTCGGCGTCGATGGGCCGGTCCCCGACGGCCAGGCAGTCGGCCGCAGCCAGGTCGTGCGCGGCCAGCATGGCCAGGTACATTGCCGGGTCGGGTTTGCGGGGGTACCCGTCGGCGGTCGAGATCAGGTCGTCGACCGGCAGGTCCAGCCCCCCGACCAGCGCCATGGCGCTGGCTCGGTCACGGTGGGTGACCACCAGGTTCAGCCCGCCCGCCACGGCGATGTCGTCCATCAGCTGGCGCGCCCCGGGCATGGCCGGGGCGGGATGCTGGTGCCACAGGCGCTTGAGCTGCGCCTCGGCGGCCTCGAACTCGGCGACGGGAATGCCGTAGGCGCGCGACAGTTCGGCGATCGCCGCACCCGTGGAGCGCCGCGTCCAGACCGCCACATGCGTCGTGGCCACCTGTCTGCCGTGGGCACGGACCACCCCGGCCAGGGCCTCGTCCAGTTGGGGGTAGGTGTCGACCAGGGTGCCACCCAGGTCCCAGAACACGTGCCGGTACATGTCGTTCACCCTACGGCCGATGAACGGCCCCCGCGCCGACCGGTGCTCCTAGTGCTCGAGGTCGACCAGGTCTGGTTCGCGTCCCTCGACCATGGCGTCGAGCACCTGGACGGCGCGGCGCTCGACCAGGATCGGCACGAAGGCCGGCGCCTTGGACACCGGCAAGATCTCGGCATGCACGTCGCGCACCACCTGGCGCACCTGCTCGCGGGTCAGTCTGCCGGTGTACCGGTGCGCCAGGTCGTTGGCCAGGTTCATCAGGATGTCGACGTGTTCGCCGGGCTGGCCGCTGATCTCCAGCGCCAGGGCCAGCACCTGCTTGTTGATGTCGTCACGCACCAGACGCATCCGTTCGATCCCCTCGATGCCGCGCTCCGAGGGCTCGTCGACCTGCCAGACGACTACCTCGGTCTTCATCCCGTCGACGAGTTCGACGGTCGCCTCCTGGCCGATCACCACCACGTGGTCGGCCTGGCGCAGCAGGTCGGGGGTCAGTTGCTGGGGGGTCTCGCCCTCCATGGAGGCGCCGATCTCGGCCACGACCTGGGCCGACAGCGCATTGACCTGGCTGCCGGGGTGGGTGCCGGCCGAGGCGACGTTGACCCGATCGTGCAGCAACTGCCGCATCAATGCTGCTGCCATCTGGGACTTCCCGCCATTCTTCACGCAGACGAACAGCACATGGGGGGCATACGGACTGTGGGACTCGGGGGCATGCGTTTCGGGGTGCATCTCGGTTCCTCCAGGGCTCGGGCCATCACGGGACCAACACCCACCATGCTTCCATCTTCATGGTGGGGCGGCAGGCGGGTGACCGGATCGTGACGCGGACCCCGACGGGTTGTGCTGTCCATGACGCAGAATGGCAGCACACCAGGACGCAGGCACAGCCATGGCATTGGTTGAACGTTTGACTACGATTGGTGGGGGGCAAAGCCCCCGGCTGCGTTCGCAGGGCGCAGAACACGATCCCGGACGACGTCCGGCAGGGAGGAACTGATGAGCAACAAGCGACGCACGGCCGCGTCCACGAAGACGTCGACCGAGGCATCGAGCCGCGCCGCCAAGCTTGCCGAGATGCAGCGCAAGGCGGCTCGTTCCGACCGCCGCGGCTCGTCGATCCTGTGGATCGTCGCCGCCGTGCTGGCACTGGCTCTGATCGGTGGCATCGTCTGGGCGGGCGTGGCCCGCAGCCGTGCCCTGGACGCCTCCCTGGGTGACGTGAAGACCTTTGAAGGTCTGTCGGCCAACCATGTCGAGACCGACGTGACCTACGAACAGACCCCTCCGGTCGGTGGTGACCACCACGCCATCTGGCAGAACTGCGCGGTCTACCCGCAGCCGATCAAGAACGTGCATGGGGTGCACTCCCTGGAGCACGGCGCGGTCTGGATCACCTACAGTCCCTCCCTGCCCCAGGACCAGGTCGACCGGCTGAAGGCCTACGCCGAGAACGTGCCGTTCATGATGATGTCGCCCTACCCCGACGACATGGGGGCCCCCATCGCGCTCAGCGCCTGGGGCCACCAGTTGAAGCTCGACAGTGTCGACGACACCAAGATCGGTGCCTTCATCCGTGAGTACAAGCAGGGTCCGCAGACCCCCGAGCCCGGTGCAGCGTGCTCCGGCGGCACCAGCGACCTGGCCTGAGGGGGACGACCATGACCGACAACCAGACCCCCGACCGCGAGCCGGTTGCCCCCGTGGAGCACACTGAGGCCGTGAACGACAGCACCGAACCCCGCCAGGGCACTGCCTCGGCACCTGCTGACGCAGCATCAGCAGTGCCCCAGGCCCGCCGCCGATCCCGGCTGACGCTGCCCATCATGGTGGTCTCGGTACTCGCGCTGATGCTGGCGGCGTTCGGTGGTTACCTGGCCGGACTCGGCCAGCACGCGGCGCCGGCCGACGACTCGACCGACGTCGGTTTCGTCCGCGACATGTACGAGCACCACGCCCAGGCCGTCGAGATGTCGCTGATCTTCCGCGAGAAGACCGACGACCCGACCCTGCGGGCGATCGCCTACGACATCGCCACCAGCCAGGGCAACCAGATGGGGCAGATGGAGGGCATCCTCAAGGTCTGGGACCGTCCGATGGCCCGCGAGGGGGCGCCGATGCAGTGGATGGGCGATGGCGGACACCAGCACGGTTCCGGCTCGAGTTCGCGGCCGATGATCCAGGCCAACGGCCTGATGGACGGCATGGCCAGCCCCGAGCAGATGCAGCAACTGCGCGATGCCACCGGCACCGACGCGGCGCGCCTGTTCCTGACTCTGATGATCACCCACCACAAGGCCGGCGTCGAGATGGCCAAGGCGGGTTCAGAGCTGGCTTCCACCGACTACGTCAAGGACATGGCCACCAAAATGTACAAGGCCCAGACGAGCGAGACTGCGCTGCTCGAGAGCGAACTGGCCAAGCTGAAGTAACGACAAGGACCACAGAGGTTCTGAAATGCCACACCGGCCGGGGGAGTGATCCCCCGGCCGGTGTGCATTCTCAGGCCGGCAGCCGTTCGGCGGGGCCCCGGTCGTCCTGCTCGAGCGCGGCTCCCTCGACGTCGACGCTGGGCAGGATCCGGTCCAGCCAGCGCGGCAGCCTCCACGCCTTTTCGCCCAGCAGGTGCAGCAGCGCCGGGGTCAGCGTCATCCTGACGATGAACGCGTCAATCAGCACGCCGATCGCCAGTCCGAAACCGATCGGACGGATCATGGCCAACTCGGCCCAGACGAAGCCCGCGAAGACGGCCGTCATGATCAGGGCGGCTGCCGTGACGACGCGTCGTCCGTGGCGGAAACCGGTGACCACCGCCGAGCGGGCGTCCTGGCCGTGGGACCAGGCTTCGCGCATGCCGGTGACCAGGAACATCTGGTAGTCCATGGCCAGGCCGAAGAGCACCCCGATCAGGATCGTCGGCAGGAAGCTCAGCAGGGCGGCCGGGTGGGAGACGCCGAAGAATCCGCCGAGCCAGCCCTCCTGGTAGACCAGGGTGACCGCGCCCATGGCGGCACCGATCGACAGCAGGAAACCGCCGGTGGCGATCAGCGGCACCAGGACCGACCGGAAGACGAGCAGCAGCAGGACCAGCGAGAGTCCGACCACGACCAGCAGGTAGACCGGCAGGGCGTCGGCCAGCTTCTGCGAGATGTCGATATTGGCGACGGTCTGCCCGGTGACCCGGACGTCCACCCCGGTCGCCGCAGAGATCTCGGTCTGCTTGTCGCGCAGGGTGTGCACCAGCTCGGCGGTCGACTCGGAGTTGGGCCCGTCGACGGGAACCAGTTGCCACAGCGCGGTCCGGCCGTCCTCGGAGACACCGACGGGGGCGACGTGCCTGACCCCGTCGACCGCGAGGAGCTTCTCGCCGGTCTCCAACTGCAGCATCGCCACCTGCTGCTGGTTCAGCCCCTCCGGGAGGGTCCCGACGGCCAGCAGCGGCCCGTTCATTCCGGCGCCGAACTTCTCAACAGTGATGGCGTAGGTGCGGTAACCGGTCGAGTCCTCGGGTTCGGAGGCGCCGTCGGGCAGGCCCAGACGCATGCCGGCCACGGGGATCGACATGGCGCCCAGCACCAGCAGGGTCGCCAGGACGGTGATCCAGGGGTGCCGGGTGACCGTCCTGATCCAGCCGCGGTCGGCGGTCGCCGTCCTGGCGGTGGTGCTGCTGGGCAACTGCAAGGTCTCGTCAAGCACCTCACCGCGCGGGCTGAAGCCGTGCCTGGCCCACGCCTTCTTCGTCATCACCCGAGCCCCGATCAGGGACAACAGGGCGGGGGTCAGGGTGATGGCCACCAGCACCGAGGCCAGCACCGTCCCGGCGGCGGCCACGCCCATCACACCCAGGAAGGGGATGCCGGTCAGCACCAGGGCAGCCAGCGCGATGATGACGGTCAGGCCGGCGAAGACCACCGCGTTGCCGGCGGTGCCGACGGCGCGGGCGATCGAGGCCCTGAGGTCCATGCCCTGCAGCAGCTGGATGCGGTGACGGTTCAGGATGAACAGGGCGTAGTCGATGCCGACCGCCAGGCCCAGCATCAGGCCGAGCGCCGGGGTGATCGACATCATCTCGACCCAGTAGCTGGCCGCCAGGGTGAGGCCGATGCCGGCTCCCACTCCGATCAGCGCCATCAGGATCGGCAGTCCGGCGGCGAGCAGGGAGCCCAGCATCACCAACAGGACGATGCCGGCAATGACCACGCCGATGATCTCCCCGGGGCCAATGATGCTGGCGATGTCCTGGGTGACGTCGGCGGAGTAGTTGACCCTCAGGCCCGCGTCGCTGACGGTGGTGCCCACCTGGATCAGGGCGTCACGGGCTTCCTTGGGGACGCTCTGCGGGTCGGTGTCCCACTGGACCTGCGCCAGCGCGGCCGTCTGGTCGGTCGAGACGTAGCGCAGACCGTTCAGCAACGCGCCCTGGCGCTGCATCAGCTGCAGTTCCGCCTCCGACGAGGGGACGACCGGCTTGCCGTCGGGGCCGATGCCCTCCAGCAGCGCCTGGGCCTGGAAGGGGTTGATGGCTGCGGTGACGTGATCCAGCCCCGACATCTTCTCGATGACCGCACCAATGGCAGCCTTCTGCGCGTCGGTGAAGGGCTCGTCGGCGGTGAACACCACGGTGGACGTGCCGCCGGTCATCTCGGGGAAGTCCTGGCCGAGGTCGTCCAGCACGGTCTGGAACTCCAGTCCGGGAATCTCGAACTGGGTGGTGGTGGGCTTCTGCAGGGTGAGGGCGGCGGTGCTGATGCCGGCCAGGGCGATGATCCAGACGAGGATCACCACCCACGGCCGGCGGGCACTGGCGCCGCCCAATCTCTGGAGGAAGCGTGCCATGGGGACTCCTTGGGTTGTGGTGCGGGGAAGGCTCAGGGGGCAGGTGGGGGAGTGGAGAAACCGTCGGCCAGGTAGCCGAAGCACCGATCGACGGTGAGCCTGAGGGTCTGGGACGACGCGGACGCTGTCAGGGCAGGGGCCCGGGACGGGGCGTCGTCAAGGTCGGCCAGCCATCCCCGGATCGCCGAGGCGGCCACCGAGACCATGGATGACGCCAGGGCACTGGTCCACAGGGGATCGGTGGCCGGGAACCGGCGCGACAGTGCCCTGGTGATCTCGTCGGTGGCCCGGTCCCACTGCTCGAGGTGGCTGCGCAGCATGCGGGGGTGGGTGCGCACCAGACTGAGGACCCGGGCCATCCGCGGGGTGGATTCAGCGGTGAACACCTGGGAGAAGGCGTGACTGGCCGCCGTCATGATCGGTTGGTCGGCTGGTGCATCCTCAAACTTGTCGATGGCGGCCTGCAGGACGTCGGTGATCGAACTGGCGACGCAGTCCTCGACGCTGGGGAAGTAGTTGAAGAACGTCCGCCGCGAGACGCCCGCGCGCTCGGCCACCGCGTCTGCGGTGACCAGGTCGAGGCTGAACTCGTCGGACAGGGCCAGAGCCGCCTCGACCAGCGCATCGCGGGTGGCCGTCTTGTTCAGTTCCCGACGGGTGGGGGAGGTGGATGAATCCTGCACAACTTGCACGCTATGCACATTGTGCACGCAGTGCAAGTCGACCCCGTCACCTCCACGTTGACGCCGCTGGGGTTGTGTTCAGCCAGTGACCCATCCGCGCAGGTGGTGGGCGGTGAGGGTGTCGGAGTCGTCCACCATCTGCTGGGGCGTGCCCTGGAAGACGATCTGGCCGCCGTCGTGGCCGGCCCCGGGTCCGACGTCAATGATCCAGTCCGCCTGGGCAATGACGGCCAGGTTGTGCTCGATCACGATGGTCGAGTGGCCCTGGTCGACGAGCCGGTGCAGCATGCTGACCAGCCGCTCGGTGTCGGCCAGGTGCAGGCCGCTGGTGGGCTCGTCCAGGATGTAGGTGTCCGCCTTGGGGCCCATCGAGGCGGCCAGCTTCAGCCGCTGGCGCTCACCCCCGGACAGGGTGGTCAGCGGTTGGCCGACCTTCAGGTAGCCGAGGCCGACGTCGACGAGCCTGTCCAGGATCTTCTTCGGAGCTGCCGCCGTGAACACCTCGTGCGCGGCGGCCACCGACAGCTCGAGCACTTCGGAGATGGTCAAACCGTGCAGGGTGTACTCCAGCACCTCGGGCTTGAACCGCTTGCCCTCACACTCCTCGCAGGGGGTGCTGACCCCGGCCATCATGGCCAGATCGGTGTAGATGACGCCCTGACCGTTGCACACCGGGCAGGCACCCTCGGAGTTGGGACTGAACAGGGACGGCTTGACGCCATTGGCCTTGGCGAACTGTGACCGGATGGGGTCCAGCAGCCCGGTGTAGGTGGCCGGGTTCGACCGTCGCGAACCCTTGATGGCGGTCTGGTCGACGACCAGGATGCCCTCGCGGTGGGCCAGCGAACCGTGCACCAGCGAGGACTTGCCCGACCCGGCCACCCCGGTGATCGCCACCAGCACCCCGGTCGGGATGTCAACGTCCACGTCCTTGAGGTTGTGGGTCGAGGCGCCGCGGATCTCGTGGACCCCGGTCGCCGTGCGGGGGGTTTCGCGCAGACGGACCCGCAGGTCGAGGTACTGGCCGGTCAGGGTGTTCGAGGCGCGCAGCCCGTCCAGGTCGCCGACGAACGTGACGTGGCCACCATCGGATCCGGCGCCTGGTCCGAGGTCTACGAGCTGGTCGGCAATCGCCATCACCTCCGGCTTGTGCTCGACCACCAGCACCGAGTTGCCCTTGTCACGCAGCGCCAGCAGCAACTGGTTCATCCGGGCGATGTCGTGGGGGTGCAGCCCGACGGTGGGTTCGTCGAAGACGTAGGTGACGTCGGTGAGGGAGCTGCCCAGGTGGCGGATCATCTTCACGCGCTGCGCCTCACCCCCGGACAGGGTGCCCGCCTCACGGTCGAGCGACAGGTATCCCAGCCCCACCTCGACCATGGCCGTCAGGATGCCCTGCAGGGTGCTCACCACCGGCGCCACCGACGGCTCGGTGATGCCGGAGACCCAGTCGACCAGCTCGTTGACCTGCAGCCCGGAGACCTCAGGCAGGGTGCGTCCGTGCACGGTGGCGGTGCGGGCCGCCTCGTTCAGGCGGGTGCCGCCGCACTCGGGGCAGTCCTGGAAGGTGCCGGCCCGCTCCACGAAGGCCGCGATATGGGCCTGCTTGATCTCCGTGTCGCGGTCGAAGAAGACCCGGCGGATCTTGGGGATCAGGCCCTCGTAGGTGGTGTTGATGCCGGTGCGCAGCTTGACCTTGACGGGGTCGGAGTACAGGAAGTAGTCGCGCTCCTTTTTCGTGTAGTCCTTGATGGGCTTGTCGGGGTCGAGCTTGTCGGACTCGCCGTAGTACACCCAGTACCAGGTGCCGGTGCCGAAATTCGGGGCCAGGATGGCGCCCTGGTTGAGCGACTTCTGCTCGTCCAGCACCTGCGACAGGTCGATCTCGCTGACCCGGCCCATGCCGTCGCAGCGGGGGCACATGCCCCCCAGCGTCTTGTACTCCACCCGTTTGGCCTGACCGGAGCCCTTCTGCACGGTCTGAGCCCCGTGGCCGCTGGAGGTGGCGATGTTGAACGAGAATGCCGTCGAAGGGCCGACGTGGGGTTCCGACAGCCGGCTGAACAGCAGGCGCAGCATCGAGTAGGCGTCGGTGGCGGTGCCCACCGTCGATCGCGGGTTGGCGCCCAGGCGTTCCTGGTCGACGACGATCGCCGCCGACAGGTTCTGCAGGGCGTCCACGTCGGGGCGGGCCTGGCTCGGCATGAACGACTGGACGAAGGCCGAGTAGGTCTCGTTGATCATGCGCTGGGACTCGGCGGCGATCGTGCCGAACACCAGACTGGACTTGCCCGACCCGGACACCCCGGTGAACACGATCAGGCGACGTTTGGGCAGGTCCAGGTCAATGTCGCGCAGGTTGTTGACCCGCGCCCCGCGGACCCTGATCACGTCATGGCTGTCGGCGATGTGCATGCAAGTCCCCTGTTCGATGGCCGCATTCCAGTGTGGTGCAGTTGGCCCTCGCTGGGAAGCCCCCCGGTGCCGCCCTGCCGGGATCACCCCACGAACAAGCAGAACGGGTGACCAGCAGGGTCGGACAGCACCACCAGTGGCTCGTCGGGGTCATCGGTGCGGTCGAGCAGTTCGGTGGCGCCGTGGTCGATGGCCCAGGACCGCCAGTGCTCCAGGGTCGCGGCATCGTCCATCACCATGTCCAGGTGCAGCTGTTGGGGCACCCGACTCTGCGGCCAGGTGCTGCGGGGCAGTGCGTCGACCCATTGGAAGGCGACCCGCATGCCGCTGTCGGCATGAAGCACCAGCCAGTCCGGTTGCGGGGCGGCGCCACCGGCATCGGGTTCATCACCGGGCCGGTACTCCATCCCGAGCAGTTCGCGGTAGAACTCGGCCAAGCCCCGAACGTCGGTGGCGTCGAGGACGACCTGCAGAAGGTGCGGATGGGTCATGGACATGGTGCCTCCTGGGCGATGGCGGTCAGCGCTGCCTGGGACCATCATTGTTCGCCCCACAATTGTCGCTCGCCGGACTTAGTCTGGATTCCAGAGGCAGTCGCAACGTCGTGGCCCAGGAAAGAGGACTCATGAAGATCGTGCTCATCGCCGGAATGTGGCTCGACGGGAGGTCCTGGCAGCAGGTCATTCCCGAACTGGAACGACACGGCCATGAGGCGGTGGCCGTGAGCCTTCCGGGGCAGGGCGGGGCGCCCGCGGAGGCAACCCTTGACGACCAGGTCGCTGCGGTCGTGGCCGCGGTCGACCAGGCCGGGGGACCGGTCGTGGTGGTGGGGCACTCGGCCGCCGCCACGTTGGCGTGGGTCGCCGCTGATGCGCGCCCCGAGGTGGTCACCCGGGTGGTCATGGTGGGCGGCTTCCCGGTGGCCGACGGCGGCGCCTACTTCGACGCCATCGAACCGGTCGACGGTCAGGTGGTCTGGCCCGGCTGGCAGACCTTTGCGGGCCCTGACTCCGACGACCTGGACGAGGCGGCCAGAGCGTTGATGGAATTGCATCTGCATCCGGTCTCCTCGGCCATCACCCACGCCCGGGTGCGACTGGGCGACCAGCGCCGCTACCAGGTACCGGTGACCCTGGTCTGCCCCGAGTTCAGCGTCGAGGATGCCAGGGCCTGGATCGCCTCAGGGGAACTGACCGAGCTCGAGAAGACCGACCGCCTCGACTTCGCCGACATCGACTCTGGTCACTGGCCGATGTACAGCGCACCGGTGGAATTCGCCGCCCTGCTGGACGAGATCACCCGCCGCTGAGGGGGTTCTGATGGCCACCGACCGGAGCGACCAGGGTCCCCCCGACGACGACGTCGGGGAGTTCAGCGCCGAGCCCATCGACTTCCGGTTCAGCGGCGAGATCTTCGAGTGGCGGGGACCAGCACCCTTCCACTTCGTGGCGGTGCCGCACGGGGCCGCCGAAGAGATCTTCGACGAGACGCACCTGTCCTACGGGTGGGGCATGATCCCGGCGACCATCACCGTCGGCGCCACCACCTGGTACACCGCGCTGTGGCGCAAGCAGGGCACCTACTACATCCCCATCAAGGACAAGGTGCGCCATGCCGAAGGGCTCGGCCTGGGGGATGTGGTGGACGTCCACCTGCAACTGGGCAGGACGCCTCTGGCATCCTGACGACCCACATCGTTTCGCACTCCTCGACCAAAGGACACCATGACTGGGCACAGCATCACCGTCAGCGGGACCATCGCGGCACCCCGTGAACGCGTCTGGCACGTCATCACCGACATCGCGAACGCACCCACCACCATCCCCAGCATCACGGCGGTCACCCTGCTGAACGACCAGCCCTACGGCCCGGGCAGTTCCTGGCGGGAGACCCGCACCATGTTGGGACGCACCGAGACCCACGAAATGACCGTCACCGAGTCGGATCCGCCGCGGCGCACCGTGGTCACGGCCGTGACCGACGGGGTGCTGTACACCACCACCATGACCCTGGAGGACGGCGACGAGGGCGAGGGGACCCTGCTCAGCATCACCTTCGGCGCCGACCAGGCCGACGCGTCCCGTGCGGCCCGGTTCCTGTGGACGGTGATGGGCCCGCTGGGCAAGGTCTTCACCCGCAAGATGCTGACTGTCGAACTGGACGAGATCAGGGAAGCGGCCACCCGGTCACAGTGACGCGCCGGCCCGTCGGTCCGGTCAGTCCGCGGGGCGCTGGAAGGCGGTGTGGTCGGCTGCCGTGCCCCCCGGCCGTCCGGGTGAGGTCGTGCCGATGCTCCCACCGGTGCCGTCCTCGGCGACAACTCCACGCCCCTCCAGTGGTTCGCCGTGGTCGTCTCCTGCCCCGGCCGATTCGTCGGATCCCGCGGCCCGGCGGCCGGCGGCGCGTCCCGCGGACACCGCCAGCACCCCGATGCCGGTGGTCAGCGGCACCGCCAGCACCAGCCCGATCGACCCGATGATGGTGCGCAGGATCTCGCCGGCGAACAACTCTTCGAAGACCATGTCGGCCAGGCTCTGCTCATAGATCTGGATCAGCAGCAACACGCTCAACGCGGCACCGGCCGAGGCGAAGGCAATGGTGTAGACCGTCGAGGCGATGTGGTCGCGCCCAATGCGCATGGCGCTGCGGTACAACTGCCACGGGCTCTTCACCGTCTTGGCCAGTTCCCACACCGAGGAGGCCTGGGTGATGGTGACGTCATTCAACGCGCCCAGAGCCGCGACGATCATCGAGCAGATCACGATCGAGGTCATCTGCAGGTCCGGGGCCGACGCCGCCAGGATGAAGTCGTCCTCGTGGGTGACCCCCGTCAGGTGTGACCACGTGGTGCTGATGGACCCCAGGATCGCTGCCAGCAGCAACCCGAACAGGGTCCCCACCAGGGCCGTGGTCGTCCTGACGCTGAACCCGTGGGAGGTGTAGAGCACCACGAACATGATCGCGGCGCTGCCCACCACCCCGACGATCACCGGGTCCTTGCCCTGGATCAGGTTGGGCATCATGAACTCGATCAGGATCCAGAAGGCGAACCCCAGACCGACCAGCGCCAGGAAGCCCCGCAGCCGGGCCACGGCGACCACCAGTACCGCGAACAGGACCACGAAGAACATCACCGGTGTGCTGCGCTCGAAGTCGACGAAGGAGTAGACCGCGTCGGTGCCCTCCAACGGCACCCGGTACATGCGCACCTGCTGGCCGGGGTCGGCCCCCGACTGGTAGACCGCCGAGGTCAGTTCGAAGGTCTGCAGCGATCCCTGGTCAGGGCCGTCGTCCACGCGCACCGTGAGGGTGGCGCAGATGGAGGTGTCCCCGGGAAAGGTGCCGACCTGCCCGTCGCACGAGGCCTCCTTGACCTCGACGATGGTGCCCCGCTGGTAGGTCGTGCCCGGAACCCGGACGATGCCGGTGTCCTCGCGGATGTGGCTGGCGGTGTCCTGCGGCCACATCACCACCAGCGCCACGAACGTCAGCACCGCCAGCGGCACCAGCAGAATGGCCAGGACCCGGGCGGCCTGCTTCTGGTGGGCCCGCTGGGCAGGGGTCAGTTCGGCATCGTCTCCGTGCGAATGGGAGTGGGCCATCACGCTCCTGTCGTCGCCGAGGTCGGTGGTGCTGCGCGCCTCAATCTACTCGGGACAGTCCACCACACTGTGCCCCGCACGCCTCCGAGTGTCGTCCGGGCCGGTGGCCGTGCTGACCGGATGGCACCAGGTGTTGTCAGCTGGACGACGGGGACTGGTCAGGTCGGCGGCGCCGCCTAGGCTGGAACACATGTCACCAGCACTCGTCGTCGCCGGCATGGCGCCGGCCATGGACGCCATCCTGGGCCGCCTGCAGCGCGGCCACGGCGACCCGACGCTGCGACGCGTGCCGGACGGCTGGTGGCGGGCCATTCACACCCCGGACGGGCCCGCGCTGCTGCACCTGGAACGCTCCGATCAGGACGTGCTTGTCCACGCCGTCGGTGACGGGGCCCGGTGGGCGGTGGACCAGACCCCGGCCCAACTGGGTGCCGACGACCATCCCGAACAGTTCACCCCCGACCACCGGCTGCAGTCGGCGGTGCTGCGCCGGCGCAGCGTCCGCTGCGGAGGTTCGGGGCTGCTGGCCGAATCCCTGGCCTTCTCGGTCATTGAGCAGCGAGTCACCGGCGCCGAGGCGTTCACCAGCATTCGGCGTCTGGTCCGGGCCTACGGCACCCCCGCTCCCGGCGCCGAGGCCCGCGACCACCCGGCGCATGGCATGGTCGCCGCCCCCACGGCTCAGGAGTGGGCCTCGATCCCGAGCTGGCAGTTCCTGCGGGCGGGGGTGGACGAGGGCCGGTCGGCCACCCTGCGGCAGGCGCTGGCCAAGGTGCCGGCGCTCGAGCGGGTGCTCGCCCGGACCGGCGCGCAGCCGGGCACCGGTTGCGGCGACGTGCTGGACCAGGCCCTGCGCACCCTGCCCGGCATTGGCCCCTGGACGGCCGCGAAGGTTCGCCAGCAGGTGCTGGGGGACGCCGATGCCTGGAGCGTCGATGACTACCACGTGCCGCGGATGATCAGCGACCACCTGGGCGGTGACCCGGCGGAGGCACTCGACGTGTTCCGCCCGCATCGCTATCGCGTCGAGATCGCCTTGATGGCACTGGGCATGCCTGAACGGCACGGCCCCCGCCGCAGCCTGCCCACCCATGTGCCGGTCCGCGGCGGTTGGCGGGGACGACATGGCCGCTGACCCCGACGTGGGCCGCGTCTACCTCTGCGAGGACCGGTTGCAGCGCTGGGCCAGGGCCGGTCGCGCCGTCCTGGTCGACGGTCGACTGGTCAGCGTGGAACCCGAGCACGACTTCACCGACCTCGCCTCGGTCAGGCTGTTCTGCACCCTGACCTGCCTGGAACTGGGTCTGCCGCCAGTACGGGTGCGGTTGCGTCGGGGCGAGACGAAGTCGCACTATCGCCCTGCCGGCCCGACCGAGCCCCCCGACCGGGCAGAGATTGCGCTGGCGTCGTGGGGTGCGGCCCGGCTGGTGGTCCTACACGAACTCGCCCACCACGTGACCGCGTGCCAGACCAGACAGCATCCCGGTGGCGCCGAGCCGTCCCACGGGCCACTGTTCCGGGCGAGCCTGGTGGCGCTGCTGCGGCACCTGGCGCTGCCTCGTCAGGCTGACGAACTCCATCGACTGTTCACCGGGGCAGGACTGCCACTGGCCCCCGGTGGGCAGCGCAGTGCACCACGATCACGAGAGGCGACCGGATGAGCGCCAAGGCGACCGCTGTCATCGGCAAGCTGCTCCGCAAGGCCGAGACCACCCACTCCACTGAGGAGGCCGACGCACTGGTGGCGAAGGCGCAGGAACTGGCCACTCGGTATTCCATTGACCTGGCCCGGGCACGGCACGCCGACGCCCAGGCCCAGTTGCGCGAGCTGGTCGAGGAGCGCACCCTGAGCATCGGCCGGCCCCGCCAGCGCCACGTCGGTGCCCTGCGGCGGCTCTACACGGTGATCGCCCAGCTCAATGACGTCGAGGTGTTGATGCGTGGGGGCGAGTCCGCAGTCTTTCCCATTGGCATGCCCAGCGACCTCGACACCGTCGAGGCCCTGTACCGATCACTGGTGACGCAGATGATCGCCGCGGCCGACCGGTGGATCGAGTCGGGTGAACACCGGGACCTGACCCGGCTGGTTCGTCGCGGTGCCAGCGTGGTGCCCGCCAGCGTGCACACCAGCACCGCTCGCGGCGTCTTCTACGACGGGTTCATCCAGCGCATCGGGTTGCGGCTGTCGGAGGCGAAGGACCATGCCCTGGCTGAGGCCCTCGAGCAGGAGCGCACCGAGGCACCGCCGACCGGCCGGGAGCTGTCCTCGGTGGCCCTGGCATTGCGTGCGAAGTCCGACGAGGTCGGCGACTTCATCACCACCCGGTACCCGAAGCTGGGGGTGCACCGACCGCGGGTGAACCATGCGGGCCACCACACCGAGACCATCCGGGCCGCCGGGCGTCGGGCCGCCGACGGGGCCCGGCTCAGCGGTCACCAGGCCTTGGACCACCAGTGAGCACGGCTCAGGCCGAGCCGCGACTGCGGGGCGCCTCGTCCATGGGCAGGTCTTCTGGGTCGTGGCTGCTTCCGGGCAGGTGCAGGGTGAACTCCGCCCCGCCCTCGGCGGCGCGTCCGGCCGTCACCCAGCCGCCATGGGCCTGCATGGTGTGCGCGACGATGGACAGCCCGAGCCCGGTGCCCGGCGTGCTGCGGGCCCGGTCGGAACGGTAGAAGCGATCGAAGACGTGTGGCAGGTCCTCCTCGGCGATGCCGGGGCCCTCGTCCGAGATGCGCAGCACGTCACCCTCCAGGTGCACCCGGATGGTGCCGCCGGGGGGAGAGAACTTCACGGCGTTGTCGAGCAGGTTGGTGACGGCACGCTCCAGGGTGTCCGACTCGCCCAGGATGTACAGCGGGTCGAGTTCGACGTCGAAGCGCAGGCCGGGGCCGCGGCGGCGGGCGCGCACGATGGCGGCCCGCACCACCTCGGCGAAGTCCAGCGCCTCCGGCGCAGCGGTCGCCTTGTCCTCGCGTGACAGCTGCACCAGGTCGCCCACCAGGGAGGTGAACTCGCCCAATTGGGCGGCGATGTCGTGCAGGATCTCGGCCCGCGCTCCGTCGGGCAGCATGTGCCGGTTCTCGTCGGCCACCAGCAACTCGACATTCGTGCGCATCGAGGTCAACGGCGTTCGCAGCTCGTGGCCGGCGTCGGCGATCAGACGTTTCTGCCGTTCCCGCGACGACGACAAGGAGTTCAGCATGGTGTTGAACGACTCGGTGAGGTTACCCAGGTCGTCGGTGCTGGCCGAGGGGATCGGCGTCAGCTGGTCGGTCTCGGTGATCTGCGCGACGGCCCTCGACAGCTCCCGAATGGGGGCCAGCGTCTGCCGGCTGACCCACCAACCGCCAATGCCCACGCTCACCATGCCGACCAGCCCCACGGCCAGCAGCACCCACCACAACTGCCGCAGGGTCGCCTCGGTGGGCTCCAGCGGACGGGCCACCACCAGGGCGTAGTTCTGGCCCTCGGAGGTGAACGGCATCGCCGTCACGCGGAACTTCACGCCCGAACCGGTGACCAGGGTGCGCGGCTCGGAGGCGAGCTGGGTGCGGGCTGCGGACAGCTCCTGGGGGCCGGGCGTGATGATCGTGGGCGCCCCGGGAATGCCGGTGACCACACCGTCGGCGCGCACCACCAGCAGGGTCACGTCGGCGGTGGTGGTGGCGTCAGCGGTCAGACCGCCGACCGTGGTCGGCATCTGCTGCACCGTCGGCATCAGCGTGTTGCCGACATTGACCAGGCTGCCGTCCAGGCGCTGGTACAACGACGCCTGCGTCGCGAAGTAGGCGGTGGCGCCCACCGCGAGCACCACGGCCGTCAGGCTCATCAGCGTCATCGTCGCGAGCCGCCTGCCGAGCGGCAGTTCGGTGCGCAGGCGCGGCAGGAACCTGCGCCAGGCGTTCAACCAATTCACGCCGGTTTACGGGGGGGTCTCACGCAGCACGTATCCGACGCCACGGACGGTGTGCAGCAGACGGGACTCGCCCTCACCCTCGGTCTTGCGACGCAGGTAGCCGATGTAGACCTCCAGCGAATTCGCCGTGGTCGGGAAGTCGAACCCCCACACCTCGTTGAGCAACCAGCCCCGCTCCAGCACCCGGCGCGGGTGGTCCATGAAGACGTTCAGCAGGGCGAACTCGGTGCGGGTCAGGCTGATCCGGCGACCATTGCGGGTCACCTCACGGGTCTGCGGATCCAGGACGAGGTCCTCGAACTGCTTCACCTCGGGGTTGTGCTCCGGCTCGGGGCGCGCCCGACGGGTCAGCGCCCGCAGCCTGGCCAGCAACTCGTCCAGCGCGTACGGCTTGACCATGTAGTCGTCGGCACCGACATCCAGCCCATCCACCCGGTCATTGACGGCGTCACGCGCCGTCAGGATCAGGATGGGGACGTCATTGCCGGTCGAACGCAGCATCCTGGTGGCCTCGAGCCCGTCCAGCCGCGGCATCATCACGTCCATCACGACCGCATCGGGACGGATCGCCGACAACTGCGCCAGCGCCTCCAGCCCATCCGAGGCGGTCGCGACCTCGTACCCGTTGTAGGTCAACGAGCGCTTGAGCGAGTCGCGCACTGCCTGGTCGTCATCAACCACCAAGATCTGCATGGCCCCCACCCTAAGGCCTTCAGGTCCCGTTGAGGCTCAGGCGTACTGGGTGGTGACGATCACGGCATCCCCGTCACGGCTGAACCAACGGATGCGTCCGTTGCCGTAGTGGGCGCTGCGGCCACTGACCGGGTCGACGACCAGGCAGGTGTCCTCGTCGATGCCGACGGCGGTGCGGGTCACCCCGGCCTCGACGATGCCGGTCAGCAGGCCGTCGTTGAGGGCCACGTCGGCATGGGTGCCGATCGTGGGGGTGATCATGCCCAGACCGTCGACCACGCTGACCTCGTCCAGGCCCTCCGACCACTGCTGGGAGCCCACCGCACGACCATTGACCTGCCAGCCGCCGACCAGGGCGTGCCGAGAGGTGACCGAGGCGCCGGCGGAGTAACCGATGTAGGGGACGTCGCCGCGCACCAACCGCGCCAGCTCGTCGCGTCGGGGTGCCAACCCGGCCAGGTAGCTGGGGGTGTGACCGCCACTGACGATCACCCCGTCGAACCCCGACAGCGACTCGGGCCACTCGGTCGGGTCGACCGATCCCGAACCGTCGGGGGCCGGCACGTGCGGCAACAGGTTGATCGGGACGATCTCGCACTCGGGCAGGCGGGTGAGCAGGGGGGAGGTGTACGCCTCGACGAACTGGGCGACCTGCTCGGCGGTCCCAGCGCTGATGTGGGCGACCCTGGCGCGTCGACCGCGGGCCCGCACGCCCACGCTCGCCGCGTAGGCATCGTGCACGTCGGACAGGTTCTCGCGGGGGCCTCCGCCAACCAGGAACAAGGTCATGGACCCAGCCTAGTGGTCACCACGACAGCCGGACGCCCGCCGGCGCCGGCGCCGGCGACGGTACCGGCATGCGCGCCGAGCCGGTGGCTGGTTGTAGCGTTTCCCCATGACATCGCTGACCGGACGCAGTTTCCTCAAGGAATTCGACTTCACCCCCGACGAGTGGAGCGGCCTGCTCGACCTCGCGGCCGAGTTGAAGTCCGAGCGGAAGACCGGCACCGAGCGTCAGCGTCTGGTGGGCAGGACCATCGCTCTCATCTTCGAGAAGAGCTCCTCGCGTACCCGTTCAGCCTTTGAGGTCGCCGCCGCCCACCAGGGCGCCCACACCACCTACTTCGACCCGTCCGGCTCGCACATCCGCGGCAAGGAGTCGATCGTCGACACCGCCCTGTTGTTCGGGCGCATGTTCGACGCCATCGAGTACCGCGGCTTCGGCCAGGACACCGTCGAGCAACTCGCCCAGCACTCCGGCGTCCCGGTCTGGAACGGACTGACCGACGAATGGCACCCCACCCAGACCCTCGCCGACCAGCTCACCATCCGCGAGCGGGTCGGCAAGCCGCTGCACGAGGTCACCATCGCCTACGTCGGTGACGCCCGCAACAACGTCGGCAACTCGGTGCTCGCCGCCGGTGTGCTGATGGGCATGGACGTCCGGATGGTCGCCCCGAAGGAACTGCACAACGATCCCGCGATCGTCGAACAGGCCCGGGGTGTGGCCGCCGGCACGGGTGCCAGCATCACCCTCACCGACGACGTGGCCGCCGGGGTCCGCGGCGCCGATGTCGTCTACACCGACGTGTGGGTCTCGATGGGGGAGCCCAAGCAGGTCTGGACCGAGCGCATTAACCTGCTCCGGCCCTATCAGGTGAACGCCGCCCTGATGGAGGCCACCGGCAACCCCGACGTCATCGCCATGCACTGCCTGCCCGCCTACCACGACCGCAATACCACCGTGGGGGAAGAGGTCTTCCAGTTGACGGGCATGGAGGCCCTGGAGATCACCGACGAGGTGTTCCAGGCCCAGCGCGAGGTCATCTTTGACCAGGCCGAGAACCGCATGCACACGATCAAGGCCGTGATGGTGGCAACCCTGGCCCACGACCAGCCGTCCTGAGCGGACCCGGTCGACGAAGCCCGGCGGGGGCGACCCCGCCGGGGCCTAGTCTGGGCGCGTGAGCCGACCCCGCCCAGAGCTGCCCGCCGAGGCCCGGCTGCGTCAGGCCGCGCGCTCCTACCGCTTGCTCGCGACCGCATTGCGCCGGGCGAACCCGGGACGTCGGGCGGCCAGCCAGCACGCCGAGGTCGACGTCGCAGCCGATGGCCGCGTCCTGGCCCTGCGGGTGGTGTCCCCGGGCCTGGTCGGTGCCCCCTTGGCCCGCCACCTGCTGGACCTCGCCCGGACGGCGAGTGGGGGTGCCGCGGCGGGGGTCCGGGACGCCATCACGCTCACCGACCTGCCGGGCGATCCTGACCAGCCCTCCCCGGGCCTGGGCAACCGACGCTTCCAGTTGCCTGCCGATGTCGACGCCCAGGCGCCGGCGCCGGTGATGCTCCTTCAACTTCGCGCCACCCTGCAGCAGCGGATGGCCGCCGCCGAGCAGGCCGCGCCGCGGCTGGCGACGTTGGTCGGTGAGGGCGAAGCCGCAGGGGGCAGGATCGGCGTCCGGGTGAACTCATGGGGCCATCTCGAGGCAATCACCCTCTCGACGTGGACCTCGACCCTGCCGGCCGGTGAGCTCAATGACGCGATGGCCGAGGCGCTCCAACGGGCCACCGAGGACCTGCGCCGCCAGACCCAGATCGTCCTCGACGACACGGGGACCTGAATGACCACCAGCGCGTGGAGCGTCCCCGAGATCCAGGCCATGGCCGCCGCCGTGGACGACCAGGCGGCCGACTTGACCGGTGTCCCCCGTCCGTCCGGCCCGCCTGTCGGCGCCTTCGGCCACCTGCTCGAGCCGCCGGCCAGCCACACCTTCCCAGCCACCACGCAGGACCTGTCCGCGTTCCTCGACGCAGCTGCGGGCGCGGTGGCCAGCATCGCGGACGGGGTGGGGGCCACGGCCATGGGGTACCGCCGCGCCGAGGACGCGGCGCTCGACCTGATCGCCATCCTGGTCGACGCGCTGGATGCCGCCCCCGGCGGCGCAGCCGGGGCAGCCACACCCGGGGGCACCGGCGCGACCGACCCGCTCGCCGACCTCGACGTCACCCCGCGTGCGCACTGGGCCGGGGCAGCCGACATCCTGGGTCAGGGCGCAGCCGTCGGTGGTGACGCCTTCTCGGGCGGCAACCCGGTGCGGGTCCTGATGCCCACCGCCCTGGACTGGCTCGACGTCCCCGCCGCGGTCGGCGAACTGGTGACCACCTCGCTGACCTGGCTGGCCGGGACCGTGCTCAGCTACTTCGGGCCGATCGATGAGGCATTGACCGAACTCACCGGCGACGCCGACGCCATCCGGCAGGCGAAGGCCTCACTGCAGCAGGTGGCCGACGCGTTGGGTGAGCACGTCAGCGGCCTGGCCACTGCCTCCGGGTCAGCGTCGCAGTGGACAGGTCCGAGCGCCGACGTCTTTGCTGCCTACGCCGGCACTGCGCAGGGATGCCTGGCGGGCGCCCAGGACCTGGTGGCGATCATCGGGCCGAGCATCGAGGGCGTGGCCCTGAACACCGCCTCGGCGCGGCAACTGGTCATCGCCATGGTCGCGAACATCATCAGCGAGATCATCGCCCAGGTCGCCCCCACCATTTTCTGGTTCAAGGTGGCCCTGGGCCTGCTGGCGGTGCCGTTCGGCGTCGTCGTCAGCGCCGCGATGCTGGCCGCACTGGTCGCCGACTTCCTGGCCTGGCTGCTGGAGTTCCTGGCCACCGAGATGCAGGTGATGGCCGACGTGATGCGCGACGTCGCCGAACAGGGCACGGCCTACCTCGGCCAGATCCGCCAGCTGGGGGAGTCCTTGTCGCGAGCCGGGGTCATGCTGCAGACCGGCACCGACCCGGGCATCGGCTACGGCACCGACCCGGGCACTCTGGCCGACTCCATGCGCGGCACCACCACCGACGGCCGCGACGGGCTGGTGATCGACCTGCTGGCCGGCGACATCCCAGACGGCTTCCGTGAGGTCACCGACCCCGACACCCTGGCCGGGCTGGGTCTGACCCCCGCCATGCTCACCGACCACGACAACGGTTTCGCGGCGCACGTCTACCAGGGCCAGGACGGCGCCATCGTGGTCGTCTTCGAGGGCACCGACTTCGAGGACCCCAGCCAGACCGACCTGCTGAAGGAGAACCTGCCCGGCGGCACCGGCATGGGTCCCCAGTCAGAGATGGCGATGGCGATCGCCCAGGCCATCGGTCACAGTGATCGCCGGGGTGACGTCGTCTACGGGGGTCACTCCTTGGGCGGTCGGCTGGCCGAGATCGCCGCCATGACCAGCGGCAACCCCGCCGTCACGGCGAACGCGGCCGGCGTCAGTGATGCCACCATCGACTACATCGCTCAGCAGAACGGGACGACCCGCCAGCAGGTGTTGGCCGACGTGGACGGGGGTCTGGTGCGTGCCTACCGCACCGACGACGACATCCTGACGAACCTGCAGGAGGACTGGCCAATCACCTCGGGCCTGATGCCTGACCACCACGGCACCCCGTTCGACCTGGGCGGGGAGCAGAGCCCCATCGACGGTCACGGTTCTGACAATGTGCGCCACGAGTACGACGAGCGGTACGGCACTGGGCGTCCTGGCGGGATGCGCTGACCCGTCGCGGCGGATGGTCGCGTTGTGGGTGCGTTTCGGGTGGCACATCGTTCACGAAGTGCCGTCTGACCAGGTGTGGGACGAGACATCGTTCACGAAGTGCCGCCTGTCGAGGTGTGGGACGAGACATCGTTCACGAAGTGCCGTCTGACCAGGTGTGGGACGGCACATCGTTCACGAAATGCCGCCTGTCGAGGTTGGGGACGGCACATCGTTCACGAAGTGCCACCCGATGAAACGGGCCCGCCGGCAACTGCCGACGGGCCCGTCCATTGCCGTGGGGGTCAGGCGAACAGGGTGAACCCACCCCAGCCGTGGCCGATCTCCTTGGCCACACCCCAGTTGCCGCTGTTGTTGGTGTACAGGTAGAGCACACCGGTGGCGTTGCGGCCGACCAGATCGACCCGACCGTCAGCGTTCAGGTCGCCGGGGGCGAAGAACGCGGTGAAACCGGTCCAGCCGCGACCGGTGTGGGCAGCCTGGATGATGATGCCGCCCTTGCCGGTGTAGTAGGTGAACAGGTCACCGTTGGCGTTGGTGGCCAGGATGTCGGCGGTGCCGTCACCATTGAAGTCACCGACGCTGGCGATGTTGGTCAACCCCTGCCAGTTCCTGCCAATGTGGCGGGCGTCCTTGAGGCCACCGTTGGTGAGGGTGTAGCGGTACAGACCGCCGTCCTCGCCCACGCCCACGACCTCGGGGCTGCCGTCACCGGTCATGTCACCGACGACGACGAGCTTGCCCATGCCCTCCCAGCCGGTGCCGACCAGGCGCGGTGAGGTGAACTGGCCCATGGTCTGGCCGAAGTACAGGAACATCTCGCCGGTGGCCTTGCGGCCGAGCAGTTCGTCGATGCCGTCACCGTTCACGTCGGGGGTGTGCGAGACCCAGGTGAACTCGTCCCAGCCGGCGCCGGCCCGGGTCGACAGTCCGCTGAGGCCACCGTTGCGACCGAAGTACATGTTCAGGTACCCGGTGGAGTCGACGGCCAGGATGTCGCCGATCTTGTCACCGGTCTGGTCACCCCAGGCGAAGGTGGGGCCGGCGGCGACCACGGTCACGGCCAGTTCGGCGGTGGTGCCCGACGGTGCCCCCTCGACGCGCAGGGTGGCTGCACCGCTGGTCAGTCCCGACTTCACCGGCAGCGAGACCTGCAGGTTCGCCACCTGGCCGTCGACGACGGCAGCCGAACCGACCTTGATCTTGGTGGAGCCCTGGACGATGAACGCCGTGGCCGTGGTGTGCTTGACGGCCTCGAGGCCGGTGCTGTCCAGGGTGTCCTTGGCGACGCCGTCCGACAGCGGGACGCCGACGGAGAAGCTGTACTTGGCGCCCTCGATGACCACCGATGGCTGACCCTTGACCGAGACGCCGACATTGGCGTAGGACGCCGAGATGGTGCCCTGCTTGCCGACCCAGTCAGTGAAGGCGGTCAGGTCGACCAGACCGGTGTCACGGGTGTTGGTGCCATTGGCCAGTTCGCGGAAGTTGTCGCCGCCATCGATCAGGAAGTTGCCCGAGACGATGGTGAACACGTCGGTGTCGGCAACGGGCGCACCCTCGAAGAAGATCCCGGTGATGCGCGACCCTTCCGGCAGCGACTCGTCGTAGGTGTAGGTGGTGTTGGGCGACAGGCCCAGGCGCAGGAAGGCGCGGCTGGGAACGGTGCCGGTGGAGGTGCGCTGCCACTGCTGGTTGAGCACGATCTTCAGCTGGGCGCCGGTGATCTCGGTGCTCTTGATGGTGTTGGCGAAGGGCAGGGCCAGGGCCGCGTCCTTGTAGGTCACGTCACCCTTGGGCAGGCCCGCCCGGGTGCCGCCGGGGTTCTGGACGCCGATGACCTTCTTGCCGTCGTAGAGGGCGTTGCCGTCCAGGACGTCGCCGAAGAACTCGGCGACCAGGTTGGTGGCCGGCGACTCCAGGTCACGAATGTCGGGCTTGTTGAGCCCGCCGGGCAGGCTGATGGGGCCGTCGGTGGTGGCAACCTTCACGGCGCCGACGACATCAGCCTGGGCGATGGCGTCCTCGGTGATCGACATGATCTCGGCGATGGCCGGCAGCGTGGTGTCGGGAGCGGCGGCGGGGTCGACGACGGTGGTGGCGGACTCACCGCAGACGGTGCCATTGTCCTCGACGTTGATGGTGACCTTGGCCATCTTCTCGGCGTAGGAGGCCGCCTGCATCAGCGGTCGGCCGTCCTGGGTGGTCCAGTTGTACAGCTGGTGGGTGTGGCCGTTGAAGACGACGTCGACCTGCGGGCTGACGCTCTCGTAGATGCTCTTGAAGGCGGCGCTGTCGGCGGCGTTCTCCGCAGCGGTGGTGCTGCCCTTGGGCGCACCCTCGTGGATCTGGGCGACGATGATGTCGGTGTCGCCAGCAATGGCGGTGGCCACCTTGTTGACGGCAGCGACCGGGTCACCGACGGTGTAGCCGGCGATACCAGCCGGGCTGACCAGGCTGTCCAGTTCCGCGGTGACCGCCCCGATCACACCGACGCGGATCGCGGCGGTGGTGGCGTCCTGGTCGTGGTCGACCTCGATGATGGCGTGCGACTTCAGCGGCGCAGGGACCTCACCGGCGGCATTGGTCAGGTTGGCGACCAGGTAGGGAAATTCGGGGATGACGTTGTCGTTGGTGCCGGCATAGCGCGACTGCAGGTCGGCCAGGCCCTTGTCGTACTCGTGGTTCCCGGTGGCGGAGGCGTCGATGCCGGCCGCGTTCAGGATGGCGATGGTGGGGTTGTCGTTCTGCGAGGCGGACTCGAAGGTCGACCCGCCAATGCTGTCGCCATTGGACAGCAGGACGACGTTGTTGCCGGCGGCACGGGACTGCTCGACCGGGGTGAACAGCTTCGCGGCGAGGTAGTTGTAGGTGGCGCTGCTGGCGTTGTAGGAACCGATGCGACCGTGGAAGTCATTGAAGCTGTAGATCTCGATCGGGGTGCCGGCGACGCAGGCCGCGTTCGGCAGCAACCTGGTGGGTGCCTGGGCGTCCGCGAACGCCGGAGCACTGAGCCCGCCGGCGATCATTGCGGCGCTGACGCCGAGGGCCGTGGCCGCCCGGCGAACCCCTGCGAGAGGGTGGTGAGCCATGATTCTCCTTGAAGGTGTCGAGTACGGCCCGGCTCCACGAGGAGTTCACCGGACCAGGGCGTGAGACACCCCGGCACACGAGTCGCGCGGTGGACGGGGAGTCCTCCTAGGGTCACTCTGGTGGACCCACGCAGGTTCGGCAATGGCACGGACCGAACTTTGTGTGATGTTCACCAAGAGTTGCCCCACGGTGCCCCTCGCCCCGCGGATGGTGCCAACTCGCCTGACTAGGAGTTCTTGGCGGTTTCCCGGCCCAGACCGTTCTCCATGCCCCAGGCGACGGCCTGGGAGCGGCGCTCGACCCCCGCCTTGCGGTAGGCCGACCGGATGTAGGACTTCACCGAGTTGGGGCTCAGGTAGGTGGCCGAGGCAATCTCGGCGTTGGTGTGGCCGCGGGTGATCAGCGTCATCATCTCTGCCTCACGCTGGGTCAGGCCGGCTGCCCGTCCGGGCCATTCGTCAGGCCTGTCGGTGTCCGCCCTGACGTCGCGCACCGTGGTGGGGCGTGGGCTGATCACGCGCTGCCCGGCGTGGACCTGTTCCAGGGCGGCCAGCAGGCCGGCCCCGGTCAGGGTCTTCGCGAGCACCCCGTGGGCGCCGGCCTGGATGGCGGCGGTGATCAGTTCGGGCTCAAAGGCCCACGTGTACAGCACGACCTTGTTGACGCTTGGGTCGGCGGCCAGGGCATTCAGCGACGTGGGCAGGTCGCGATCGTGGGCGAAGGAGTCGAACAGGGCGATGTCGACAGGAGCCCTCACTTCACGACTCTTCACCGCCAACTCCACCACACGGACACGGTCACGGAAGGGCAGCAGCATGCGATGCAGTCCGTGGACGACCAGCGGGTAGTCGTTGACCAGGGCTACGGAAAAGGGCTCCATCATCACTCCAACCAGGGTAGGTCCTCCATGGGACCGGCATGATCGGCAGCTGCCACCGCGTGGGTTGCCCCACGCGGTGGCAGCTGCCCAACGCGCTGACTTTACAGCGAACAGACCCTCGACACCATGACCGAGTGGCCCAGTCTCAGCCGAACAGTCGGAAGTTGTTCCAACCGGTGCCCGCCTGACGGGCGCCGCCGAACGAGCCGCGCTGGTTGGCGTAGCTGTACAGGGTTCCGGCGGAGTTGCGCCCGACCAGGTCGGGGGCGCCGTCCCCGGTCAGGTCACCGGGGCTGAACAGGGCGGTGAAGCTCGACCAGCCCCGACCGATCTGCGCCGCCTGGATGATCTTGCCGTCGGCCATGTAGTAGACGTACAGGTTGCCGTTGTCGCCCACCGCGATGATGTCGGCGAACCCGTCGGAGTTGAACGAGCCCAGGCTGGTGGTGTACTTGATGCCGCCCCAGTTCTTGCCGATCTGGGTGGCACCGACGAAGCCGTTGGTGGTCAGGGTGTAGCGGAACAGCTTGCCGGCGTTGGCCCCGGCATTGCCGATGCCGACGACCTCGGGCAGCTTGTCGCCATTGGTGTCGCCGACCACGGTGATGTTGTCCAGACCATTCCACGACGAGCCGACCTTCTTGCCGGCGGTGTAGGAACCCATGCCCTGGCCGAAGTACAGGTACAGGTTGCCGTCGTTGCGACGCCCGATCAGTTCGTCGCGGCCGTCACCGTTGATGTCGGGGGTGTGGCTGAACCAGGTGAACGAACCCCAGCCGGGGCCAACGGTCCAGCCGGCGCCAAAGGTGCCGGGCTTGCGGCCCTTGTAGATGCGCAGGTCGCCGTTCTTGTCGATGCCCAGCAGGTCGCCAATGTGGTCCCCGGTCTGGTCACCCCACACCCGGTTCTGGGCGTAGGTGGTGAAGCTGATGGTGGCGCTGACGGCCTGGGTGCCGCCCGCCTTCTTGGCGGCCGTCCCGGTGACGGTGCCCGAGTAGTAGGATCCCGGCACGAGCGGGGCGGTGGGCATCAGCACCACCTGGGCGTCCATGTCGAGGTGGGTGCGGTTGCTCAGCAGGCAGAAGGGCACCGGCACCCCGTCGCGGTACAGCGAGGCCTGGACACCACTCAGCGCGCCGAGGGTCTGGTGGTCCCACTGCGCGGTGATCGGGAAGCCCCACACCGCCGGCTTCTGGGTGCACTGGCTGGCGTAGTAGCTGGCGGCGGTGGAGTTGAAGGTCATCTCGGCGTGGTTGTTGGCTGCCGGGAAGACCTGCGGCCAGGCCTGCTGTGCCGCGTTGTTGAAGTTCACGCCGGCGACCAGGAAGGTGCTGGTCTGGGCGAAGGCGATGCCATTGGTCAACGGGTGCAACAGTCGGGCGCTGCGCTCCCAGGGGTCCATCATCCACAGGTCGATGGCCGTCATGTTGGCCGTCACGCCGGTGGCCACCAGGGTGAAGGGGGCGATCCCGGCGCCCGCGGCGGTGTAGCCGGGCTTGCCCGGCTCCTCCTTGGCAGGGTTCAGGGTCGGGTCGTTCTTGTTCAGTTCGAGGTAGTTCGCGTGCGCCTTCACGGCGCTCACCAGGTTGGCGTCGTAGACCACCGACCGGGCGCCGACCTTGGCGCGGTACAGGTTGAGCTGGGCCACCGCAGAGTCGATCGGACCCTGGGCCGACAGCGATCGATCCGGTTCGCTGATCGGGGTCAGGGGCGCATGGATCCGGCGCTGCGGCGAGGCGGAGCCGTCAGCCTCGGACGGATCGCTGGTCGGGTCGGCGGCAGCAGCACCAACCACCATGGTCAGCGCCGTGGCCGTCGCGGCAATGATGCCAATGGCGGTGGTCATGAACCTGTGAGCGCGCACGAGCGCCTCCTCGTGGGTTGGGACGGACGAACTGTGTGTCAGTGTAAGCGCCGGGGCCGACAGATGTGGACGCCGCCCCGCGCGGCCCTCAGCCGAAGAGTCGGATGTCGTTCCAGTTGGTGCCGGCCTGGCGGGCGGGGCCCCAGGAGCCGGAGCGGTTCTGGTAGCTGTAGAGGGTGCCGGTCTGGTTGCGTCCGATGAGGTCGGGACGGTTGTCGCCGGTGAGGTCGCCGGGGCTGAACAGGGCGGTGAATCCGGTCCAGCCCTGGCCGATGACCGCGGCCTGGATGAAGGTGCCGTTCTTGCCGGTGTAGTAGGCGTAGAGGCGTCCGTTGGTGCCCACGGCGATGAGGTCGGCGTAGGGGTCGGTGGTGGCGTTGAAGGAGCCGACTGAGGCGGTGAGTTCGATGCCTTGCCAGTTCTTGCCGATGAGGGAGGCGCCGATGAAGCCGTTGGCGGTGAGGGTGTAGCGGTAGAGGTTTCCTTCGGGGCCGATGCCGATGACTTCGGGGGTGCCATCGGCGTTCATGTCGCCGACGACGGTGAGGTTGCGCAGGGCGCCCCAGTTCTGGCCGACCTTCTTGCCGGCGGTGTAGGAGCCCATGCCCTGGCCGTAGTAGAGGTAGAGGTGTCCGTCGGCGCGTCGTCCGATGAGGTCTTCGCGGTGGTCGCCGTTGACGTCGGGGGTGTGGGCGAACCAGGTGAACTGGTTCCAGCCTCGTCCGATCTGGAAGCCGTGGCCGATGGTGCCGGGTTGGCGTCCCTTGTAGAGCATCAGGTCGCCGGTGGTGGTGACGGCCAGGATGTCGGCGGTCTTGTCACCGGTCTGGTCGCCGGGGGTGGCGGTGACCGGTGCCTGCACCGTGAACACCGTGCTCGCCTGGACCACCCGCGAGCCGCTGCCGTCGCGCAGGTAGGCCGTCGCCGTGACCGACGACGTGACCTGGCTGCCGCGGGGCAGGGCGATGCTGGGGATCAGCACCACCATGCCCGCGGTGGCCAGGGGCTGGACGTTGTTGACGGGGCACACCGCGACCGAGGTGCCGTCCACCCGGACGTTGGAGGAGTTCACGTACATCCGGTCGTAGAGGGCTGGGTCGAACTGGAAGGTGATCGGGAAACCGGCCACGGCGCCCGAGCAGTTCTGCCCGTAGTAGGACCCGAGGCCGGCGGGCATGCCGATCAGGTTGAAGTTCGGTCCCTGCGGGAAGACGATCGGGTAGGTGCCCGGGTCGGCCCCGGACTGGGTCCAGGCCAGCACCACCCGCCCCTGCCGGGTGAACGAGATGGTGGTGGCGCCAGGAGCGAGCAGCAGGAAATACTGCGCCTCGGGGTCGGCCAGCCACTCGTCGACGATCTGGGAGTAGGTGCCGGTGCTCGACGCCCCCGGCCAGGTCTGCGGGGCGATCGCGGCACCGGCAGCCGTGTAGCCGGGCAGCGACGGGTCCTCGCTGAACGGGTCAAGTCCGGTGACCGAGAAGTTGGCGTCCAGGTAGCGGGCGTGGCTCACCACCGCACCCGGTGCCCCGACCAGGCTCAGCGGCCTCAACCCTGACCGGGCCCGGTAGGCGTTGAGCCGCGCCACCGCCCCGCTCTCCTCCGAGGACGCGGCCGGTCCGACCGACCCGGTGGGTGCCGGGGCGCTCGCCGACTCGCCGGTGACCCGGGCCCAGACGTCGGTGGGCCGCTCACCGGGTCGCGCCACGCCGTCGGCCTCGTCGGCGCGAGCAGGCGGGACCAGGGCCAGGACCATGGCCGGCGCCAGGACCACGACGGTGACCAGTCGGGCCACCTGGGGCGGGCGGGGGGTGCGCTGGGGCATGGCGACTTCCTTCGACCGGCCGCTCTGTGCTGCGGCACCGGGGTTCACCCTAACCTGAGGCGGCTCTCAGCCGAAGAGTCGGATGTCGTTCCAGTTGGTGCCGGCCTGGCGGGCGGGGCCCCAGGAGCCGGAGCGGTTCTGGTAGCTGTAGAGGGTGCCGGTCTGGTTGCGTCCGATGAGGTCGGGACGGTTGTCGCCGGTGAGGTCGCCGGGGCTGAACAGGGCGGTGAATCCGGTCCAGCCCTGGCCGATGACCGCGGCCTGGATGAAGGTGCCGTTCTTGCCGGTGTAGTAGGCGTAGAGGCGTCCGTTGGTGCCCACGGCGATGAGGTCGGCGTAGGGGTCGGTGGTGGCGTTGAAGGAGCCGACTGAGGCGGTGAGTTCGATGCCTTGCCAGTTCTTGCCGATGAGGGAGGCGCCGATGAAGCCGTTGGCGGTGAGGGTGTAGCGGTAGAGGTTTCCTTCGGGGCCGATGCCGATGACTTCGGGGGTGCCATCGGCGTTCATGTCGCCGACGACGGTGAGGTTGCGCAGGGCGCCCCAGTTCTGGCCGACCTTCTTGCCGGCGGTGTAGGAGCCCATGCCCTGGCCGTAGTAGAGGTAGAGGTGTCCGTCGGCGCGTCGTCCGATGAGGTCTTCGCGGTGGTCGCCGTTGACGTCGGGGGTGTGGGCGAACCAGGTGAACTGGTTCCAGCCTCGTCCGATCTGGAAGCCGTGGCCGATGGTGCCGGGTTGGCGTCCCTTGTAGAGCATCAGGTCGCCGGTGGTGGTGACGGCCAGGATGTCGGCGGTCTTGTCACCGGTCTGGTCGCCGGGGGTGGCGGTGACCGGTGCCTGCACCGTGAACACGGTGCTCGCCTGGACGGCCACCGTCTCGGAGACGTTGCGGTCGTACCAGGCGGTGCCCTCGAAGGACGCGGAGACATGCGCGCCCTGCGGCAGCGCGATCGTGGGGACCAGCACCACCTGCCCGGGGGTGCCGAGCGTTCCCGCGTTGTTGAGCGGGCAGACGGCGATGGGGGCACCGTCCACCCGGACGTCGACCCGGTCGACCCAGACGGCGTCGTAGACGGCCGGGTCGAACTGGAAGCTGATCGGGAACCCGCCGGTGGGCACGTCACAGTCCTGCGCGTAGTAGTCGACCAGGTAGTCCGGCATGGTGGTCAGGGGAAAGTTCGGCCCCTGCGGGAAGACGATCGGGTAGGTGACCGCGTCGACGGCACCCTTCTGGAACCAGGCCAGCACGACCTGCTCATGGCGGGTGAAGGCGATGGTGCTGGTGGCCGGGTCGAGCAAGTCGAAGTACTGTGCCTCGGGGTCGGCCAGCCACTGGTCGATGATCTGGGAGTAGCTGCCGATGCTCGAGGCCGCCGGCCAGGTCTGCGGGGCGATCGCCGCGCCGGCCTCGGTGTAGCCGGGCAGCGCCGGGTCCTCGGTGAACAGGTCGAGGCTGGGCTCAGACAGGTTCATGTTGATGTACTTGGCGTGGTTCACCACGGCGCCCGGCACCCCGACCAGTCGGACGGGGCCCAGGCCGGCGCGGGTGCGGTAGCTGTTCAGTCGGGCCACGGCACCGGTCTCCTCCGACGAGGCGGCCGAGTCCAGGGGACGCGTCGTGCTCTGCGCGTCGCTGGTGGACACCGCGGCGCTGAGCCGTGCGGTGAGGGTGGCCGGCTTCTGGCCGGGTCGTCCCGTGGGGTCGGTGTCGTCAGCCGAAGCGGTGGGGTGCAGGGTGGCGGTCATGGCGAGGGCCAGGCCGATTCCGGTCACGAGCCGGAACAGACGTCGAGTCATGTCTAGTCCTTGAGCAGGGCCGCGTCGGTGCGGTTGGCATGACAGTACTGGACACCAGATGTGTTGTCGCCCGAGGGGCGCCGGGACGCAGGGCGCGCGGGCATGGGAGGAATCACCAAGCTCGGCGGGGCGGCACGGTGGGATTCCCACAACGTGGCCGAAAACGAACCTACGCTAGCGTAGGAAACGTGGCATTCCACGGGAGGATCAACGAATGAGTGCACTGGTCGGGGTCACTGACCCCGAAGCACGGATGCGATCACGCGACCCGCAGGACATGGTCCAACTGCTCACCCCCGAGGGGGTGCGCGTGGACCACCCGGACTTTGCCTGGGACGGGGACGCAGCTCAACTGCGCGGCATGCTGCGCGGCATGATGCAGGCACGGCGTTTCGACGCGGAGGGCACCGCCCTGCAGCGTCACGGCGAGCTCGGCCTGTGGCCCCCGCTGCTCGGGCAGGAGGCCGCCCAGGTGGGTGCCGCCGCCGCGCTGGCCGGTCAGGACTTCGTCTTCCCCAGCTATCGGGAGCACGCCGTGGCACTGGCCATGGGAGTGCCGGTGGCCGAGATGCTCAAGTTGTGGCGGGGCACCGGTCAGGGCGACTGGGACCCGCAGACCTTCCGCTTCCAGCTGTACACGCTGGTCATTGGCTCGCAGACCTTGCATGCGACCGGCTACGCCATGGGCCTGCAGCTCGACGGGATGGTCGGCAACCCCGAGCCGGACCGCAACGCCGCCGTCCTGGCCTTCCACGGCGACGGGGCGTCGAGCCAGGGCGACGTGAACGAGGCCTATGTCTTTGCCGCCTCGTACAACGCGCCCGTGGTCTTCTTCTGCCAGAACAACCAGTGGGCGATCAGCGAGCCCACCGACCGCCAGACCCGAATCCCGTTGTACCAGCGTGCCCGCGGCTTCGGGTTCCCCGGCATCCGCGTCGACGGCAACGACGCACTCGCCGTCCATGCCGTCACCCAGTGGGCCATGCAGCGTGCCCGTGAAGGACAGGGCCCGGCCTTCATCGAGGCCTTCACCTACCGCCGCGGCGCGCACACCACCTCCGACGACCCCACCAAGTACCGTCTGGCAGAGGAGGACGAGCACTGGAAGGGACGCGACCCGATCGAACGGGTCACCATCTACCTGCGCTCCATCGACGAACTGGACGACGCCTGGCTGGACGAGCTCGACCAGCAGCTCGACGATTTCGGTGCCGACGTCCGCAAGGCCTGCCACGATCTGGAGGTGCGTCCCATGGAGGTCATCTTCGACCACGTGCACGCCGAGCCCACCGCCGAACTCCGCGCCCAGCGCGAGGAGTACCTGGCCTGGGTCGACTCCTTCGGTCCCCGGGGTGAGGACGCCTGATGAGCAGCCAGCAGCCGACCACGATGACCCTGGGCAAGGCCCTCAATGCGGGTCTGCGCCGAGCCCTGGAGGCCGACCCCAAGGTGTTGCTCGCCGGCCAGGACATCGGCAAGCTCGGCGGAGTCTTCCGGATCACCGAGGGCCTGCAGAAGGACTTCGGCGAGGACCGCGTCATTGACTCCCCACTGGCGGAGTCCGGCATCGTCGGCACCGCCATTGGGCTGGCCATGCGCGGCTACCGTCCGGTCGTCGAGATCCAGTTCGACGGTTTCGTCTACCCCGCCTACGACCAGATCGTCACCCAGTTGGCGAAGATGCACTTCCGCAGTTCGGGACGCATCTCCATGCCGGTGGTCATCCGGATCCCCTATGGCGGTGGCATTGGCGCCATCGAGCACCACTCCGAGTCGCCCGAGGCCTACTTTGCGCACACGCCCGGGCTCAAGGTGGTCACCGCCTCGAACCCCGGCGATGCGTACTGGATGATCCAGCAGGCGATCGCGTCCGACGACCCCGTCATCTTCCTGGAGCCCAAGCGGCGCTACCACGAGAAGGGTGAGGTCAGCGAGCACGAGGCTGAGCCGTGGCCGCTGCACCAGGCACGGGTGGCGCGCCGCGGCACCGATGTCACCCTGCTCAGCTACGGCCCCCAGGTGAAGACCTGCCTGGAGGCCGCCGCGATCGCCGAGGAGGAGGGTCGCTCGATCGAGGTCGTCGACCTGCGCACCCTCTCGCCGATCGACATGGTGACCATCGTCGACTCCGTCAAGCGCACCCGCCGCGCGATCGTTGTCCACGAGGCCCACCGCAACCTCGGTCTGGGCGCGGAACTGTCCGCCCGCCTGGGCGAGGAACTGTTCTACGTGATGGAGTCGCCCGTGCTGCGGGTGACCGGCTACGACACCCCCTACCCGTTCAGTCGGGTCGAGGAGGACTGGCTGCCGGGCGTGGACCGAATCCTGGACGCCGTCGACGAGTCAATGGGGTACTGATGAAGACATTCAACCTGCCCGACCCCGGCGAGGGCCTGGTCGAGGCCGAGATCGTCGCCTGGCATGTCGGCGTCGGTGACGAGGTGACCGTCAACGACATCGTGCTCGAGATCGAGACCAGCAAGTCGATCGTCGAACTGCCGATCCCCTGGTCGGGACGCGTCGACCAGATCCTGGTGCCCGTCGGCCAGGTCGTGGCCATCGGCACCCCGGTCATCGTCATCGATGACGGCAGCGACGCTGCTGCCGGTCCCGTGGGCACTGCTGACGCTGCGTCAGCAGAACCCGAGGCGCCCGAGGCCATGCTGGTCGGCTACGGGCCCAAGCCGTCAACCGGACGCCGGCGACGCGGGGGCCGCGACGCCTCCAGCCAGACCGCCGCCCAGGCCCTGGCCGACTCCTTCGTGCAGGCCGAACCGTCGCGCCGTCCCGATGACATCCACGAGCCGCACCCGGTCGTGGCCCAGGCGCAGGGTGAGCCGCTGCCGGGGCCCGGCGAGCCGGTCCGCAGCCACGAGATGGTGCTCTTCGGGGCCGCAAACACCGCCCGCGCGAAGCCACCGGTGCGCAAGCTGGCCAAGATGCTGGGTGTTGACCTGGACGAGGTCGCCGGCACCGGACCGAACCACACCATCACCCGGGCCGACGTCGAGGCCGCCGCCGCGATGGCCTCACTCGCGTCGCGAGCCCGGGTGACCGGGCCCGGCACCGAGCCGAACTTCGGGGCATCCGGCTTCGAGTCCGACTCCCCGGGCGCCTACGCCGACGCCGGCCAGGGGTCGAGCTTCGTCTCGGACCCGCCGCAGGGGCGCTACCAGTCCACGGGGGAGCGCCGCACCCCGATCCGCGGGGTGCGCAAGGTGACCGCCGAGGCGATGGTGAACTCGGTCAACACCCATGTCCACGTCACCGAGTGGGTCACCATCGACGTGACCGCCACCATGGAGATGGTCGAGCGGTTGCGCAGCCGCCGCGAGTTCGCGAACCTGCGGGTCAGCCCGCTGCTGATGTACGCCAAGGCGGTCTGCCTGGCAATGGCGAACAACCCCGACATCAACGCCTCGTGGGACGAACAGAACCAGGAGATCGTCCAGCACGGCGAACTGAACCTCGGCATCGCCGCGGCCACCCCCCGGGGACTGATGGTGCCCAACATCAAGGGCGCCCAGCGGATGAGCATGCTGGACCTGTGCCGGGCCATCAACTCCATGGTCCAGGTGGCCAAGGAGGGCAGGCTGCAGCCCGCCGACTACCACGGCGGCACCTTCACCATCACCAATGTCGGCGTCTTCGGGGTCGAGTCGGGCACCCCCATCATCAACGGCAACGAGTCGGCCATCCTGTGCATGGGATCGATCGACCGCAAGCCGTGGGTCGTCGGTGTGGGCGCCGAGGAACGAATCGAGCCGCGCTGGGTGACCACCGTCTCGATCAGCTTCGACCACCGCCTGATCGACGGCGAGCAGGGGTCGCGCTTCCTGCGGGAGGTGGCCTCCCTGCTGGAGGACCCGGAACTGGCCATGCTGTACTGAGCCCATGAGTGTGGCCTCCCCCCTGAGCAGTGAGCCGGTTCCCGTCCTCGAGGTCGGCGGCACCCATGTCACCACCGCGTGGGCCAGCGAGTCCGGTGAGGTCGAGGTCGTCGACCGCATCGACCTCGACAGTTCGGGCAGTGCCCCGCAGCTGGTCTCGGTCCTGGTCGAGGCCGGGCGCGGCCTGTTGGCCCCCGACGGTGCCGCGTGGGGAGCGGCGGTGCCCGGACCCTTCGACTACGACGCCGGCATTGGCGACTACACCGGCGTCGAGAAGTTCCAGTCGCTGCGCGGGGTCGACCTGGGTGATGCCCTGCGCCGGGGACTCGGTGCCGCACAGGTGCATTTCATCAATGACGCCGACGCCTTTGGCGTGGGGGAGTGGATGACCGGGGCCCTGGTGGGCATGGGACGCGGGGTGGCGATGACCCTGGGCACGGGCATCGGCTCGGCGTTCATTGCCGATGGCCTGCCGGTGGTCACCGGCGACGAGGTGCCTCATCTGGGCGAGGTCCACACGATCACCCTGGACGGGGTGCCGCTGGAGCAGATCGTCTCGCGGGCAGCGATCCGCAGGAGCTACCGCGACCTGACCGGCGAGTGGCTCGACGTCAAGCAGATCGCCGAACGGGCCTACGCCGTGGAACCGGCGGCGCTTGAGGTCTTCGACGAGGCCTTCGCGGCCCTGGCCCAGGCCATGATCCCGGTGCTGCACCGTTTCCGGGCCGAGGCGCTCGTGATCGGGGGGTCCATCGCCCAGTCGCGGGAACTGGTCAGCCAGTACCTGACCGGGCGGCTGCTGCAGGCCGGGCCCGGTGGCTCGGCGCTGCCAGTCGCGATCGCCCCCGACCCCATGCGCAGCGCCCTGGTCGGGGTGGCGCACTGGGTGAACGCCCGCCAGGCCGGACGGGGCGGTTACTCGGCGTAGCGCCGTTCGACGCGGCCGGAGATCAGACAGGTCACCTCGTAGCTGATGGTTCCCATCAGCTCGGCCATCTCGTCGGTGCCAATGAACTCGTTGCCCTGCCCACCCAGGCAGACGACCTCGTCACCAACGCGGTCGTCGGAGGAAGGACCCAGATCGATCATGGTCTGGTCCATGCAGACCCGTCCCACGATCGGCACCCGGCGACCGTTGATGATCATGGAACCCCGGTTCGAGTTGCGTCGGCTGAACCCGTCGGCGTAGCCGATCGGCACGGTGCCGATCCAGGTGTCGCTCGGCGCCGTCCAGCTGCGGCCGTAGCCGATGCTGGTGCCGGCGCTGACCCACTTGCGGAAGAACAGCCGCGACTGCAGCCGAATCGCCTGTCGCAGCGCCACCGTGCGCGGGGTGGTGGCATCGGGGTAGTAGCCGTACAGGGCGATCCCCGGACGGGCCAGGGTGAAGCCGCTCAGGTCATGCCCGAGCAGGGCGCCGGAGTTTGCGGCATGCACCCACCGCAGTCGACCACCCTCGTCCTGGATGGCGGCCACCACGCGGCGGAACTCGTCCAACTGCCGGGCGGTGAATCCGTGGTCGTCGGCCACGTCACTGGTGGCCAGGTGGGTGAAGACCCCGGTCAGGCGGACACCGGGCAGGGACCGGGCCAACCTCGCCAGCCGCACCCCGTCCTCGAGGGGGGCGCCGATCCGGCCCATGCCGGAGTCCAGCTTCAGGTGGACGGCGACGCTGCCCGACCCGGCGGCCGCGGCGGCCTCACGGAGGGTGGCCTCGTCGACGACGGTCAGCTCGATGCCCGCGGCGACGGCGGCGTCGAGTTCGTCGGGCAGGCAGTGCGAGAGCTTCAGGATCGGCAGGCTGATCCCGGCGGCACGCAGTTCGACCGCCTCGGGGACGGTGGCGACGCCCAGCATCTCGGCGTGACCGGTGCGCTGCAGGTGGCGGCTGACCTCGACGGCCCCGTGGCCGTAGGCGTTGCCCTTGACCGCGGCCAGCAGGGCGGTGCCGGGGTCGACCCGGGTGCGCAGGGCACGCAGGTTGTCACCGATCGCCCGCAGGTCAATGGTGGCGGTGACGGGGGCGGACGCGGCGGGCATGGCGTCCATTCTGCCTCCTCAGCCGCTGCGGCGCCGGTCGGCGAACTCGGCCCGGGCGTAGCTGGCCACCGTGAAGGTCGACCAGCCGTCGGTGGCGGCCCCCACCCCGCCCCCGATGACGGGAATGCGACGGGCCAGCAGCACCCCCAACTTCTTGCCGCCCAGCAGTTGCATGAGCTGGCCGAGCACGTGCTGAGAAATGGTCGAGTCGAGTTCGGAGTCAAAGGCGGGTGCGGTCGCGATGGCCATGGGGGTCGAGGGCAGGTCACCGCTGCGGATCAGCTCGGTGGCATTGTTCTCGCCCAGCAGGCACATCAGGATCGCGCTGCGGACCCGGTTGTCGTCCAGGTCGTAGCCGCGCAGGTGGGCGATCGCGGCCACCATCCGGCACTGGATCACCGAGACCCCGGCCAGGTTGGCGGGCAGGGTGACCGCCATGGTGACCAGCCCGCCGAGATTGGTGGCGAAGCCCTGGGCGCCGGCCAGGGCGACGTGCTGGGTGACGAGGGCATCAATGGCCGATTCGCGGTCGGGCTTCTTGCCAAGATGGGAGGCGGCAGCGTCCCGGGCCGAGGGCACACCGGCGGCCCCGTCGATGGCGAGCTCGAGCACCCGGCGCATTGCGCCACCAGCGGTGGGCCGGTACTTCTGCCCGGTGGCGATGAGCGCCTTGCCGATCTCGTTCGCCGTGGCCATGGTGCCTCCTGTGTCGGGTCGCGGGTGGGGCCACTCCAGCCTATGTGCTGGTGACCTCATCCACATGGGGTGCGACCCGGATTGAGCCCCGAGCGACACGGCCGCCGCGGCCGTGGACGCAGGCCCAGCAGTGGAACACTGGACGGGTGCTGCACCTGTTCGGACCCGAGAGCGAGTGGCCGCGTCAGGACCTGATCGCCTTCTCGGAGGAGTTCGATGCCTACCTGGCGTTGGCGGCCTACCGCAGCGGCGTCTTCCCCATGCCCCTGCTCGAGGGCGACCACCCGACCGACATGGGGTGGTGGTCACCCATGCACCGGGGCATCCTGCCCGTGGGTGGCCTGCGGGTCAGTCGCAGCCTGCGCAAGACGGCCCGGCGCTACACCACCACCGTCGACGTGGCCTTCGACGAGGTGATGGCACGATGCGCCGACCCCAGCCGCGAGGGTGGCTGGATCACCGACGGCGTCGTCGAGGTCTACCGCTACTTCCACCAGCGCGGCGTGGCCCATTCCGTGGAGACCTGGGACGCCGCCGGCCGACTGGTGGGCGGCTTGTACGGCGTCAACGTCGGCGGGCTGTTCTCGGGGGAGTCAATGTTCCACGACCACGAGCTGGGCCGCGATGCCTCCAAGGTGGCCCTGGTGCGGCTGGTCCAGGAACTCGGCCGCGGAATCGAGCCCGACCTGCGCGACCAGGTGCGCCTGCTCGACATCCAGTGGCTGACCCCGCACCTGGCCAGCCTGGGGGCCGTCGAGGTGTCCCGCAGCGACTACCTCGCCCGGCTCGAGCGAGTGTTGTCGGCCGACGCGCCCCGATTCCACCGCGGTGAGCAGCATCGTCGTAGCGTGGTGCCACGACAGCCGAGAGGGGACCAGCATGCCTGAACTGCCCGAGGTCGAGGCGCTGCGCCGGTTCCTGGCCGAGGCCTGCGTGGGGCAGGCCATCGAACGGATCCAACTGGTGGCCTTCAGCGCGCTGAAGACGGTCAGCCCGCCGCTGGACGCGCTGCTGGGCCTGCAGATCAGCGGCGTGAACCGGTACGGAAAGTTCCTGGACATCGACGCCCAGGGCGTCCACCTGGTCTTTCACCTGGCTCGGGCGGGCTGGCTGCACTGGCGCGAGCAGATGCCCGACACCATGCTGCGGGCCGGCAAGGGGCCGATGGCGCTGCGGGTCCACCTGTCGAACGGTCAGGGCTTCGACCTGACCGAGGCGGGCACCCAGAAACACCTGGCCGTGCACGTGGTGACCGATCCCCACGACATCGCCATGGTCGCCACGCTCGGCCCCGACCCGATGGCCGCGTCCTTCACCGCCGACGACTTCGATGCGGTGCTGTCGACCGCCGGGCGCGCCCAGATCAAGGGCGTCCTCAAGGACCAGCGGTTGCTGGCCGGCATCGGGAACGCCTACTCCGACGAAATCCTGCACGTGGCCAGGCTCAGCCCCTTCCACCCGTGCAGCTCCCTGACCCGGGAGCAGCGCGACCAGCTGCTGGTGACCATCCGCTCGGTGCTCACCGAGGCCATGGAGGCCACCGTGGGGGTCGGTGCCCAGAAGCTGAAGGACACCAAGCGCACCACCATGCGGGTGCACGGCAGGACCGGGCAACCCTGCCCGGTGTGCCAGACGCCGATCGCGGAGGTCTCCTTCGCCGACAGTTCGCTGCAGTACTGCCCGGGATGCCAGACCGGCGGCAAACCGCTGGCCGACCGTCGCCTCTCTAAGCTGCTGAAGTAGCCTCGTGCCTGCGGTGGCCAGCGAGTGCCGGGACGCGACAGGGCCCCGGTCCGAGGACCGGGGCCACGTCAGGGTCACCAGGGAGCAGCGTCAGCTCCAGCGCGACTGGATGCTCTTCTCGTTGGCGTCGTAGCCCTCCGAGATCGAGGTCATCACCACGCCCATCTTGTTGACGATCTCGCTCATCTTCAGAGCGGACTGGTCCCACTGGCGCTGCACCTCGCTGTAGGCGGCGCGAGCGGCGCCATCCCACTCCGAGAGGTGCTGGTTGAGGTCACCCTTGAGGCTGTCCAGGGTGTCGTTGAGGTTGGTGTGAGCCTTCTTGAGGCTGCCGATGCCCTGCTGCATCGCCGCAGAGTTGACAAGAGTGAAGTCGCCCATGATGTTCTCCTAAGGTCTCGTGGTTGTCAGCAGCTCAGAGCATGCCGAGGATGGGGTTGGTGGCAGCCTTCTGTTCCTCTTCGGTCTGCGTGTAGCTGACCTGTGAGCCGACGAGCTTCTGGTGGATGTCGTCAAGACCCTTCTTGACCTTTTCGAACTCGCCGTCGAACTGGGTGTAGGCGCCGTAGAAGGCGTCGGAGGCCTGACCCTTCCAGCCGGTGCGCAGCTGGTTGATCTCGCCGGAGAGGGCGTTCTGGAGGGCGTGGATCTTGCCGTGGGCGTCCTCGACCTGGCCCGCGGCGGTCTGCATAGAGGCGCGGTTGACCTGACTCTGTCCCGACATGGCGTTACCTTTCCTGATGGGGGGCCGAGAGGTTTCTCGACTGTGGTTGCTCCCCTGTGATGCTGGCAGGGAACTCAATGGTTCTGGAAAAAACAGTAGGGCGCGGCAGGGTCACTTGGCTGGGCCACGGCCGGACTGGACGACGGCCGTCGGGACGCCCGCAGGATGTGCGCCAGTCGGGGTCAAACGGTGGTGATCGACGCCCTGGAGAGGTCCACCCCGGCCGGCAGCCCCGTCGGGAAGAGGTTCAGGACCCCCTCGGGAACCCGGCCCACCGGGGTGTCTGGACCGTAGCCCAGCGCCAGCCGCGAGGCCTGGTCGGGGATGCCGTAGATCTTGCCGTTGGTGACCAGGAAGGTGGCCGTCTGCTCCCCGCGCAACGTCTGGTTCTGCAGGATCGCGCCGCTGAGGGTGTCCATCTCGATCAGGTCGGCCTTGTTGCCCACCGGGTTGACCAGCGTGGCCGGCCGGGTGGGGGTGGGGGCCCCAATGGTGATGTTCGGCCAGGTCTGGTCGCCGCCAACGTAACTGGCGCACAGCGAGAGCTGGTCGACGCTGCCGATGTTGGTCGGGCCCTGCGGACGGCCGAAGGGCAGTCCGCTGGTGCCGAAGGTGGTGGTGTTGTCGGCGAACTGGGAGTAGTCGGACTCGGAGATGGGCGTGGCCTCGGGGGTGCCGGTGGCCACCATCAGCCGCATGTCGAGGTAGGACAGGCGCACCAGCCCGTCATTGAGTTGCACGTAGTAGCGAGTCTCGGCGTCATCGGGGGCCCCGATGCGGGTCAGCGTGCCGATCGTCCAGTTGCCGCGCACGGGCTTGCCGCCGGCACCGGGAATCTCGCGTCGCTCGATGGGGTGACCGAAGGGCAGCGAGGCCAGCCAGGCATTGTTCACCCGGAACAGCGGCAGGTTCTCGATCAGCGGCGAGACGGTGCCCTGGTTGAGCAGCTTGTGGCTGGTGCCGTTCATCACGATGTACTGCTGGCCGTCGGGGGTTTCGACGGCGATGTCGACCGAACTGGTCGAGGCCGGAGCCCGGTTGCCGATCTGGACGGTCAGGAAGCGGGCGCCGGTGGGGTTGGGTTCGGTGGCGCAGACCCGCAGCGGAAAGGGCGTGATGTTGGCCGGCAGCGGCAACTGGTAGGGCGCCTGGGGGATGCCCTGACGGGGCCGCTGCTTGATGCCGAGCAGGTCGGCGCTCTTCACGGTCACCATGTCGGGCTCGGCGCCATTGCCGGCCTGCAGCCGCGCCGAGACGACATCGTTCATCGGGACCAGCGAGTCGGTGGCGTCGTCCCAGACGAACAACTCACCCGAACCGCTGTCATGGATGACCACCCCGGTCTTCTGCCACTGGTCGGTGGTGACCTGCTTGCGGATCAACCCGAAGACGGCGAACCCGGCCAGCAACACCACGCCGATCAGCAACGAGACAAAGGTGGCGGTGCCCACCCGGCGCAGCGGCGGGGACTGGTCGTCCGGGTTGCGGGTGACCAGGGCCGAGACCAGTCGTTGGGTCGTGAACGAATGGGCCTTCAACAGGTCCTTGCGCGACGCCACCGTGCCTCCTTCACTGGTCCTGGGCGACACCTGCGTGCCTGCTGGGGTCGGATACTCAGGTCATCCCCATTCTGTTCCCCGGGGGGTTCACGTCGGGACGAATGCCGAGCCGGACCTGTGCCACCCTAATTGCTGTCCACCGGCACGGCCAACGCCGAGGACCTCACCAGGCAGGCGTGAACCGACGTGCCGCAGGCCCCTCGGTTCGCCCCCGCGGCCCCTAGAGTAGGCGCGAGCAGCGCGGGCGAACATCCAGGAGGACCCATGGCACGAGCGGCCCAACTGGCAGTACGGACGCCGCGGCGACTCACCACCCGCTTCTGGATGCGGTCATTGGGCTGGGAGTTGGCGATCGCAGCCGCGGTCCTGTTCGCCCTGACCAGCACCCGCAACGGCTACCTCATCGCCGGGGTGGTCGCCGGGGTGGCACTGCTGGTGGGCATCCCCGTCAAGGGCCGCAGCCTGATCGGCTGGGCCGACACGGCGCTCGGCTACCTGCGACGCCGCGGCGAACAGATCGACGAACCCGCCGACATGCCCGTCGACCTGGTGCCGCTGGCCCAGTGGGTGCCCGGCCTCACCGTCAACCAGACCCGCTCGGCGCAGGGTGCCGAGGTCGGCGTGGTCACCGACGGACGCAGCTGGACCGGGGTGCTGGCGCTGAACTCCGACGACGTCCTGGTCGCGGACTCCGGGGAGAAGATCGACCTGGACGCCCTGTCCGGACTGACCCGCCAGGATGACATCGTCTTCGCCGGTCTGCAGGTGGTCACCTACACCGTGCCCGCCCCTGTCGGGGTCCTGTTCCCGGACGGATCGCCCGCGCCGTCGGCCTACACCGAGGTGTCCGGGGCCGACATGCCCCCCGCGGTACGGATGACCTGGCTGTGCGTGCGACTGGACCCGCGCCTGTGCCTGGAGGCCGTGGCCCGCCGGGGTGCCTCCACCGACGGCATCTACGCCACCCTGCGCTTCGGCATGCACCGCGTGCAGGCGGCCCTCAAGCGCCAGGGCATCGTCACCCGGGCGCTGACCCCCCTGGAGATCTATGACGTCCTGTCGCTGACCAGCGGCTCGACTCCCGACCACGGGGAACACCGCTCCAGTGAGGAGTGGACGACCTGGCAGTGCGACGGGCTGTCCCACACCGGACGCCACGTGCGCAGTTGGGGCTCCACCAAGTCCCTCGGCTACCAGGCGTTGTTGCAGGCGCTGAACAACGCGCCGGTGCTGTTCGCGGTGACGTCCTTCACCCTGGACGCCGCCTCCCGGGCGACCGGTGCCGTCCGGCTCGCCGCACCCACCGCCGAGCAGGCCACCGCGGCCGCCGACGTCCTGGCCGCGGCCCTGCCGACGTCGGTGAAGCTCTCCTTCGCCGGCGGCGCGCAGGTGCCCGCGATGCTGGCCACCGTGCCCCTCGGGAAGCAGGTTGAACGATGAGCAGTCCCACGACGACCAGCACCAGCAGCGAGTGGCGGCTGCCGCCCGTCGAGGCCACCGGCAAGTCCGCCGTGGTCCGGACCGGTCCCAGCGGTGTGGTGCTGGGCCGCACCAACCGGGCCGAGGTCTCCTTGCGGCTGTTCCGCCCCCAGGGCACCCGGATGTTCCTGGCCGCCCCTGACTACGCCACCTGGCTGCTGGTCTTCCGCGCCGCCTGCCTGGGGGCGCACATCACCATCGTCGCCAGCGACCACCGCAACTGGAAGTCACTGGCCGAGTCGATCCGGCGGGTGGGTGGGACCGCTGACCTGCTCAGCCGCGGCGACAAGGTGCCCGGTCAGGGCCGCCCGTATCGTCCGAGCCTGGTCGTCGACGACGCCGACGGCAACGAGTCGACCCAGGTGGCCGTCGGCGCCTGGCAGGCGATCGCGGTCATCGGGGACGTCTCGGCCGGCTCGGCGGTGCACTCGCTGCGCAACTGCGACCTGGCCCTGCTCGGGCAGGTCGACGCGAAGGGGCTGGACAACGTCCGCCGTGCCTACGTGCTGAGCCAGGCACAGCTGCGCCAGGCCAGCAATCTGGGTGCCAGTGACGTGGTGCTGGCGATGCCACGCCGCACGACCCGGGTCTCGATGCCGCCCGGGCCCCAGGAATACCGGCTGCTCTTCACCTAGGGCCATCCGGGCGGTGGGGCTGCTCAGCCGCTGGTCATGCCGCGGAAGCGGGCGTACATGTCGAGGGCGGCGAGCACCAGGGGGATGATCGCCATGATCGAGAGCCACTCCAGGATGTCCCCGACCCGACCCCAGACGGGGCTCGGCACCTTGTTGTAGACGGCGGTGGCAAAGAACGTCAGGGCCAGGATCAGCACCACTGACAGCCCGAAACCGGCAGCCACCTGCACCAGCAGGGGGTAGCGGCTGATGCCAATGACGAAGGCCAGCAGCAGCATGGCGGTGCCGGTGCCCATCAGGGCCAGACGTTGTTGCAGTCCCACGAAGGCATTCGAGCGCAGCGTCAGGGCGGTGCCGATGACGGCCACCAGCAGCAGTTCCCACAGCTCGCGGGTGAGCAGCACCGGCAGGGCCAGGAACAGTGCGGCCAGGCTGGTGGCCGTCAGGAAGCTGGCGAGCAGCCGGTCGGCCAGCAGGGCACGCGAGACGATGTCGTTCTGCACCGGTGTCTCGTCAGCCAGCATCGTCTCGGCGTCGGGGGGCAGCGCCGGCAGCGCGATCTGGGCCAGCTTGTAGCTCCAGGTCGGCAGAAGGGCGGTGATGGCCACCAGGAGGCACAGGCCCACCAGGCAGATGGTCCCGAAGTGCTCGGGCAGCACCGTCATGGTCGAGCCGGCCAGCAGCACCAGCAGCGCCGTCATGGCCGCGGTGAACAGCGGCATCACGCTGACCTGGGCGGCGATCGCCACCGCTGCGGCGACGACCAGCACGAAGGCGGCACCGACGGTCAGGCGCAGCGGCACGCTGGCGTCGTCGGGCAGCAGGTTGTAGCCCGACAGGAACGACAGGGCCACCGAACCCCAGGCCAGGGCGGTGGCCACCCGGTACTCACCGACCGCGCGGGAGACCGAGATGGCGGCGATGGCGCCGGCGAAAGCGAGCAGGCCGCAGCCGATCGCCCCCCACAGCACGTGGTCACCGACCGGTGCCAGCAGCCGTCCCAGGGTGGCCATCATGTCCGGATCGAGGGGTTGGGTGATCACCATCAGCGGCAACCCCACCATCAGCACCAGCACCAGCCCCAACGCGAACCGCTGGGAGTGCTTGGGGAGCCACGACGGACGCTGCGCGGTGGTGGTGGCCACCGCGTCGATCACGTCGTCGAAGGCGGCGTCGGGCAGCGCATTCTCGCGCTGGCGCAGGTGCAGGGTCTCCCCGTCGCTGATGGACAGCTTGTTGACCCGGGCGGTGGGATCAAGCGGATCCTCGCCGAAACGCTGCAGCACCCAGGTGTGGACCGCGTCAGTGGTGTTGCTGGCCTCGAAGCCGGCGAACTTCACGATGCTCGGCATCAGTTCACCGAGGGTCACCGAACCGGGTAACGCCAGGTCGACCCGACGGTTCGGGGAAATGATCGTCACCCGCGCCAGGTCCTCGTCCATCACGCTGCTCACGGGCAGCACACTACTTGCTGCGGGGTCGGCCAGCCCGCCGCGCCAATGGGGCCAGCCGTGGCTGGCCCGGTCAACGACTATGTTGGGCGATGCGGTGCGACTGGTCACCGCACCGTCTCACCGAGGGCATGGGGCATGGGTTCACTCACGTTCAACCGGGCCAAGCGGGCGGCACCACCGCCCATGCCGCGCGGTGATCTGTTGTTGGAACCACCACCCGAGATTCCGCCGCCCACGCCGAGCAAACCGTTCGGCACCCTGCTGCGGATGCTGCCCATGGTCGCCGGGGCGCTGGCCATGGGCGTGATGATGATGGGCGGTGGCGGGCGCGGTGCCGGCCCCCTGGGCGGCATCGTCGGCGGCATGTACGCCATCTCCATGTTCGGCATGATGCTCAGCCAGACCGGGCGCCAGAACGACGACCAGTCCCAGCAACTCGACGCCGGACGACGCGACTACTTCCGCTACCTCGGCCAGACCCGCCGCCAGGTCCGCCAGGCCGCCGACCAGCAGCGCGCCGCCGTCGCCTTCCGCCACCCACCGCCCGAGACGTTGTGGACGATCATCGGCAACAGGCGCATGTGGGAACGACGCCGCGACGACGAGGACTTCGCCTCCATCCGGGTCGCCGTCGGCCCCCAGCAGTTCGCCAAACGGCTCACCCCACCGGAGTCCCAGCCGTTGGAGGACCTGGAGCCATTGACCACCGGGGCCCTGCGCCGGTTCATCCGCACCCACCGACTGGTCCAGTCGGTGCCGTTGGCGATGAACCTGGACGGCTTCCGCGAGATTCGCCTGGTCGGGGACGTCGAGGCCTGCCGCAGGCTCGCCTACTCGATGGTCGCCCAGACCGTCACCTGGCACGCCCCCGCCGACATCCGGCTGATGGTCTGCGCCGCGCCCGGCGTCCAGGACCAGTGGTCGTGGGTGAAGTGGCTGCCGCACCTGCAGCACCCCCACGAGCGCGACGGTGCCGGCCCCGTGCGGCTGTTCGCGACCTCTGCTGACGACCTGCAGGGCCTGTCCATGAACCAGGCCAACCCCGACTCCGACCCTGCGCAGGTCGTGGTCGTCGTCGACGGGGTCGACGACGTGGTGGCCAGCCAGTACGGCACCCCCTCGGCCCACGCCATCGGCATCCATGTCACCGGCGAGACCCAGGTTCCGCGCCGAATGCTGGACAAGGTCGCCTTCCTCGAGGTCAAGGGTGAGACCGTCACCCTGCACCGCCGCACCCCCAAGGGCGTCATTGCCCGCACCTCGCTGGGACGACCCGACGGGGCGCCGCTGGTCTACCTGGAGATGCTGGCCCGCCAGTTGTCCCCCTACCGCCTGCCGGTGAGCGCCACCATGGACGAGGAGGACGCCCCCGAGGTCGTCTTCGAACCGCCCAAGGACTACCCGGCGATGGTCGGCGTCGGTGACCCGCTCACCCTCGACGTGCGCCAGGCCTGGAAACTGCGGCCGCTGCGCCAGCACCTGCGGATCCCGTTCGGCACCGCCGAGGACGGGCGTCCCGTCGAACTGGACCTCAAGGAGGCCGCCCAGGGGGGCATGGGCCCCCACGGCATCTGCATCGGCGCCACCGGGTCGGGCAAGTCGGAGTTCCTGCGCACCCTGGTGCTGGGTCTGGCGATGACCCATTCCACCGAGCAGCTCAACCTGGTGCTGGTCGACTTCAAGGGCGGCGCCACCTTCCTCGGGCTGGACGACCTGCCGCACGTCTCGGCGGTGATCACCAACCTCGAGGGCGAGATGAGCCTGGTCGACCGGATGCAGGACGCCATTGGCGGCGAGCTGGACCGTCGCATGGAGGTGCTGCGTGCCGCCGGGAACTTCAAGAACCGCGAGGACTACGAGGCCGCGCGCCAGGCCGGGGCCGACATTCCCCCGATGCCGCACCTGTTCATCGTCGTCGACGAGTTCTCCGAGCTGTTGAGCGCCCGACCGGAGTTCATCGACCTGTTCCTGCAGATCGGTCGCGTCGGACGATCCATCGCGGTGCACCAGCTGCTGGCCTCGCAGCGGCTCGAGGAGGGCAAGCTCAAGGGCCTGGACACCTTCTTGTCCTACCGGATAGCGCTGCGCACCTTCTCACCGGCCGAGTCGCGCACCATCATCGGCGTGCCAGACGCCTATGAGCTGCCGCCCGGCCCCGGCAACGGCTACCTGAAGTTCGACACCGTCTCGATGGTGCGCTTCAAGGCGGCCTACGTGTCGGGACCTTGGCACGGGTCGCCGACCGTCGGTGGCGGGGTCACCGTCGCCGACGACCTGGGCGGCGCCCTGCACGAGTCCGACGCCTGGCACCCGCCGGTGCTGGAGTTCGCCGCCCAGCACGTGCCGCCGGTGCAGCGTCCCGAGATCGAGGCCCCGCCGGCGCGGGCCGCCCTGGAGCCGGCCGCGGTCACGCCCGCGGCGTCCGGGACCGAGGACGAGGAGGAGGAGACCCTGCTCACCCTGGTCGTGAACCGGATGAAGGGGCACGGCTGGCCCGCCCACCAGGTGTGGCTGCCGCCCCTGGACGACCCGCCGACCATGGACCAACTGCTGGGCGGCGGACTGGTCGAGATCCCGGCGAGGGGCCTCACCTCGGCCGACCAGCGCATGCATGGACGACTGCGCGGCCCGGTGGCGCTCATCGACCGCCCCCGACACCAGCGCCGCGACCCGATGTGGATCGACTACTCCGGGTCGGGCGGCAACCTGGCCGTGGTCGGCGGCCCGCAGGCCGGCAAGTCAATGGCACTGCGCGCAGCGGTGACCGGCCTGGCCCTGACCCACACCCCGGTGGAGGTCGGCTTCTACATGCTCGACTTCGGTGGTGGTGGCCTGACCTCCCTGCGCGAGATGCCGCACGTGGGTTCGGTGTGCGGGCGCCTGGACGTCGACCGGGTGCGCCGCACCATCGCCGAGATGAACACCCTGCGCACCAGCCGCGAGGTGCTGTTCGCCGAGCAGGGCATTGACTCCATGAACACCTACCGCCGCGGGCGCCGCGACGGCACCATTCCCGCCGACCGCTTCCCCACCGACGTGTTCCTGGTCATTGACGGCTGGAACACCCTGCGGCAGGAGTTCGAGGCCCAGGAGCAGACCATCACCAACCTGGCCGCCACTGGTCTGGGCTTCGGCATCCACGTCTGGATCGCGGCGAACAAGTGGTCGGAGATGCGCGCCAACATCCGCGACATGATGCAGTCACGCATGGAGCTCAAGCTGGGCGACCCCTTCGAGTCGGAGATCAATCGCAAGGTGCAGGCCATCGTCCCGGCCGGCCGGCCGGGTCGGGGCATCACCAATGACGGCCTGCACTCCCTGGTGGGGCTGCCCCGCATCGACTCCGTCGAGTCGGCCGATGACGTCGCCGCCGGCCAACGAGACATGATCGAGCAGATGAACAGGGCCTGGCAGGGTCCCCGGGCCGCCCCGGTGCGGATGCTGCCCGACAGCCTGGACATCACCACCCTGCCCGCCGTGGTCCACGACGGGATCCACCGCCAGATTCCGTGGGCGATCGACGAACTGGAACTGGCGCCGGTCGTGCTCGACCCCACCTCCGAGCCGCACCTGATGATCTTCGGCGCTCCCGAATCGGGCAAGACCAACCTGCTGCGGGTGTTGCTGCGCGGCATCACGGCCAGGTACACCCCCAAGGAGGCCAAGATCATCCTGGTCGACTACCGGCGCGACCTGCTCGGCGAGATCGAGAGCGAGCACCTGATCGGCTACGCCGCCTCCTCCCAGGCCGGCACCGAGCTGCTCAAGAACGCGGCGGACGCGGTGCGCACCCGACTGCCCGGCCCCGACGTCACCCAGCAGCAGCTGCGGGACCGGTCATGGTGGAGTGGCGCCGACATGTTCGTGGTCGTTGACGACTACGAACTGGTCGCCACCTCCCTGGGCAACCCGATGATGCCCTTCGCCGACCTGGTCAGCCAGGCCCAGGACATTGGCCTGCACATCATCCTGGCCCGCGGCATGGGCGGAGCCGGACGCACCGTCTTCTCCGACCAGATCGTCACCCGGATGAAGGACGCCGTGAACCCGGCGCTGATCATGAGCGGCCCCCGCGACGAGGGCGTGCTGTGGGCCGACGTGAAGCCCAGCCCGCTGCCCCCGGGCCGCGGCACCCTGGTGACCCGTGCCGGCAAGGTGCTCGTGCAGATCGCCGACGTCACCGGCGAACAGGAACAGCGCTAGCGGCGCGCCAGCGGCTCAGTCGTCGTCCTGGTCGTCGGGCTGCTCGGCCGGGGCGAAGTCGCGTCGGGCAGCCGCCGGGATGACGAGCTTGAGGGTCAGGCCCAGCGCGGCCAGGCCGGTGGCGCCGGCGGCGATGGCCAAGGTCAGCCGGCGCGGTCCCGGGTCCACCGGCGGCGGCGGTTCGGTCCTCACCGGCGGGGCGGAGGTCGTCGGACTCGGATGCGAGGTGGTCGGCACCGCCGTCCCGACCAGCGCCCGCACCGGGTTCACCACGCCCCAGCCGACCTTCGGGTCGGGCGGGGCCGCCACCGGCCGGTCAGCGGTCTCGACCAGCCGCTGCCTGACCTGCGCCGGGGTCAGGTCGGGTTCGCGCTCCAGCAGCAGGGCCACCACGCCGGTGACCAGGGGCGCCGCGAACGAGGTCCCGGTCACATTCGTGTAGGCCTGGTTGGCGACCAGGGACGCCACGTCGCTGCCCTTGGGCTTGGTCGAGGGGGCCAGCGCGGTCACCAGGTGGCCGGGGGCGGCGATGGTGACCTGCATGCCGGCCGCCGAGTACGAGATTTCGGAGGGGGTGTCGTCCGGCTTGGTCGCGCCCACCGAGATCACCCCCGGGTACGAGGCCGGGTAGGCGGGGCCGTGCAGGCCGCTGTCGGTGTTGCCCGCTGCCGCGACGACCACGATGCCGGCGTCGATGGCCTTCTTGATGGCGGCCTCGTAGGCGGGGTCCTTGACGCCCATCACCTGCGAGATGTTGATGACGTCGACCCGGGCGGCCACGGCCTCGTTGATGGCGGCCACGGTCGGGGCCGGTGACTCCGACTGCTGTTTGCCCTCGTCGTCCAGTGGTACCGCCAGTCCGCGGTAGGCGATCACCTTGGCGCCGGGGGCGACCCCGCCGAAGTTGGTGCGGGCGTCGATGCCCGAGGTGCTGGCGATCAGTGAGGTGACCTGGGTGCCGTGGCCGCAGTCCAGTCCATCCTTGCGGTCCTGGTCGTCCAGCGGAATCATGTTCAGGCTGGTGACGTCATTGGCGTTGAAGTAGGCGGAGTTGATGTTGCTGGTGCCCGTGTCGATCACCGCCACGGTGACTCCCTCGCCGGTGGCCAGCGCCCAGGCCTCCTTGAGGCGCAGCCGGTCCATCTGCCAGGCATGCGCGCCCTGGTTGCCCGACGGCTGGAAGGTCCGGCACAGCGAGACCTCCAGCGGGTCCGCGGCCCGGGCGACGGGGACGGTCGCGACCAGTGCCGACAAGCCCACCAGGGTGAGTGCCGCCGTGGTGCGCAGCGTCGCGCCGATCAGGGGGCGGCGGGGGCTGGTCGTGGGCACAGGGGCACTCTACCCAGCCACCGTGCCAGGGCCCCGCGTCGATTGCCCCCGCATCGATTAGCCTGTGACCCGACGACGGACTCTCGACGAGGATGGGGGGTGGGCGTGGCCGACAAGCCCTACGGCTGGTACGACGACCCCTCGGTCGCTGACCGCTTCCGGTGGTGGGACGGTGCCGGGTGGACCAGTTGGGTGAGCACCCGGCGCGATGCCCCGCCGCCCCCGGCCCCCGACCGGCGGGTCACCCCGGTGCCGACCACCGTGGACCGGCTGCTGCGCTGGGGCGGTCTGGCCACAGTGGTGGCCGTGCTGGTCTTCGCGCTGCTCGCTGGCATCGGCATGGTGCTGAACCGGCGGGAGGCACGGACGCAGGTGCCGACCGAACCCACCGAGGTGATCACCACCACCCCGGCACCGAGCCGGCTCCAGTACCAGAGCGGCATCCTGGTGATGGACGGGTTCCTCAGCGTCCCGCTGCCGGAGGGCGACTTCGACCGCGCCGAGGCCGATCGAGGCCGCGACGGGCTGTTCGCCACCAAGTACGTCAGCCATCTGCCGGGCAGCGAGGTGCCGGCCGGTGCCCCGGGAGCCCAGCTGCTGGTGGGTCTGGCCGCCGACGGGCTGATGCATCCGCAGTACCGGGGCACCAATGCCGGGCTGGCCGCCACCCAGGTGGCCTACACCGTCTTCGGGGCCGTCGAGCCGTTGGTGGGCCAGCCCGAGATCACCGAGGGGGACCTCGACGGTCACCGTTCCTGGCAGGCCACCGTCCCCATCACCTACCGCGACGGCGACGTCCAGCACCGCGCCGAGGTGCGGGCCCTGGTGGTCCAGCTGGACGACTGGTCCTGGCTGATCTGGGCCGCGGCCACCACCGAGAAGGTGAGCGAGGACCAGCACCGCCAGTTGGAGGCGTCCCGGCTCGGCATCCGCTTCGCGTGAGGACCGGTGGCGCAGGGCTTAGGCTGATCGGGTGCTGCTCGGATACTTCGGTCCCGCGGGGACCTTCACCCACCAGGCCCTGCTGACCCTCGGTGACCACGAGAACCGGCCCTACGCCTCGGTGGTGGCGACGCTCAATGCGGTGCGTTCCGGCGAGGTGGACGCGGCCCTGGTGCCGATCGAGAACTCGGTGGAGGGTGGCGTCTCGGCGACCCTCGACAACCTCGGCTCCGAGCCCGTGCTGCGGATCATCCGGGAGGTGCTGCTGCCGATCCAGTTCGGTCTCTACGGGCGGCCCGGCACCCGCCTCGAGGACGTCCGCCGGGTGCTGACCCACCCCCATGCCGCCGCCCAGGTGCGGCTGTGGCTGGCCGCGAACCTGCCGCACGCCACCGTCACCGAGGGTGGTTCAACCGCCGGCGCCGCGGAGGAGGTCGCCCGCCCGGACTCGTCCCACGACGCGGCCGTGTGCGCCAACGTCGCCGGCCAGATGTACGGACTGGACGAGATCGTCGGAGGCATCGCCGACAATGACGCGGCGGTCACCCGCTTCGTGCTGGTCGCCGGCCGCGGATCACAACCGGAACGCACCGGGGCGGACAAGACCAGCCTGGTCGTCTTTCCCTACCTCGACCGGCCCGGCAGCCTGCTGACGATCCTGGAACAGTTCGCGACCCGGGGCGTCAACCTGACCCGGCTGGAGTCCCGGCCCACCAAGACCACGCTCGGCTCCTACTGCTTCTCCATTGACGCCGAGGGCCACCTGACCGACGAGCGACTCGCCGAGGCGCTGTTGGGACTGCGACGGACCTGCCGCGACGTGGTCTTCCTGGGCTCCTATCCCCGCGCCGACGAAGTGGAGCCGACGACGGTCAGGGGCAGCAGCGACCATGACTACCGCAAGGCCCGCGCCTGGTTGGAGTCGCTGTAGGGGTCACTTCCGCGGCAGCATCACGGTGACCGCGCCGGGGACGACCTCGGCCTCGAACGTGCTCGCCTCGCCCAGGGTGTCGCCGTCGAACTGGTAGGGCATCGGCTCGGCCACCGAGATCTCGACCCTGCGTCCCTGCATCTCGGTGACGCTGTGCGAAGTCTGCTTCTTCAGCACCTTCAGACCCCACTTGAACCACTGCCCAAATCCGCGCGGCGAGGTGACGATCAGGTCGAGTTCCCCGTCGAAGGGGGTGCCGTGGGGGAACAAGGCCAGCCCGGCCTGCACCTCGCCGACGTTGCCGACCAGCATCAGGGTGGCCGGGTTGTCGTTGACCATGCGCCCGTCCAGGGTGACGGTGGCCTGCACGGGGGCAGTGTTGATGTTCTGGGCGACCGCAACGAAGTAGGCCACCGACTTCACGACGCTCTTCAACTGGGCGTTGGTCTCGGCCATCACCACCCCGTCGATGCCGAGCCCGCCCATCACCGCGAAGTGTTCGGCGTGACGGCGGTCGCCGTCGATGGTGACCTTGACCAGGTCGGTCGGGGTGGGGGTGCCGTCGAAGGCGATCCGCAGCGCATCGGACTCGTCCAGTGCGATGCCCAGATTGCGGGCCAGCAAATTCGCGGTACCCGCGGGGATGATGCCCAACGGGATGCCGGAGTGCGCCAGTTCCGAGCAGACCACCCGGACGGTGCCGTCGCCGCCAGCCACCAGCACCAGGTCGGGGCGCAACGCGATCGCGTCGCGGGTCATGGCGTAGCCGGGGTCTGCGGCGCTGGTGGTCAGCCAGTGCGGGTCGCCCCATTCGCGCACCCGCGCCTCGTGGGTGACGTGCCGACGGAAGGTCTGCTCGTCGCCGACCTTGGCGGGGTTGTAGACGACCGCCACGGTGCGGACCGCCTCGACGTTCTCGCGCACCGGGGGCGCTGAGTACCACACCGGTTCGGTCACCAACCCCGAGATGGCACCCGCTGCGGAGGCGGCCGCCAGCCCCAGCAGCACGGCGCCGACGGTGTCGCTGGCGAACGCCGCCCTGACCAGCCAGCGGTCGACGATGATGACCGCGACCGCCAGCGTCATCCAGACACGCAGCGAGCGGACGGTGCGAAAGTTGGCCCTGGTGACGGTGGCCACGACGACCACCATCACGGCGGCGGCGGTGGCGACGGCGACGTCCGAACTGGGGTAGCTGAACCCCCGCAGGGTGAAGGACGGCTCGTACCACGGGGCCGGTCGGGGTCGGGCGACGAACAGCTTGACCGCCCAGCTCAATGCCCAGGCCATGGCGGGGGCCAGCACCAGCGCCAGCGCCAGGTTGCGCAGGCGACGCCGGTGGGCCCACTGACTGCCGAAACAACAGGCGATCATCACCACCACCGGCAGCGTGACGACCGCCAGCGCCCGGCTGATCTCCAGGACCGTGCTGCCCAGCCGCGGCGGCGCCATGGCCCGGTCGAAGTCGTCCAGCAGTCGGGTGCCGAAGACCAGCCCCGACCAGGCCAGGAAGGCGACGATCGAGGTGATCAGGGCGGTGACGGCGAACCGTGAGATCTGACGCGGTCGACGAGCAGCCCCGACCGGCGGCGACGACGGGGTCGTGGCCATGTGGCACCACCCCCTGTCCGTGACGATATTGGCTACGTGTCAGCGTAGTGGGCTGGATAGAGTTGGGGCATGATCGATCCCGCCGTGCTGCGCACCGACCCCGACCGTGTTCGTGACTCCCAGCAGCGACGCGGTGAGTCGGTGGCGCTGGTCGACCAGGTGCTGGCTGCCGACACCGAGCGCCGCAGCAGCATCGCCGCCTTCGAGTCGTTGCGGGCCGAGCAGAAGAGCTTGGGCAAGGACGTCGCCAGGGCGAGCGGTGAGGAGAAGGCGGCGCTGCTGGCCCGCACCAAGGAACTGTCGGCCGAGGTGAAGCGCACCCAGGGGCTCGTCGAGGTCGCCGAGGCCGCCTACGCCGAGGTGTACAAGCAACTGGGCAACCTGGTCATCGACGAGGTCCCCACCGGTGGCGAGGACGAGGGCACCATCCTGGAGACCATCGGAACCCCCCGGGACTTCGAGGCCGAGGGCTTCACGCCCAGGGACCACCTCGAACTCGGCGAGTCGCTGGGCGCCATCGACATGGCCCGTGGCGCCAAGGTGTCCGGGTCGCGCTTCTACTACCTGACTGGTCAGGGTGCCCTGCTCGAGTTCGCGCTCAGCCAGTTCGCGCTGTCCAAGGCACTGGAATGGGGCTTCATCCCGATGATCCCGCCGGCGCTGGTCAAGGCCTCGGCAATGGAGGGCACCGGCTTCCTGGGGCAGGCCGCCCAGGACGTCTACCACCTGGAGCAGGACGAGTTGTACCTGGTCGGCACCGCCGAGGTGCCGCTGGCCGCCTACCACTCCGACGAGATCCTCGAGGTGGGCAAGCTGCCGCTGCGCTACGCCGGGTTCTCACCCGCCTATCGTCGCGAAGCCGGTTCCTACGGCAAGGACACCCGCGGCATCTTCCGGGTGCACTGGTTCGACAAGTGGGAACTGTTCGTCTACTGCGACCCGGCCCAGGCCGAGGCCGAGCACCAGAAGTTGCTCGACTGGGAGAAGGAGTTCATCACCGCCCTGGAAATCCCGTTCCAGGTGCTGGACGTGGCCTCGGGCGACCTGGGCCTGTCGGCAGCCCGCAAGTTCGACTGTTACGGCTGGCTGCCCACCCAGCAGCGCTACCGCGAGATCACCTCGACCTCGAACTGCACTGACTTCCAGGCCCGCCGCCTCGGCATCCGCGGCCGCTTCGAGGGCGGCACACGTCCGGTGGCCACGCTGAACGGCACCCTGTGCGCGATGACCCGAATGATCATCATGCTGCTCGAGAACCACCAGCAGGCCGACGGCTCCGTACGCATCCCTGAGGCGCTGCGGCCCTTCCTGGGCGGGCGGGAATCGTTGACCCCGGTCGTCTGACCCGGCGTCGGGGGTGGTGGTGCGCCGGGACGCTCAGAACCAGCGGCGCAGCTCGTCGCTGGTGCCCCCGTCGAGGAAGTGTCCGGTGACGGCGTCGGCGTAGACCTTCACGCCGTCTACGGCATTGCCCATCGCCACGCCGCGCCCGGCCCAGGCGAGCATCTCGACGTCGTTGTAGCCATCGCCAATGGCGAGCACGTCGGACTGGTCGACGCCCAACTGCGCGCACACCTTGGCCAGTCCCTGCGCCTTGTTGACGCCCTGGGGGGCGATGTCGAGCCAGTTCGACCACCCCACCGCGTAGCTGACGCCGTGCATGCCCAACTGGTCGGCCAGGGTGAGGAACTCCTCGTTGGGCACGTCCGGGTCACGGATGACGATGCGGCTGGCGGGTTCGGCGCACAACTGGTCGATGGTCTCAATGATCATCTCGCCGGTCAGGTCCCCATCGGGGAACAGCCGGTTCAGCCGGAAACCGGTGCCGACCACCTCGACGGCAATGCGCGCCTCGGGGGAGAGCTCGTGGATGTGGCGGATCACCCGGGCCGGGTCGAAGGTGGCGACCTCGGTCAACTCGAAGGGAGGGTAGTTCACCAGGACGGCGCCGTTGGAGCAGACCGAGGGACCGGCCGGCAGTTCGAGCAGGTCGAAGATCGGCTTGGTGCCGTACCAGCCTCGTCCGGTGGACAGCACCACGTGGGCACCTGCTGCCAGTACTGACGCCACCGAATCCCTGATGTGGCCAGGCATCACGCTGGCCTCGTCAACAAGGGTGCCGTCAATGTCGAGGGCGACCAGACGTGGTCGCCAACCTGGAGCAGTCATGTGTCCTAGCTTGCCACTGCCTTTCAGGCGGCCTGCACCGAACGGCCGCGACCCTGGCGGCGGGTGGTGACGGTGCGGTAGGCCGTCATCACCTGTTCCAGGCTCGGGGGCACCTGATCCGGGGCGACGGGGCCGGCATTGTCGCCGGCGCTGCGGGCCTTGCGCAGGTGACGCTTGACGGTCGACAGGGAGCAGCCCAGTCGCTGGGCGATCGACTCCAGGGAGTCGTACGGGTTGGCGTTGCGCAAGCGGACGACCTCGTGGTGGTCGACCTGGCGGTTGGGTGCCGAGACACCGGCATGGGTGTCCAGGTCCTCGGGTTGGGGACGAACACCCAGCAGGGTGCGCATCTCGCCACGCTGACGAGGCGTGGTGCCGGCAACGAATCCGGCGACGTCGTGCTCGACGACGGCGGTGTAGAGGCATCGGGTCATCAACGGGCAGTCGAGGCAGATGTTCTCGGCCTTGCGCTGCATCATCATCAACTGGCGGCGCTCATCAACATTTCGGGGGGCGAGCTGGTCCTCGAGCATCGGATTCTGGAACAGGTCGGTGTATTCGACGCAGACGGGAATGGTCAGTGCTGCATTGATCGTGGTGCTCATGTGGTTCATTCCATCCTCTTGCCGCAGGTGCTTTCGGGGGTCTGACGTCAGGGCGCCCCCTACGGGTTCCACCTGATTCGTGCCTGCAACTAGGCTCCCACGAGCCTCTTTGCTGCGGCATTGGTCAAAAGGGGGGTAACTACTCGTCTTGGGTGGGTACCTGCTGCGCATCTGGTTGAGCACCCACCACGCGGGAGTTGAGTATCCATACTCAGCATGGCCAGCAAGAAGTTGAAGCTTCACGCATTCCTTGCGGAATGGCGCTCAAGGTGACCATTGGGTAAACGGATCCATGAACACTGAGCATTCATTGACTACTACGCCCCGTAGGCAAACGGCGGGTGGTGTGCGCTTTCGGGACCCCCGCCGGCTGACGGTCCCTGTCTACCCGCCGAGCGGGTCACCTCCGCCGGAGGCGGCGCCCAGAACTCAGGTGCGCTCACCAGTCGCGGCCCCTAGGCTGTCGGATGCCATGCAGACCTTCCCGCCCCGCGTCCACGCCTACGGACTACCCGCCACCAAAGAGGGCCCGCTCCCGGTGGTCCTGCCGACCACCCCCGAAACCCCCGACACGCGCTCGGCACCTCGGTTCATGCTGTGGTTGATGTGGCGCTCGCGCGGGTTGGTCGCGGTGACCACGCTGCTCGCCATCTGCTGGTACGTCCCCAACGGGCTGACGCCGTACTTCCTGGGGCGCACCATTGACGCCGGGGTCGCGTCCGCGAGCCTCTGGACGACCCTGGGCTGGGCAGCCGTCCTGGGACTGAACATCGCCTTCGCCTCGATCTCCGGAACGCTGATGCACACCACGGCGGTGTCGCAATGGCTGGCCGTGTTCAACCGGTCAACGATGCTGGTCAACCGCAAGTCGATGGAACTGGGCCACCACCTGCCGCGGCGCACTCCGACCGGTGAGGTCCTGTCGGTGGCCATGGGCGACTCGGACATCTTCGGGGCCGTGACCGAGGTGACCAACCGGGCCATCGCCGCCGTGCTGGCCATCATTGTGGTCGCCATCGTCGTGCTCCAGGAGTCACCACGGCTCGGACTCATCGTGCTGGTCGCCACCCCGCTGATGGTGGTGGCCTCCTGGCCGCTGCTCGGTCCGCTGAGCCGGGCCCGCACCCAGATGCGCTCCCGGTCGTCCACCCTGACCGGCATGGCCACCGACATCGTCGCGGGCCTGCGCATCCTGCGCGGCATCGGCGGCGAGCGGACCTTCGGTGACAACTACGCCCGCCAATCCCAACTGGTGCGCCGCTCGGCCGACGGGGCCGCGCCGTGGCAGTCCGGGGTCGACGCCATGGCGACCCTGATGAGCGGTGGCCTCATGGTCGTCATCACCTGGCTCGGCACCCGCGACGTGCTGGCCGGCAACCTCACCCCGGGCCAATTGGTCAGCTTCTTCGGCTACGCCGTCTTCCTGGTCGGCCCGGTGCAGACGCTGTTCCAGTTCATCAACCGCTGGACCCAGGGTCTGGTCTCGGCCGAGAAGGCCCTGGGCCTGCTGCGCCAGGAGGTGCCCTGGACCGAGCCGTCCCGCCCCGTGGACCTGCCGCTGGGGGCGCTCATCGAGGACCAGGCCTCCGGGTTCGTGGCCAGGCCCGGCGAACTCACCGTGGTCGTCTCGGCGATGCCTGAGCACTCCTCGGCGCTGTGCGACCGGGTCGGACGCTACCTCGCCGACGAGGACGAGGTGGCGCTGGCCGTCGACACTGACCTGAACCGCAAGGACGCCCGTCGGGAACGCCGGCGACTGCGCGACGAGCGCATCCGCCAGCAGGCCCGCGACCGGGAGCGCGCCGCCGGCACGTGGGGCGTCACCGTCGGTGGGGTCGACCTGTCACAGGTGCCGATGTCCCAGGTGCGCGAGCACATTGTCGTCTCCGACGCGCAGGCCGCCGTCTTCGCCGGAACGCTGCAGAACCTGGTCGACCCGCACGGCAGGGCCACCCGCGAGCAGGCCGAACAGGCCCTGCGGGTCGCCAGCGCCGAGGACGTCTACGACGCGGTGCCCGGTGGCTGGTCGGGGCACATCGACGAGCGTGGACGCGGACTGTCGGGTGGTCAACGCCAGCGGCTGGTCCTGGCCCGGGCGCTGCTGCACGACCCGGACGTGCTGGTGCTGGTCGAACCGACCTCTGCCGTCGACGCCCACACCGAGGCACGCATTGCCGAACGTGTCCCGGACTACCGCCGCGGTCGCACCACGATCCTGACCACGGTCTCGCCGCTGTGGTTGCACCAGGCCGACCGGGTCGTCCTGCTGAAGGACGGCCTGGCCGTGGCCTCCGGTAAGCACGAGGAACTGATGCGCAACCCCGACTACCGCGGCATCGTGGCGCGCGGTGTGGACCTGGACGAGGAGGTGCTGGCATGACCCAGATCTTCGCCCAACAGGTCTTCGAGAACTCCGAGCAGACCTGGAGCCAGACCCCGGGGTTGCGTCAGGACCTGCCCGACGGCCTGTTCCCGACCCACCAGGGCGGGCTCGTCCGACGGCTGCGGGACCTGCGGGAGCGCTATCTGCTGCGCCAACGCCGGGCCGGCGACTTCTTCCGCGCCTCGCGTGCCCCCGAGCGGGGCATGCCCGTGGCCGACAACAAGGCCGTGCTCGACTTCGTCAAGGACCTGTTCACCACCCGTCCCGGGATGCTGACCGCGCTGATGGGTTCCAATGTGGGGGCGGCCGTGGCCGGGGTGCTGCTGCCCGCGCTGCTGGGCTGGATCATTGACCGGGCCGGTGCTGGTGACCCCACCCTGCCCGGCGACCTGGTCCGACTCGTCGGACTGGGCGTCATCATCGTCGTCGGCCAGACGGCCCTGGGCTTCGCCGCCCGCACCATCACCACCCTGTACGGCAATGACCTGTTGGCGCGGGCGCGCGAGCAGGTCGTCCGGTCGGTGCTGCGGCTGCCCCTGTCCCGGGTGGAATCGGCCAGCACCGGCGACCTGGTCACCCGGGTCACCCGCGACGTCTCGGTCATGGCCGAGTCGGTGCAGTTCGCCCTGCCGCAGTTCCTGATCAGCGGCTCGACGGTGACCATCACCCTGGTCGCGCTGATGGTGACCTCGCCCTTCCTGGCGCTGCCGAACCTGGTGGCGCTGCTGTTGTTCGCCGCCGTGGCCAGTTGGTACCTGAAACGTTCCCTGGCCGGCTACATCACCGAGGGCGGCTCCTACTCCGCGCTGAACACCCCGCTCACCGAGTCGGTCGAGTCAACCCGCACCATCGAGGCGCTCAACCTGCAACCGCAGCGGGTTCGCATCACCGATGGTGACACCGAGGTGTCGGGTCAGGCCGAGCGCTACACCATGACCCTGCGCAACATGCTGTTCACCGGCACCGACACCGCTCTGAAGGCCCCCCTGGTGGCAGTGGTCATCCTGGGTGCCCTTGGCTACCAGAACGGCTGGGTGAGCCTGGGCCAGGTGGCGACGGCAGCGCTGTACTGCCAGCAGCTGGTGGGCCCGATGGACATGCTGCTGCAGTGCATCGACCGACTGCAGTCGGGCATGGCCTCGACGGCCCGCCTGCTGGGCATCAACAGCGTCGAGCCCGACCGGGTCACCAGCCCCGCCCAACCCGCCGACTCGCACGTCATTGGCCGCCACCTGCGGTTCGCCTACCGCGAGGGCCATGACGTGCTGCACGGCGTCGACCTCGACCTGGTCGTCGGTGAACGGCTGGCGATCGTGGGCCCGTCCGGGTCGGGCAAGTCGACCCTGGGCAGGCTGCTGGCCGGCATCAATGGTCCGCGCACCGGTCAGGTCTCGATCGGTGGGGTGGACGTGATGGGCCTGCCCGTCGACGAACTGCGCACCCAGGTGGCCCTGGTCACCCAGGAGCACCACGTCTTCGTCGGGTCCATTCGCGACAACATCATCCTGGCCCGTGAGGACACCGCCACCGACGAGCAGGTGATGACCGCCCTGCGCGCCGTGGATGCCGCCGAGTGGGTCGAGCGGCTGCCGCAGGGCATCGGCACGCTGGTCGGGTCGGGCAACACCAAGCTGTCCCCGGCCCAGGCCCAGCAGGTGGCCCTGGCGCGGCTGGTGATCGCCGACCCCCACACCCTAGTGCTGGACGAGGCCACCAGCCTGATCGACCCCCGCACTGCTCGACACCTCGAGGGGTCGATGTCCTCCCTGCTGACCGGCCGCACGGTGGTGGCCATCGCCCACCGCCTGCACACCGCCCATGACGCCGACCGGATCGCGGTGGTCATCGACGGACGCATCGCCGAACTCGGCAGCCACGACGAGTTGATGGCCAAGGACGGCGAGTACGCCAGCCTGTGGAGGGCCTGGACGACCTGATCCGGACGTGGGGATGCCCCAACCGGTGACGGATTCACCCGGTCGGGGCATCACCACGCGCTGCTCACTCGGCGGCGATCGCCTCCAGCACGTCGGTCTGGGCTGCGCGGTGGGCCGGCCACACGGCTGCCAGCACTCCCACGACACCGGCGGCGACCAGGAAGTAGGCCAGCTGGTCCCAGGGGATGCTGAGCAGGTGGATGCCCTGGTCCTCGGGCAGCACCTTCTGCAGCACGACCCCGAAGACGGTGCCCAGGCCGACGCCGACCACGGCGCCGAGCAATGCGATGACCACCGACTCCAACGAGATCATCCGCCGCACCTGGGCGCGGGTCAGCGCGATGGCCCGCAGCAGACCTATCTCACGGGTGCGCTCCACGATGCTGAGACCCAGTGTGTTGACGATGCCGAGGACCGCGATCACGATGCTCAACGCCAGCAGGCCGTACAACAGCGCCATGGTCTGCGCCAGGCTCTGCAACATCTGGTCGGTGTACTCAGCCACGTCCATCACCGCTACCAGCGGCATGTCGGCCACCGCCTGGTCGAGGGCGGCCCGGGCGGCGGCCTTGTCCACCCCGGGCTTGAGGTAGATGGCCAGGTACACGTCGCTGGAGGCCAGGCCCATGGACTGCAGGGTGTCGGTCGAGACCCAGGTGTCGAACAGATTGGTCCCGGTCCCCTTGGAGTAGATGCCGACCACCGTGAAGGTCACCGAACGCTGCGCCTCGGGGGAGAAGTAGGTCTGGGTCGAGCCGATGTCCCAGCCGCGGTCCTTGACGACCGACTCCTCGATGATCATTTCGTTCGGTCCGGCCACGTTGCGTCCCTTGACCATGCGCTGGGAGACAACCTTGTCGAAGGAACTGGGCTCCATGCCACCGACCACAGTCAGATAGCGCCCGCTGACGTCCTTGAGTTGCTCCTCCGGCGGAGTCGTCCGTCCCTCGGGAACCTCCAGGAAGACGCCCGTCTTGAGGCGGTGGACACTCTGCACCGCCTCGACCGAGGACACCTTGTCGCCGACCTGGGCGGGGAACTGCAGGAAGCCCTGCTGGCCGATCATGTAGTCACCGCGGACTGTGTTCTGCACCTGGTCGACCACCGAGCGGTTGGCCGACTGGCCGAAGATGGCGATCATCGAGACCAGGGTGAGGCCGATCATCAGGGCCGATGCCGTGGCGGCGGTGCGTCGGGGCTGGCGAAGGGAGTTCAGCTCGGCGAGCTTGCCGACCTCGCCGAAGAGGACGCGGTAGATCCTGCCCACCAGCCACACCACGGGGCGTCCCAGCAGCGGGGAGGCGATGGCGACACCCACCATGGCCGCGGCCATGCCGCCACCGGCCCAGGCCATCGGCTGCGGGACAGGACCCCACAGTCCCAGGGCGATCAGGACGCCGCCGACCGCGGCCAGGGCGACCCCGATGATGGCGCGGGCGCCGAGACCTCTCTCGGGCTCGGTCTGGGCCGTCGACATGGCCTCGACCGGAGCGATCCGGGTGGCGCGTCGGGCAGGAACCAGGGAGGCGAGCAGCGTCACCACGATGCCCGTGGTGAGTGCCGCCACGATCGCGGTCGGGCTCAGCCCCGCCTGGACCGGTCCGATGTCCCAGACGGTCTTCAGGCCCTGCTTGATGACATAGGCGAGACCCACGCCGGCGAACAGGCCGACCCCCGAGCCGACGACACCGAGGACCAGCGCCTCAGCCAGGACGGTTCCCATGATCTGGGCCTTGCTGGCGCCCATGGCGCGGAACAGGGCGAGTTCCTTGGAACGTTGGGCCACCAGGATGGTGAAGGTGTTGATGATCAGGAAGCTCGCCACCAGCAGCGCGATGCCGGCGAAGACGAGCAGAAAGGTGTCGATGAACCCCATGGCCGAGGCGACCGAACTCTCCTGCTCGTCGGCGTAGGCCTGGCCGTCCCGAGCCAGGTAGCCCTGGGGCAGCAGCGGTTGGATGCGTTCGGCGACTGCGGCGCGATCGGCATCCTTCTCGGTGACCACCCAGACGCCGGTGAACGTGTCAGCGCCGGCCAGGAAGATGTCTTGCGCACGTGCATCAGTGAAGAACAAGTAGCTCGCGCCGGCGGTGGAGCCGGTGCCGAAGGAGCCGGTACCCACGACCGTCACCTCAATGGTGCCCTTCGTGGGGGTGATCACCTTGATGGTGTCGCCGAGGTCGTACCCCGACTTGCGCAGGGTGTCGGGATCAACGACGACCTGGTCATCGGTCTGCGGTTCGTGGCCGCTGAGCAGGGTGGCGCCGGTCTTGCCGCCCAGTGCCGGCAGGGTGCCCCAGTTGAATCCCAGCTGCGGGGGGCCGATGCTGACCAACGCCTTGCCCGTGTCGGCGATGACGATGACGCCGGGTCCGTAGATCACGCCCTGGGTGTGGGTGACACCCGGCACCTGCTGGATCCTGTCGACCACGGACTGGTCGATCTTGCTGCTCGTGGGCGAGCCGTCCTCGAGCGAGGCGCTGGGGTCCTTGGAGACGTCCACGTCCGAGATGGTGGAGGACAGGATCCCCTTGAACGACCCCATGATCATGTCGGAGAAGACGAAGGAACCGGACACGAAGGAGACCCCCAGCACGATGGCCAGGGCGGACATGGCGAGCCGCAGTTTGCGACTCCACAACGAGGTGAACGTTGCCTTCCACATCTCAGGCACCCACCATCACGGCAC
>NZ_JADIJQ010000040.1 GCF_017355265.1 Tessaracoccus sp. SD287
TCGGCGAGGGAGTGGAGAAGTTCCAGGTCGGCCAGCGGGTGGTCGCGGCCAACACCGCCCCGTGCGGGTCGTGCTGGGCCTGCACCATCGGACGCGAGTCGTTGTGCGAGAACCTGCAGTACCTCAATGGCGCCTTCGCCGAACAGATCGTGGTGCCCCGCGCGATCGTCGAGCGCAACACCTACGTCATTCCCGACAGCCTGCCCTTCGAGGCCGCTGCCCCCCTGGAGCCGTTGTCGACCGTCGTCCATGGCATGCACGAGTCGGGCATCGCGCTGGGCGACACCGTCGTGATCAACGGTGCCGGGCCGATCGGCCAGATGTTCCTGAAGCTGGCCCAGTTGCGGGGCGCGACCGTGGTGGTCGCCGACCGGTCCGAGGGACGACTGGAACAGGCCAAGCAGGCCGGTGCGGCCGTCACGGTGAACCTGACCGGTCTTGACACCCCTGAGGAGTGCGCGGCGGCAGTGCGACCGTTCACCCCCGGCGAGCGTGGTGCCGACGTCGCCATCGAGGCGGTTGGCCTGCCCCAGGTGTGGGAACAGACGGTGCTTGGTCTTCGCCCCGGAGGCACCGCGGTGCTGTTCGGCGGCACCCCGAAGAACGCCCCGTTCACCCTGAACTCCTCGGACATGCATTACAAGGAGTACACGATCAAGGGCGTCTACCACCACCAGCCACGCTTCGTCGCGATCGCGGTGGACCTGCTGGCCAGTGGCCGGTTCGACGGCATGAGCCTGTGCACCGAGGTGCGTCCGCTGGAGGCGCTGGTCGAATCCCTCGAGGACATGGCCGCCGGTCGCGGCTCGAAGTACATCCTGCAGCCGTAGTCCGCTGCCCACTCCGAGAAAGGAACTCCCCTGATGTTGTTGGAACAGCAACGCGCTGAGGTCGTCTTCGTCTGCCAGGAAATGCAGCGGCTGGGACTGGTGGTCGGCACCGCCGGCAATGTTTCGGTGCGCGTCGGCGACCAGGTCGTCGTCTCACCCTCCGGCATGGACTATGCCGAGATGGAGCCCGCCGACGTCGGCGTCCACGACCTGCAGGGCAACCCGATCGACGCAAAGTACAAGCCGTCGAGCGAACTGCCCCTGCACCTGGCCGTCTACCACGCCACCGACGTGGGTGCCATCACCCACAACCACGCCCCCGCCTCGACGGCGCTGAGCACGGTTGTCGACGAGATTCCCGGCACCCACTACTACTCGTCGATGTTCGGCGGGCTGATTCGGGTGGCGCCGTATGCCACCTTCGGCACCGACCAGTTGGCCACCAACGTCGCCAATGCCCTGCAGGGACGCTCGGGAGCACTGATGGCCAACCATGGTGCCCTCACCACCGGACCGACGCTGGCCAAGGCGTTCAGCCTGCTTCCTTACCTGGAGTACATTTGCGAGGTGCAATTGCGCGCCATGGCGGCCGTTCCGGGAATGGCGCCGGGTGCCAGGATCAAGGTGCTCTCCGACGAACTCATGGACGAGGCAGGCGCCGGAATGCGTGGCTACGGCCAGTCGAAGTGACCTCGAAATGAGTTGATGGCAGTGACCCAGCCGGGAACCTCGTCCAAGCAGGACCGCCAGGACAGGCTCGCCACCCTGATCTTCGGCCGCGGCACGGTCCGCGTCGAGGAACTGCAGGACGAGATGGGCGTCTCCGCGATGACCCTGTACCGCGACCTCGCCGAACTTGAGGCGCGGCAGGTGGTGATCAGGTCCAGGGGCGAGGTCTCGGCTGCCGCGTCGTCGTTGTCGGAGACCTCGTTCTCGTTCCGGCTGGGTCAGGAGTCGGCGTCCAAGCGGGCGCTGGCCGAGTTGACGCGTCCCCTGGTGGGGCGCGGTGACTCGGTGCTGGTCGACGACTCCACCACCGCTCACTTCATCCTCGAGCAGGTGCTCGAGCAGGGCCAGCTGACGGTGGTGACCAACTGCCTTGGCCCCGCGACCATGGTCATGGACCATCCCGAGACGGAACTGATCATGGTCGGCGGACGCTTCGTACGTCCCCTGCAGGCCTTCTACGGTCCCTCGGCTGTCGCCGCCCTGGGCGCGGTGCGGGTGGACGTGGCCATCATCGGTGCCGCGGCGATCCAGCAGGGGATGGTCTACCACCCCTACGAGGACGTCGCCGCCTTCAAGCACTTCGCCATCAGCCGCGCCACCACCTCGGTGCTGGCGGTGACCGCGTCGAAGTTCACCCGCTCGGCCCTGTACGAGGTGTCCCGGCTCACCGATTTCGACGTGATCGTCACCGACCTGCCCGCGGACGAACCGCAGTTGGTGGCTGCCGCCGAGGCCGGGGTGACGGTGCTGAGTTCTGCCGCCCGCTGAGCCGCAGTGCTGGGCCAGGCCAGGCCACCCACGCAGCTGCAGTAGTTCGGTGCAGGTGCACGGCATCAAGCGCTGCAGGTGCACCGCAGCGTTGCAGCTGACGACGGACGCGAGCCGCGAGGCTCAGACGGCGCGGTTCCTCGCCCAGTGCTCGGCGCCGTTGCCGCCCCTCACCGAACTGATCGCATCATCCTCGAAATGCACCATGGTGCCCAGCGGCAGCATCAGCGCCGGAATCACGAACAGGTACTCCTGCATCAGCGACCCGACGCTGCGGCCCACCAGTTGGTCGGGGCGCGGCACCTCGGTGGCGTCGACCGGCCCCAGGTACCACCCGGAGTCGATCGTGCCCTCCTCGTTCTCGCTGGAGACAGCGCGGCGTCGCAGCTCAATGGTCCGCGAGGGCCGATCACCTCGAGGCCACAGATCCTCGTGCACCAGCACCAAGCTGTCGACGCGGCACGGGGTCGGCTCGAAACCGCCCACCCGGGCCAGTGCGCGGAACTGGCTGTCCACGACCTCCAGGGCAGTGGTGGCGTCATCGCTCCACGGCTCGTCGCCGCCCTGCAGCGCCTGCAACTGCCAGCGGCCGTCCGCGCGTTCGTCCAGCCGGAAGATCCAACTGCCCACCTCGATGACGAAGTCCTCGTCCCACTGGTCAACCACCTGGGCGACCTGGTCGAGGGTGAAGTTGGCCAGCTTCTCGACCGAGGTGATCTGGGAGGACGACTGCAGCGCGAGGGTCTTGTCGTCGACGTGACGGAGGTATTCCATACCCGCAACCCTAGGGGTCGGGCCGTCACACCGCTGCGCCGGACAACCCCTCAGCCGATGTCACTCGACAAATACTCAACACTGGACTTGCGATTCTTACTTAGGACAGCCTAACCTCATCTGCATGACCTCTTCTGCGCCGCCCCGGGCGCTCCAGGCCAACCGCGTCCGTCTGGCCTACGGTGCGCACACCGTGGTGCACGAGGCGAACCTGCGTGTGCGTCCCGGCGAGGTGCTGGCCCTGGTGGGCCCCAACGGTTCCGGCAAGTCGACGCTGCTGCGTGGCATGGCGCGGCTCCATGGGCTGTCCTCGGGTGAACTGCACCTGGCCCAGGAACTCGATGACACGACCGTTGACATGAGCGGCACTGACGCCGACCCCCTGGACTGTCTGACCCTGAGTCCCCGCGAGTTCGCCACCCGGCTCGCGATGCTGACCCAGCATCGTCCGACGCCAGCGGGCATGACCGTGCGCGAGGTGGTCAGTCTGGGCAGGCACCCCCACAAGTCGCGGTGGCTCGGCACCGACCTGCACGGCCCGGCCGCGGTGCAGCGCGCCATGGACCTCACCGGGATCGAGGACCTCGCCGAGAGCGCCCTGGACGAACTGTCGGGTGGGCAGGCCCAGCGGGTGTGGCTGGCCAGTTGCCTCGCCCAGCAGACTCCGGTGCTGCTGCTCGATGAACCGACCAACCATCTCGACCTGCGTTACCAGTCCGAGCTGCTCGACCTGATCCGTGACCTGGCCGATCACCAGGGCGCTGCGGTCGGGGTCGTCCTGCACGACCTGAACCAGGCTGCGGCCGTGGCCGATCGGGTGGCCCTGTTGGTGGACGGCCGGCTGATCGCCGAGGGCACTCCCACCGAGGTGTTCACCGAGGCCCGCCTGACCACGGCCTACCAGACCCCCATCGAAGTACTGCACACAGCCGACGGACCACGCATTCGTCCGTTGCCGCGGTGCGCCACCCGACAGCGCCTCACCGCATCCGCCTGAGGCCGCCCGGCCCTCGGGACCACTACGCGCGCCCACGTCTCGGCGCGCATCCCATCCACGAAGGAATCACCATGTCGTTGACCCGTCGCGCCCTTTTCGGTGCCACCGCCGGCCTCTCGGCCACCGCGGCGCTGACCGCCTGCGGTACCACCGAGGCCGCCCAGCCGAACTCCTCGGCCACCACGCCCGCGGCCACCGGGGGGGCCGGCCCCATCACCATCACCGACTCACGCGGCAAGACGATCACCCTGGCCCGGCCCGCGAGCCGGGTGGTCACCCTCGAGTGGGGCCCGACCGAAGACCTGCTCACCCTCGGCGTGCCACCGGTCGGGGTGGCGGACACCAAGGGTTTCGGTTCCTGGGTGTCCAGCCACGAACTGTCCGGGGACACGATCGACGTGGGCCTGCGCACCGAGCCCAGCCTCGACTCCATTGCCAGGGCCAATCCCGACCTGATCCTGGGTGTGACCGGTTCGGTGCCTGACACCGCACTCGCCCAGGCCGAGAAGATCGCCCCCGTGGTGCTGCTGACCGGGGCGAACGCCAAGGACCCTCTCGGCCAGGTCAAGCAGAATTTCCTCGACACCGCGGCCCTGCTCGGCCAGGGCGAGTCGGCCGCAACGATCTGGGCCGACTTCCAGAACCACCTCACCGGCTCGGCCGCGAAGCTCACCCACGTCACCAACCCCTACGTGTTCAGCTACGTGAACGTGCAGGGATCCAACGTCGACGTGCGCATGCACTCGGACCGTTCGGTGCCCGGCGCGATCGCCAAGCAGCTCGGGCTGACCAATGCCTACACCGAACCCGGCGACGACGCCTGGGGCATTGGCTCGCTCGACCTCGAGGGCCTGACCACCCTCGATCCGTCGCTGACCTTCCTGAACTGGGCCAACGGCAGCACCGACACCACCACCCAGTTGGCCAACAACGCCGTGTGGAACAACCTCCAGTTCGTCAAGGACGGCAAGGTCAAGGCCGCAGCCAACGGCATCTGGGTCTACGGCGGTCCGGCCTCGCTGACCCAGTGGGTTGACGAACTGGTCACACTGCTGTCGGCCTGAACCGCAGCATGACTCACTCGTCCCAGCGTCGGCAGGTCACACGGCTGGCCACATCGCTCGCCGTGGCGTTGGCGCTGCTGGCGCTGCTCTCGGTGGTGCACCTGACCCAGGGCACGGCTGACGTCGGCCCGACCGACGTGTGGCAGTGGGCCATCGGCAGCGGCAGTACCCAGACCAGCGACATCGTGCTGGCCTCACGCATCCCGCGGCTCGCCACCGGGCTGCTGGTCGGGATCGCCCTGGGGGTCAGCGGTGCCACCCTGCAGTCTGTGGCGCGCAATCCGCTCGCGTCCCCGGACACCCTGGCCGTCAACGCCGGGGCCTACCTGGCCCTGGCGCTGGTCTCGGTGAGTGGCATTCCGCTCGGACTGCTGGGGGGCACTGGGGTTGCGCTGGTCGGCGGGCTCGGAGCAGCAGCCCTGGCCTTCCTGCTGGCCGGCAGCAGGAACGACCCCGCCCGGTTGGTGCTGGGCGGCTCGGTGCTCACCATGGCCCTGATGAACATCACCGCCGCCCTGCAACTGGTCTTCAGCCAGGAGACCCAGGGCCTGTTCGCCTGGGGCGCCGGTTCCCTGAGCCAGGCCGACCCGAGCGCTTCAGCCCAGGCCGGCCTGGTGATCGGGCTGGCCCTGCTGGCGCTGCTGGTGATGGGAGGCCAACTCGACGTGCTCGGCCTGGGTGACGACCAGGCGCGCGCCCTGGGCGTGAAGGTGGTGCGTACCCGGCTGGCGGCCGTGGTGCTGGCCGTGCTGCTGGCGGCCACCGCCGTGGCACTGGCCGGGCCCCTGGGATTCGTCGGACTGTGCGCCCCCGCCCTGGTGCGGCTGTCGTCCCGCCGACTGAAAGGCCTGCACCGCCACCGCTGGCTGCTGCCAGCCACCGCCATCACTGGGGCGCTGCTGGTGATCGGCTCCGACGTGCTGCTGCGGGCAGTGATCGGCGCCAGTGAGGCGGCACGCATCCCCACCGGGGTGGTCACCACCCTGCTGGGCGCAGTCTTCCTGGTCGCACTCAGCCAGGGCATGCGCACCGGACGCAGCGATGCCACGGCGATGGTCGGGCGTGGACGCCCGCGACTCGCGCGCGTGGCCGGGCCCGTGACGCTGTTCGCTTTCGTCCTGTTGGCAGTGGGTGCGGCCGTGGCGCTGTTGGCCGGGGACGGCTGGCTGCTGCTGGGCGACGTCTGGAACTGGCTGCTCGGGCAGGCAAGCGGACGGGTGAGTTTCATGCTCGACACCCGCTGGCCCCGGGTGGCCGCGGCCATCGTGGCCGGCATGGCGCTGGCGCTGGCCGGCACCCTGACCCAGGCCGTCACCCGCAACGCGTTGGCCGATCCGTCGCTGCTGGGGGTCTCGGCCGGCGCCGGGGCCGGGGCGCTCTCGGTGATCGTGGGGGCCAACGTGCTGTCGGTCGAGGTGTCGGTCGTCTGGATCAACACCTTCGCCCTGGCCGGGGCGCTGGTGGCCGGCGGCCTGCTGATGGCGCTGGGGGCGCGCGGTGGCTTCGACCCCACCCGACTGGTGTTGGTCGGTCTGGGGCTGGCCGCAGGCTTCCAGGCCATCGGCACCCTGCTCGTGGTGTCCACCGACCCGTGGAACCAGACCCGGGCGATCACCTGGCTCGGTGGCTCAACGTACTCGACGGTGCCGGACAGCCTGGGCCCGGTGGCCCTGCTGGTGATGCTGGTACTGGTCGGTGTCTGGGCGCTGCGCAACGACCTCAACCTGGTCCAACTCGACCCGGACACCCCCCGCCTGCTCGGCGTGCACCATGCCGGGGTGCGCGGCGGGGCGCTGCTGGCGGCGGTACTGCTGACCGGGGCGGCCACCGCCGCGGTGGGGGTGATCGGCTTCGTCGGTCTGGTCGCCCCCCACCTGGCGCGCCTGCTGGTCGGCCCCGACCACCGCCGAATGACCCTGCTGTCGGTCGCCCTGGGTGGACTGGTGGTACTCGCCGCCGACACCGTGGCCCGGTCTGCGCTGGCCCCCGCCCAACTACCCGTCGGTCTGGTCTGTGCCCTGGTCGGCGCCCCCCTGTTCTGGTGGCTGCTGATGGCCAACCGTGCCGTCACCTGACCCCCGCCACCCTGCCAAGGAGAATCCCATGACCTCGCCCTACAAGACCTACGCCGTCACCCTTGTCGCCCGGGAACACGTCTCGCCCTCCTTCGTCCGGATCACCCTGGCCGGCGACGACCTGGCCGACTGCTCCCCCACCCTGCTCGACCAGCGGGTGAAGCTGCTGCTCGGCCCCGGTGAGGCGCTCGACCGGGTGCTGGGCTCGGGCGCGGACTGGTACGAGGCACTGGTCGCCGCCGGCGAAGGGGGGCCCGTGCTGCGCACCTACACCCTGGTCGCCGTTCGTCCGGGCTCACCGGAGCCCGGGGCACCGGGCGAGGTCGACATTGATGTCGCAGTGCACCCCCTCGAGGACGACAACCCTGCCCCGGGGATGCGCTTCGCCTCAGCCGCGCCGATCGGGACCCGCGCCATCCTGGTCGCCGGGGACCGGACCGTCGAGGGTCACGACCGGGTCGGGGTGGCGTGGCGCCCCGAGATCACCGACCACGTGCTGCTGGTCGGCGATGAGACGGCGCTGCCCGCGGTGCTCAACATCGTCTCGACGCTGCCCGCCGGGGCCCGCGGCCGGGTGGTGCTCGAGGTGCCCCACGCCCAGGACGTCCGAAGCGTGGACCTGCCACCCGCGATGTCGATCCAATGGTGCATCCGTGAGCAGGGGCAGCGAGCCGCCGGGGTGTTCGGCGCCACCGGCCCTGGCACCGTGACGGCAGGATCAGTCGGGGCCGGTCCCGCTGGGCCGGCCACGCCCTCGTCGCCGGTCAGCGCCGCGGAACTGCTGTGGGACGAGGTGCGCGGTGGTGCCGATCGGCAGGCCTGGATCGCCGGAGAGGCGGGCTGGGTGCGTGGGCTGCGCGCCGAGGCGAAGGCCGCATCGGTGACGAAGTCGGAGGCGTCATTCATGGGGTACTGGAAGAAGGGCGTCGCCGGCAGCTGAGGGTTCAGCCAAGCAGCGCCGCCACCAGCACCAGCACCGACAGCACCACTTCGACCAACCCGATCTGCAGCACCGTCAGCGGCCGGCGCGACAACGTTGTCGGTTCCCAGACCGCCCGGACGAGCAGCACCACCGCCAGCACCAGCCAGACCGCACCCAACCAACCCACCACCATGGCGGCGACGACCAGCGCGACCACGGCCACGTGGTAGCCGATCGAGGCCGCCCACCAGGAATGGCTGCCCCGCTGGCGGATCATCGTCTTGACGGTGAACACGGTGCCCGCGAAATAGGCGACGGTGAACCCCAGGACCGCGATGTCGGCGCCGCTGGCGTCCAGCAGCTCGGTCGGTACCCAGAACCGGGTGACGATCCCCACCCCCGTGCCGGCCACGACGCTCACCAGCCCCGCCAGCAGGGAACGTTCCTGCTTGCGGCGGGTCAACACCAGGGCAAACCCGACCAGCGCCACACCGGCAATGCTCCACCACAACACCCCCGCCCCGCCCAGGACGACAGCCATCACACCCACCACCGACGCCGACAAGCCGTAGACACCCCACGGTCGGCGATAGGCATCGCGACGCGCGGGGGCAGCCTTGGTCATCAGGGTCGCGGCGTTGAAGCAGAGGTAGCCGAACAGCCACGCCGGGCCCAGCAGCACCCGACCGGCATCGAGGACACCGGCTTCGGCGGCGAGCAGCAGGCCGACCAGCCACGGCACGACGAGCATGGCCCAGGCCCCGTGTTGTTGGGGCACCCAGCCACTGTTGCGCCCGCGCCGCTTCCGGGGGGTGCGGATGGTGGTCACCCCTCGACACTAACCACCGGAGACTGGCAGGATTTCACGGGGGCCCACCCGAGCACGGTGGGCTTTCATGCCCCCAAAAGTTAACTAGCGGAAATCCCGTCCACTGTGCTCTAGCTTTCACCACCTGTACGCCGCTAGCCTTGGGCCTGCCACCGCTCGACAGGGTGGTTCCACGCGAGGGGGATCCATGGGCCAGATGAATGTCGAGAGTTTCAACCTTGACCACCGCACTGTATCCGCCCCCTACGTAAGGGTTGCCGACACCAAGCAACTCCCCGGCGGCGACGTCATCACCAAGTACGACGTACGTTTCTGCCAACCCAACCAGGACCACCTCCCCATGCCCACCGTGCATTCCCTGGAACACACGATGGCCGAGAAGATCCGTGACCACGTCGACAATGTCATCGACGTCGGCCCCATGGGCTGCCAGACCGGCTTCTACTTCACGGTCGTCAACCAGGACGAACTCGGTGGTCAGCAAGCCTTCCTCGACACCCTTGCCGCGGCCCTCGGTGATGTCATCACCGCCACCGAGGTTCCGGCAGCCAACGAAGTCCAATGCGGCTGGGCAGCCAGCCATGATCTCGCCGGCGCGCAGCAAGCCGCCCGGCAGTTCCTCGACCATCGTCACGTTTGGGAAGAAGTACACCTGTCATGAACACCCAGAACCCGCGCGTCCGGGCGATCATCATCGCCGCCATGGGCCAGGAAATCCGGCCCTTCTGCGATCGGGCCACCAACCTCGGTGAGGTCCACCGGGTCGGTAACGCCAAGATGCAGCACGGCCAGATCGACGGCGTCGACGTGGTCCTGGTGCGTTGCGGCATCGGCTTGGTCAACTCCGCCTCGGCCACGGTCGCCGCCCTGCATCGGTGGAACCCTGATCTGGTCATCTCGGTCGGCAGCGCCGGTGGCCTGCAGGGCATGATCTCCCGCGGTGACGTGGTGGCCAGCACCGAACTGACCTACTCCACCGCGGACGCGGTCGCCTTCGGCTACGCCATGGGCCAGGTGCCCGGCATGCCCGTGTCCTTCACCGGCGACGCCGACTCGCTGGCGATGCTGCGCGACCAGGACGGCGTGGTGCTCGGCCCGATCGTCTCGGGTGACGTCTTCGTCAGCGGCTACCTGCTCGACAGCATCATGTTCGAGTTCCCCGACACCGTGGCAGTCGACATGGAGTCGACGGCCGTGGCCCAGGTGTGTCACTCCTACGACGTTCCCTTCATCTCGATACGCGGCATCTCCGACATGTGCGGGGTCAACGCCAGCGCCGAACACGACGACTTCCTGGACGATGTCGCCGAGCGCTCGGCCGCGACCGTGGTGGGGCTGCTCACCCGGGTGGGTACCGAGCCGGAGCCCGCACGCGCCTGATGCTGGCGGGCCCGGGGTCACCCGGGCCCGGACCAGTTCAGACCACCAGGTCGTCCGACAGACCCAGTGCCCGGTGCACCAGTTCGACCGGGTGCACCGTCTTGACCCCGGAATGCTTCTCGATCTGCCAGCGGCAGGTCTCGGTGTCACAGGTCGCCACGTTCTGGTTGGTCTCGCGCACCATGTCGAAGACGGGCTGGCCGACGGCCTTGGCGATCTCGTACTTCTCCTTCTTCAGCCCGTAGGTACCGGCAATGCCGCAGCAGGGCTGGCCAGACTCCACCACCGTCACCCCCGGAATGGCCGACATCACGTGCACCGCAGGGGTGCCCATGTACTGCGACTTCACCTGGCAGGGCTGGTGGTAGGGAATGGTGGCGTCGATCTCGTCGAACATGTCCGCGGTCAGGATGCCCTCGTCCATCAGTTCCAGCAGGAACTCCGAGGTCTCACGCATCCGTGCCCCGACGCTGAGCAGCTTCGGGCTGGTCAGCCCCAGGATCTCGTGGGCCTCGTGCTTCATCATGCCGGCGCAGGAACCCGAGCTCGACACGATGGTGAGGTCCTTGCCGGCCGAGTTCAGCGCGTCCACCAGTTGCATGACGCTCTTGCGGGCACCCTCGAACAGGCCATTGCTCTGCTGGGCCAGGCCGCAGCATCCCTGCTTGGGCACCAGCACCTCAAAGCCCAGGTGTTCCAGCACCTCGATGGTCTTCTTCGAGGTCTCGACCTGGAAGTAGCCGCCGGCGCAGCCGGTGAAGAAGACGATCGGTTCCCGGGTGGGGGCCTTGGCGGGCGGCGTGCGCCGCTTGAGCCAGCCCTGCACCGTCTGGGTTTGCGCAGTGGGCATGGCGGCGTCCTTGTGCACACCGACCACCGCCTGCACCACCGACCGGATCGGCTTGGCCGACAGCGCCAGGTTGGCAATCGGCGCGAAGGGCGTCATGAACTTGCCCATCAGCACCGTGTTGGTGATCAGCCGATCACGAATCGGCATGTCACCCTTCTTCATCTCCGAACGGGCAATCGAGTTGATCTCGTTGATTTTCACGCCCTGCGGGCAGGCCTGGGTGCAGATGCCGCAGGAACTGCAGTAGTCGAGCGAGTGGTCAACGTTCTCACCGTCTCGGAAACGCTCGGCCTGGGGGCCGACGAACTTCGGGCCCGTGAACAGCGGGGTGACCCTGGCCACCGGGCACTGGGTCTCGCAGATGGTGCACTTGACGCAGTTGTCCAGGCTCGCCCGCACGTCGCGCTGGTCGTAGGCCAGGTCGTCGCCGTGGTCGTGGACCAGGTCGCTGCCGTGGTCGGTGCCGGTGTGGGGAATGGTGTCAGTCATCGCGCAACTCCTTCGGTGATGGTGGCCACGGCCTTCATCGCGCTGGCCAGGGCGATGCCCTCACCAGACTTCTCTTCCCAGCGGATCGACCCGGCCAGGATGCCGCCTGCGGCGAGCAGGTTCGGGTGGACAGGTTCACCCTGGGCGTCCAGCACCCGCATGGACTCGTCCACGCGGACACCGACCTTGAACAGTGGCTGCGGCTCGCCCCAGAAGTCACCGTGGATCAACTCGGTGGCGTCGGTGGCGCTGAGCGGCAGGTCCAGGATCCGTTCACTGACCTTGTTGTAGGAGTCGACCGCCAGCGACCCGGACTCAAAGCCGCCACCGCAGTGGACGACCCAGTCGGCGCTGATGACCCGTTCCCGCCCGGCCGTCTTCACCGTCACCCCGGTGGCCACTCCGTTCTCGGCGACCAGGCCGGTGACCTCGGCGCCAATCATCATCCGCACACCGCGGGTCTTGGCGGCGGTGGTCAGCGCCTGGTTCATCCGCATGCCGACCACCGACGGCGGCTGCGAGACGATCTCGAAGATCGGCGCCCCCAGGGCCGTCTGCACCTCGTCGAAGGCGGTCGGGTCGTTGAGGCCCAGCACCGCCGGCACGCCGACGGTCTCACCGGGCTGCACCAACGGCTTCACCTGGGCGACGAAGGCTGCCCGGAACTCGGGGGTGTCCATCTGCCGCGCGTACTTGTCGGGCTGGATGTTGACCTCGCGTTCCCGGGCCGGCAGCGAGAAGCTGGCGTGGCGGGCCGGAATCGGTTCGCCATCGGGAAGCGGGGTGCGGGCGATGTTGCCGGCGATCAACTCGGGGTGCCAGTCGCGCAGTTCGTGGATGCCCACGATCAGGAACTTCTTGCCGGGCTCGGCCTTGCCGTTGGCCATCGAGCGGGGCACCAGGGCGGTCGGGCGCAGCGCCCCCACCGCGGTGGGGTACAGGCCGTTCGCCTCCAGCCCACCGACCAGTTCCTCGGGCCCCAACACCTCGTGCAGCAGCGCGATGCCCTCGGCGAGCGACTCACGTCCGGCCAACGAGTAGGGATGCTCCGCTGGCAGGTCGGCGAAACCGTCCAGCGGGTTGGGCACCAGGCTGTGGTGCTGGTCGCCGGTGTAGCCCAGGACGTCGATGGTGCCCTGCGACAGTTGCAGTCCGCCCAAGCCCTTGGTGACCACCGTCACCTGGACGCCGGCGCGGGCCAGACCAATGGCGGCGGTGAGCCCGGCCAGACCGGAGCCGATCACCACGGCCTTGCGGGTGCCGGTCACCGCCGTGCGGGTGATCGGCAGGTGGCTCTCGGTCATCAGACAACCTCTTCTTCAGCCTGGGGCAGGTGCTCGACATCGAACGTGCCGTGATAGATCCAGTTGTCCAGCGCCGTCTGGCGCACCTGGTCGCCGTACAGGATGGGCCACAGGCCGATCCACCGGTTCTTCAGGAACAGGCGCATCAGTTCGGTCGCCCGGACCAGGTCGACCATTTTCTCCTCCAGCGCAATGCCGGTGGCACGCATGGTGCAGAAACCGCCTTGGCAGGGACCCATGCCCAGTCGCAGCTGGCGGCGCAGGTCGTCGAAGCTGGCGGTGGGCTGTTCGGCCATCAACTCGGTGATCATGCCGCGGTTCATCAGCTCGCACTCGCAGATGATCTGCTCGTCGCGGCGGTCCTTCTCGCGCTCGGCGAGGCGATGGTTGACCGCGTACAGCTTGTGGTCCTCGTTGCCGGGGATGACCTCCTCAGCCGTCTTGCACTCGTGGCTCTCGCCGAGCTTCTCCTCCATGATGTCGACCATCACCTGGGCCATCAGCCGATAGGTGGTCAGCTTGCCGCCGATGATCGACAGGATGCCGCTGACCCCGTCGCGCTGGTCGTGCTCGAGGATCTTCATGCCGCGGGTCATGTGGCGGGTGTCGGACGCCGAGACGCGCGGGTCCTTGAACAGCGGACGCGCACCCGACCAGGCGTGCACGGCGCGCGACGTGCGGAAGCCGGGCACCAGCACCTCACCGGCGTCCAGCATCTGCTGGACCTCGTCGCGAGGAATCTCGAGCCGGTCGGGGTCGGGGGCCTTGACGTCGGTGGTGCCAATGATGCTGACGGTGTGCACCGGGACGAGGATGTCGCCGTCGGACGGGTAGATGCAGCGGTTCACGCAGGAGTTCACCAGGCGGTGGTTCATCGCGATCATGATGCCGCGACCGGGCACCACCTCCACCTCTTCGCAGCCGGCCATGCTGGCGATCTGGCCCGCCCACGGGCCGCCGGCGTTCAGCACGAACTTGCAGTCGATCACTACCTCTTCGCCGCGCTTCTCGTCGTAGGCACGCACGGCCCGAACGGCACCATCAGCGACGTCGATGTCAGTGACGCGGTGGTAGGTCAGGATCTGGGCACCGTGACGCTTGGCGTCATTGGCGGCACCCCAGACCAGTTGCCATCCGTCGACCGAGGCATCCATCACGGCGAAGGCTCGCTTGATGCCCGGGTTCACCCGGGGCTCGCGGCGCAGGGCCTCGGCGATGGTGAGTTCCTCGAACGGCACCTTGGACTCGGCCGCACCCTGGGCGAACTTGGCCGAGTAGTCCAGGTCGTCGTCCGGGCCCACGACGAACAGTCCCCCGGTGTCCTCCACGGCATGCGCCTGGATGCGACGAAGCACCTCGTTCTCCTGGGCACACTCGGTGGCCGAGTGCGGGTCTGAGACCACGTAGCGTCCACCCGAGTGGAGCAGACCGTGGTAGCGGCCCGTCGTTCCCTGGCCGAGGTCGGCCTTGTCCAGCAAGGCGGTGGTGTAGCCACGCATTGCCACGTCACGGACGACGCCGGCGCCGGTGGCTCCGCCACCAATCACCACGACGTCCACACTCAATCTCTTCATGCAGGTCCCTCCCCGGTGAGGTTGATGTCCTCACCATATGGCGCTTCGGGGGGCCAGTGGCGGCAGGGGACGGAACTTGCAGAGGACACCGCTGTGGCTAGCACATTCGTTCATTTCCGCGTCCAATTACGACCCAGTGGCGTGATCAAATTGGCCCGTGGCTGGCCCACCCTTTTCCACTGGATCCGGCACCGACGCTGCACCTGCACCGGGATCCCTTCCAGACTTGAGGCATGAGCAGCCACAGCAATGAGCAGGCATCCGTGCGCACCGACGACCCCGCTGAGTCGGCCGAGAAGCTCCAGGGTGACGGTTTCCCGGCCCAGGAGCAGTCGCCCCCCGGGCTGAGCTCCGAGATGACCCCCGAACCTGACCACGGTGAGCAGAGCTACCAGGGCCATGGACGTCTGCAGGGCCTCAAGGCCCTCATCACCGGCGGGGACTCCGGCATCGGACGTGCGGTGGCCATCGCCTACGCCCGGGAGGGTGCCGACGTCGCCCTGGCCTACCTGCCCGAAGAACAGTCCGACGCCGAGCAGACCCGCCACTGGGTGGAGCAGGCGGGGCAGACCTGCGTACTGCTGCCGGGTGACCTGCGCGAGGAGCAGCACTGCCGCAGCGTGGTCCGTGAGGCGGCCCAGCAGCTGGGCGGGCTGAACATTCTGGTCAACAATGCCTCCCACCAGTGGGCGCGCCGCGAGAACGGCATCGAGGACGTCACCACCGAGCAACTCGACCGGATCATGAAGACCAACGTGTACGCCATGATCTGGGCCACCCAGGAGGCCCTGAACCACCTCGGCAAGGGCGACTGCATCATCTTCACCAGTTCGATCCAGGCCTACGAACCGTCCGGCCCGCTGGTCGACTACGCGGCCACCAAGGCCGCCGAACTGAACATCGCCATCAACCTGGCCCAGGACCTCGGTCCCCGCGGCATCAGGGTGAACGCGGTCGCCCCGGGGCCCATCTGGACTCCGTTGCAGCCGGCCACCAAGGAGGGCGAGGACATGACCGAGTTCGGCGACAACACTCCGCTGGGTCGTGCCGGGCAGCCGTCCGAACTGGCCGGCGCGTACGTGTTCCTGGCCTCACCGACCGAGGCGTCCTACGTCTCGGGGACGGTGCTGGGGGTGACCGGCGGTCGCCCGACCGCCTGACCTGCCCCCAGCCCGGGCCGCCCGTCGGCGTGGTTCAGTCGGTCAGCTTGAGGGCGTCGCGATAGCTGATCACACCCGAGGTCTGCAGCAGGGACCGGCGGTAGATCTTCTCACCGACGATCACCGTCACCGCGGCAAAGGCCAGGTTCAGCACCAGACCGATGACCAGGTCGTACCAGGTCGCGGTTCCGGCCACCAGGCGCTGCGGCATCAGCACCGACGAGATCACCGGCACGTAGCTGAGCACCGTCTGCACGGTGCCGCTGGCGAACAGGCCCGCCATGTAGGCCACCGTCAGCGCCATGATGAGCGGGGTGGTGGTCGACTGCAGGTCCTCCTGGCGGCTGGCCAGCGACCCGGCCACGGCCCAGACGCAGGCCAGCGCCAGGAAGCCGGCGATGAAGTAGACCAGGAACCAGACCACCGCGCTGGTCAGGCTCGGCAGCAGGTCGCCGTAGGGGGTGAAACTCACCCCCACCAGGCCGACGATGGCGAACAGCGCCATCTGGCCGAAGCCGAGCACGGTGTTGCCCAGGATCTTGCCGGCCAGCAGGTGCCGGATCGGGATGGCCGCCGAGATGATCTCGACGATGCGCGAGGACTTCTCCTCGACGACGGACCCGGCGATCTGCATGCCAAAGGTCATCGCCGACATGAAGAACAGGATGGCGAAGATGAACCCTGCGGCGAGCGCCAGTTCGGCCCGGTCCGAGTCGCCGTCGAGCAACTCGGTGCGGACCGTGGTCGCCGCCGTCAGTTCCCCGGGCGTCATGCCCGCCGTGCGGGCGAGGTCGGCCGACACCTGGGCGTTGATGACCTGGCTGACGGTCAGCTGCATGGAGGTGTCCAGGTCACGTGCGAAGGTGAGGTTCCAGCCGTCGGCGCCCCGGCTCAGCCAGGCGTCGGCGCCGCCGTCGAGCACCTGCTGGCGGGCCTGCTCGTCGGAGTCGGCGCGCAGGACCGTGACCGAACTCTTGTCGTTCCTGGTGACCTCGACCTCGTGGGCGGCCGCGACCACGGCAGCGGCCTCGTCGGAGGTGACCACGACGGTCGCGCTGCTGCCGCGGGCATCCATGACCACGCTGATCACGGCCAGGCCGACGATCAGCAGCAGGGTGATCAGGGTGCCGCTCAAGAAGGCCTTGTCGGTCAGCTTGGTGACGACCTCGCGACGGGTGACGATGGCCCAGGCGTTCCTGGGCTGGGCGAAGGGACGTACCCGGGTGGCCGGCTGGGTGTCGGTGCTCATGCTGCCGTGACCTTTCGGTAGATCTCGCTGAGGGTGGGGCGGACGGGGGCGAACTCGCGGACGACGCCACGGCGCATCGCCTCGGCGAGCAGCGCCTGGTCGGCGCCGGCGTCCAGGTCGGACAGGACCGCGGTGTTGCCGTCGACGTCGTCGACGCTGACCCCGGCGAAGGTGCGTACCCAGCCGGCGTCCCCGTCCAGCACGATGCGGTGCCGGGTCTCACCGAGCGCGATGAGCTCCTCGCGGGTGCCAGCGGCGACCACCCGGCCGCCGGACAGGATGACCAGCGCGTCACAGAGCCGGTCGACAAGGTCGAGCTGGTGGCTGCTGAACAGCACCGGCACCCCGGCGCCGGTGTAGGAGCGCAGCATGTCGCTGGTGGCGTCCAGCGCCATCGGGTCAAGCCCCGAGAACGGCTCGTCGAGGATCAGAGCCGTCGGCGCCGCCATCAGCGCCGCGGTGATCTGCACCCGCTGCTGGTTGCCCAAGGACAGCTTCTCGAGCTTGTCCTTGAGCCGATCCCCCAGACCGAGCGCCGTCAGCATCTCGGTGGCCTCGGCGCTGGCCTGGGCGACCGACATGCCGCGCAGCTCGCCCAGGTAGACCAACTGGCCCAGCAGCGGCTGCTTGGGGTACAGACCGCGCTCCTCGGGCATGTACCCGAAAGCGCGGCGGTCGGCGTCGGTGGCCTCGCGTCCCTGCCAGCGCACCTTGCCGGCGTGCGGGGCGAGCAGACCCATGATCATCCGCATGGTGGTGGTCTTGCCCGCACCGTTGGCTCCGACGAAGCCCACCGTCTGTCCCTCGCGAACGGTGAACGAGACGTTGTCGACGGCCACCCGGTCACCGAAGCGCCGGGTCAGGCCCTGGACCTCCAACATGTTGCCTCCTGTGTGGTCGATGTCCCCATCCTTGCCGGAGGCTGCGGTGGGCGGATCGCCCACGCGATTGATCCTGGCGCTCCCCCTCGAGGCGGAGCTGGCTGCCCTCAGTGGCCGCCGGGGGTGATCATGCCCACCTCGTAGGCGAAGACGACCGCCTGCACCCGGTCACGCAGGTGCAGTTTGGACAGCAGATTGCTGACGTGGGTCTTCACCGTGGCCTCGCCGACGTAGAGGTTTGCGGCGATCTCGGCGTTGCTCAGGCCGCGACCGATCAGGCCCAGGACCTCGCGCTCCCGGTCGGTGAGCAGGCCGAGCCTGGCCGCGGCAGCAGGGTCGACCGGACGTGCCTGGCCGGCGGCCGACGACGCCTCCTGGGCATCGGTCGACGCCATCTGTGCGATGACCCTCATGGTCACCTCGGGGCTGAGCAGGGCATACCCGTGGCCGACGGCACGCACGGCCTCGACCAGCACGCTGGGGTCCGCGTTCTTCAGCAGGAAGCCGGCGGCACCGGCGCGCAGCCCGTCGAACAAGTAGTCGTCCCGGTCAAAGGTGGTGACGATGATGACCTTGGAGTCGCTGTCGGCCACGATCCGTTCGGTGGCGGCGATGCCGTCCAGCACCGGCATCTGCACGTCCATCAGCACCACGTCGGGTGCCAGCGCAGCCACCATGTCAATGGCCTGGGCGCCGTTCGCGGCCTGCCCGACGACCTCCAGGTCGGACTCGACCGACAGGATCATCGCGAACCCGGCGCGCATCATGGCCTGGTCGTCGACCAGCAGGACCTTCAGGGGGGTGCTCACCCGTTCACCCTGCCATGGACGAGGTCGCCGCCACCGCCCACCGCCGCGATGCTGTCCTGACCCAGCGGCAGCTGCACCCGGACGCGGTAGCCGCCGTGGGCGCGTGGCCCGAACTCGACCGTCCCGCCCAAGGAGGTCACCCGCTCGCGGATACCGGTCTGCCCGAAGCCCGAACCGGACGTGGTGGCCCGCGGGTTGCCGTCGTCGGTGACCTCGACCTCGGCGGAGGTCGCGTCCAGGCGCACGACGATGCGGGCGCTGCGTGCGGTGGAGTGACGGCGGACGTTGGCCAAGGATTCCTGGATCGTCCGATAGATCGTCAGCCCCACCGGCAGCGAGACCTCGCCAGCGCTCCCCGCCTGATCCACCAGGTCGTAGTGGACGCTGAACCCCGGTGAGCTGGCGGCCGCCACCAGGGCGGGCACCTCGGCCAGGGTGGGTTCCGGGGCGCGGGAGGGAAGCTGGCCGCTGTCGCGCGGTGAGCGCAGGGTGCCCAGCAGGCCACGCATCTGGGCGACGGCGTCGCGGCTGGACTGCTCCACATTGCCCAGGGCCTGGGCGGCGAGGGCGGGGTCGCGGTCCATCACGGTACGCGCCGCCGCGGCCTGGACCCCCATCACCGAAATGTGGTGGGCGACGACGTCATGCAGTTCGCGCGCCAGCCGCAGGCGTTCGGCGAGCACCGCGTGCTCGGCGATCTCGTCGGTCTGGCGGGCGATGGTCTCGGCCTGACTGAGTGCCTCGGCGTGGTCGCGGGCCTGCCGCCAGGCGACCTGGCCCATCAGTGCCGCGGCGAAGAAGTAGATCAGGTTGGCGATGGTGGTGCCGATGATGATGCCGGTGGTCTGGCCGAACAGGCCATCCGCCTCGGGCAGGTCCTCGGCATGGCCGGACAGCACCTTGCCCAGGGCGAACATCCACACCAGCCACAGCACCAGACCCAGGAACAGGGCCGTGGCCGCCAGCAACGCCGCCTTGCGGTCGCGTGCCCAGGCGATGCCGCTGTAGAGCGCCAGGAAGGGCACCAGCTGGTAGACGATGGTGTAGCCCACCTCGGGCACGTGGTTGGCGGTCACGAAGAAGTGCAGGCCCAACAGCACCATCACCGTGATGGGCGCGCGGCGCCGGAACACCAGCAGCAGGCACGCCGAGCCGAGCGCCAGGTAGCGCGCCAGCGCCCCGCGACTGCCGGGTGGTTCCCCGGCGTAGGACAGCATCGACTCCACGCTCAACCATCCGGCAGCGAAGGCGAGCACGGCGAGCAGCAGGTCGGCGCGTCCCAGGCCGGGGCGGGGACGCTGCCAGGTCTCGTCCCAACTCGACCACGAGCGCAGGCGTTGGATGAGGTTCACACCCCGAGCCTAGGCAGCAGTGCGTCGGGGGCGCATCCGTCGCGCGACGGAGCCGACAGTTCATCCCCGGTGCGGCACCGCGCCCTGAGGATACTGTTGGCGCTGGACCAATCGAAAGGCCCGCCATGGGACAGCCTCC
>NZ_JADIJQ010000041.1 GCF_017355265.1 Tessaracoccus sp. SD287
AGAGGCAGCACCCTCGCTACCCATCCAACCCGAACGACCAGACGACGTCGACCCCGACAACTGGGCCATCCTCATGCGCATCCACGCCCGAGCACACACCTACACCTGAACCCGTGACTCGCCGCCGCTCACGGCTCCTCGTCGCAATCCGCCTCAAACGCCCAGGCGTCCGGCCCCCGCATAGACATTGAACGATGGCGTCCGGGTGAACCCGACCAGGGTCATGCCCGCCGTCACGGCCATCTCCACTGCCAACGAGGACGGCGCCGACACCGACACCATCGCGGGGACACCGGCCATCAGGGCCTTCTGGGTCAGGTCGAAACCCGCCCGCCCCGACACCACCAGCACGTGCCCACGGGCCGGCAGCAGCCCCCGCAGCAGCGCCCACCCCAGCACCTTGTCGACGGCGTTGTGCCGGCCCACGTCCTCGGCTGCCCTCAGCAACTGGCCGTCAGTGGTGAAGAGCCCGGCGGCATGCAGCCCGCCGGTGCGGTCGAAGGCGCTCTGGTGCTCACGCAGTTGGTCGGGCAACCCGACCAGCACCCGGGGATCCAACCTGACCGGGTCGTCGGCAACGGGCCAGCGAATCTGCTGCTCGATGGCATCAATGCTCGCCTTGCCGCACACCCCGCATGAGGAGGACGTGGGGAAGTTCCGGGTCGGGTCGACCACCGGCGCGGGCACACCGGGAGCGAGGTGCACGTCGAGCACGTTGTAGGTGTTCTGCGGCATCCCCGTCTCGTCGGCCACCACCGCTCCAGCGCAGTAGCGGGCGGTGGCGACGTGCTGGGGGTCAGCGATGATGCCCTCGGTGAGCAGGAAGCCGTGGGCCAGGTGCACGTCATCGCCAGGGGTGCGCATGGTCACCGTGAGCGCGGCGCCGTTCACCCGAATCTCCAGCGGCTCCTCGGCGACGAGTCGGTCGGGGTGCCTGGTCACCGTGACGTCGTCGTCCACCACGACCCGGGTGACCGGGTGGGGAACGGTGATGCGCCCCACTCAGGCGTCCCCACGCTCGAGGCGAATGATGATCGACTTCGACGTCGGCGTCTGGGAGGTGTCGGCCACCGAGTCCAGCGGCACCAGCACGTTCGTCTCGGGGAAGTAGGCGGCGGCACACCCGCGGGCGGTGTCGTAGGCGACCACCCGGAAGTCGGGGGCACGCCGCTCCCCCGACTCGTGCACCGACACCAGGGTGACGTGCTCGCCATCGGCGATGCCCAGGTCGGCCAGGTCGTCGGGGTGGACGAACACCACCCTGCGGCCGCCCTTGACGCCACGGTAGCGGTCGTCCAGACCGTAGACGGTGGTGTTGTACTGGTCGTGGCTGCGCACCGTCTGCAGGATCAGGTGCCCCGGCGGGGTGCGGACGACGGTCAGCGGGTTCACCGTGAAGTGGGCCTTGCCCGAGGCGGTGGTGAAGCGACGCTCCCGTGGCCCGTTCGGCAGGGCGAAGCCGCCGGGGGTCCGAATGCGTTCGTTGAAGTCCTCGAAGCCGGGGACCACCTCGGAGATCTTGTCGCGGATCCGGCTGTAGTCGGCGCGGAACTCGTCCCAGTAGGCGTCACCGAAGACCCTTCTGCCGAGTTCGGTGACGATCGCCACCTCCGAGAGCACCCCGCCGAACTCGCGCCGCCCGCGCGAGGCGTGCACCATGCCCATGGAGTCCTCGACGGTGACGTCCTGCGGGCCGGTGGCCTGCGGGTCGGCGTCGGTGCGTCCCAGGGTCGGCAGGATCAGCGCCTCGGCGCCGGTGAACGCGTGGGAGCCATTGAGCTTCGTCGAGACCTGCACGGTCAACTCGACAGTGGCCAGCGCCGCCTCGGTCACCTCCGAGTCGGGGGTGGCGCGGACGAAGTTGCCGCCCATGCCCATGAACAGCTTGACCTTGCCGTCGCGCATGGCGCGGATCGCGTCGACCACGTCGTAACCGGGCTCGGTGGGTGCCTCGAAGTCAAAGGCCCTGGACAGCGCGTCGGTGAACGCCCGTGACGGCTTCTCGTAGATGCCCACCGTCCGGTCGCCCTGCACGTTCGAGTGGCCGCGGACGGGGCAGGCGCCGGCGCCGGGCTTGCCCATGTTGCCGCGCAGCAGCAGGAAGTTGACGATCTCCTTGATGGTGGGCACCGAGTTCTTGTGCTGGGTCAGACCCATGGCCCAGCACACCACCGCGGTGTTGGCCTGAGCGACCATGTCGGCGACCCGCTCGATCTGGTGCCACGCCATCCCGGTGGCGAACTCGGTCTCGGCCCGGTCCACCGTCAGGGAGGCGGCGTAGTCGTCGAAACCGGCGCAGTGGGTGGCGATGAACTCGTGGTCGATGGCGTCGCGGTCGATCAGGATGCGGTTCAGTGCCCGGAACAGCGCCAGGTCGCCATTGACGCGAATCTGGCAGAACTCGTCGGCCAGCGGCACACCGCCAGTGACGGCCTTGAGGGACTGCGGGTTCTTGAAGTTGATCAGCCCGGCCTCGGGAAGGGGGTTGATGGCAATGATCTTGCCGCCGCCGGCCTTCACCTTCTCGAGAGCGTTCAGCATCCGGGGGTGATTGGTGCCGGGGTTCTGCCCGTTGATCAACACCAGTTCGGTGGTCTCGACGTCAGTGAGGGTGACGGTGCCCTTGCCGATGCCGATGGTCTCGGTCAGCGCACTGCCCGAGGACTCATGGCACATGTTGGAGCAGTCGGGCAGATTGTTGGTGCCCAGGCGTCGCACCAGCAGTTGGTAGAGAAAGGCGGCCTCGTTGCTGGTGCGTCCCGAGGTGTAGAAGACGGCCTGGTCGGCGTCGATGGAGCCCAGCTTCGAGGCGATCAGGTCCAGCGCGAACTCCCAGCTGACCGGCTCGTAGGTGGTCGCCCCACGGCGCAGGCACATGGGCGTGGTGAGACGACCCTGTCGTCCGAGCCAGTGGTCGCTGCGACCACGCAGGTCGGCCACGTCATGCTCGGCGAAGAAGTCGGGACCGCAACGCCGTGCCGTGGTCTCCTCGGCGACGGCCTTGGCACCGTTCTCGCAGAACTCGGCGACGTGACGGGTCTGCGGGTCGGGCCAGGCGCAGCCCGGGCAGTCGAAGCCGTCAGTCTGGTTGACCTTGAGCAGGGGCAGCAGCGCACCCTCGCGGACGGCGAAACCCATGGCGTGGACCACCCCGGCGACGCCGGCCGCAGCCTTCTTGGGCCTGCTGATCCTCAGTGAGTCCTCCATGCCTGTGAAGGCTACCCTGAACCCATGGAACTGTTCGGGCTGTCGTTCGCCGCCGGTTGGGCGAGTGGCATCAACGCCTACGCCACCGTCTTCGTCCTGGGCCTGCTCGGACGCTTCGCGGGGATGGCCGACGTGCCCGAGGGTTTCGGGCGCATCGACGTGCTGGTGGTGATGGGCGTGCTGGGACTGCTGGAACTGGTGGCCGACAAGATCCCCTACCTGGACTCGGTCTGGGACTCGATCTCGACGATCATCCGTCCCGTCGCCGGGGCCCTCATCGGGGGCCTGATCGCCGGCGAGTCCGGTGACCTGCTGACGGTCACGCTGGCCAGCGTCGGTGGTCTGACCGCCCTGCTGAGCCACATCACCAAGGCCGGCACCCGGTTGGCGATCAACACCTCGCCCGAACCCGTGAGCAACGTCGGCCACTCGGTGGCCGGTGACCTCGGCCTGGTCACGGTGCTCGGCATCGCCGCGCTGAATCCGGTCGCCGCGGCCGTGGTCGCCGGCATCCTGCTGGTCGCCACACTGATCATCTTCAGCTATCTGTTCGCCAAGGTGCGCCAGGGCTACCGTGCCCTGCGGCGCCGGCTCACCCACGCCCCCGAACCGAGCAGTCCCGAACCGGGCATCCCCTGACCGTGACCCACCACATCCACGTCCACGGCGCCTCCCCTGCCGGGCTCGCCGCCGCCATCCGTCTGGCCCGGGTGGGTCACCGGGTCAGCCTCGACCCCGCCGGGCCCCTCGGTGGACGGGCCCACGGACGCCCGCTCGGCGCCGGTGCCGCGGCCACCGACGACCCGGGTCTGCTCGTCGACGACCTTGAGCCGGTCTTCACCCTGCCCGCGGCCTGGCGTGACCTGCTGAAGAAGTCCGGACGGCCGCTGGTCACCGAACTCAATGCCCACCACCTCGACCTGGTCCCGGCACCACCGGCCGTGCACCGTTTCGCCGACGGCACCGAACTGGCGCTGGCCGATGACCGCGCCGGTCACCTGCGCGGCATCCGCGAGGTCCTCGGCGACGGGCCCGCCACCCGCTGGACCGGTCTGCTCGACCAGGTCGACGACCTGTGGCAGGAACTGCGGATGGCCGGCGTCGAGCGTCCCTTCCCCACGCACCCGGATGGCCGTGCCCTGTGGCAGGGCCGCACCCTGGGTCAGCTGGCCCAGCAACTCGACGAACCCCGCCTGGCCCAGCTGTTGCTCAGCGCCGGTTTCCGGGCCGGGGCCCGCGACCCGGAACGGGCCCCGGCGTGGCTGGCCACGCGGTGGACGCTGCCCCGCACCTTCGGACGGTGGCACCTGTCCACCGCACCCCTGGACCCCGACCAGCAGCCCCGCGCGCTGGCCATGAACGCCCTGGTCGGGGTGCTCACCGACCGGCTGGTCGACCGGCAGGTCGAACTGGAGTCCGAGCCCGGCGACGCGCAGGTCGTCATCGAGGCGCTCGCCCCCGCCCCTGACCCGTCCCAGGGCCCGCGGTGGCGTCGGCTGCTGCACCGACAACCTGAGCTCGCCGCGGCGCGTCCACCCACGATCAGCCACGACCTGCATCCCGACCTGGGCCCGGTCGAGGGTCTGGCCGAGTCGGTCTTCCACACCGACGCCGGGGTGGTCATCGCCTGGCAGCGCAGCACCGCTGCTGGGGTCCTGGTCACCAGCCACGACCACACCCACCCCGGCGACCCCGACCCGGCGCACGGCTGGGACCTGTCCAGCTGGCGCGCCTGGACCGAACGTCCCCCGATCGCCCCCGCCACCGCCGCCGACCCGTGGCGGGCGTCGGCGGCGTCCCATGCCGGCAACGAGCCCTGGGCCGAGGTGCTCAGCGCAGCGCTGGTCGCCTACCACGTGCACGAACGGCTCACCGGGCAGGACATCCGACCGACCAACAAGGCCAACATCCCCGGCCGTCGCCGCCGCTGACCGGCCGGCCACCGCCCCTGCGGGTGGGACATCACGTTCACCCACGGCCGATTCATTCGGCCCGGTGACCCACTAGGAGTAGTCTGGACCGTCAGCCGTCGCGAAGGACACACGCCTTGCAGCATCCAGAGTCCCCGTCCACCGCCACCTCGTCCGCCGAGGTCAGCACCACACCGCCCGACACGTTGACCCGTGAACTGGCCGCCGAACAGGCACACGTCGACCGGGTCTACGCCGCCCTGGCCGTGGCCACCCAGTCGGCCCGCCAGGTCGCCGACGAGGGCCGCCGCCGGTTCCAGACCGACCGCTCGGACTTCCTGCGCGAGGAGGACGGAACCGCCCTGTTCGAGCGCGACGCCTTCGCCTACCAGTCGGCCAAGCGGTTGGCCACCCTGGACGCAGAGCACGACGGGCTGGTCTTCGGCCGCCTGGACCTCACCACCCCCGACACCCGCTACATCGGACGCATCGGGGTGCGCGACAACGACTACGAACCGTTGGTCATCGACTGGCGCGCACCTGCGGCCGAGCCGTTCTACCGGGCCACCCCGACCAACCCGATGAACGTGATTCGGCGGCGCGTGCTGCGCTGCCGCAACGACAAGGTCATCGGCATCGAGGACGACCTGCTCGACGACGACTCCTCGTCCGACCTGGTGGTGATCGGCGAGGGTGCGCTGATGGCCTCGCTGGCCCGGGCCCGCGGTGACGCCATGCGCGACATCGTCGCCACCATCCAGGCCGAGCAGGACGAGGCGATTCGGTCGCACTACCAGGGCGTCACCCTCATTTCGGGGGGACCCGGCACCGGCAAGACCGTCGTGGCCCTGCACCGCGCTGCCTACCTGCTCTACACCTACCGTCGCCGTCTGGAGCGTGGCGGGGTGCTGGTGGTGGGACCCTCGTCGGTGTTCATGAACTACATCGAACGGGTGCTGCCCAGCCTCGGTGAGGATGCCGTCACCCTGCATGCCATCGGCGCCGTGGCCCGCGACGTGCTCGGCTTCACCACCGAACGCACCGATGCCGCCGACGCGGCCACGCTGAAGGGCAGCCTGCGGATGCTGCCGGTGCTGCGCGCGGTCGCCAACGAGCCGCTGACCGGGCTGCTCGAACCCCTGCGCATCACCGTCAAGGGTGAGGCGCTCTCGCTGCAGCCGGCCGAGTTGCTCCGGATCCGCGAACAGGTGCTCGAGACGCGGATGATCAACCGCGCCCGCCCGGCCGCCGAGAAGGCGCTGCAGCAGGCGTTGTGGAACAAGTTCACCAACGAGGCCGAACTGAGCCGTGAGGTCTTCGACGACCTGGCCAGTTCGCAGGCCTCGTTCACCATGTTCATGCAGGCCTGGTGGCCGAGCCTCGAGGCCCGTGACGTGCTGGTGCGGCTCAGTGATCGGGCCCTGCTGGACACCGTCGCCCGCAACCTGACCCCCGAGGAACGCGACATCCTCAGCGACTCCTACGACCCTGGCCTGCTCGAGCAGGCCTCGCGGCAGAAGTCGTCGCCGTGGTCGGTGGCCGACATGGCCCTGATGGACGAACTGGTGGCCATCATCGGCCTTCCCGAGGTCGACCCCGAGGCGGACACCCCCGTCTTCATCGAGGGCGGCGACGTCGCCGAACTGGTCAGCACCGCCGACCTGATGACCACCCACCGCGAGGTTGACCCGGACGACGACCCGCAGCAGACCTTTGCCCACGTGCTGGTCGACGAGAGCCAGGACATCACCCCGATGCAGTGGCGGATGCTGCGTCGCCGCGGCTCGCAGGCCAGTTGGACCCTGGTCGGCGACATGGCGCAGAGCTCCTACCCGCACCTGGACGAAACCCGCCGTGCCATCAACGACCTGGTCGGCAGCGGCCCCCGGCAGGAGTTCAGGCTGACCACCAACTACCGTTCACCGGCGGAGGTGTTCACGATGGCGGCCAAGGTCATCAGCGCCGTCGCCCCCGACGCCGACCTTCCGGTCGCGGTGCGCTCGACCGGATTCGAACCCGTGCTGGACACGGCCACCGACAGCCACCTCGAGTCCGCGATCGCCGGCCACCTGCGTACCCTGGCCCGGGCCGTGGAGGGCACCATCGGTGTGCTGGCCCCCCCGACACTGATCGGTCGGGCCGCCGCCGGCGTCGACGCGGCAGGCCTGGCCGACCGTGCCCGCGTGGTCACCCCGTTGCAGGCCAAGGGCCTGGAGTACGACGCGGTGATCGTGGTCTCCCCCGACGACATCGTCGAGCAGACCCCTGGTCGGGAGCGGGTGCTGTACGTGGCGCTGACCCGTCCGACCCAGCGCCTGGTGACCATTGACGTCGACCGTGGCCAACCGGCCCGCTGGCGCGACGCCCTCTGAGCACTGGCCGGCGTTCCGCGGGTGGCGGGCGTCCTACCAGTGCCTGCCCTTGAGCATCTCGAAGATGCGCATGGTCGCCTTGGACCTGTTCAGGGTGAAGAACTGCAGGCCCGGCGCGCCGCCGCGCAGCAGGGTCACGGCCAGCTCGCTGCAGATGCGGGCGCCGACCTTGCGCACCGCCTCCGGGTCGTCGGCCACGGCCATCAGCCGGTCGACCATCGTCTGGGGCAGGTCGCTGCCTCCCAGCATCGCGAACCGGTCCAACTGCCCGATGCTGGTCACCGGCATGATGCCCGGGATGATGGGCATGTCGCAGCCCAGGCCGCGGACCGCGTCGACGAGGTCGAAGTAGGCATCCGGTTCGTAGAACAGCTGGGTGATGGCGAACTCGGCCCCCGCCCGGGACTTCTCGAGCAGGACCCGGGCCTCCTCCTCCAGCCCTCCCTGCCCCCGGGGGGCGGTGTAGGCCGCGACACCGACGCAGAAGTCCCCGGACTGCTTCACGAAACGCACCAGTTCGGTCGCATTGTCCAGGCCCTCGGGATGCGCGATGAAGTCGTCGGTGGCCCCGCCCGGAGGGTCGCCGCGCAGCGCCAGGATGTGGGTGACCCCGGCGGCGGTGTAGTTGTTCAGCACCTCGCGCAGCTGGCTCACTGGCTGGTCGACCACGGTCAGGTGGCCGACGGCCTGCAGGCGGGTGCGTTCCATGACCTGCTTGGTGGTGCGGATCGTGCGCTCCCGGTTCGACCCGTTGGCGCCATAGGTGACCGACACGAAGTCGGGGTTCAGCGGCTCCAGGTTCTCGATGGCCGTCCACAGCAGGTCGACCTCGTCCTCGCTGCGCGGGGGCATGAACTCGAACGAGAACAGCGGTCGCTTCGATTCCCGCAGCATCGCTGCGATGGTCGGACGGTCACGTGACGGGTTCTCGGAAGGTGGCACGCGCTCCAGCCTAAGTGACCCCCGCTCGGCCCCGTGGCCTAGGCTCAGTACGTGGCACACGCACAGTTCCCGGCATCAGAGCCGGTCAGCAAGGGTTTCCGGGACGCCGTGGGCGGCGCCATCACCGACTTCCTCGACGAGCAACGTCACTCGACCCGGGGGGTCGGCGCCGAACTCGACCACCTGCACCGGATGGCCGTCGAGTTCACCAGTGGGGGCAAGCGGTTCCGTCCGGCCTTCTGCTACTGGGGCCATGTCGCGGCGGCGGGTTACCCCGAACAGGATGGCTGGCTGGTCCGGGCGGCGGCCTCGCTCGACCTGCTGCACGTCTCGGCGCTGGTGCACGACGACGTGATGGACGCCTCCGACACCCGCCGCGGCGTGCCGGCGGCGCACCGCCAACTGCAGGCCTGGCACGAGGCCGAGGGTGGACGCGGTGATGCCGCAGCGTTCGGACGGGCCGGCGCCATCCTGCTGGGCGACCTGCTGCTGGTCTGGAGCGGTGAGATGTTCAACCGCACCGACCTGCCTGAGGCCACCCGCGGTCCCGCCACCCGGCTGCTGGAGACCATGCGTGCCGAGGTCACCTGCGGGCAGTTCCTGGACGTCGTCAGCCAGACCCGTCTGCTCGCCTCCGACGACGCGCTCGACCCGGCCGGGCTGCAGACCGAACTCGACCGCGTCTACCGCGTCACCGACTACAAGTCGGCCCGTTACTCGGTGCGCCACCCGCTGCAGATCGGTGCCGCCCTGGGCGGCGCCGACGCCGCGACGCAGACCCTGCTGGCCGACTACGGGTCCCTGGTGGGTCGCGCCTTCCAGTTCCGGGACGACCTGCTGGGGGTCTTCGGGGACGAGTCCGTGACCGGCAAACCCGCCGGCGACGACCTGCGGGAGGGCAAGCGGACGGTGCTGGTGGCCCATGCCCTGGCCCGCGGCACCCGGGCGCAGGCCGAGGCGCTGGATGCCATGCTCGGCGCCCCCGACCTGGACCGGGCAGCCATCGACCGGGCCCGCGACATCATCACCTCGGTGGGCGCCGACCAGGCCGTCGAGGCCGAGATCAGCACCAGCGTCGAGCAGGCGCTGGCCATCCTCGGGCAGGCCAGGGTGACCGACGAGGGACGTCAGGCGCTGCAGTCGTTGGGCGAGCTGGTCAGCGTCCGGCAGCGCTGAGCCCCGTCGCCGCGGGGATCACGACCGGCGTCGGGGCCGCTTCGGCGTGACGGCGGGTTCCTCAGCCTTCTCCGTGTCCTCTGGCTTCTCGGTCGCGCGCTGGCTGCCGCGCTTGATGGGCCTGTCCGCGGCGGGGTCGGCCTTCCTGCCGGTGGGCAGCACGATGGTCTTGTCGTCGAGGTCGACCTGCATCGGGCCACGGCCACCCTTCTTGGTGGTGAACACGTGGACCTTGTCGAAGTCGCGTTGTTCCTTCCAGTGGCGATCACTCGGATTGAAGATCTCGAAGATGTTGCTCATCGGGCCATCACCACCACACAGTCGGGCTGCAGGCCGCAGCGTTCGTGGAACATGCCCACATGATAGTCCGGCGTCGGCAGGCCCGGACCCACGTCAGCGGGGATCCTCGGCGCCCCGGCGCGGGGGCACGTCCGGCACATCCTCGACGGCGTCGAAGGACTCGCGGCGGGGTGGGGCATCAACCTGGTCAGGGGGTCCGGCGACCACACCGGGGTTGAGGGTCGCGTCCTTGTGCGGGCCGCCCATCGCCCGGAAGGCGTAGTCGGCCAGGTCATCGCGCGAGTTCCAGTGGCTCCGCACCCGCCTGACGAACTCCTCGGCGGCGGCCTGCGGATCCTCGGCCCGGGTCACGGCGGACGCGACGGCGATGCGGACGGCACCGGCCGACAGCACCTCGTCCAGGTTGTCCAGGGTGATGCCGCCGACCGCAAACCAGGGGGGCGAGGCCTCGTCGGCGACCGGGAGCGCCGCCGCGGCCTGCCGCACCAGTTCCAGGCCCGGGGCATCGCTGCCGAAGACGGGGCCCACCGTCAGCCAGTCGGCGCCCTCACGCACCGCGTGGTCGAGTTGGGCCTGGTCGTGCACCGAGCGGCCGACCAGCGACCACTTGCCGAGGCGCTTGCGGGCATCACCCAGGTCGCCGTCGGTGGAGCCCAGGTGCAACAGGTCTGCCTGGAAGGCCTCCGCGACCTCGGTGTCGCGCCCGACACAGAGCAGTTTGCGGTGGTCGAAGGTGGGCTGGACGGCGGCGTCCAGGGCTTCGCGCAGGACATCGGTTCCGACGCTGTCGTCGCGCACCTGCACCAGGTCGACCCCGGCGCTGAACAGCAGGTCGAGGAAGCCGACGAAGGCCTCAGTGCCCCCGCGCAGGTCGGTGATCACGTGCACGCGCGACAACGCCAGGTTGTCCTTGAGTCCGATAAGTGCAGTCACATGGTCAGGATAGGGCGCACGTCAACACCCGGGGCCGAGGACGTGCCCGCACTAGCAGACGGCACCGACATGGTCGACCACCGACGCCATCTTCGACCACGACTCGCCGCCCCAATGCGGCGGCCGGGACAGACCCTTGACCCTAGGATGAGACTCAGGCTGACACGGCCTCTTCCCCCCATTCCCCGGACCGTGTTTGGAGCAGTTACGTGACCACAACAAGCGTGAGCGACCCCTTGGTCGGTCGGGTGCTTGACGGTCGCTACGAGATCCTGGCGCGCGTGGCTCGTGGCGGCATGGCAACCGTCTATCGCGCGCAGGATCGGCGTCTGGACCGCGTGGTGGCGGTCAAGGTGATGCACGACGGGCTCGGCGACGACGCCGACTTCGCCCGGAAGTTCGACCGCGAGGCCCGAGCGGCTGCCCGGCTGTCCAACCAGCACGTCGTCAGCGTCTTCGACCAGGGCGTCGACCGTGACCGTCCCTACATCGTGATGGAGTACGTGGAGGGCTGCACGCTGCGCCACATCCTCACCCGCGAGGCACCACTGGAGCCGCTGCGCGCCCTCGACCTGCTCGAACCCGTGGTCCACGCCCTGGCCAGCGCCCACGAATCCGGGTTGGTGCACCGCGACATCAAACCCGAGAACGTCCTGATCAGCGACCGCGGCGAGATCAAGGTGGCCGACTTCGGTCTGGCCCGCGCCGTCACGGCCCAGACGGCGACCGCCACGCAGGGCCTGCTGATCGGCACCGTCAGCTACCTTCCCCCCGAACTGGTGACCGCCGGACGCGCCAACGCCCGCTCCGACGTCTACTCGACGGGGGTGGTGCTCTTCGAGATGCTGACCGGTCAGAAGCCGCACAAGGGTGACACCCCCATCCAGGTGGCCTGGAGCCACGTCCACCATGACGTGCCGGCGCCCAGCACGGTCGTGCACGCCGACGGCACCTGGCGTCGGGACTCGCGGCGCATCATTCCGCCGTACCTGGACGCGCTCGTCCAGGCCTGCACGAGCCGCCAGCCGGGTTCGCGTCCCGCTGACGCCCGCGAACTGCTGACCCTGCTGCGCAAGGCTCGCCACACGCTGGGCCAGGGCATCGTGGACGACCCCGCCCTGACCGCGCGGATGCTGCGCACGCCGGTGCCGGCCCCGCCGAAGCCGGTGTCGTTCCGACCGCGCAGTGCCTCCTCGCCGGCCACCTCGACCACCGGAAGCATTCCCCGCACGGCGGTACCCACCTCCCCCCACGAAGCGCCGGCGGCGCCACGCTGGCGTCCGGTCGGCCAGGCGGCCGACGCACCGGCCCGTGGCCTGGAGCAGACGGCCGCGCGTCCGCAGCGACCCCGCAGCCAGGCCACGCCCATCTTCCCGAACATGAGCCAGGACCCCGTCCACCGCCGCCGTCGAGGGCTCGTCGCCCTGCTGCTGGTCCTGGTCCTGGCCCTCACCGCCGGCGGGTCCGGCTACTGGTACATGGCCCACGGGCGCTGGACCACCGCGATCTCGTTGCAGACCCAGACCAGGGACCAGGCCAGGGTGAACGCCGAGACCGCCGGGTTCGGCTTCACCAGCACCGAGCAGTACTCCGAGGACGTCCCGGCGGGACAGGTCATCTCCACCGACCCGACGGCCGGTGCCCGAGTGCTCAAGGGCTCCGAGATTCGCGCGGTGATCTCACGCGGTCCCGAGCGCTACCCGATGCCCTCGCTGGCCGACATGAATCTCGCCGAGGCCACCCAGGCCATCGTTGGGGCGAACCTCAAGGTCGGCCGGGTCACCCGCGCCTACCACCGCAGCGCACCCGTCGACAGGGTGCTCACCGCGTCGCAGGCACCCGAGGCGTCGCTGAAGCGCGACACCCCCATCGACCTGGTCATCTCCCGCGGGCCGAAGCCGATCCCCATCACCAACCACACGGGCAAGCAGGCGGCTGCGGCCACCGGGACGCTGGCCGGGCTCGGCTTCAAGGTCACCAGCACCGAGCAGCACCACGACTCCATCCCGAAGGGGCAGGTCATCAGCCAGTCCCCCGACACCGGCAGCGGCAAGGCTGGGGACACCATCAACCTGGTCGTCTCGAAGGGGCCGGTGCTGGTGAGCGTGCCCAAGGTGACCGGCGCCGACGAGGCGACGGCCAAGCAGCGGTTGACGAACGCCGGCTTCGCCGTCAAGGTCGTCTACAACACCGAGGCCTGGGTGCGGCTCAACGTGGTCGCCGTCCAGGACCCCGGCGTCGCCAAGCAGGCACCCAAGGGATCAACGGTCACGATCTACGTGAGCTGACGTCGGAACAGAGGAAAACATGGATGGCATGGGCGTCATCGGAGTCGTCCTGGTCGTGCTGGTGGCCGCCGGCATCATCGCCCTGGTCGTCTGGTACCTCCGCAAGCGGGCCTACATCGCCTCGGTCACCGAACGTGGCTGGCAGTTCATTGACAGGCCGTCCCTCGAGGCGGTCCATGGGCTGAACTGCCCGCCGTTCGGCCTCGGCGAGGATCGCCGGGTGGACGACCAGATCATTGGCCGAACGTCGAGCGGTGTCCCCTTTCAGGCCCTGGAGTACAGGTCGAGCACCTACCGCGGCGCAGGCTACGTGGTCACCGTGCCCCTGCCCCGGTCGATGCCCGAGTTCTACCACCTGCCCACCACCGCCAAGGGCAATGGCGCCACCGGCACCGTCATCCACCAGGACGACGCCGTCACGATCGTGGCCGCCGATCCCCCGTTCGGACGGGCGGTGTCCGCGGTCATCGCGCCCACCCTGGGCGGCTTCGGTGGCGTGACGCCGAACCTGTCGATTGACCACGACCAACTCGTCGGGCTGGGGGCACCCAAGCCGGCCGACAAACTGGCAGGCTACGTCGAGGCGCTGGCCGGCACCGCCCGGGCACTCGGCTCCCCCACCTTGCAGGGCTACCCGGGGCCCGTGAAGCCGCCCCGCCTGAGCGTGTACCGCAGCCCCCACTGGGAGTTCCGCAACCGGGACGACTCGCTGCTGCAGTTGGTGGAGTGCACCGGCGGCGGCCAGAACCACCGCGCCGAGGGATGCATCATCTCGTCGCATCCCACCCTGCCGTTCATTGCCCTCACCCACAGGTGGGAGACGACCCGCACGGTCACCAGCACCGATTCCGAGGGACGCACCACCACCCGCACCGTGACCGACCACCACTCCGAAGAGATCGTCGAGTTCCACCCCCGGTTCGCGTTCCGACCGTTCAAGGTGAACCGCGGCCTGATGGGTGACCGGGTGCGGTTCGAATGGCACGACTTCGACCAGGCGTTCACGGTGCGCTGCCCTGACCCGAAGTTTGCCTCCGACGTGTTCCACCCCCGCCAACTGGAGTACCTGATGGCCAGTCGCCCGGTGCCCTTCGAGTGGGATGGACGCGGCGCGATCCAGACCAGTGCCCGGGTCGAGGTCGGCACCCTCAAGGTCACCGAGGCCTTCCTGGAAGGCTTCTTCGCCCGGGTGCCGAACTTCGTGTGGCAGGACCTGGGCCACGCCCGGCCGCCGGTGGCCATCGGCCAGCGCTGACCCGGCGCTCTACTCGCCCGGGGCCTCGGGTGACGGGGGCTTCGCGACCCGGAAGCGCTGCTGCGCTGCCTGCTTGGAGACGCCGTAGTGGGAACCGATCTGCCCCCAGGTGACACCGGCCTCGCGGGCCTGGCGGGCGGTCTGCGCCTCGAGCTGCTCGAGGGCCTCGCGCGCCCGGCGCACGGCATCCAACCGCGCCAACGGGTCGGCAACGTCCTCGAGGGCAGCGATTGCCTTGGCGAGACGGCGGTTCACAGATGGCGACGACACGCCCCCAGCCTATCGGCAGCGCGGTGTTTGCTTTCCCCCAGCATCAAGGATAGGTTGACGTCATCGTCAATAACTCATTGACAGGAAGGGGGTGCGTGACCATGGCCAAGGACAAGGCGAAGAGCGACAAGAAGGACAAGAAGGACAAGAAGTCGAAGAAGAACAAGAAGAAGTGACGTTGTCCGAGGGGGCCGTGCACCGCAGCCAGGCTGTGGGCGACGGCCCCCTCGACGTCTGTGGGGCTAGACCGCGTAGAGGTGCGGCTGGCCGTCGCGCAGGTCGCGGAACTCGGTCGGGGTCATTTCCTGGAAGCGGGCCGAGGCCAGCTCCCAGCCGCGGTCGCTGAGCAGACCGTCGTGGATCAGGAAGCCGTGCGCCGCTCCCACGGCGCGAATGAAGTCGATGTGTTCCTTCATCGCCGCCCACGGCCCGTGAGCGGGCACCGCCAGCACGTCCACGTCCGGGGGTACGGTGTCCAGCGCGTCGCCGGGGTGGAAGAAGGTCGGTCCGCCAGCCTCCGTGACGACCAGGCCGACGTTGCCCACCCCCGGGATGTCGGGGTGGATGATCGCATGCGCACCGCCCACGGTACGCACCTGCACCCCGTCGCCCAGATCGATGGTCTCCCCGGGCACCAGGGGCCTGATCTGCTCCCCGTCGACCTTGCCGGCGAGTTGCGCCTCGAGCGCCACCACCGCACCCGGGTTGGCGGCGATCAGCGCCGGGCCGTGCTGGGGGTCGAAGTGGTCGGGGTGCTGGTGGGTGGCCAGGATCGCGTCCAACCCGGTGAGCTGGTGCCAGGCATCGGAGAAGTTGCCGGGGTCGATCAGCAGGCGCTTGCCGGCCGCCTCCACCAGCACGCAGGCGTGGCCAAGATGGGTGATGTGCATGCCCCCCAGTCTTGCACCACGCCTGCGTCAGCGGGTTGGTTCGCTACCTCACAGGTCCTTGGCCTCGAACTGCTGCACGGGGTTGAAGCGCTGGGCACCCTCACGCAGACGCTCGGCGACGATGAAGGCCAGCTCCAGCGACTGGTTGCGGTTCAGTCGCGGGTCGCACGCGGTCTCGTAGCGGGTGGCCAGGTCCTCCTCGCGCAACTCGTCGACGCCGCCCACGCACTCGGTGACGTCGTCGCCGGTGAGTTCGATGTGGACACCTCCGGGCCAGGTGCCCAGGTCGCGGTGCACGTCGAAGAACCCGTTGACCTCTTCGCAGACGTCACTGAAGGCGCGGGTCTTGAACCCGTTGGCGGCCTCGAAGGTGTTGCCGTGCATGGGGTCGCACGACCAGACCACCTTGCGGCCGGTGGCCTCGATGGCCTTGATGACCGGCGGCAGCTTCTCGCGGACGTTGCCGGCGCCCATCCGGATGATGAAGGTCAGCCGCCCCGGCGTGAGGTCGGGGTCGAGGGCCTCGGCCAGGGCCACGGCGTCCTCGGGGGACGTCTTGGGACCCAGCTTGATGCCGATCGGGTTCTTGATGTGACGCATCAGTTCGACGTGGGCACCGTCCAACTGGCGGGTGCGCTCGCCGATCCACACCATGTGGCCCGACGTGTTGTAGGGCTCATTGGTGCGCGAGTCGATGCGGGTCAACGAGTGCTCGTACTCCAGCAGCAGTGCCTCGTGGCTGGCGTAGAAGTCGACCTCGCTCATGGTCGAATCGTCGAGGCCGCAGGCGACCATGAACGCCAGTGCCCGGTCGATCTCGGTGGCCAGCGCCTCGTAGCGCGCCTCGACCTTGGAGTTGGCGACGAAATCCGCGTTCCAGGCGTGGATGCCGCGCAGGTCGGCGAAGCCGCCCTTGACGAAGGCTCGCACCAGGTTCAGGGTGGACGCCGAGGCGTTGTAGACCCGCAGCAGTCGTTCGGGGTCATGCCGACGCGACTCCTCGGTGAACTCGAAGCCGTTGATGGCGTCACCGCGGAACGCCGGCAGGGTGATGTCACCGCGGGTCTCGGTGTCCTTGGAGCGCGGCTTGGCGTACTGGCCGGCGATGCGGCCCACCTTCACGACCGGGACCTGCGCGGCGTAGGTCATCACGACGGCCATGCTGAGCAGCACCCGCAGCTTGCCCTTGATGTTGTCGGCGCGCACCGACGCGAAGGTCTCGGCGCAGTCACCACCCTGCAGCAGGAACGCGCGTCCCTGGGCGACGGCGGCCAGTTGGCGGCGCAGGTCGTCGCACTCGCCGGCGAAGACGAGCGGCGGGAGCTGGCTGAGGGTGTCAACGACGCGGTCGCGATGGTCGGTGTCGAGATAGGTCGGCTGTTGATGCAGAGGTCGCGAACGCAGGTCAGCCAGTGATGGGATTGCCGAAGACATGGGCCAACTGTAGCCAGTCGCCATGAGGGTTCCTGCACCGTGATCCGTGCGCGGACGCCGGGCCGCGACCCTAGTCCTCGCCCAGGCCCTGCTCGATCGCGTACAGGGTCAGCTCCACGCGGTTGTGCAGTTGCAGCTTGCGCAGCACGTTCTGGACGTGGTTCTGGACGGTGCGGTGGCTGACCACCAACTCCTCGGCGATCTCGCGGTAGGCCAGCCCCTTGGCGACCCGCCGCAGTACGTCCACCTCGCGGGGCGTCAGCACCGGACCCTCGTCGTTGTGCTGCTGGGCCACGGTCACCATCCGGCGGAACTCGCCCAGCACCAGTCCGGCCAGGCCGGGGGTGAACACCGCGTCACCCTGGGCCGTGCGACGCACGCCCTCGATCAGTTCGGCCTTGGGGGCCGACTTGACCAGGTAGCCCATGGCCCCGGCCTTCACTGCCCGCAGCACGTCGCCGCGCTCGCCCGACGCCGAGACGACCAGCACCCTCATCTCGGGGAACTCGTTGAGCAGGATCTCGGTGCACGTCGCCCCGTCCGGGTGCGGGATCTGCAGGTCCATCACGATGACCCCGGGGCGGGTGGCCCGGGCCCGGCGCAGGCACTCCTCACCATTGTGGGCGACCGCGACGATGTCGAAGCCCTCACCCTCGAGGTCCTCGCTGAGCGCATCGATCCAGATCGGGTGATCGTCGACCAGCATCACTCTCTTGCGGTTCATCTCGTCCCGTCCTTGGTGTTCGTGGTCTCGGTGGTGCTGCTGGCGGCGCCTACGGGGTCCGGGGGTGGCTCCAGGTCGGGCCAGTGGAGGGCGTCGGGGTCCTGGTCGCCCTCGTCCGGGGCGACCGGGATCGTCAGCTCCCATTCCACCCCGCGACCGGGCTCGGAGCGCACCTCGGCGGTGCCGCCCAGTTCCTTGACGCGCCCGATGATCGACTCGCGGATGCCGAGCCGGCCGGCGTCGACGGCCTGCCGCACCTGCTCCCGGCTCATCCCGACCCCGTTGTCACGCACCGAGATGATGAACTCGCCGTCGCCCTGTTCGAGCAGCATCCACACCTGCGCCTCGGGGCCGGCGTGCAGTTCGCTGTTCAGCAGCACCTGCGCGACGGCGGCCCGTACCTCCAGCGCGTCGGCCAAGGGCATGGTGATCGAGTCCGCCATCCGCGAGACGGTCACCCGGTCGGTCGACATGGCGTCGAGCATCGCGGTGACGTCGACCCGCCCCTCCCCCTTGCTGGCCGGCTCCTCGACCTCGACGGTGCGGTCCTGCAGCACCGTGCGCAGCTGGATCTCCTGCTGCCGGGCCAGCAGGGCCAGACGCTGGCCGCGGGACCCCAGCGTGCGGCCCTCGCGTTCGACCATGGACAGCACCTGCAGCGCCCCGTCGTGGACGATGCGGTTCATCCGGTCGCGTTCGGCCAGTGCCATGGTGGCCGCCAGGCTGCGGTCACGTTCGGCGGTGGTCTTGCGCAGGGTGTCCACCAGTTGGCCGATGCCCCAGGCGGTGAGGCAGGTGATGAACAGCGACGACCACAGCTGCGGGTGCGCCAGCGGCGTCTGGACGACGCTGCCCAGTCCGATCACCGCGGCGGTGGCCAGGCCGATCCATCCGCCGAAGGTGACGGCGACGGCCAGCGCGGCGCTGACGGCCCAGTACACCGAGGCCGGCGGGAAGGCTTCGGCGCCCTCGGTGCCGACGATCCACCGCGAGCCGAGCACGACCACCAGCGCCAGGCTGACGTCCAGGGCCAGCAGGACGGGCTGCAGTCGCCGCGAGACCTCGGTCATGTTGGCCAGCAACAGGCTCCAGGCCAGGATCACCACCGAGACCCCCAACAGCATGGACGGGTTCCTCACGCTGTCCAGGCGCAGGATGTTGTACATCGAGGCGTGCAGGGCCAGGGCCACCCGGGCCCAGGCCAGCACCCGTTGGGTGGAGCGCATCAGGTGGTGCGCGGACGGCACCTGACTGCTCACCTGCTGTCCCCGTCGACATCCTCGTCGACGTGGTCGTGCTCGGTCTGGCCGGGCACCTGCAGTGCCCGGCGCTGCCGGTCCCGCTCGGCGGCCTGTTCGGCGCGGGTGCGGGCCTGCTCCTCGGCGTCGCGGTGCAGGCGGGCCAGGTCCCGCCGTTCCTCGAGATCGGCCAGCTGCCGCGACTCGAGGGCCCGCTGCTCGGCGAGTCGCCGTGCCTGGGCCAGGGAGCGCAGGTGGTCGCGGCGTTTCTGGGCGGCGCTGCGCAGCTGGTCGCGGGCAGTGGTCGGGTAGGTGTCGAGGTAGCGCAGCCGCCCGAGGTCGGCGATGGCGCTGATCACCTCGTCGGTGACGCCACGGGCCAGGGTGCGGTTGGCGGGCAGGTCGTCGAACCGGCTGAACTCCAGGGGCGGTCCGAGCACCAGCAACGCCGAGCGGGTGTCGAGGACCGCCGGCACGACGGGCACGTGGGCGGCCAGCACCAGGCGCCCGACCGCGTCGCGGCCCTTGTGCAGGTCGGTGTCGGGCGAGGGTGCCCCTTCCGGGAAGACGGCCACCACCCCGCCCCGGTCCAGTTCCTCCAACGCCGTGCGCCAGGCGTCGCGTCGTGGATCCCGGCCCGCGCGGCGGGCACGCACCGCCGACTCCAGGTCGCTGGTCGAGACCACCAGGGCGGCCCGCGGCAATGCCGCGGTCAGGGCTCGCCCGTCCAGGGCGTGGCGGTGGTTCACGGCGATGATGACCGGACCCTCCTGCGGCAGGTGCCGCAGGCCCTGGGTCTGTCCCTCACCGCGCAGCGCGACCGCCAGGGACCGGGCCGGGGCGCTCGCGCGTCGGGCCCACTGTCCGGCCCGGTCGGCCGCCCTGCGTCCGGTGC
>NZ_JADIJQ010000042.1 GCF_017355265.1 Tessaracoccus sp. SD287
CCGCCCCTGGTCACCCCGTTCACCGCCGACGGTGACCTCGACCTGCCCTCACTGGAACGCGTCGTCGCGCGCCTGCTCGACGGTGGCGTGCACGGCATCTTCGCGCTGGGCTCCAGCGGCGAGGTGGCCCAACTCACCGACGCCAACCGCGCCCGGGTGCTCGAGGCCGTCAGCGGCTTCGTGGCCGGACAGGTGCCGATCCTGGCCGGTGTCATCGACATGCAGACCGACCGCGTCATCGAGCACATCAGGGTGGCGGAGAAGTTCGGCATGGACGGCATCGTGGCGACCGCCCCGTTCTACTCGATCACCGGCCCCGAAGAGATCGAGGGCCACTTCCGGGCCCTGGGCGCGGCGACCGACCTGCCGCTGTACGCCTACGACCTGCCGGTGTGCGTCCACGTCAAGCTCTCCCCGTCGCTGCTGGTCAGCCTGGGCGCCGACGGCGTGCTGGCCGGGGTGAAGGACTCCTCGGGTGATGACGTGTCCTTCCGCCGCCTGGTCATGCAGAACAAGGCCATCGGCTCCCCGCTGGCGCTGCTGACCGGCCACGAGATCGTCGTCGACGGTGCCTACCTGGCAGGCGCCGACGGCGTCGTCCCGGGGCTCGGCAATGTCGACCCGGCCGGCTACGTGCGGCTGCACAACGCGGCGCAGAACCAGGACTGGGCAGCCGTGCGCACCGAACAGGACCGACTGGCGCGTCTGTTCGAGATCGTCTTCGCCCCCGTCGGCAAGACCGGCCCTGCCGCCGGCATTGGCGCCTTCAAGACCGCCCTGCGCGAGCTGGGCGTGATCTCGACCAACACCATGTCGCGCCCGATGACCCCCCTGGAGGGCGACAGCGTCACCGCCATCCGGCAGATCCTGGCCGACACCGGACTGCTCTGATCCAGCCGGAAGCCACGACGATGACCCCACAGGTGCTCGCCCTCGACCTGGGCGGAACCAAGACCACGGCCGCCCTGGTCGCGACCGACGGCGTCTCGGCTCAGGTGCTGCACCGGGCCACCCGCGCCACCCCGGCCCCCGAGGGGGCGGCGGCGGTGCTCGCCGCTGCGCTGTCCCTGGCCGCCGACGTCCTCGGGGCTCGTCCCGATGCCGCCCCGGTGGCCGTCGGGATTGCCTCGGCCGGGGTGGTCGACCCGCCGCTCGGGGTCATCACGCATGCCACCGACCACCTGCCCGGATGGCCGGGGACCGATCTGGCCGGGGCCTTCGGGCGACGCTTCGGTGTACCGGTGGCCTGCCTCAACGACGTGCACGCCCACGGTCTGGGTGAGGCCGTGTTCGGAGCCGGGGTCGGCGCGGCCAGCATGCTGCTGGTCGCGGTCGGCACCGGCATCGGCGGCTGCCACGTCATTGACGGGTCCCCGGTGCTGGGGGCCACCTTCTCGGCCGGACACATCGGGCATGTCGCGGTGCCCGAGGCCACCGGGGTCCCCTGCCCCTGCGGCCGCATCGGGCACCTGGAGGGCATTGCCTCTGGACCCGGCATCCACGCCGGCTTCCTGGCCCGTGAGGGGGTGGCCGCCGACACCCGCGAGATCGCCGCGCTCGCGGCCGCCGGCGACCAGCGGGCGTCCGCAGTGATCCGCGGGGCCGGTTTCGCCACCGGACGGGTGATCGGCGGCCTGCTGAACGTGCTCAACCCCCAGACCGTGGTGCTCACCGGGGGCGTGGCCGAGATCGGCGAGTTGTGGCTCGACGCCGTCCGCTCAGGCGTGACCCATGATGCGATGGATGTCGCCGCCGGCACTGCCCTGGTGCCGGCCACGGCCGGGGTCGAGGCCGCGCTGCTCGGTGCCGCCCACTGGGCGCTGAGTTCTCCTCGCGGGGGATGACCCCCGTCCCCCACACACCACCAGCGGGGGATGACCCCCAGCACCCCCACGCACCACCCGCGGGGGATGACCCCCTGCACCCCCACGCCGCCCTCGCCATCTCGTCGAAAGGTCCGTCCATGACCACACCTCGCCAGCACCCGCTGCTCGCACCGCTGGAGGGCACCCTGGTGGTGTCCTGCCAGGCCTACCCCGGCGAACCGATGCGCGACCCGCGGACGATGGCCCAGGTGGCCGCCGCCGTCGAGATCGGCGGGGCCTCGGCCGTCCGCGCGCAGGGACTCGACGACATCCGTGCGGTGAAGGCTGCCGTGCAGGTGCCGGTGATCGGCATCTGGAAGGACGGCGCCGAAGGCGTGTTCATCACCCCCACCCTGGCGCACGCGGTGGCGGTCGCCGAGGCGGGCGCCGACATCATTGCCCTGGACGGCACCCAGCGCCCCCGCCCCGACGGCTTGACCTTCGCCGAGACGATGCGCCGGCTGCGCGAGGTGACCGACGCCCCGGTGATGGCCGACTGTGACTCCTACGAGTCGGCCATGGCTGCCGCCGACGCCGGCGCCGAGATCATTGGGACGACCCTGTCGGGCTACACCGGCGTTCGTCCCAAGACTGACGGACCCGACTTGGAACTGCTGACCCACCTGGTCACTGCCCTGCCCGAGCACGTGGTGATGGCCGAGGGTCGGGTGCACACCCTCGAGCACGCCCGGGCAGCCCGGGCGACGGGCGCCTTCGCGGTGGTCGTCGGCACCGCCATCACCCACCCGAGTTCGATCACGAGCTGGTTCCGCGACGCCGTCGTCGGCTGACGTTTCACATGGACGCAACAAGCCTGCCAACACCGCTCAGCCGGCCAACACCTGGCGCACCATCGTCACCGGCCAGCCGCCAGGGCCTGCGTAGTCGTCCAGGTCGGCCAGGTCGACCCAGGCCGCGTCATCAGTGGAACCACCAACCTCGACGGCGAACTGACCGCCGATGATCTCGGCGCGGTAGACCAACTGGATGGCGAACAGGGGACGCCCGGCTTGGGGACTGACCCGCTCGGCCGCGTCAATCCACAGGTGCCCCACGTGGGGGGTGCCGAGGACCCTGATCTGGTAGCCGGTCTCTTCGGCCACCTCCCGCATACAGCACTGCACCGGGCTCTCACCGATCTCCAGGCCGCCGCCGGGAAGGGTCCATTCGCTGGCCACCGACGTCTGGTAGTGGGCCAGCAACACCTGCCCCTCACGGAGGATTACAGCGTAGGCAGCCGGTCGGGTGTCGAAATCCATCCGCTGATGATCTCAGGAAAGCTTGCCGCCAGCACCTCAGGAGGACGAGGACCAGGATGTGCGGCGCCGGCCAAGGCCTGCAGCGAGGCGGCCACGGCGGCGGCCTCCGGGGCTCGGACACCGGCCGCCAGCAACGCCCCGCAGGCCCCGGCCAGGACATCCCCCGAGCCGGCCTGGGCGGCCCATGCCTTGCCCGCGACCGCCACCAGCACCCGACCGTGGGGTTCGACCACGTACTGGGTCCCACCCTTGAGCAGCACGGTCGCGCTGGTCCGCCGGGCGGCCTCGCGGGCAGCGCTCAGCGGGTCATCGACGACCTGGCTGCGCTCGATGCCCAGCAGCGTGGCCAGCTCCCCTGCGTGCGGGGTCAGCAGGCTGCCGGCCGGCAACGCGTCGGGCAGCACCTGCAGGGCACCCGCGTCGACCACCATCGGCACGTCCTCGGCGCACAGTTCGGCCAGACGTCGACGCGCCACCTCGCGGTGCTCCTCATCGACCTGCCAACCCGAACCGACCACCCAGGCCTGGACCCGTCCATGGCCGGGGACGACGCTGGGCCAGCGCTGGACGACCCGGTCGGACACCTCGGTGTCCCCGGCGTGGCGCACCATGCCGACCCCGGTGAACAGGGCCCCGGCAGCGCCGAGCATGGCGGCGCCCGGGTAGCGCACCGAACCGGTGTCCAGCCCGACGACCCCGCGGGAGTACTTGTCGCTGGCCACCCCCGGCCACGGGTACCACGCCGCCAGGTCGTGAGCCTCCACCTGCCAGACCAACGGGTCACCCACCGGCACACCGATGTCGACCAGGTGCACCACGCCGCAGTGGGTCGCTGCCGGGGCGGCCACCTGGCACAGCTTGTGGGCAATGAACGTGACGGTGCGCTGTGCCGCAAACGCCGGGGCTGGCACCGTGGGCCGGTCCGCGGCGAGACCGCTGGGCACGTCCACGGCAAGCACCGGGATGCGTCGACGACGGGCCTCGGCGGCGAACCTCTCCACTGATTCGCTCAGTCCTCGACGTCCGCCCAGCCCGGCGACCCCGTCGATGATCAGGGTGGCTTCCGGCAACGCCTCCATGGCCTCTGCGCGCGAGACCAGGTGGCCGCCGCCCTTGAGCACGGCGCGCAGACCGCCGGGGTGGGTCTGGTCGGACACGGCCCAGACCAGGACGGTGGCCTCCAGTTCCGCGGCGGCGAACAGTGCGTCACCGGCGTTGTTCCCCTGTCCGGCGGCGACGATCACGACCGGCTGGCCCTGCTGCGGGCCGCGTCCCCTGATCATGTCGCGGGCGTGCTCGGCGACCGCTGCCGCCGCCCTCGCCATCAGGTCGACGCCGGGGTTGTCGACCCAGAAGGCCTCCTCGGCACGGCGGGTCTCGTCCGCGGACAGGATCGGCTTCATCGTTGCTCCGCGACGACCAGCGCCGTGGCAAGTCCCGCGTCGTGGCTGATCGAGACGTGCACGTGGTTGACACCGAGGTCATCGGCGGTCTGTTGGACCGTGCCCCGCAACGCGAAACTCGGACGCCCGTCACCGTTGCGGACGACCTCGCAGTCGAGCCACCGCATGCCACCCGGTGAGCCCAGCGCCTTGGCCAGGGCTTCCTTGGCGGCGAAGCGTCCGGCCTGGGAGGTGACCGGCAGGGTCAGCTCGTGCGCGGTCAGGATGCGGGCAGCGATGCCGGGCCGCCGTTGCAGCATGCCCTCGAACCGCTCGATGCTGCAGACGTCGACGCCGACTCCGATGATCATGACCACACCCTAGTGGCGCGGCCTCACTCGACGGTGACCGACTTGGCCAGGTTGCGGGGCTGGTCGACGTCGTGGCCGAGCTGGGTGGCCAACTCGCAGGCGAAGACCTGCAGCGGGATCGTCGCCACCAGCGGCTGCAGCAGGGTCGAGACCTTGGGCAGCTTGAACCACAGGTCGGCATAGGGCGCGACCTCGTCGTCGCCCTCCTCAGCCAGCACGATGGTGCGGGCGCCGCGGGCGCGAATCTCCTGGATGTTCGAGACGACCTTGTCGTGCAGCTGGTCGCGGCCCTGGGGCGGGACGACCACGAAGACGGGAAGGTCCTGGTCGATCAGCGCAATGGGGCCATGCTTCAACTCACCGGCAGCGAAGCCCTCGGCGTGCAGGTAGGCGAGTTCCTTGAGCTTGAGCGCACCCTCGAGGGCGACCGGGTAGCCCACGTGACGCCCCAGGAACAGGATGGAGCGCTGGTCCTTGAGGTCGGAGGCCAGCTCCATGATCGGTTCGAGGTTGTCGAGCACGCTCTGGATCTTGGACGGCATGCTCTCGAGTTCATCCATCAGCGCCTTGATCTCATCGCCGTACTTCATGCCGCGCACCTGGGCCAGGTAGAGCCCCAGCAGGTAGCAGGCCACCACCTGGGTGATGAATCCCTTGGTGGAGGCGACTCCGATCTCCGGCCCGGCGTGGGTGTAGATCACCGCGTCCGACTCGCGGGGGATGGTGGCGCCATTGGTGTTGCAGATGGCGATCACCTTGGCGTGCTGCTCGCGGGCGTGGCGCACGGCCATGAGCGTGTCGGCGGTCTCCCCCGACTGCGAGATGGTGACGACCAGGGTCATCGGGTCGATGATCGGGTCGCGGTAGCGGAACTCGCTGGCGATCTCGACCTCGCAGGGGATTCGGGTCCAGTGCTCGATGGCGTACTTGGCGACCAGCCCGGCATAGAACGCCGTGCCGCAGGCGACGATGACGATCTTGTTGACCCGGCGCAGTTCCTCGGGGCTGATCCGGATCTCGTCGAGGACGAGTTCGCCGCGGGTGTTGAACCGTCCGAGCAGGGTGTCGGCCACCGCCTGGGGCTGCTCGAAGATCTCCTTGCGCATGAACCAGTCGTAGCCATTCTTCTCGGCAGCCGACAGGTCCCAGTCGACGTGGTACTCCCGCACCTCGACGGGCGCGCCGTCGAAGTCGGTGACCTGGTAGCCGTCGCGGGTGATGGTGACGAGCTGGTCCTGGCCCAGTTCGATGGCCTCACGGGTGTACTCGATGAAGGCCGCGACGTCGCTGGCCAGGAAGTTCTCTCCCTCGCCGAGACCGACGACCAGGGGCGAGTTCCGGCGCGAGGCGACCACCCGGTCGGGGTCGGCCTGGTCGATGGCGACCAGCGTGAAGGCCCCGGTCAGGCGCTTGCTGACATTGCCGAGCGCCTCGGCAATGTCGATGCCCTGGGCGACCTGCTGGCCCAGCAGCTGGGCGGCGACCTCGGTGTCGGTCTCGGAGGTGAACTCGATGCCCGTGGCGGCCAGTTCGGCGCGCAGTTCGGCAAAGTTCTCGACGATGCCGTTGTGCACCAGCGCGACGCGACCGTTGGACGAGACGTGGGGGTGGGCATTGGTGTCGGTGGGGCCGCCGTGGGTGGCCCACCGGGTGTGCCCGACACCCTGATGCGCCTCGGGAATGGGGTTGGCCTCCAACTCATCGGTCAGGTTGGCGAGCTTGCCCGCCTTCTTGCGCCATTCGAAGCCGTCGGGGCCCGGCACGGCGATGCCGGCCGAGTCATAGCCCCGGTACTCCAGGCGGCGCAAACCACCGATGACGACGTCCCGCGCATTGCGATGGCCTACATAGCCCACGATTCCACACATGGCAAGAAACGTACATGAAGGCTGAGCGTTTCCCAACTTGCCACGGGCTCGGTGTCGACCGCACCTCGGAGCGGCAGGTGGCGCCGCGGCCCGCTCTATGTGAATCTTGCCTGATGAGAGGGACCGGTGCAGCATCGAGCGACGATCGGGCAGCGGTCAGCACACGGCATGCCCACTGAGCCCCACGCCCCGTCCCACGCCGAGACCACCCCGTTCGTGGAGCTGTCCCGCAGGGAGTGGGCCAGTCTGGCCGAGAACACCGACATCGACCTGGACGAGGCCACCGTGGAACGGTTGCGCGGCCTGGGTGACCCGACCAGCCAGTTGGACGTCACCGAGGTCTACGTCCCGCTGACCCAGCTGTTGCACCTCTACATCCACCACACTGGCAAGCTCTACCAGGCCACCCACGGTTTCCTGGAACTGGACGTGGAGCGCACCCCCTTCGTCATCGCCATCGCCGGGTCGGTGGCGGTGGGCAAGTCGACCACCGCCCGCCTGCTGCAGGAACTGCTGCGGCGCTCCCCCGGACATCCCCGTGTCGACCTGGTCACCACCGACGGGTTCCTGTACCCCAACGACGAGCTCCAGCGCCGCGGCCTGCTCGACCGCAAGGGCTTCCCCGAGAGCTACGACCGGCGCGCGCTGATCGAGTTCGTCAGCCAGGTGAAGTCGGGCCTGGCCGAGGTGCGGGCCCCGGTCTACTCCCACCACGTCTACGACATCGTCGAGGGCCGCACCCAGATCATCACCAAACCCGACATCCTGATCGTCGAGGGGCTGAACGTGCTGCAGCCGGCCCGGGTGCATGCCGACGGCACCACGGGGGTGGCGTTGAGCGACTACATCGACTTCTCGGTCTACGTCGACGCCGACGAGGACGACATCAAGCAGTGGTTCCTGGAACGCTTCCTGGCGCTGCGGGCCACCGCCTTCCAGGACCCCGAGAGCTACTTCGTCCGATTCGCCGACCTGAGCGACGAGCAGGCGACCACGATGGCCATGGACATCTGGGACGAGATCAACGGCGTCAACCTTGCCCAGAACATTGCCCCCACCCGGGAGCGCGCCACCGCGATCCTGCTCAAGGGGCCTGACCACGCCGTCGCCACGATCAGGGTGCGCAAGGTCTGAACGACAGCTGAGGATCCAGCGCAGGTCCGGGTGGGACGACCCCCGCCCGGGCTAGCTTGGGGGCGCGGACACCAGTCCGCACCATCCCCTCACCCCCGGAAGGTTGTTCCGTGAAACGTTTCTCGGCCCTCCTCGTCGCCGTTGTCATGGCGCTCGGCCTCATCTCCTCCTCCACCGGTGCGTCCAGCGCACAGGCGGTCACCTTCAACAGCTGGCCCGTGGTTGCCGAAGGCAACACCAATACCTATCGGGTCAAGACCATCCAGTACCTGCTCACCGCCAAGGGCTACCCCACCACTGCTGACGGCAGTTTCGGACCCGCCACCGAGGCCAATGTCATCAAGTTCCAGAAGGCCAACGGACTGGTCGCGGACGGCCAGGTCGGTGCCGGGACGTGGCCGAAGCTGGCCAACTACAGCCTGCGGCAGGGTTCCACCGGGAACGCGGTGAAGGGGCTGCAGGAGCAGCTGCGTCGCAATGGCTACAGCGTGGCCGTGGACGGCAGCTTCGGCTCCGGGACGCTGTCGGCCGTGCGCAGCTTCCAGACCAAGTCCGGGCTCAGCGTGGACGGTGTCGTCGGCCCTGACACCTGGCGTGCCCTGATCGCCGGGGTGTCCTCGACCGGCGGCACCACCCGGGCCACCCTGGCCAAGACCATCCTCAACGACGGGGGCATCACCCTGCTGCACTTCTGCGGCCCCAGCTACGCCTCACCCCGCCAGAACATCGCCGACACCGCCGCCGGCGGAGCGGCCTACACCGGCGGTGGCGACGTCGGCAAGGTGGCGGTCTGGCTCGACACCCGGATGCTGACGTTCATGCGCGACTTCGGCGTGTCCAACAGTTACCGGGTCACCACCATCGCCGGCTGCGACCACTCCTCGACCTCGCTGCACTACAAGGGCAAGGCCGTCGACATCGACTACGCCAACGGGGTGAAGGTCAGCACCACCACCGCGGGTCGCAACATCGCGGCCACCATCAAGAACTACTGCCTGGCCAAGGGCGCCAGTTCGGTGCTGGGCCCCGGGGACGCCGGTCACAGCGGTCACGTCCACTGCGCCTGGAACTGATCGACCCGGCACCTGCGCAGCACAACAGGCGGGGCTCGAGCGCAATGCTCGGGCCCCGCGTGGCGTGTCGGGGGTTGTTCAGAGGCTGACGCGGCTCTTGACGATGTCGGCCAGCTTCTCGGCGATCTGCTGGGCCTGCTCACTGGTCCCGGCCTCGACCATCACCCGGACGACGGGCTCGGTGCCCGAGGGGCGCAGCACGACGCGTCCGGTGTCACCGAGTTCCTGGTTCGCCCGCGCCACGGCGGCGTTGACGTCGGGGTCGATGCCGGCACGCAGCTTGTCGACGTTCTGGACGTTGAGCAACACCTGCGGCAGGCGGCTCATCACTCCGGCCAGTTCCTTCAGGGTTCGTCCGGTGCGGGCCATCCGTGCGGCCAGGTGCAGACCGGTCAGCACGCCGTCGCCGGTCGTGGCGAACTCGCTCATGATGACGTGGCCCGACTGCTCGCCGCCCAGCACGAAGCCGTTCGCGTTCATGGACTCCAGCACGTAGCGGTCCCCCACCTTGGTCGCGTCGACCTTGATGCCCTCGGCCTTCATGGCGTTGACGAACCCGAGGTTGCTCATGATGGTGGCGACCACGGTGCCGGAGGCGAGCTTGTGCTCCTCCTTCAGCGCCAGCGCCAGGATGGCCAGGATCTGGTCCCCGTCGATGTCGTTGCCCTCGGCGTCCACGGCCAGGCAGCGGTCGGCGTCGCCGTCAAAGGCCAGGCCGAGGTCGGCGCCCTGCTCGACGACGATGCGGCGAATGTCGCCCATGTGCGTCGAGCCGCAGTTCTCGTTGATGTTGAGGCCGTCGGGGGTGTTGTGGATGGCAATGACCTCGGCACCCTGGGTCTCGAAGGCCGCGACAGCGGTCATGTACGAGGCACCATTGGCGCAGTCCAGGACCACCTTGATGCCGTCGAGGCTGGCGTCCGCTCCCAGACTGGCGACCAGGTGGGCGACGTAGGCCTCCACGGCGCCGAGGTCGGTAGTGACCCGGCCGACGTTGGCGCCGGTGGGACGCTGCCAGTCCTCACCGAGGCGTTCCTCGATGGCGTCCTCGAGGGAGTCGTCGAGTTTCACCCCGCCGCGGCTGAAGAATTTGATGCCGTTGTCGGGCATGGCGTTGTGCGAGGCCGACAGCATCACGCCCAGGTCGGCGTTCGCGTCGTTGACCAGGAAGGCCAGTGCGGGGGTCGGGACGACACCCACCCGGACCACGTCCACACCGGCGCTGGCCAGGCCGGCGATGACCGCAGCCTCCAGGAACTCGCCGCTCGCGCGGGGGTCGCGGCCCACGATCGCGGTGGGCCGGGAGCGGAAGGCCCCGGCCTCCCCGAGCACGTGGGCAGCCGCGACCGACAGGTCGAGTGCCAGTTCAGCGGTCAGGTCAACGTTCGCCTTGCCGCGGACGCCATCAGTTCCAAAGAGTCGAGCCACCCCTCCACCCTAGTGCCAGCCCCCCGCGCGGGTGGAATCGTCGCGACGCGCAGCGGGGCGGGCAGGCCTGCGCCTGTCCGCCCCGTGGGCTGAAGATGTTGGCCGTCAGCGGCTACTGCTTGCCGACGTTGGCATTCGGGTCGGCGCGCAGCACGTGCTCGACCGGCAGCTCGTTCTCCGGGCTGGTCTGCGACCCGTACCCTTCGGCCACGCGGCGATCCTTCTCCTCCCGGGCACGGATGAACAGGTGCATCAGTTCGTCCGGGTCGGTGATGGCATCGCGGTACTTCTGGTCCATGTTCGCGATGTACTCCATCTCGTTGGTGAGCGCCCGGTAGGTCGCCTCCCGACGGTCCTGGTCGGTGTCGTAGTCGTAGTCCAGGTACCGCTCGGCATGGTGACGGGCGTTGTTGACGGCCGTCTGCGCCTTGCCCCGGGGCGAGACCAGCGAGGCCACGATGGTGAGGGTGAGCACACCGACAATGACGATCAGCGAGGTGGCAATGTCGATCTCCATCACGGCAACCGGCTCGCCGCCATTGATGAACGGCACGTTGTTCTCGTGCAGCGCGTGCAGGATCAGCTTGACGCCGATGAAGGCCAGGATGGCCGACAGTCCGTAGCTGAGGTAGATGAGACGATCCAGCAGTCCGTCGATGAGGAAGAAGAGCTGGCGCAGGCCCATCAGTGAAAAGGCGGTGGCGGTGAAGACGATGAAGGTGGACTGGGTCAGACCGAAGATGGCCGGGATGGAGTCCAGCGCGAACAGGATGTCGGTGCCACCGATGGCGACCATCACCAGCAACATCGGGGTCAGCATCTTCTTGCCGTTGACCACGGTCGTCAGCTTGTCGCCGTCGTAGTGCTCCGAAGTGTTCAGGAACTTGCGTGCCAGCCGGATGATGATGTTGTCGGCGGTGTGCTCGTCCTCGCCCTCCCCGCGCAGCATGTTGCCGGCGGTGATGATCAGGATGAGTCCGAAGATGTAGAACGCCCAGGCGAACCGATCAAGAATCGCCGCACCCAGGAAGATGAAGCCGGTGCGGGCGATCAGGGCGAACACGATGCCGAACAGCAGCACCTTCTGCTGGTCGGCACGGGGCACCTTGAACGCACTCATGATGATCAGGAAGACGAACAGGTTGTCGACGCTGAGCGCCTTCTCGGTCACGTAGCCGGCGAAGTACTCGGCGCCTGCCTGATGTCCCCCGAAGTACCACACGCCGAATCCGAAGGCGACGGCCAGACCCACGTAGATGGACGACCAGACGGCCGCTTCCTTCAGCGTCGGCACGTGGGCCTTGCGCACGTGGAAGAAGAAGTCGAACAGCAACAGGGCACCGATCAGCACGATCGTGCCTGCCCATGCGTAGGTGGGTACGTTCACTCAATATCTCCCGGAATGGATCATCGGCGCAGGCCGAGGATGGCAGTGGCGCGTGACCGGACGGCCAGGCGTGGCAACAGCACCTGCGCACCACTGGTGGCGGGCAGCGCCCGCAGCAGCACAGTGGTGTTGGTCAGGAACGGGACCAAGGGGTCGCTCGCCCAGAGGGGTTCGGCAGCACCGAACGCACCCACTGTACCAACGCGGGACCCAGCTGCGGAAATTCCCGAGCCGACGCGCCCGGATGGACCGGACATTGTGACTCCAGTGCCACGACTACCGCCCGGCCCGCCAGTTCGACCGGACATTCTGCCCACCCGGTCACAAATGCCCCCCAAACCACCCGTCCGACCGGACATTGTGGCTCCAGTGCCACGACTACCGCCCAGGGCGTCCCGCCTGACCGGACATTCTGCCCACACGGCCACGCCTGTCCCCACGCCGTCGCGTTGGGTCGTCCCAGCAACGTGCACCCAGCGCAGCATCTTCGTCCTGCCGGCCCCCAATGCCGTCACTGGATGCGCAGTGCTGGGACCCCTGGCCAGCGACCATCTCCGGGGCGCAGCGTCCCTGGTGGGCATGCGGCGTCGTGCCCCGTGGCCAGGCATTCCCGCCACTTTCGCTCGGGAACGCAGAAACCCCCGCCGATGGCGGGGGTTTCGTGACGTTGCCGTGCGGGCTGGTGCCCGCGCCGGATCAACGCTTGGAGTACTGGGGAGCCTTGCGGGCCTTCTTGAGACCAGCCTTCTTGCGCTCCTTGATGCGGGAGTCACGCGACAGCATGCCAGCCTTCTTCAGCGCGGGACGGCTCGCCTCTTCATCGATCGCGTTGAGCGCGCGGGCGATGCCCAGGCGCAGGGCTCCGGCCTGGCCCGAGATGCCACCGCCGTGCAGGCGGGCGATGATGTCGTAGGCGTCGGTGACGCCGGCGGTGCCGAGCGGGTCGGTCACGATCTGCTGGTGCACCTTGTTCGGGAAGTACTCGTCCAGGGCGCGGCCGTTGATGGTGATGGTGCCGGAGCCGGGCACGAGGCGGACGCGGGCGACGGCCTCCTTGCGACGACCAGTGGCGTTGCCAGCGGCGATCACGGCCGGCCGCGAGGTGGTTCCGGCGGCGGCAGCGGGGTTCGAATCGCTGCGGTAGGCGATTTCGCGGTCGTTCTCGTCCACGAAGGTCGTCTGCTCGGTGTCGACGTCGACGTTCTCGTCAACTTCAGCGGTGGGGGTCTCAGTCACGGCGTGTCCTCAGGCTTCGGCGATCACTGGGCGATCTGGGTGATCGCGTAGGGCTGCGGCTGCTGGGCCGCATGGGGGTGCTCGGGGCCGGAGTAGACCTTGAGCTTGTTGATCAGCTGACGGCTCAGCTTGTTCTTGGGAAGCATGCCCCACACGGCCATCTCGACGGCCTTGCGCGGGTCAGAGGCCAGCACGTCACCGATCGCGGTGGCGGTCAGGCCACCAGGACGACCCGAGTGGCGGTAGCGCATCGAGTCGGTGCGCTTGTTGCCGGTCAGGGCGATCTTGGAGGCGTTGATGATGACGACGAAGTCACCACCGTCGACGTGGGGCGCGAAGGTGGCCTTGTGCTTGCCACGCAGAAGCGTCGCGGTGGCAACGGCGAGGCGGCCGAGAACGACGTTCTCGGCGTCGATCACATGCCAGTTCCTGGTGATCTCGCCAGACTTGGGGCTGTAGGTAGACACGGTCACAGACCATCTTCCCGGTAGTTGCGTGGACAGTGAAGGTGCGCCGCTTGGCCACCAGGGTCTCGAGGACCGGGCACACCGAGGCGCAACAGCGCACAACTTTACCTGCGCGAGCTGTCCGGGTCAAAACGGTGCCATCCACCGGTCCCGCAACCCCACGAGACGCCGAGGAGAATGCGCCCAGCAACGTGCCATGCCGAGGTTCAAGGAGCCTAGTCTGATTCAAGGAGCCTAGTCTGACCTGATGACCACTCCCCAGCCGCCGCGACGCCTGCTGGCCGGTCGCACCGCCCTGGTCGTGCTGCTGGGGTGGTCGGCACGCACGTGGCAGCCGGTGAAGTGGGCCCCGCTGTTTGCCGTGCTGCTGCTCACCGACGCAGCGACGGTGCATGAGCAGGCGGGTGGCTGGCTGGCCGGGGCACTGCACCTACCGGCCGTCGCCGGACTACGTCCGCGTGACCTGGGCGAACTGGTGGTCGCGGCTGCATTCATGGTCCCCTCACTGGCGCTGGTGATGGTTGCCTGGCGGCGCACCAGCGCCCCCTACCGCCGCTTCCACGTGACGATCGTCGCGCTCCTGGGCCTGCTGGCTGCCTTCGGGCTCATCTTCGACCTGCTGCATTCAGCGGCGACGACACCCTCCGTCGACCAACTGGTGGCGCTGCTCGAGGACGGCGGCGAGATGCTGGCCGTCTCGGCCCTGCTCGCCTTCCTCGTAGCCCATGCCGCCGGCGGGCGGGACGTGTGGCTGGGCACCCTCGTCGGTCGGGCACTGCCCCGCAGAGTGGTGACCGCCATCGACGGCACCCCAGGACCCCCAGCTGCGGCGCCACCACGCGGGGATGGATCGATCACCTAGGCTGTCGCAATGCCCGACCCGCTCCACGACCCATGAGTCGTCCCCGATGGAGCCAGCCGACCCGTTGGCCCGGCCTGGTGCGCGGCGCCACCTCTCTGGTCCGCCGAACCGGACGGTTGAGCGACCTGACCAGTGAGTCGGAGGCAATGCTGGCCCACACCCAGCCCGCCACCGACCAGGTGCGCGGGGTGATCAGCACCCACGGCCAGCGGATCAGCGAGGCCCTGGGTGACCCGGTGGCCGGGCGCATGTTCACCCGGTTGATGCTGAACACCTGGCAGACCACCATGACCCGCCGCCCCGATGGCACCACCTTCGTGATCACCGGCGACATCCCTGCCATGTGGCTGCGGGACTCCTCGGCCCAGTTGCGACCTTTCGTGCTGCTGGCCCCGGAGTCCGAGGACATGGTCGAGGCCATCCTCGGTGTGGTGCGCCAGCAGTGGCAGTGCATCGAGCGCGCCCCCTACGCCAACGCCTTCAACCCCGAACCCAACAACGCCTCCTGGCACCCCGGCGATTTGTGCGACAACCCCTGGGTCTGGGAGGAGAAGTACGAGGTCGACTCGCTGGCCTTCCCCATCCAGCTCGCCTGGCAGGTGTGGAAGGCGACGGGGCTGGACGCGGCCATCGAGCCGGTGCGCCACCGCGCCCGGATCGTGGTCGACCTGTGGCGCCGCGAGCAGGACCATGCCGCCGGTTCCTCCTACCGGTTCGTCCGTCCGCGCAGCGGGGACACCCTCGGCAAGGACGGCCGCGGCACCCCGGTGGCGCGCACCGGCATGACCTGGTCGGGTTTTCGTCCCAGCGACGACCCCTGCGCCCTGGGCTACAACATCCCCGCGCAGCTGTTCGCCGCCCATGCGCTCGACCTGCTCGCCGAGATGGCCCAGCACTGGCGAGACGCCGACCTGGTCGCCGGGTGCACCGCGCTGGCCGCCGACATTCGCCAGGGTGTCAAGGCTCACGGCTTCGCAGCCGGACTTGAGGCCGGAACGGGCCCGGTGCTCGCCTATGAGGTCGATGGCCTGGGCGGCCAGGTGATGATGGACGACGCGAACATGCCGAGCCTGTTGAGCCTGCCCCTGTGCTCGGCCGTCGCCGCCGACGATCCGGTCTACCGGGCGACCCGCCGCTGGGTGCTGTCCCAGCGCAACCCCCACTACCACCTGGGCACCGCCGCCTCCGGGGTCGGCAGCCCGCACACCCCGCAGGGCCACATCTGGCCGATCGGGTTGGCCGTGCAGGGGTTGACGAGCAACTGTCCAGCCACCAAGCGCCGGATGGCCGAGGTGCTGATGCGCACTGACGGCGGCACTGGCATGATGCACGAGAGCTTCCACGCCGACGACGCGGGCACCTTCACCCGGCCGTGGTTCAGCTGGGCGAACTCGATGTTCTGTGAACTGCTGCTCGACCTGGCCGGCGTCACGATGACCGACCTGACCGGAGACTGGCATGACGACTGGTGAGCAGCGGGTCCACCGCGAGGTGGTCTCGTTCGTCCGACGTTCGGCGCGGATGAACCCCAGTCAGGCCAAGGCGTGGGACCGCTGGGCCGACTCCCGCGTCGTCGGCATCCAGACCCGCGAGACCAGCACCTCGGTCGCCGCCCAACCGGTGCCCGACTGGGACGAGATCTTCGGTCGCAGCGCACCGATCATCGTCGAGATCGGGTCGGGGTCGGGCGAGTCGCTGGTGCCGATGGCCGCCGCCCGCCCGGAATGCAATGTCGTGGCCTTTGAGGTCTTCGAGCCCGCCGTCGCCAGCACCCTGTCGCGGCTGGCCCGTCATGATCCCCCCGTCGACAACGTCCGCCTCGTCATCGCTGACGGCGCCCAGGGGCTGGCGCACCTCTTCGATCCGGGCCAGGTGGTCGAGTTGTGGACCTTCTTCGCCGACCCCTGGCACAAGTCGCGCCACCACAAGAGGCGCCTGGTCAGCGACGACCTGGCCGACACCGTGGCACGGCAACTCGTGCCCGGCGGACGCTGGCACCTGGCCACCGACTGGCAGGACTACGCCGAGTGGATGCGCGAGAACCTGGACGAGGCGCCCGGGCTGCGCAATGCCCACCTGGCCGACGGCGGTTGGGCGCCACGTCTGGCGGCCCGGCCGGTGACGAAGTACGAGGCCCGCGGGATCGCCGCGGGCCGGGCGATCCACGACCTGGAGTACGTGGTCACCACTGACGACGGGCAGCAGTCGTGAGGTACCGACTCGACCTGGCCTACGACGGCACCGACTTCTTCGGCTGGGCCACCCAGCCCGGACTGCGCACCGTCGAGGAGACGCTGGCCACGTGGGTCGCCCAGGTGTTGCGACTCGACGAACCGGCCCGGTTGATCGTGGCCGGACGCACCGACGCCGGGGTGCACGCCACCGGGCAGGTCTGCCACTTCGACCTGCCCGACGACTTCGTGGTCACCTTGCGCACCGGCGAGTCCTCCGACGTGGCGGCGGTGTTGAAGCACCGACTGGGCAGGGTGCTGCCCGACGACCTGATCGTGCGCGGGGTCAGGCCCGTGAGCGACGACTTCGATGCCCGCTTCTCGGCCACCTTTCGGCGCTACACCTATCGCCTCTGGGACGACCTCGGCATCCACGAACCCACGCTGCGGCGACGCGTCGCCCAGGTGCGGGGAGTCCTGGACGTCGAGGCGATGAACATGGCTGCGGAACTGCTGCTCGGGCTGCACGACTTCGCCGCCTTCTGCAAGCCCCGCAAGGGGGCCACCACGATCCGGACGCTGCGCCAGTTGAGCGGGGTGCGCGACCCCGTCGGCACGGTGGTCTTCACCGTCGTCGCCGATGCCTTCTGCCATTCGATGGTCCGCTCCCTGATGGGTGCCATCGTCGGGGTCGGGCAGGGTGAGCCGCCCCGCAAGGGACGCATCCGTCGCGACCAGGACTGGGTGGCGGCACTGCTCGCGGCAGCCGTGCGGGACTCCACCGTGCTGATGATGCCAGCCTCCGGACTGACACTGAGTGAGGTCGGCTACCCGACTGACGACCAGCTGGCTGTGCGTGCCGCCGAGTCCCGGCGTCGCCGCGAACCCCACGAAGCCCAGAACCGGCGCGCCGCCCCCGACGAGATCGACAACGACGAGGCGGACAACGACGAGACGGACAATGAGGAATGAGCCACTACTTCGAGAGCCCGCAGGCACCCGAGAAGCGCCGCACCATCGAGACCAGCATCTGGGGCCGCAGCCACACCTTCACCACCGCCAACGGCGTCTTCTCCGGAGCCCGACTCGACCCCGGCACTGCCGTGCTGTTCCGGGAGACCACACCCCCACCAGGGTCGGGCCGCTTCCTGGACCTGGGCTGCGGTTTCGGCCCGATCGCGGTGGCGCTGGCCACCGAATGCCCCGCCGCCCAGGTGGATGCGGTGGACGTGAACGAACGAGCGCTGGCGCTGACCGCCCTCAACGCGGAGCAGGCAGGGGTCGGCGACCGGGTGCGGGTGGCGTCCACCGAGGTGCTGCTGGCAGAACAACCCCGCTATGACCAGATCTGGTCGAATCCGCCGATCCGCATCGGCAAGCAGGCGCTGCATGACCTGCTGGCGACCTGGCTGCCCACGCTGACCCCGACTGGCGAGGCGTGGCTGGTGGTGAGCAAGAACCTGGGCGGCGACTCGCTGCAGCAGTGGCTCATCGACCAGGGATGGCCCACCGAACGGACGGCCTCGTCCAAGGGTTTTCGGGTGCTGCGGGTGACCCCTGCGACGCTCTGAGCACACCGATTCGGAAAAAAACTGACGAATCGCTGACGGACCCCGATGTGGGGGCGTAGTGTCACAGGACCGGTCGGGACAGGCCCGACACCAAGGAGAGGTTGTTGCCTATGGGACTCGGAGACAAGATCGAGAACGCAGCCGATGAGGTGGCCGGCAAGGCCAAGGAATCATACGGCGATGCGACTGACAACCAGCGTCTCGAAGCAGAGGGCAAACTCCAGCAGGGTGAAGCCAAGGTGAAGCAGGCCGGTGAGGACGTCAAGGACGCCACCGGTGACCTCGTCGACGACGCCAAGAACAAGTTCTGACGCGCATCACCCGCGCCGATGAACGGTGGCCCGTCCCCCCAGGGGGCGGGCCACTTCCGTTTCCCCGGGGCAGCACCGTGGCTGCTTATCGGTGGGCACCCTCGGTGATTCCCGGCGGGTGGGGTAGGTTGTGGGCATTCGTCGTTGTCGGGGGAATCCGGTGCCATTCCGGAACTGACCCGCAGCCGTGAAGGTCCAGGCACACCTGGCCCCAGTCGGAGCACCCGCGCTGACGAGCACCCATCCATGGCCGTCGGCCATGTCCGTCGTGGCCAGCGGAAATCAGGGAAGCGAACTCTCGCGAACCTCCGTTGGTTCGTTTGAGAGGAACCCATGAATCTTCGTACTCGCCTCGCGGCCGCCGGGTTTGCGGCTGCTGTGCTGCTTTCGCCCGTGGTGGCCGGAAATGCCCAGGCCGATGCCCCCCTGGCCGGGCCGCTGGTCCCCGCCGTGGCACCGAGCCCGCAGGCCACGGCCGCCGCCACCTACCTGGCTGACCAGTGGAAGGCGAGCCAGTCGATCAGCAACGGCGCCCTGGCCGATGCCATCGCCAGCCTGGCCGCCACCGGACTGCACGGCGACGTGCTCGCCGAGATGAACACGGCGCTGAAGTCGCAGGCCGCCTCCTACGCCACCAATCCGGGCGCCGCCGGCAAGGTTGCCATCGCCGCCCTCGCCCTGGGTGAGGACCCCACCACCTACGGCGGGGTCGACCTGGTGCAGGTCATCACCGACGGTTTGACTGCCAGCCCCGACGCAGGCGGCATCTTCAGCCTTCCCTACGCCGTGATCGCGCTGGTGCGCGCCGACGTGACCGTGCCGCAGGCCTCCATCGATGCCCTGCTCGATGCCCAGGACGCCAGCGGCGCCTTCGGCTACCTGGCCACCTGGGAGAACCCGCCGGTCTTCACCGTCGACGGTGACTCCACCGGAGTGGCGATCACGGCCCTGGTCGGGCTCGAGGAGTCGGGACAGGGCGGTCAGGACGTCACCGACGCACTCGACGCGGCGATCGGCTGGGCGCAGACGACCCAGGCCGGGGACGGTTCGTGGGCCGGCTACAGCCCGGCGAACGCCACCGCGCTGATCGGCCAGGGGCTGCTCGCCGCCGGGGAGGACGTCACTGACGCCCTGGCCTACCTGGTCGACCAGCAGTCGGCCGCCGGCGGCGCCGGCCTTCCCAGCACCCACGACGGCACCTCACCCAACCTGATGGCCACCGTCCAGGGGCTGTTGCTGCTGGCCGGCGACGACCTGCTGAACGTCACCCTCACCGTGGCCACTCCGGCACCCACCACCACTGCCCCGGTCACCACTGCCCCGGTCACCACTGCC
>NZ_JADIJQ010000043.1 GCF_017355265.1 Tessaracoccus sp. SD287
CGACTGCGCGTGCACGACTCGGCCACCGGTGGCCTGGTCGAGACCGGCCCCGAGACGGGCACGGCACGGATGTACGTCTGCGGCATCACGCCCTACGATGCGACCCACCTGGGCCATGCCAACACCTACCTCAGCTTCGACCTGCTCAACCGGGTGTGGCGCGACCTCGGGCTGGCCGTCAGCTACGTGCAGAACATCACCGACGTGGACGACCCGCTGCTGGAGCGCGCCGAACGCGACGGGGTCGACTGGCGCACCTTGGCCGAGTCCCAGACCGACCTGTTCCGCGGCGACATGACCGCCCTGCGAGTGCTGGCCCCCGAGCACTACGTGGGTGCCACCGAGACCATCGACCTGGTCGTCGGAGTCATCGAAACCCTTCGTGACAAGGGCATGGTCTACCAGCTCACCGATGACGCCCACGCCGACTGGTACTTCGACGTCGCCAGCGACGAGACCTTCATGGACGTCTCGGGGTTGGGCGAGCAGACGGCGATGTCCCGGTTCCTCGAGTTCGGCGGTGACCCCGAGCGTCCCGGCAAGCGCAACCCGATGGACTGTCTGGTGTGGATGCAGGCCCGACCGGGCGAACCGGCGTGGCCGTCGCCGCTGGGCACCGGGCGTCCGGGCTGGCACATCGAGTGCACCGCCATTGCCCTGGAGTACCTGGGCACCACCTTCGACGTGCAGGGCGGCGGCGCCGACCTGGTCTTCCCGCACCACGAGATGTGCGCCACCCAGGCCCACGCGCTCACCGGACAGGACTTCGCCAGCACCTACCTGCACTCCGGCCTGGTCGCCCTGGACGGCGAGAAGATGAGCAAGTCCAAGGGCAACCTCGAGCTCGTCTCCCGACTGGTGGCCAACGGCGCCGACCCGATGGCGGTGCGGCTCGCGCTGCTCTCGCACCACTGGCGCCAGGACTGGGAGTGGACCCCCGACCAACTGACCCGGGCCACCGAGCGGCTGGCGCAGTGGCGCGAGGCCGCCGGACTCGACCAGACCCTCGACGTCACCGCACTGGTCACCGCAGTACGGACCGCGTTGCGCACCGACCTGGACGCGCCGGGCGCCATCGCCGCCATCGACGCCTGGGTGGGTGCCAGCCTCAGCGTCGAGGGTGACGACAACGGCGCGCCCGTCTTCGTCCAACTCGTCGACGCCCTGCTCGGCATCGCGCTCTGACCGACCGAAAGGGCACCCCATGCTCGACCTGCTCACCCGGTTGCTCAATGCCCAGCTCGACCTCGGTTTCGGTGCGCCCATCCTGTGGCGCGAGATCATCGGCAACGGCTTCGGCCTGGCCTCGGCCCTGCTCGGGGCCACCCGCAAGGTATGGGCCTGGCCCATCGGCATCGTCGGCAACATCATCCTGTTCACCGTCTTCCTCGGCGGGGTGTTCAACACCCCCCAGAACCTGGACCTCTGGGGCCAGGCTGGGCGGCAGGTCTTCTTCTTCGCCACCAGCGTCTACGGCTGGGTGCTGTGGGCCCGCTACCGCAACTCCCACCAGGACCAGGGCGGCGTGGCCGTCCAGCCCACTTGGGCCGGTCGCCGTGGCCGTGTCCAACTGCTGGTGATGGCCGTGGTCGGCTTCGTGGCCTTCTACTTCGTCCTGAAGGCGCTCGGCTCGTGGGGCCCGGCCGCTGATGCCTGGATCCTGACCGGCTCGATCCTGGCCACCTACGGCATGGCCCGCGGCTGGACCGAGTTCTGGCTGATCTGGGTGGGTGTCGACATCGTCGGCGTGCCGCTGCTGTTGATGGCCGGGTACTACCCGTCGGCGATCATGTACGCCATCTACGCGGTGTTCGTCCTCTGGGGCTTCACCCGGTGGGTCGCGATCCAGCGCAACGCGCCGACCGAGCCCCGCCTCGCCGTGGCCGCCGCCGGTGAGGCCACCGCAGCGGCCGTGGACGGGCCGTCCACGACTGGGCGGTAGGGTGTGGGGGTGAGCAAGTCGTTCGAAGAGCTCTTCGCCCAACTGTCCGAAACAGCCCGTACCCGCCCCGAGGGGTCGGGGACCGTCGCACGTCTCGACGCCGGTGTCCACGGCATCGGCAAGAAGATCGTCGAGGAGGCCGCCGAGGTGTGGATGGCGGCCGAGTACGAGAGCAAGGAAGAGGCTGCCGAAGAGATCAGCCAGCTGGTCTACCACCTGCAGGTGATGATGCTGGCCCTCAACCTCGACCTGGACGACGTCTACCGCTACTTGTGAGAGAGCAATGACTGATACCCCTGTTGTGCCCGCCAGCCCCAATGGTGGGCCGATCAAGATCGCCGTGCCCAACAAGGGTGCGCTCAGCGAGGCAGCCTCGGTCATGCTGCGCGAGGCCGGTTACCGGCAGCGCACCGACCCCAAGGAACTCGTGCTCATCGACGAGGTGAACAACGTCGAGTTCTACTACCTGCGTCCCCGCGACATCGCGGTCTACGTCGGTGAGGGCACGCTGCACCTGGGCATCACCGGTCGCGACATGCTGATCGATTCCGGCACCAGCGCCATTGAGGTCAAGCCGTTGGGCTTCGGACGCTCGCGCTTCCGCTTCGCGGCACCGGCTGGTGGAGACATCCACGACCTGGCCGGCCTGGACGGACGACGGATCGCCACCTCCTACCCCGGACTGGTCAAGCAGTACCTCGACGGCCACGGGCTGCAGGCGCGGCTGATCCCCCTGGACGGTGCGGTCGAGTCGGCCATCCGGCTGGGCGTCGCCGACGCGATCGCCGACGTCGTCGAGACCGGCTCGACCCTGCGCAAGGCAGGTCTCGACGTGTTCGGCGACTCGATCTGCGAGTCCGAGGCGATCGTGGTGAGCCACCACGGCATCTCGCTGCAGAACGCCTCGGTGCAGCAGTTGCTGCGTCGCCTGGACGGCGTGCTGGTGGCCCGCAGCTACGTCATGGTCGACTACAACGTCGCCAAGAGCAACCTCGACGCAGCCTGCGAACTGACCCCCGGACTGTCCGGGCCGACGGTCTCACAGCTGGCCAAGGACGACTGGGTGGCCGTGCGTTCCCTGGTGCCACGCGCCGACAGCCAGCGACTGCTCGACGATCTCTACGAGGTGGGTGCTCGTGGCATCCTGCTGACCGACCTCGCCGCCTGCCGTCTGTGAGGGGGACCCCGTGAGCCAGCAGCCCCACCCGGGCGAGGACGTCCCGCCGTCACTGCGTGCAGAACTGGACGAGCGCGCCAGCTCTCGGACCCCGCTGCCGGTGGTCGAACCGCTGGCGCCGGGCCAGAAGCGGGTCTACCGCTCAGCCCCGGTGCTGCGGATGGCGACGATCCTCAGCATCAGCCTGGCGGTCTGCTTCTTCGGGTTGTGGTTCCTGCTCGAACAAGAGATTCGGGCGACGTTCACCTGGCCCCAGATCGGCACGCTGCTGTTCTTCATGGTGTTCATGATCGCCTTCATGATGGGCATCGCCCTGTCGCACATGACGCTGACCAGTGAGGGCATCACCGTCCGCAACGGCGTCTTCAGCGCCTTCCACCGCTGGGACGAGGTGGTCGACCTGCTCTATGGCCCCGGCGACACCTGGGCCTACCTGCGGCTGGCCCCCACCCCCGACAAGCCGGAGGGCCGCGACCGGATGGTGCTGGGCATCCAGCGCCAGGAGGGTGCCGCCGCCACCGAACGGGTTCGCGAGGTGCGCGCCTACATCAAGGCGCATCGCGCGCTGCTGCCGCACGGCTGAGGCCCGCGCACACTCACTCGATGCCGCGCTTCTTGAGCAGGGCCTCGATCTCGGCGTCCTCGCTGGAGAGCCCCTTGGAGGCTGGCTGCTGGGCGGCGGGCCTCGGTGCGACTGCACCCTGGCTGCCGGCAGCGCCCACCTCGGCCTTCTTGGCCGGCGCGTGGACCGAACCCGACCCGACAGAGCGCTGCTCGCTGGCGGCCTGGGCCGCGGCAAACTTCTGCTGCTCCTGCTTGCGCAGTTGACGTCGCTCCTTGGAGTCCGCGCGGCTGACCGGCTTGATGATCGCCGAGGCGAGGAAGAGCAGCACCCCGACGCCCAGGACGATGAGCCCGGCGATGGCCAGGGTGTCCAGCGCATTGTCGGCAAAGAAGCGGTAGACGGCCTCGACGCCCTCCACGAGCAGTTCCATCACACCGGTCAGCCACAGACCGATGGGGATGAGGATCAGACCAATGCCCTGCAACAGGTGCCGGTTGCCACGCAGGCGCTGCACGCCCAGCATGGTCCAGCCCAGCGCAGCGACGGCGAGCACGGCGGTGACGATGATGGCGATGGTGGCGGTGTCCATGCGTCCAGCCAACCACACGACCCCCGCCATCGGGCTCGACATGGTGCAGGTTCCACCCTGATGTTTCCCGCGGAATCCGAGGCGGACGAGCCGATAGCCTCGGACCATGTCCCACGCAGCTGACCGGCCGAGCCTTCCCGAACACCTGCTCGGCACGTCGCGAACCCTGGCCCAGCCCAATGCCCGGTGGTTGGGTGACACCGGCGCCGCCGACCCGGGCGTGCGGACGGCCCTGGCCCGGGCGGCAGCCGGTGACCCCGACCCGCGGATCGGGTACCTGCGGGCTGTCGCCGCTCTGGGCCAGGCGCGGTTGCTGATGCCGATCGTGGCCGAGGGCGACGAGTCGATGGAGGGCCCCGACCCGGACCGTCACGCAGAACTGGCGGCGGTCAGCGTCCGCAACGCGGCGGGGGAGCAGGCCCTGCTGGTCTTCACGGGCCTCGACTCGCTGACCGCGTGGCATCAGGGGGCACGTCCGGTGCCCGGTGACCTCGGTGAGGTGGCCGCCACGGTCGCCGAGGCGGGATGTGAGTTGCTGCTGGTGGACGCAGCCGGACCCACCCCGCTGCTGGTGGGTGCGGACCTGGTGGGCGAACTGGCCCAGGGCCGGCGTCTGGTGGAACTTGCCGACGGCGGGTTCGGCTGGATGTACCTGCAGGACTGAGGCGCCGCAGACCGTCCGGGCGGGGCCGGCAACCGATTTCGCGCGGGCGGCGGCCATCGGGTAGAGTCAGCCCTCGTGACCGGGCATCTGCCATGGTCCAGTGAAGTGGAGGCCTGACCTCCCACCTGATCGAGACCACTCGACGGGTCGGTACCGCACCACCGCACGGTGGTGGACGACCATGCTGCGGCATGGGCGTGCGTCCGGGCAACCGGGCAGGTGTGTCAGGCCTTCGCGTATCCGCGGGGGCCTTTGTTGTTTCCCGGACACCGGACCTGCCGCAGGACCGGGTCACCAGATCAGAATTTTCTACCTTGGAGGCACCATCAGCACCGAACCGCGTATCAACGACCGGATCCGAGTTCCCGAAGTTCGACTGGTCGGCCCCGCCGGCGAGCAGGTCGGCATCGTCAAGATCGAGCAGGCTCTGCAGCTCGCCCGGGAGCATGACCTGGATCTGGTCGAGGTCGCTGCAGAGGCGCGTCCGCCGGTCGCGAAGCTCATGGACTACGGCAAGTTCAAGTACGAGAACGCCCAGAAGGCCCGTGAGTCGCGTCGCAACCAGACGAACACCGTCATCAAGGAGATGAAGCTTCGTCCCAAGATCGACGCGCACGACTACGACACCAAGAAGGGCCACGTCGTGCGCTTCCTCAAGGGCGGCGACAAGGTCAAGATCACCATCATGTTCCGTGGCCGCGAGCAGTCGCGTCCCGAACTGGGTGTCAACCTGCTGAACAAGTTGGCCGAGGACGTCACCGAGTTCGGTTTCGTCGAGTCCAGCCCCAAGCTGGACGGGCGCAACATGCTGATGGTGCTGGCACCGGTGCGCAAGAAGACCGAGGCCAGCAAGGACATCGCCGTGGAACGTGATCGCAGGATCGCCGAGCGGGCCGCCAACCAGGAGGCGGAGCGGGTCGAGGAAGCCAAGATTCGCGCCGAGCACCAGCCCACCACGAAGAAGAAGAAGGGGCCCGCCGACAACATGGACCCCGACATCGACCTCTGAGCCAGCTGAGTTCTGCCCGGGTCGGCCCCCCGACCCGAATGTCTCGCGCCCAGCGAGGCAACCACTGCAAGCCACGCAACTCCGTGCCAGCGGAGCAAGCAACGATAGGAGCGGCAACATGCCGAAGATGAAGACCCACTCGGGTGCCAAGAAGCGGTTCCGCGTGACCGGCTCGGGCAAGGTCATGCACCGCCAGGCAGGCCGCAAGCACCTTCTGGAGAACAAGAGCTCGACGCGCACCCGTCGTCTCGCCGGCGACACCACCATGGAAAAGGGCGACGCCAAGAAGGTCATGAAGCTGCTCGGCAGCTACAAGACCCGCTGACCCCCACTGGTCACCGGCGTCCCGCGCCACGGCCGGCCCGCCAGCACGCTGGCACCCCACACGCATTGACCCACCCAGGTGGGTCGCAAGAACAAGGAGATACACCATGGCACGCGTCAAGCGTTCTGTGAATGCCCACAAGAAGCGTCGCGAAGTTCTCGAGATGGCCTCGGGCTACCGCGGACAGCGTTCACGTCTGTACCGCAAGGCCAAGGAACAGGTCCTGCACTCGATGACCTACGCCTACCGCGACCGTCGCGCCAAGAAGGGCGACTTCCGTGGCCTGTGGATCCAGCGCATCAATGCCGGTGCACGCGCCGAGGGCATGACCTACAACCGTTTCATCAACGGCCTGAAGAACGCCGGCGTCGAGGTGGACCGCAAGATCCTGGCTGACCTGGCCGTCAACGACCCGGCGACCTTCGCTGCGCTCGTCCAGACCGCCAAGGACAACCAGACCCCGGCTGCAGCCTGAGTCGGGGCGATTCCCCATAGTGGACATGAACGGGCCGACCGAGGCGGGGGCCGTGGAACTCGAACTGATTCCGCGCGCCCAGCTGCGGTCGGCTCGTCGGCTGTTGCAGCGCCGCGGACGCGAGGAGTCCGGACGCTTCCTGGTCGAGGGCGTGCAGGCGGTGCGTGAGGCGCTGCTGCATGGTGAGGTCGAGGCGCTGATCGCCACCGACCCGCACCGCCACGCCGACCTGCTCACCCTGGGCACCGCCGAGGAGACCTGGTTGGCCAGCGACGAGGACGCCGCCCAGTTGAGTGACACCGTCACCAGCCAGGGCGTCTTCGCGATTGCCCGGGCGGTGCCCGCCACCTGGGCCGACGTGACCCGTCCGCTGCTGGTGGTCATCTGTGCCCAGGTGCGCGACCCCGGCAACGCCGGCACCGTGATCCGCTGCGCGGACGCGTTCGGCGCCGACGCGGTGGTGCTGACCAAGGGTTCGGTCGAACTGCACAACCCCAAGACCGTGCGCGCGAGCGTGGGCAGTATCTTCCACCTGCCGGTCATCACCGGCGTCGACCTGGCCGATGCCGTCGAGCGGCTCCGCAGCCAGGGCCTGCAGGTGCTGGCCGCCGACGGTGGGGGAGCGAGCCTTGATGAGCTGGCCAAGCACGACAAGTTGAATCGTCCGACCGCCTGGATCATGGGCAACGAGGCGTGGGGGCTGCCGGAACTGGAACGGTCACTGGCCGACCAGGTCGTCGGGGTGCCGATGTGGGGTCAGGCCGAGTCGCTGAACCTGTCCACCGCTGCCGCGGTGTGCCTCTACGCCACCGCCAGCGCCCAGCGGGGACCCAACCCCAGCGAACCCGAGTACCGGATCTGAGATGAAAGAGGGAGCCCCATGAGTGGGCCGAACACGAACTTTGACCCGGTGCAGGTGACGCCGCTGAACGCCGACCAGGTGCAGGCGATGGTCACCGAGGCCGTGTCCGCCATCCGCGCTGCGGCCACCACGGCCGAACTCAAGCAGGCCCGCATCGCCCACACCGGTGACCGCTCACCCATCGCGCTGGCCAATCGCGAGATCGGCGCGCTGCCGCCCCAGGCGCGCAAGGACGCCGGTCAACGGGTCGGCCAGGCACGGGGTGCCATCAACAAGGCCCTGGCCGAGCGCGAGGCCGAACTGCGCACCGCTGAGCTGGCGTCCCAGTTGGCCAGCGAGACCGTCGACATGACCGTCCCGGTCGACAGCGCCCCCGTCGGTGCCCCGCACCCGGTGACCGCGCTGATCGACAAGATGTCCGACGTCTTCGTCGCCCTCGGCTGGGAGGTCGCCGAGGGTCCCGAGCTCGAGACGGAGTGGTTCAACTTCGATGCCCTCAACCTGGGGCCGGACCACCCTGCCCGGGCACTGCAGGACACCCTGTGGATCGACCCCGTCGAGGACGGCAAGTGCCTGCGCACCTCCACCTCCCCGGTGCAGGTGCACACCATGCTGGATCGGCGCGAGCCGCCGATCTACATCGTCAGCCCCGGCAAGGTCTTCCGTGCGGACGAGTACGACGCCACCCACCTGCCGGTCTTCCACCAGATCGAGGGCCTGTGCGTCGACAAGGGCATCACCATGGCGCACCTGCGCGGCACCCTCGACCACTTCGCGCGGGCCATCTTCGGTGACGTTCGGACGCGACTGCGTCCCCACTACTTCCCCTTCACCGAGCCCAGCGCCGAGGTCGACCTGGAGTGCTTCGTCTGCCACGGCGAGTCGGTCGGCAACCCGCAGCGTCCCTGCCGCACCTGCCGCTCCGAGGGGTGGATCGAGTGGGGGGGCTGCGGTGTGGTCAATCCCCGGGTGCTGGTCGCCGCCGGCATCGACCCCGAGGTCTACTCCGGTTTCGCCTTCGGCATGGGTGTCGACCGCGCCGTGATGAACCGCAACTCCGCCACCGACCTGCGCGACTTCGTCGAGGGTGACATCCGTTTCAGCCGTTCCCTGCTCGGAGGTGCCCGATGAAGGTTCCCGTTTCGTGGCTGCGTGACCTGGTCAGCCTGCCCGAGAACACGCCCACCGGCGAGATCGCCGACCGGCTGACCCGCGCCGGTGTCACCGTCGAGAAGATCGTCACCCTCGGCGGCGAGGTCAGTGGACCGGTCGTGATCGGCCAGGTGCTGTCCAAGCGGGCCGAACCGCAGAGCAATGGCAAGACCATCAACTGGTGCCGCGTCGACGTGGGCCCGGATTTCGTCGACGCCCAGGACCCGCGCAACAACGTGGAGGGTGAGGACGGACGCGGCATCATCTGCGGCGCCGACAACTTCGTCCCCGGTGACCTGGTCGTGGTGGCCCTGCCGGGGGCCGTCCTTCCCGGCGACTTCCAGATCGCGGCCCGCAAGACCTACGGCCACGTCTCCGACGGCATGATCTGCGCCGAGGACGAACTGGGCCTTGGCGAGGGCCACGACGGCATCATGGTCATCGACCCTGCGACCCCCGGCGCGGTTCCCGGCGCCGACGCGCTGGCCGTCCTGGACGCGCGCGCAGAGGTCCTCGAGACCGAGGTCACCACCGACATCGGCTACTGCCTGTCGCTGCGTGGCATCGCCCGCGAGACGGCGCAGGCCTTCAACGTGCGGTTCACCGACCCCTACAAGCCGTCGGCCGACGCCATCGTCCCCGTCGAGGGCGGCTACCCCGTGGTCGTCGAGGACGCCTCCTGCTCACTGTTCGTCACCCGCACCATCACCGGGGTCGACGCGACCGCGCCCACCCCCGACTGGATGAAGCGCCGACTGGACCAGGCCGGCATGCGACCGATCTCGCTGCTGGTCGACGTCACCAACTACGTGATGCTCGAGTCGGGCCAGCCCCTGCACGCCTATGACGGCGACACCCTGCAGGGTCCCATCGTGGTGCGCAAGGCCCGCCCCGGTGAAACCCTCGTCACCCTGGACGAGGTCAAGCGCAGCCTGGACGCCGACGACCTGCTGATCACCGACAGCTCCGGCATCATCGGCCTGGCCGGTGTGATGGGAGGACGTCACACCGGCATCTCGGAGCAGACCAGCACCGTCGTGCTGGAGGCGGCACACTTCGACGCCGCCACCATTGGTCGGGCCTTCCGTCGGCACAAGCTGCCCTCGGAGGCGTCCAAGCGGTACGACCGAGGCGTGGACACCGCCCTGGCCCTGCCCGCTGGACGGCGCGCCGCCGAGCTCATTGCCCACCTGGCCGGCGGCACCCTGGCCCAGGAGATCACCGTCGTCGGGGGCGTGGCACCCATGCCCCGCCAACAGTTGCAGGCTGACAAGCCGTCGGCCATCCTGGGCTTCCCGATCACCCGGGAGCAGGTCATCGGCACCCTGGAGGCGTCCGGGGTGCACGTCACGGCCATCGGGGACAGCCTGTCGCTGGTCCCGCCGACCTGGCGTCCCGACCTGGTCGACCCCTACGACTACATCGAGGAGGTCGGCACCAAGCTGGGGTATGAGAACATCCCCTCGGCGACCCCTCCCGTGGGCCTGGGCCGCGGCCTCAGTGCCGAACTGCGGGGACGCCGCGACGCGCTGGCGGCAGCGGTGGCTGCCGGGTTCGTCGAGCAGATCACCCTGCCCTTCCTGGCGGCCGGTGACATTGATCGGCTCGGGGTGCCCGCGCAGGACCCCCGTCGTGACCTGGTCAAGCTCGCCAACCCCCTGGACGACACCCACCCCTTCCTGCGCACCACCCTGCTGCCGGGGCTGTTCGCCGCCGTCACCAGGAACACCAGCCGCAGCAATGATGACCTGGCCCTGTTCGAGTGCGGGCGGGTCTTCGTCGGCGCGCAGCGCCCCAGCGCCCCGCGGGTGGGCGTGTCGGGACGCCCCAGCGACCAGGACCTGGCCGCCCTGGCGGCGTCCCTGCCCGACCAGCCCCGACTGCTGGCCGCGGTCGTGACGGGACAGTGGCACGCCCCGGCGTGGCGAGAGGGTCAGTTCCGCAGCGGCCCGACGGCTGGCTGGGAACACGTGGTCGCTCTGGCCGAGCGGGTGGCCGCCGCGGTCGGCGTCACCATCGAACGTCGTCAGGCGCAGGTCGCGCCCTGGCACCCCGGACGCTGCGCCGAACTGCTGGTCAACGGCCAGGTCATCGGGCTGGCCGGTGAACTGCACCCCGAGGCGATCGCGGCCTTCGACCTGCCGGCCCGCACCGCTGCGCTCGAACTCGACCTGGACGCCCTGCTGGCGGCCGCACCAGGCCCCGGCACGATCGCCCCGTTGAGCCCGTTCCCGCTGGCCAAGGAGGACGTGGCGCTGGTCGTCGACGCCGGTGTGTCCAGCCATGACGTCCGCCGGGCACTGATTGAGGGCGCCGGCGACCTGCTCGAAGAGGCGCACCTGTTCGACGTCTACACCGGGCCCCAGGTGGCCGACGGCAAGAAGTCGTTGGCCTTCGCGCTGCGCTTCCGCGGGACGACGACGCTGACCGACGCGCAGGCCTCCGCGGCGCGGGATGCGGCCGTGGCGGTGGCCGCCGAACGGTTCGGCGCCCAACTGCGAGCCTAGGTGAGCCGGTGGAATAACTATTCCGGTTGTGCAATAGTTATTCCATGATCACTGTTTCCGTGGCCGGTTGCACCGGCTACGCCGGGGGAGAGGTGCTTCGGCTGCTGCTGGGGCACCCGGACGTCACCATCGGCAACCTGACGGCCCATTCCAGCGCCGGCAGCGCGCTGGGTGCCCATCATCCGCACCTGGTGCCGCTGGCCGACCGTCAGATCCTGCCCACCACGGCCGAGAACCTGGCTGGTCATGATGTGGTCTTCCTGGCCCTGCCCCACGGGGCCAGCGCCGAGGTCGCCGCCCAGCTGGGTGAGGACGTGCTCGTCATCGACGCCGGCGCCGACCACCGGTTGAGCAGCGCCGAGGACTGGCAGCGCTTCTACCACTCCGAGCATGCCGGCACCTGGCCCTACGGCCTGCCCGAACTTCCCGGTGCCCGCACCCAGCTCGCCGGCGCGAAGCGGGTGGCTGTGCCCGGCTGCTACCCGACCACCGCCACCCTGGCCCTGGCGCCGGCCGTCACCGCCGGCCTCATCGACGGCAGTGACGTCACCATCGCTGCTGCCAGCGGCTCCTCGGGGGCCGGCAAGGCACCCAAGTCCCACCTGATCGGGGCCGAACTGTTCGGTTCGGCCAGCGCCTACGGCGTGGGCGGCGGCCATCGCCACACCCCCGAGATCGTGCAGAACCTGCGGGTGCTGGGGGCCGCCAACCCGTCGATCAGCTTCACCCCGATGCTGGTCCCGATGGCGCGGGGCATCCTGGCCGTGTGCACCGCGCCCCTGCAGCCCGGCGTCGACGCCGCCGCCGTCCGGGCCGCCTACGAGCAGGCCTATGCCCCGGAACCGTTCGTCCACCTGCTGCCCGAGGGCCAGTGGCCCATGAGCCAGTCGGTCGTGGGGTCCAATGCCGTCCAGGTGCAGGTCACCGTCGACGCGTCGGTCCACCGACTGGTGGCGGTGGCCACCCTCGACAACCTCACGAAGGGCACCGCCGGCGGTGCCGTCCAGTCCATGAACATCGCCCTGGGTCTCGACGAGACCACCGGCCTGTCCAGCGTGGGAGTCGCACCGTGAGTGGGTACTACTTGATTCGTGACGGACAGGGCGTCACCGCAGCCCAGGGCTTCGCCGCCGCCGGCGTGGCCGCCGGCCTCAAGACCAGCGGCAACGCCGACGTGGCGCTGGTGCACAACCTCGGCCCCGACGCGGTGGCGGCCGGCGTGTTCACCAGCAACCGGGTCGTCGCCGCACCGGTGGTCCACAGCCGCGTGGTGCTGGCCAACCACCGCGTCCGCGCCGTCCTGCTGAACTCGGGCGGCGCCAATGCATGCACCGGGTCCGGCGGGTTGGCCGACGCACGGGAATCCGCTGCCGCGACCGCCGCCGCCCTCGGGCTGCATGCCGACGACGTCGCCGTCGCCTCCACCGGTCTGATCGGGGTCCGTCTGCCCATGGACAGGCTGCGGGCCGGCATCAGCGACGCCGCGGCGGCGCTGAGCCCTGAGGGTGGGCCGTTGGCGGCGACGGCCATCATGACCACCGACACCGTCCCCAAGCAGGCCGAGATCACCACCGACGACGGCTGGACCGTCGGCGGCATGGCCAAGGGCGCCGGCATGCTGGCACCGGGTCTGGCCACCATGCTGGTCGTGATCACCACCGACGCCCGGGTGGATCCGCTGGTGCTCGACCGGGCCCTGCGCACCGCCTGCCGGCTCACCTTCGACCGGCTCGACACGGACGGTTGCATGTCCACCAACGACACCGTCCTCGCCCTGGCCTCCGGGGCGTCCGGGGTCGAGGTCGACGGCCCGCAGCTGGCGGACGCGCTGGTGGCGGTCTGTGGTGACCTGTGCCAGCAGATGATGGCCGACGCCGAGGGCGCCGACCACGACATCACCATCGAGGTGGTCAACGCCGACAGCGTCGAGGACGCCGTCGAGGTGGGGCGCGCCATCGCCCGCAGCAACCTGTTCAAGACCGCCGTCGCCGGCAATGACCCCAACTGGGGGCGCGTGCTGGCCCAGATCGGCACCACTGCCGCCGAGTTCGACCCCGACGAGCTCGACGTCAGCTTCAACGGCGTCCAGGTCTGCACCGGCGGCGGCATCGGCGCACCGCGCGAGGACGTCGACCTGACCGGACGCCAGGTGCACGTGCTGGTCGACCTGCACGCGGGCACCGAGAGCGCCAGCATCCTGACCAGCGACCTGACCCACGGCTACATCACCGAGAACGCGGAGTACTCCACATGAGCCTGATCCGCAAGGACGACCAGGACCGCCTGATCACCAAGGCCAGCATCCTGATCGAGGCGCTGCCCTGGCTGACCGAGTACGCCGGCAAGATCATCGTCATCAAGTACGGCGGCAACGCCATGATCGACGAGGGACTCAAGCGGGCCTTCGCCGAGGACATCGTCTTCCTGCGCCGCTGCGGTGTGCTGCCCGTGGTGGTCCACGGCGGCGGTCCGCAGATTTCCAGCATGCTGGACCGGCTGAACATCGACTCGGAGTTCAAGGGTGGGTTCCGGGTGACCACCGCCGAGGCGATGGACGTCGTGCGGATGGTCCTGGTCGGCAAGGTCGGCAGGGACCTGGTCGGCCTCATCAATGCCCACGGCCCGCTGGCCATCGGCATGTCCGGTGAGGACGGTGGCCTGTTCACCGCCACCCGCCGCAGCGTCCACGTCGACGGTGAGGACCTCGACATTGGCCTGGTGGGTGACGTCGCGCACGTGCGCCCCGAGTCGATCCGCGACCTGTTGGATGCTGGACGCATTCCCGTCATCGCCAGCGTCGCCCCCGACGAGACCGGGCAGGTCCACAACATCAATGCCGACACCGCCGCCGCGGCCCTGGCCAGCGCCCTGGGTGCCGAGCGCCTGGTCATGTTGACCGACGTCGCCGGTCTGTACGCGAACTGGCCCGAGTCCGACGACGTGATCACCCAGATCAGCGCCCACGAACTCGAGGCGATGCTGCCGACCCTGTCGAGCGGGATGGTGCCGAAGATGGAGGCCTGCCTACGGGCCGTCACCCACGGCGTGCCCCGCGCCACCATCATTGACGGGCGCGTGCAGCACTGCCTGCTGCTCGAGATCTTCACCGACGACGGGGTCGGCACCATGGTCTACGGCCACGCCGACACGACCCGCGAACAGCGCGCCATCACGCTTCCCGACGATGAGGACACCCCCGCATGAGCGACTACACCAGCACCGAGCTCACCGACCTGCACGCCGCCCCCGGCGCCCAGGCCGAGCTCACCGACCGCTACTCCCAGGTGATGATGAACGCCTTCGGCGGTCCGCAGCGGGTCTTCGTCCGCGGTGAGGGCGTCTTCGTCTGGGACGCCGACGGCAACCGCTACCAGGACATGCTGTCCGGGCTCGCCGTCACGGCCCTGGGCCACGCCCACCCGGCCGTGCTGCAGGCCATCACCAGCCAGCTGATGACCCTGGGCCACGTGTCCAACTTCTTCGCCACCCCCGCCCAGGTGGCGCTGGCCGAGAAGCTCGTGGGCACCGTGCTCGGAGCCCCGATCGGCAGCGCCCGGGTCTTCTTCACCAACTCAGGTACCGAGGCCAACGAGGCCGCCTGGAAGCTCACCCGGCTCACCGGCCGCACCCGGATCATTGCCATGGAGGGCAGCTTCCACGGACGCACCGCCGCCGCGCTGGCCCTGACCTGGAACGAGAAGTACCGCCAGCCCTTCCAGCCGCTGCCCGGCGAGGTCACCTTCGTCCCCTACGGCGACGAGGCGGCGCTGAGGGCCGCGCTGGACGAGACCGTCGCCGCTGTCATCATCGAGCCCATCCAGGGCGAGAACGGGGTGGTCAGCCCGCCCGACGGATACCTGGCCGCGGCCCGCGAGGCCACCCGCACCCACGGCGCCCTGCTGTGGTTCGACGAGGTGCAGACCGGCATGGGGCGCACCGGCCAGTGGCTCGCCGCCGGCGACGTGGACGCCGACCTGGTCACCCTGGCCAAGGGTCTGGGCAACGGCTTCCCGATCGGCGCCGTCCTGGCCCGGGGCGCCGCCGCGAACCTGTTGCAGCCCGGCCAGCACGGCACCACCTTCGGGGGCAACCCGGTGGCCTGCATCGCGGGCCTGGCCGTCATCGCCGTCATTGAACGTGACGGACTGCTGGCCAACGCCACGACCATGGGTGACCTGCTCGCCCGACGCATCGCAGAACTGCCGCACGTCACCCACGTCAGTGGCCGCGGACTGCTGCGTGGGGTGAACTTCGACGCCGACATCGCCGCCGAGGTCAACACCGAGCTGCTCGGCCGTGGCTTCATCTCCAACGCCCCCCGCCCGCACGTGCTGCGGGTCGCACCCCCGTTGATCCTCACCGCCGACCAGGCCAACGGTTTCGTCGACGCACTGGCCGACGTGCTGGCTGACCAGCGCTGGGGAACCGGCGATGGCCGCTGAGCGACAGCTGTCCCGGGCAGCCCGACGGGCGCTGGTGCAGAACGTGATCGAGACCCGCCCCGTCTCGTCCCAGACCGAGCTGGCCGACCTGCTCGCCGACGAAGGTGTGCAGGTCACGCAGGGCACCATCTCCAAGGACCTGCTGGAGCTGCGCGCGGTGCGCCAGCGCGACGCCGACGGCGCACTGCGCTACGTCATCCCCGACGACGAACCGCTCGGCGAGGTCAGCCACCTGACGCGGTTGGCGCGGCTGTGCACCGAGATGCTCCTGGACGTGGTGCCCGCCGGGAACCTCGTCGTCGCCCACACCCCGGCCGGGGCCGCGCAGTACTTCGCCTCGGCGATCGACAGGGCATCCCTGCCCGGGGTGGTGGGCACCATCGCCGGCGACGACACGGTGCTGCTGATCGCCGGGGACGCCGAGAGCGGCGCCGGCGTGGTGGAGCGGCTGCGTGGCCTGGCCCGCGGCACCAGGGGAGCCCTCGATGCGGACTGACCAAGCAGTGCATCCATGACGCGTGAACAACTGAAGGGACACTCGATGAGCAACGACCAGGCCGAGGGCCACGAGGGCAAACTCTGGGGCGGACGCTTCCAGGGCGGGCCAGCCGAGGCCATGTTCGCGCTGTCCAAGTCGACGCAGTTCGACTGGCGCCTGGCCCGCCACGACCTGGCCGGGTCCCGGGCGCACGCCATGGCGCTGCATGCCGCCGGCCTGTTGACCGATGACGAACTGTCCCGGATGCACGAGGGCATCGCCGAACTCGACGCCCGCGTCGCCGACGGACGCTTCGGCCCCGCCGCGACCGATGAGGACGTCCACGGTGCACTCGAGCGTGGCCTGACCGAGATCCTCGGGGCCGAACTGGGCGGACGACTGCGGGCCGGCAGGTCACGCAACGACCAGATCGCCACCCTCATCCGCTCCTGGCTGCGCGAACAGGTGCGCCTGCTCACCGCGGAGGTGGTGGGGGTCGTCTCGGCCCTGCACCAGCAGGCCGGCAACAACATCGGCGCCATCATGCCCGGGCGCACGCACCTGCAGTCGGCCCAGCCGGTGCTGCTCAGCCACCACCTGCTGGCCCACGCCTGGCCACTGCTGCGCGACGTCCAGCGTCTGGTCAGCCTGGACGAGCGACTCGCCCTCAGCCCCTACGGGTCGGGGGCCCTGGCGGGAACCTCGCTGGGGCTCGACCCGCAACTGGTCGCCCGGGAACTCGGATTCGCCGACTCGGTGCCCAACTCCATCGACGGTACCGCAGCCCGTGACCTGGTCAGTGAGGCCGCCTACGTGCTGGCCCAGATCGGTGTCGACCTGTCCCGACTCAGCGAGGACGTCATCCTGTGGTGCACCCACGAGTTCGGCTTCGCGACCCTGGCCGACGCCTGGTCGACGGGCTCCAGCATCATGCCGCAGAAGAAGAACCCCGATGTGGCCGAGTTGGCCCGCGGCAAGGCCGGTCGCCTGATCGGCAACCTGGCGGGACTGCTGGCGACCTTCAAGGGACTGCCGCTGGCCTACAACCGTGACCTGCAGGAGGACAAGGAACCCCTGTTCGACGGAGTCGACCAGTTGCGGGTGCTGCTGCCGGCCGTGGCCGGCATGGTCGGCACCCTGACCTTCCACCACGAACGGATGGCCAGCCTGGCCCCCCGCGGGTTCTCCCTGGCCACCGACGTCGCCGACTGGCTGGTGCGCCAGCGCGTGCCCTTTGCCCAGGCCCACGAGATCGCCGGCCACGCCGTGCGCTACTGCGAGCGTCACGGCATCGAGTTGTCCGACCTCACGCCGGCACAGTTGACCGAGATCGACACCCGCCTCACCCCCGGGGTGCTGGACGTGCTGACCGCCGAAGGCTCGGTGGCCTCGCGCAACGGCCGTGGCGGCACCGCGCCGGAGCAGGTGCGCCGACAGTTGGACGAGGTGGCCGCAGCACTGGCGCGGGCAGACGAGTTCTCGTCGAGCAGCGTCTGATCGCTAGGCTGCCACCCATGAATGCTGTCCTGGACGAACTTGCCTGGCGCGGGCTGATCGCGCACTCCACCGACCTCGAGAAGCTCGCGGCCGAGATGGACAAAGGGCCGATTCGTTTCTATGTCGGCTTCGACCCGACCGCGCCCAGCCTGCACATCGGTCACCTCATCCAACTGGTGACCGCCCGACGGCTCCAGGAGGCCGGGCACCGTCCCGTGCTGCTGGTCGGCGGCGCCACCGGCCTGATCGGTGACCCCAAGGAGAGTGGGGAGCGGGTGATGAACGCCCCGCAGCTGGTGGCCGGCTGGGTCGAGCGACTGCGCGGCCAGGTCGCCCGCTACGTCAGCTTCGAGGGCGACAGCGCCGCCATCGTGGTGAACAACCTCGACTGGGCCGGCCAGTTGAACGTCGTGGAGTTCCTGCGTGACATTGGCAAGCACTTCCCCGTCAACCGGATGCTCGCCCGCGACGTGGTGGCCAAGCGCCTGGAGCAGGGCATCTCCTACACCGAGTTCAGCTACGTCCTGCTGCAGTCGATGGACTACCTGGAACTGCACCGCCGCCACGGGGTGGTGCTGCAAACCGGGGGCTCCGACCAGTGGGGCAACATCACCGCCGGCGCCGACCTGGTGCGTCGCTCCGAGGGGACCCACGTCCACGCCCTGGCCACCCCGCTGCTGACCCGCGCCGACGGCACCAAGTTCGGCAAGACCGAGGGCGGGACCGTCTGGATCGACGCCGAGCTCACCTCGCCCTACGCCTTCCACCAGTTCTTCCTGAACGCCGAGGACGCCAAGGTCATCGAGTACATCAAGGTCTTCAGCTCCAGGTCCCGTGAGGAGATCGACGAACTGGCGGCACTGACCGCCTCCGAACCGTTCCGTCGAGCCGCCCAACGGGCCCTGGCCGATGAGCTGACCGACCTGGTCCACGGACCGGCCGAGCGCCGGGCCGCCACTGACGCCGCCGCAGCCCTGTTCGGACGCGGAGACCTGGCCGAACTGCCGGCCAGCACCCTCGCCAACGTGGCGACGGAGGTCGGCGGGGCCACCCTCGACCCCGACCGGGACCTGCCCGACATGGCGGAGGCGCTGCAGCTGGCCGGGGTCGTGGAGTCCCGTTCGGCCGGCCGGCGGGCGATCCAGGAGGGCGGCGCCTACCTGAACAACACCAAGGTCACAGATCCCGAGCTTCGTCTGGGGGAGGACGACTTCCTGGCCGGCGGGCATGCCGTGCTGCGCCGGGGGAAGAAGACCGTCGGGGTGCTCAGCCGGCCCCAGTGGTGACCCGACCATCAACACCCAACTGACAAGCCCTTTCGGCGCCCCGGTGACCTCACCGGGGCGCCGATTTGCCAAGCCGGGCGCGCCTGAGTAATGTTCATCAAGCCCTGAGGGTGAAACGGACAGGCCGGGAGGCTGGGACGGACCCGGGGACACCATCACAGTTGTTGTCAGGACGAGGCGTGTGCTCATTTGGGGCCCGCTGAGGGTCCTGGCTGCAGCGCGCCCAGGATGGTGTGGCTGCTTCGGTCGGGTTTGACTCGCTGGAGGTGGCTGGGTAAGGTTGGGCAAGTTGCCGAAGGGCAAGTGCAAGTAC
>NZ_JADIJQ010000044.1 GCF_017355265.1 Tessaracoccus sp. SD287
ATGGCCTACCTCAAGGACGAGGACTTCACCTGCTCGGACGAGAAGTCCGAGGGAATCAAGTCGAGCATCTGCACCCACTTCGACACCGCGCCGTTCATGATCGCCTACGTCGGCGCCACCGAGACCGGCGGCCTGGGACGGGTGTCCCTGGAGGTGCAGGAGGAGGCCCGCGCCAGCACCTCCAAGGCCATCTCGGACTACCTCATCAAGCAGTTCGCCACCACCGAGCAGGCCAGCGACATCACCACCAAGATCGCCACCGCCGCCGCCCCCGGCTACAGCAAGGACGACAAGTCCGGTGACGTGCGCTACCGCGGCAACAACCGTGGCAGCGTCGTGCTGTGGATCGAGGACTGGGTGCCGGCCGACCTGAAGCCGTCGGTCGTCGAGGTCACCGACGCCGAGCGGGACAAGATCATTGCCGACAACGGCTACAAGTGCGAGGCCAGTGGCGCCCTGCAGTCGTGCAACAAGTCGGTCGCCGACGTCGCCTACCAGTTGGTCTACGAACCGGCCGAGGGCCAGGACGGGCTGAGCCGTCTGTCGCTGCGGGCCAGCTCGACCAAGACCGGCATCGCCCGCCCGGCCTTCCAGGAGGAGGCCAAGAAGGTCTTCGGGGCGCTGCCCGACGGCCAGGGCACCCTGATCACCGACTGGATGGGCAAGCAGGACGCCAAGGCCGGCGGCATGGAGTTCGTCGACGGCAAGATCATCGACTACTACCCCCGCTCGACAGTGAGTGGGAACGAGGCCGGATCGATCTACGTCTGGGCCTCCTGCTGGACCGGCACCCGCACCCAGTGCTGAGGTCGCTGGGTTCGCTCAGGCAGGGTCGGCGTCGCTGATCCAGCGCTGTTCCGGGTCGGGGGCTGGGCGGGTGAACAAGGCGTCCAGTCCGGCCCGCCCGGAGCCGAAGGCCAGCAGCACCACGCCCAGGGCGGCCAGCGCCAGGTTGTACTCGTAGCCGCCGTCCATCACCCGGAACCCGTGGTCCCAGGTGGACAGGACGATCAGCAGCACCTGCTCGACCACCAGGATGCCGCCCAGGATGGGGGTGCCCAGGCCGAAGATGATCAGCAGCCCGCCGATCACCTCGAAGCCGATGGTGCCCCACGCCAGCGCCTCGGCGCCCGGCAGACCCATCTCGTTGATCAGTTCGAGCACGCGGTCCGGACCGCTCTGGTAGCGGTGGTAGCCGTGCATCAGCAGGATGAAGCCGACGGCAAGCCTGACCAGGAGCAGTGCCGTGTGCTGGACGACGCGGATGAACGAACGCATGGACTCGACTCCTGAAGCGGGGGCCTGACGGCTGGACGCCGGCAGTGGAACCCCACGCTAGGTCACCGGAGCGGCTGGCTGCGGAGCCCTGCCGAGAAGCACTTCGGACGTGTTGTGAGCTCGAGTTCACCCAAACGTTGTCTCCGGGGCTCCCATCTGAGGCTTGGTCGCTATACCCTCCTTGCAGGAGGGGGGAGCGCTCCCCCTGATCCCGGCCAGGTATTTCATGTCCTCGTCCCAGAAGGGTTCAACCATGAACGTCTCCCGTTTGGCTGTCGGCATCGTCGCCGCAGTCACCGCACTGTCATTGTCCGCGTGCTCGTCGGGCTCCAGCGAGCCCGCATCCTCCCAGGGGGATGCGGGTGGCCCCCTCATCGTCTACACCAACTCCAACGCCAATGGCCGAGCCGAGTGGCTCACCGCCGAGGCCAAGAAGGCCGGCTTCGACATCCAGGTTGTCGGGCAGGGCGGTGGCGACACCACCAACAAGCTCCTGGCGGAGAAGAACAACCCCGTGGCCGACGTCGTGTTCGGACTCAACACCATGTACTTCGAGCAGCTCGAGGCAGCCGGAGTGCTCACCGACCACACACCCAAGTGGTCGGACAAGGTCGACGTGTCGCTCGGCGACGCCGATGACTCCAAGACCTACTGGCCCGTCGTCAAGCAGGGCATTCTGCTGGTCTACAACTCCGGTGCCTACTCCTCGCCGTCCGACGCCCCCAAGGACTGGCTGGACCTGTGGAACAACCCCAAGTTCAAGGGTCGCTACCAGACCGAGACCGGCATGGGTGGCGCCACCACCCAACTCGTCTTCGCCGGAATCCTCAACCGGTACAAGGACCCCAACGGTGACCTCGGCGTCTCCGCCGAGGGATGGAAGCAGATCGAGGCCTACTTCGACAACGGCAACCCCGCCGAGCAGGGGGTCGACCTGTTCGCGCGGATGCAGAAGGGCACCGTGGACGCCGGCCAGATCTGGTCGTCGGGCATCCCCGCCTTCGAGGCCACCTACAAGATCAAGTCCGGCGTTGCCAAGCCGGAAGTGGGCGTCCCCTTCGCCGTCGAGCAGGTCGCACTGGTCAAGGGTTCCAAGAACCAGAACCGAGCCAAGGAGTTCATCGACTGGTTCGGTGGCGCCGAACTGCAGTCGGCCTGGACCAAGGAGTTCGACTCCATGCCGGCCAACAGCGATGCGGTCAAGAACACCGACCCCACCATCGTCGAGTTCCATGACGGCCTGACCCCCCAGGACATCGACTGGCCCTTCGTCACCGAGAACATGTCCGCCTGGATCGAGAAGATCGAGCTCGAGTACCTCAACTGAGTCCAGCGGTGGCCGGCCCTGATTGACGGGGCCGGCCACCCGCGGCTCGCGCCACCACTCCCGTCCCGTACCCCCAGGAGCGTCCATGATCACGTTCGACGGCGTCGAGGTCACCTACGGCACCTTCACCGCCATTCCCCACCTTGACCTGACCATCGAGCGTGGCGAGTTCTTCACCTTGCTCGGCCCCTCCGGGTGTGGCAAGACGACCGCCCTGCGCACCCTCGCCGGGTTGAACACCCCCACCGCCGGCAGCATCCACATCGACGGCCGCGACGTGACGAAAGTCCCCTCGGACAAGCGCCAGATCGGCATGGTCTTCCAGAACTACGCGCTGTTCCCGTCGATGAACGTCGCCGACAACATCGAGTTCGGCCTGCGTGTGCGGCGTGAGTCCAAGGCTGAGCGCCATCGCCAGATGCGCCAGGCAGCAGAGCTCGTCGACCTGTCCACGGCGCAACTGTCCAAGAACCTGGACGAGCTCTCGGGCGGGCAGCAGCAGCGTGTCGCCATCGCCCGGGCGCTGGTGCTCAAGCCCAAGATCCTGCTGCTGGACGAACCCCTGTCCAACCTGGACGCCAAGCTGCGCCAGCAGATGCGCGAACAGTTGAAGAAGCTGCAGACCGACGTGGGCATCACCACCGTGTACGTCACCCACGACCAGGACGAGGCACTGGCCATGTCCGACCGGATCGCCGTGTTCAACACGGGACGCATCGAGCAGGTCGGGACCCCGCAAGAGGTCTATGAGCGCTCGTCGACAGAGTTCGTCTGCACGTTCGTGGGCGACTCCTCGAGGCTCACCCCCCAGCTCGTCGCCCAACTGGCTGACGGCGGCCCGGCCACCCTGGACTCGTCGGCACCCTCATACCTGCGCGAGGAGAAGGCCCACCTCACCCCGCATCCGGGCGCCGTCGCGCTGGACGGCGTGGTCGAACTCGCCGCCTATCGCGGCACCCACACCAGCTACCGCATCAGGGTGCACGGCACCGACCTGCGGGTGATGAGCCTGGGTCATGCCGTCGAGCACCAACCCGGCGACCACGTCCAGGTGTGGATCAATCCCCAGGACGTGCTGCAGTACCCGACCGAGGAAGCATGATGTCGGCCCGCAACCCGCACTCGGTGTCCAGGATGCTCCGCTCGCCGTTCGTCCTGGTGGTCCTGATGGTCGTGGGGTGGTTCATCGTTGCGCTGCTCGTCTGGCCGAACCTGAACCTGCTGATCGCGACCTTCTTCCCGGACGGCCAGTTCAGTTGGTCTGCCGTCGAGCGGCTGACCAGCTCGGCGCGGGCCATGAAGTCGCTCACCAACAGCTTCCTGCTGGCGGTGCTGTTGAGCATCACCACCAACGTGGTGGGGGTCTTCGTCGTCCTGGTCACCCGCTACTTCGCCATCCGGGGGGCCCGGATCCTGTGGCTCGGCTACGCCACCCCGCTGATCTACGGCGGCATCGTGCTGGCGTCGGCCTACAAGTTGATCTACGGCGAGGGCGGGATCATCGGCCGTCTGGTCACCAGCCTGGTCCCCGGCCTGCAACCCGACTGGTTCACGGGCTTGCCGGCGGTGCTGTTCGCGATGACCCTGGCGACCACCACCAACCACCTGCTGTTCGTCAGCGCCTCGCTGGCTGGGCTGGACGGCCAGATGCTCGAGGCAGCGAGGATGATGGGTGCCAGCACCTGGACGGTGTTGCGCAAGATCGTGCTGCCGATGATGCGTCCGGTGCTGTTCGCCACCACCATCCTGTCCTTCCTGACCGGGCTCGGCGCGCTGTCGGCGCCCCAGGTACTGGGCGGTCGTGACTTCCAGACCATTGCCCCGATGATCCTGACCTTCTCGAGTTCGGTGACCTCTCGTGACGTCGCGGCACTGCTGGCCCTGGTGCTGGGCCTGGCCAGCATCATCCTGCTCGCGGTGCTGACCCGACTCGAGCGGGGCGGGATGTACTTCTCGGTGGCCAAGGTCTCGGCCACCCTGGTCAAGCAACCGATCCGCAACCCGCTCGCCAACGCCATCGTCCAGGTGGTGGCCTGGCTGTTGTGGCTGCTGTACATGTTGCCCGTCGTGCTGATCGTGCTCCTGTCGTTCATGCCCCCGCGGGCCGTCGGTCTGGGCCAGCTCGACCTGTCTGCCTTCACGACCGAGAACTACGTCCGGGTGCTGACCCAGGACGATGCGCTGCGGCCGTTCCTGGTCAGCATCGCCTACTCGGGGCTGGCGGCACTCATCGTCGGGGTGGGCATCCTGCTGGTGGCCTGGATCCTGCAGCGCTACCGCAACTGGGTGACGACGGCCGTCGAGTACTTGTTGCACATCCCCTGGATCCTGCCGGCGACCATGATCGCACTGGGACTGATCATGAGCTACGACCGGTCCAACCCGTTGATGCTGGGGCGGGTGCTCACCGGCACCCCGGTGATCCTGCTGCTGGCCTACATCATCGTGAAGATTCCGTTCACGCTGCGGCTGTTGAAGTCGGCCTTCGCCTCGCTGAACCTGTCCCTGGAGGAGGCCGCCTCGTTGATGGGGGCCGGCAAGATCACGATCCTGCGTCGCATCCTGCTGCCGGCGGTCCTGCCCGCCGCCGCCGCCGTCACGGCGCTCAACTTCAACACCCTGCTGGACGACTATGACACCGCCGTGTTCCTGGCCCATCCGTTGTACCGGCCCATCGGCCTGGTGATCGCGAACAGCACCAGCGGACAGGCGGGTCCCGAGGGCACCGCCAACGTCTTCGTGTACACGGTGCTGCTGATGCTGATCACCGGGTTCACGATGTGGTTGGTGTACGGTCGGGCCACCCGCAAGCGACGTCGGGTCGCCGTGCCGGCGCTGGACGACGTCACGTGAGGGCCGACAGCAATCGGGTGCGGTGCGTGGCCCACCGGGGGACCCCCGGCGGAATGATCCCTGAGAACACGGCGCAGTCAGCGCTGATTGCCCAGCGGTCGGGGGCCGACGTCGTCGAGATCGACGTCAGCGTCACCACCGACGGCGGGGTCTACGCCTTCCACGACGGACTCGAGCGGCACCTGCTCGGGTGTTCGACCAACCTGACCGAGCAACGTAGCGATCAGGTTGACCAGCTGCGCTACGCCTACGGCCAGCTGGCCGGACGTCCGATGCGCGTCCAGCGCCTCGAGCAGGTGCTGTTGGCGTTGCGCGGCACCTCCACCGAGGTCCACCTCGACCGGGCGTGGCGATGGTGGCCGCAGGTGCTGCCGGTGCTGGCCCGACTCGACATGGATGACCAACTGGTCATCAAGACCCCTGCGAGCGACGCCTGCCTCGCCGACCTGCTGCGTGCCCAGCCGACGCCGAGGGTGGCGGCGATTTGCACGGATGCGGCCCAGGTGCAGGCCGCGCTGGAAGCCGCGGTGCCGGTGCACATCCTGGAACTGGTCCAGCGCAGCGTCGACGACACCACCGCCGACCTGGTCGGTCACGTGCATCGGGCGGGCCGGTTGACCATGGTCAACGCCGAGGTCGTGGGAGCCCCGCTGTGGGGTGGGCTGGACGATGAGCGCTCCGTCCTCGAGGATCCGGCAGACGGATGGGGCAAACTGATCGGGATGGGCTTCGACTACGTCCAGACCGATTTTCCGTGGTTGTTCGTCCAGTACCGCGACTCACTCGAGAAGGGAGGCTCAGGTGGCGGATCAGCCCTCCACTTCGCGTCTTCCCACCATGGATGACGTGGCGCGAGCTGCCGGGGTGTCACGCACGTCGGTGTCGCGGGTGTTCCTGGGCCAGTCCAAGGTGTCGCAATCGACCATCCGCCGCGTGCGGCAGGTCGCGGCCGAGCTGGGGTACGTGCCGAACATGATCGCCTCGGGGCTGGCCTCCGGCCGTTCAACCACCGTCGGACTGCTGCTGCGCGACGCCGCGAACCCCGCCTACGGCCTGCTGTTCACCCAGCTGCAACGAGCGGCCCACGCCTCGGGACTGAACATCATCTCGATGACCATCGCCGACGACGAGCGCGGACGCAAACAGGTCGCCGCACTCGACCACCTGATCGGGATGCAGATCGCAGGCCTGATCGTCGCGACCGGTGGCGTCACCAGCGACCAGCTCGTCCCCTTCCGGGCCCGGCTGCCGATCATCAGGGCAGGGCGCCCCGAGCCGAACCCCGACGTGCACGCTGTGTCCTACGACGAGGTCGCAGCGGGACGGTCGTTGGCGGGCATGGTGGCAGACCAGGGACATCAGCGCGTCGCGGTCCTGCTGACTGACGCCGACGCGTCCTACCCCGAGTGGGTGCGCTCCTCGACCATCAGCCAGACACTCATCGGCCGCGGCGTGGCAGTCACCACCCTGCCCGTGCGGGTGGCAGGTGACCAGGTGGCGGCTGCGCTCGACCTGGCCGCGCATGGCGACGTCACCGCCATCATGTGCCCGTCGGACTACCGTGCGCTCGACGTCGTTCGCGGGGCCCGGGCGCGAGGGTTGGAGGTGCCCGGCATGGTCAGCATCACCGGCTGCGACGGCATCATGCCGGGCCTCGACCTGATCGGGCTGTCCACGTACCGCATCGCCGTCGAAGAACTTGCACGCAGGGCGGTCACCGCTCTGTGTGGGCTGCTGTCCGGCCCGGGCCCCGTCATCCATGAAGAGGTGCTCGGCGTGCTGGTGCCGGGCCGCACCAGTGGACCACCACCACCATCGCCACCCCCAAGGAGACCTTGACATGCGTCTGTCCGAGCACCCGCATCCCGACCACGTGATCGTCCACGTCTCCGACACCCATCTGGCCGTCGTCGACGCCCCGACGGCCAGCCAGAACTCTGCGGCCCGGTTGCGCACGCTGATGTCGCGCCTGGTCGAGACCGGGCTGCGACCCGAAGCGATCATCGTCACCGGCGACGTGGCCGACAGGGGCGAGCCCGAGGCGTACGCCACCGTGCGCGGGCTGGTGGAACCCGCGGCCGAGGCCCTCGGAGCCAGGGTCATCTGGGTGATGGGCAACCATGACGACAGGGCGGCATTCCGCTCGGGCCTGCTCGACGAGCCCGCCGCCACGACCGATGTGGACCGGGTCGAGTGGCTGGGGGGCCTGCGGATCATCGTCCTCGACACCACCGTGCCGGGCCGACACTGGGGTGAGATCACCCCCGACCAGTTGGCGTGGCTGGCCGACGTCCTGGCCGAGCCCGCTCCCGAAGGCACAGTACTGGCGCTGCACCACCCGCCGGTGCCCTGTGTGCAGGACTTGGCCGTCAGCGTGGAACTGCGTGACCAGCACCTGCTGCGCCCAGTGCTGGAGGGCTCCGACGTCCGGGCGATCCTGGGTGGCCACGTGCACTACTCCACCTTCGCCACCTTCGCCGGCATCCCGGTCTCGGTGGCATCGTCCACCTGCTACACCCAGGACCTGTTCATGCCCGACCGTGGGACCGCCGGTCGCGACGCGGCCCAGAGCATCAACCTGGTCAGTGTCTACGAGGACACCATCCAGCATTCGGTGATGCCGGTCGACGAAGGCCTTCGGGTCAGCCGGGTGGTGGACGGCCCCGAGACCGCGGCGATGCTGGCGTCCATCGGTGTCGCCATCCGCCCCCGCCAATGACGATCACGGCCTTCGCTGGCCCGGTGACCCAGTTTCCGCACATGACAGACTGGACCGGTGACTGAACTTCTCGCCGGACGCTACCGACTCATCTCGGTTGTCGGCCGGGGGTCGATGGGCACGGTCTGGAAGGCCCAGGACGAGCTGCTGCCCCGACAGGTGGCCGTCAAGGTCGTGGGCGGCACCCGGCAGGCCGACCCTGTCGCCATGAAGCGTTTCTCCCGCGAGGCGATCTCCATGGCGAACCTGTCCCACCCCAATGTCGTCTCGGTCTATGACGTCGGCAAGCAGGGTGACCAGGCGTTCATGGTGATGGAACTGCTGAGCGGGCCCAGCGTCGCCCAACTCGTGGCCGACCATGGCCAACTGCGCATCGACAAGGTGGTCCACATGGGGTCGCAAGTGGCGCGGGGGCTGTCGGCGGCCCACGCCATTGGCATCACCCACCGCGACATCAAACCTGGCAATGTCGTCCAGCACGGCCGGGTGACCAAGATCGTCGACTTCGGCATCGCCCGACTCGAGTCGAGTAGCGCCACCGTCGCCTCGCTGACCTCGCCGGCCATGGCCATCGGCACCGCCGCCTACATGTCCCCCGAGCAGGCACGCGGCAAGCTCGTCCAGGCCCCCAGCGACGTCTACTCCTTGGCGTGCCTGTTGACCACCATGCTGACCGGGCGTCCGCCCTTCGTCGACCCCGACCCGATCGAGGTGGCCCGCGCGCACGCCATGGAGACGCCGCGCCCGGTCATCGAGTCCCGGCCGGACGTCCCGCGCGCCCTCAACGACCTGATCGGTTCCATGCTGGTCAAGCGGCCCGCCGACCGGCCCCGCGCCGCCCAGGTGGCGGCGGCGCTGACCAGCATCGAGTCATCCCTGCTCGGCATGGGCATGCCGGAACCGGTGCGTCCCGTGCGGCCACGGTTCAGCGCCCCCGCATCACAGGCCACGCCGATCCAACCGCCGGACCCGGCCCCGGCCCCGCATCCGCGGCGGCGCGGATGGTTTCGTCGTGGCTGAGCTCAGCTGACCGCGCGCAGGATGCCGGCCAGGTCCTCGGCGGTGGGCGCCACCGGGTTGGCGGGCGTGCAGGTGTCCTCCAGGGCCGTTGCCGCGAGCCCGGGAATCGCCTCGGCCAGCGCCGTCCGGTCAATGCCGAGTTCGTGCAGTGAGTCCGGAATACCAATGGCCGCGCGCAGGCGGCGCACCTCGGCGCACAGGGCCAGGGCGAGGTTGCGTCGCGTCGAGGCCTCCAGTCCGAGCAGGTGCGCTATGTGGGCATAGCGGTCCGCGACCTGGCTGATGCCCGCCGGGCCGTAGGTGACCGGCCCCGCGTTGAACTCCATCACCGCCGGCATCAGCACCGCATTCAGTCGTCCGTGAGGCTTGTTGAAGGCCGACCCCAGGGCATGCGACAGGCTGTGGACGATGCCCAACCCGCTGTTCTCGAACGCCATCGCGGCCATCGTGGCCGCATTGTGCATCCGCTCCCGGGCGCCCAGGTCGTCGGGACGGTGGACGACCGCCTCCAGGTTCTGGAAGATCAGCTGGGAGGCCTTCTCGGCGAAGGCATCGGAGAAGTCATTGCGGGCGGTGCAGACATAGGCCTCCAGGGCATGGCTCATGGCGTCCATGCCGGTGTCGGCGGTCTGCGAGGCCGGCAGGGTGCGGGTGACCTCCGGGTCGAGGATCGCCATGGTGGGCGCCATGTCGTCGCTGACCAGCACCACCTTGCGGTGCGGGTGCTCGGAGGTGATCACGGCGAACGAGGTCACCTCGGACCCCGAACCGCTCGTGCTGGGGATGGCCACCAGTCCATTGCGGGGGGAGTCGCCGTGTTCAGCGGCCACCTTGCAGATGGCCTTGGCGGTGTCCAGCACCGAGCCGCCCCCCAGCGCGACCACCGTGTCGGGCTCCGCGTCCAGATAGGCCTCGACGCCGGCGCTGACCTGGCTGATGGTGGGGTCGGGCAGCACCTGGCTGAAGACGTGGACCACGGCACCCGACAGGTACTGCTGCACGGTCTGCATCACCGGGGTGGTGGCCATGAACGGATCGGTCACCACCAGCACCCGCTTGGCGCCGACCAGGGCCAGATGTGCCAAGGAGTCCCGGCCCTGGTGGATGGTGGTGGCGATGCGGAAGCGGGTCATGCGGTGTCCTCGATTGACGTGTCGGCAGGGGGAGCGGTGATGCCGCGGCGGAACTCCGAAGGCGTCAGCCCCGTGGCCGCCTTGAACGCTCGCGAGAAGTAGTTGGCCGGCCGGAAACGCAGTTCGGCGGCGATGCGCAGCACCGGCTGGTCGGTGTACTGCAACAGGTAACGGGCCCTGGTCAGGCGCTTCGCGGTGACGTAGTCGACGAAGGTGGCGTGGGTCTGGGCCTTGAACAGTCGGGACAGGTGGTGCGGTGACAGGTTGGTGAAGTCGGCCGCCGCCTGCAGGGTGAGGAACGAGGTCGGATGGCGTTCGATGCGGTTGATCAGGTCGGTGACGGTGTGGCCACGCCGCCCTGACGCCTGCTCCAGGTTCGCGTGCAGACAGAACAGCAGTCCCAGCAGCTGTTCCTCGGCCTCGAACCGGGTGGCGTGGGTCTGCGAGCGCCCCCGGTCCTGGTTGATCCGGTGGCCCAGTTCGGCGGCCGAATCAGCGTCCAGTTCCTTGGCGACCTGCCAGAGGTCGGTGGCGGTCTGGTGCAGGTCGTGGCGGGCGATCCGTGACTGCCGCGGGACGCCGTCGGGCGCGAACAGCCCGTCCAACTGTTGGCGGACCAGGGCTGCGGCGCGGGGCAGGTCGTCGTCGCTCAGGGCCCGCCGCAGGGCCACCACGTCGAGCCGACGCACCGAGGTGACAGCGGCGCGCGAGGTCGAGGGAATGGGTTCCAGGCTGGCCCGGATCGGAACCGGCACCGCGTCCGCCTCGCCGCCCTCGACGCGGGCCAGGTGGGCGCTGGTGACCAGGGTGGTCATCAGGGCGCCGAGGGTCTGGCAGGCGGCGCGGATCCGGCTCATCGGCATGAATGGCACCCGGTCGCGCAGCAACCGCAGTTCGGGGGTCAGGTTCGCGGGCCCGTAGACCGCGACGGTGGGCAACGAGTGGGTCTCCTCGGGCGGCAGCCGTACCTGACCGCACAGCATCGCCCCCAAGTACTCGTCGCCGGCCATCAACGGGATGGAGAAGTCCACCAGCCCGGTGTGACACAGGTAGATGTGGGAGGTTCCTCGGATCGCGGCCTGCAGACCACCGTGGGCATCGCAGCTGTAACAACCGGCCCGGCCCTTCTCGTCCTCACGCATGGTGCTGCAGAAGTCGGTGAACCCGGACGCGGACGTCACCGGTTTGCCGCGGTAGTCGACCAGGATCGCGGCCATGCCCATGGCCGTCGTGAACTGGTCCTGGACCTCTTGCAGGCGTTCCAGCGGGATGAGGTCGGTAATGAGTTGTCCGGGCATCGGGCCCCCCTCTGCGATCGCGACGACGATTTCCCCTCCGGACAGCGACGTCCGCGGGTGGTGCGATGGGCCCACAGTACGGGTGCAGCCACGGCGGGGGAATAGTGCCCCCCTGCTGGACGCGACCGCCGACGCCGCCCCGCCGCCCGGAAATCCGCTGCTGCGGATGGGATCCGGGCACCGGTGTACACAATCGGGCCCTTCATTGTGTCCCGACGTACACAACCCGGCCATGAAGTCGCTCCGGGGGTGTCAGCACCTGCCACATCGACATCGGAGAACCCGGCCTACGATCCCCCCAACGCAATTCCGCCACCTGATTCACAGAGGAGTCACAGACATGCAAGAAGCTCTCGGAATGGTCGAGACCAAGGGGTTCGTGGCCGCAGTTGAGGCCGCGGACGCCATGGTCAAGTCGGCCAATGTCACCCTGATCGGCCACAAGTCGATCGGTGCCGGACTGGTCACGGTGCTCGTGCGCGGCGACGTCGGCGCAGTCAAGGCCGCCACCGACGCCGGCGCTTCGGCTGCCCGCGCCGTCGGCGAGGTCGTCTCCACCCACGTCATCCCCCGGCCGCACAACGACGTGGAAAAGATCATCCCGTCGCAGAGCGCCTGAGCCCGGAAATAAAGGAGCACACGCATGTCAAACGAGGTCATGATGGCCAAGGTCATGGAAGAAGTCCTCAAGCGAGTCGAAGGCGCCACCGAACCGGCTGCCAAGAGCAGCGCCCCAGCAGTCGGCCGTCGTCCCCAGGTCACTGAGTTCGTGGGTGTCAACCCGCTGGGTGACACCATCGGACTGGTCATCGCCAACGTCGACCCCCAGCTGACCGAGCTGATGAACGCTTCCAGGTCGTACCGTTCCATTGGCATCATCGGTGCCCGCACCGGCGCGGGCCCCCACATCTTCGCCGCCGACGAGGCCGTCAAGGCCACCAACTCCGAGATCGTCACCATCGAACTGGCCCGCGACACCAAGGGCGGTGCCGGGCACGGCTGCCTGATCATCTTCGGTGCCGAGGACGTCTCCGACGCCCGCCGCGCCGTCGAGGTCACCCTCAAGGAACTGGACCGCACCTTTGGTGACGTCTACGCCAACGACGCCGGCCACCTGGAGTTCCAGTACACCGCCCGCGCCAGCGGCGCCCTCGAGAAGGCCTTCGGTGCCCCCAGCGGCAAGGCCTTCGGCATCAGCGTCGGCGCGCCGGCAGCGATCGGCGTGGTCATGGCCGACACCGCCGTCAAGGCCTCGACGGTCGACGTGGTCGCCTACTCCAGCCCGGCCAAGGGCACCAGCTTCTCCAACGAGGTCATCGCAGCCTTCAGTGGGGACTCCGGAGCCGTCCGTCAGGCCATCATCGCCGCCCGCGAGGTCGGCCAGAAGCTGCTCGGCGCCATGGGTGACGTCCCGCAGTCCACTACCCATCCCTACATCTGAGCGAGGCAGCGATGCGTTCCAAGAGATTCGAGGTGCTCGACGAGCGCCCCGTCAACAAGGATGGTTTCGTCAACGAGTGGCCCGAGGTGGGCCTCATCGCGATGGAAAGTCCCAACGATCCCAAGCCGTCCATCAGCATCCGCAATGGTGAAGTCGTCGAACTCGACGGCAAGACCGCCGACCAGTTCGACATGATCGACAGCTTCATCGCCACGTACGGCATCAACCTGGCCCGGGCCGAAGAAGTCAACCGGATGGACTCGACGACACTCGCCAAGATGCTCGTCGACGTCAACATTCCGCGTGCCCGCATCATTGAACTGTCCACGGCAATGACGCCGGCAAAGATCACCGAGGTGGTCAGCCGGTTGAACGTCCTGGAGATGATGACCGCGGTCGCCAAGTTGCGTGCCCGCCAGATTCCGGCCAACCAGTGCCACGTCACCAACGTGCGTGACAACCCGGTGCAGATCGCGGCCGACGCCGCCGAGGCATCCATCCGCGGCTTCGCCGAGATGGAGACCACGGTCGGCATCGTCCGCTACGCCCCGTTCAACGCGCTGGCGCTGCTGATCGGCGCCCAGGTCGGACGCCCCGGCATCCTGACCCAGTGCGCCGTCGAAGAGGCGACCGAACTGCAACTGGGCATGCGCGGACTCACCTCCTACGCCGAAACCGTCTCGGTCTACGGCACCGAGCAGGTCTTCATGGACGGCGACGACACCCCGTGGTCGAAGGCCTTCCTGGCCTCCTGCTACGCCTCGCGCGGCCTGAAGATGCGCTTCACCTCGGGTACCGGCGCGGAGGTGCAGATGGGCTCGGCGGAAGGCAAGTCGATGCTCTACCTCGAAGCCCGCTGCCAGTACATCACCAAGGGTGCCGGCTCCCAGGGCACCCAGAACGGCTCGGTCAGCTGCGTCGGCGTTCCCGCCGCCGTCCCCAGCGGCGTTCGTGCCATGCTTGCCGAGAACCTGATCGGAATGATGCTCGACCTCGAGTGTGCATCCTCCAACGACCAGACCTTCACCCACTCCGACCTGCGCCGGGTGGCGCGTTCGCTGATGCAGATGGTGCCCGGCACCGACTTCATCTGCTCGGGATACTCGTCGACCCCGAACTACGACAACATGTTCGCCGGTTCGAACTGGGACGCCGAGGACTACGACGACTGGACGACCATCCAGCGCGACCTCAAGATCGACGGCGGTCTGACCGCCGTCCTGGAAGAGGACTCCATTCGGGTGCGCAACAAGGCGGCTCGTGCCGTCCAGGCCGCGTTCAAGGAGCTCGGCCTTCCCGAGATCACCGACGCCGAGGTCGAGGCAGCCACCTACGCCCACGGGTCCAATGACATGCCGGAGCGCAACGTGGTCGAGGACCTCAAGGCCGCCCAGGAAATGATGAACCGCGAAGTCACCGGCATCGACGTTGTCAAGGCGCTCGCTGCCGGCGGCCACGAGGACGTCGCCCGTTCGGTCTACGAGCTGCTCAAGCAGCGCGTGGCCGGCGACTACCTGCACACCGCCGCCATCCTGGACGAGAACTTCAAGGTCATCTCGGCGGTCAACCAGCCCAACGAATACCTCGGTCCGCAGACCGGGTACCAAATTTCGGACGAGCGGTGGGAACAGATCAAGTTCCACCGCAAGGCCGTCAGCGCCGAGAGCATCTGAGGAGGCCTGTCATGAGCACCACGATTGATGAATCAACACTCAAGGGCATCATCGCCGAGGTAATGCGCGAACTGCAGCTCGGTCAGGCATCCGCCTCGGGCGGCAGCCAGGCAGCAGCCCTGCCGACCGGGACGATCTCGTTCACCGAGACCGGCGACGCGCCCCGCGGCACCGATCCCACCGAGGTGGTGATCGGCCTGGCCCCGGCATTCAGTGTCAAGCAGCACGAGACCATCACCGGCATCCCGCATGCCGACGTGATCCGCGAGATCTGCGCCGGCATCGAGGAGGAGGGGCTGACCTACCGGTTCGTGCGTGTCCTGCGCACCGCCGACGTCGGCTTCATCGCCCACGACGTGGCGAAGCTGTCGGGCTCGGGCATCGGCATCGGCATCCAGTCGAAGGGCACCACGGTGATCCACCAGCGTGACCTGGTCCCGCTGTCGAACCTGGAGCTGTTCTCGCAGGCTCCGCTGATCGACCTGGACACGTTCCGTGCCATCGGCAAGAACGCGGCGCTGTATGCCAAGGGAGAGTCGCCCCGGCCGGTGCCGGTGCGCAACGACCAGATGGCTCGTCCGAAGTACCAGGCCATCGCAGCGCTCCTGCACATCAAGGAGACGCAGCTCATCCAGCCGGGGGCCAAGCCCCGCGCCCTCCAGATCAAGAAGTAGGAGAACACGATGGAATCCGAAGAACTGATCCGTACGATCATGGCCGAAGTGATGGCCAATCTCGACAAGGACGCCGTCACGTTCACCAAGAAGACTGCCACCCCGCAGTCACCCTCGTCGGCACCGCGTTCCCCTTCGGGTGGCTCGACCGTCGGGCGCGACCAGTACCCGCTCGGTGAGAAGATCCCCGATCGGATCGCATCCTCGACGGGCAAGCCGCTCACCGACTTCAGCTTCGAGGCTGTCATCTCGGGCAAGGTCAAGGCTGGTGACCTGCGGATCTCGAAGGAGACCCTCGAGTTGCAGGCCCAGGTGGCCGACTCCGTGGGACGCGAGACCCTGGCCAACAACTTCCGCCGTGCCGCGGAACTGATCGCGGTGCCCGACGACGAGTTGCTGGAGGTCTACAACCTGCTGCGTCCCTACCGATCCACCAAGGACGAGCTCTACGGGTTGGCCGCCAAGCTGGAGAAGAACTACGGCTGCACGATCAACGGTGCCTTCATCCGGCAGGCCGCCGACGTGTACGAGAAGCGCGGCCGGCTCCGCGTGGACTGAGTTGTTCGCGGGGATGACCCCCTGCACCCCCACTGATCGAACGAAGGAAGGACGGAACATGCGGCTCGTTGCAGGCGTCGACATTGGCAACGCCACCACCGAGGTGGCACTGGCCGACGAATCCAGCGGCGTGCCGCAGTTCCTGTCCAGCTCGATCATTCCCACCACCGGCATCAAGGGCACCCCGGACAACGTGAACGGGGTTTTCCAGGCGCTGACGGTGGCCCTGAAGAAGGTGGGCCACCATGTCACCGACCTGTCCTTGATCCGCATCAACGAGGCGGCGCCGGTCATCGGCGACGTCGCCATGGAAACCATTACCGAGACGATCATCACCGAGTCGACGATGATCGGGCACAACCCCAGTACCCCGGGCGGCCTGGGGATCGGGGTGGGGACGACGATCCGCATTGACGAGTTGTCCTCCGAACGCTCCCCGGGCCCCTGGATCATCGTCGCCGACCGTTCCCACGGGCACGACGAGATTGCCCGCATCGTCAACGACGCCACCCACCTGCACGTCACCGGCGCCATCCTGCAACGTGACGACGGGGTGCTGGTCCACAACCGCCTGCACACCAAGATCCCCATCGTCGACGAGGTGAGCCTGATCGAGAAGGTGCCGCTGCGGATGCTGGCCGCGATCGAGGTCTCCACCCCGGGCCGCATCATCGAGACCCTGGCCAACCCGTTCGGGATCGCCACCCTCTTCGAACTGAGCCCCGAAGAGACCCAGTCGGTCGTCCCCCTGGCCCGGTCGCTGGTCGGCAACCGCTCAGCCGTGGTCATCAAGACCCCCGCCGGGGACGTCAAGGAACGCCGCATCCCCGCCGGCCGGCTGATCTTCGAGGGCACCCCCAACTCGGCCGAGGCAGACGTCGAGCGCGGCGCGGCAGAGATCATGGCCGCCGCCGGCAAGCTCAGCGAGATCAGCGACATTCGCGGTGAACCCGGCACCAACGTCGGCGGGATGATGGAGAAGGTGCGGGTGGTCATGGGCAACCTGACCGACACCGCCCCCCGGGAGATCAAGATCTCCGACCTGCTGGCCGTCGACACCCAGATGCCGCAGACGGTCGCCGGCGGCATCGCCAACGAGTTCTCGATGGAGGCCGCCGTCGGCATCGCCGTGATGGTCAAGGCCGACCACCTGCACATGAACACCATCGCCGAGCGGCTGACCGCCCAACTCGACGTGCCCGTCGAAGTCGGTGGCGTCGAGGCCGACATGGCCATCCTCGGTGCGCTCACCACGCCGGGCACCGACGTCCCCATCGCCATCCTGGACATGGGCGCCGGCTCCACTGACGCGGCGGTGCTGCGCGCCGACCGCCAGGGCCGCTCCATCCACCTGGCCGGGGCCGGGAACATGGTCACCCTGCTCATCCAGTCCGAACTGGGCCTGGAACTGTTCGACACCGCCGAGGACATCAAGCGTCACCCGCTGGCCAAGGTCGAGTCCCTGTTCAGCATCCGCCACGAGGACGGCACCGTCGAGTTCTTCAACGAGCCGCTGCCGCCGGCGGTCTTCGCCCGCACGGTGGTGCTCAAGGACGACGGCATGGTGCCCCTGGACCTCAACCACCCGGTGGAGTACATCCGGCAGGTGCGCATCCGGGCCAAGGAACGGGTCTTCGTCACCAACGCCATCCGCGCCCTGGAGCGGGTCAGCCCCACCCAGAACGTGCGCGACATCGCCTTCGTCGTCCTGGTCGGCGGCTCGGCCATGGACTTCGAGATTCCGCAGCTGGTCACCCGCGCGCTGGCTGACCACCGGGTCGTGGCCGGCCGGGCGAACATCCGTGGCACCGAGGGCCCCCGCAATGCGGTGGCCACCGGTCTGGTCCTGTCGTGGAGGCCGTGATGGCGCGCCAGGAGGAGATGCCGCGGCCCACCATCATGGTGGCCCGCCACCGACTGATCACCGACCACGACGTCTCGGCGCTGCTGCTCGGACTGGAGGAGCAGGGGGTGCCGGTCGAACAGTTCAGCCTGGACGAGCTCAACCCCCTCGAACTCGCCCATGAGGCCAGCCTGCGCTCCGTGCTGGGCGTCGGTATCGGGGTGAGCCTCGACTACGTCGTGGTCACCACCGACAAACTGCCCGCCGGTCGCCCCTACCTGGCCGGCCACCTCAACCAGTCCACCGAGGCCGATCGGACGATGGGTGGCAATGCCGCCCGCATCGTCAAGCGGCTGCCGCTGCACCCCCAGCCCACCCATGACAGGAGACACCCATGAGCAACCGTCCGCAACTGGCACTCGGACAGGTCGAGACCATTGGTCTGCCGACCGCCATTGCCGCGGCCGATGCCGGCGTCAAGAGCGCCGACGTCACCCTGGTGGGTTACG
>NZ_JADIJQ010000045.1 GCF_017355265.1 Tessaracoccus sp. SD287
GACAGGACGCCCAGCAGGTGACGGGGGGGTGGCGTGGGGTGGCACAACTGGTCGCGTCCCAAGGCCGCCGTCGCGCGCGGGTTGGGTGGAGGGGGGGGGGTGGGCGCGGGGCGGGGGTTGCCGTCGGGGTCGTCGTGGGCCCCGGTGGCGCTGGGGGAGGGACCGCTGGGTCGCGGGCCGGGGCTGGCCCCGGCGACGCGGGCCACCCCGCCGGTGGGTTCGGGCGTCACCGGGTAGCGCACCCGGTGCTCCAGGTCAGCGGAGGCGTCAATGGTGCCCAGCACCCTCGACAGGGCATCGTCCAGTTGGGCGGCGGTGGTGATCGGGGCGGCACCGGTGCGGGGCACTTGGCTCAGCACCTGGTCGCAGACCACGTCCAGGGCAGGGGCGACTCCTGCCCGCACCTGCCGGGGGGTCAGCCAGCCGTGTCCGTCCATGGGGGCCGCCGCCATGCCCCAGTGCCGGCGGTCGGCCTGGGAGTGGGGGGCCGGCCACCGGTTGACCAGGGTGGCGTACAACAACTGGCCCAGGGCCCGCACGTCGGACTCCTGCAGGACCGACCAGGAGTCGGGTTCGACCAGCCCGTGCTCGGTGCTGGGGTGCATCGCCTCTTCGATGAGGAAGCCGACGATCTTGACGTTGCCGGTGGCGGTGACCACCACGGTGTCAGGGGTGAGCTGTTGGTGGAAAAGACCCTTGGCGTGCATGGGCACCAGGGCGTCGGCCAGTTCGCGCACCACCCAGGCGGCTTCGGTGCCGCTCAATGGCCCCGACGCGAGCAGCGTCTCCAGCGAATGCCCCGGCACGTACTCCGAGACGATGCAGGCACCCAGCCCGGGCACTGCCACGTCTCCTCCGTTGATGGCGTCCAGCACCCGCAGGAACCGGGAGTCGGTCGCGATCGCCGAGCGGCGGGCGGCGTCCAGCACCTGGTCGTTGCGCTGCCGGTCGGCCTCCAGCAGGTGCAACATCACCGGACGGGACAGCTTCTGGTCGAAGGCGCGCCAGCTGTGGGCGTGGTTGCGGCTGACCAGGCGTTCCTCGAGCCGGTAGCGGTCGGCGACCACCAGCCCGGTGGTCAGTTCCTCGATGATGGGACTGGTGTCCTCGTCCCGGTCGGTGTCACCGCCGGCGTCGACCTCGACGCCCATGGTGTCGGGAAAGTGCCACGACTCGGTCGACTCCTCGTCGTCGGTCGCGGCGGTGCCCGTCGCGGCGGGCGCCCCGGGCCGCCCGTAGGGATCGGCGGCGTGCGCCTCGCGGGTGAACGCGGAGCCGGGGTTGGCCAGGGGGAAGGTCTCCGGGTTGTCCGACCAGCTGTCCCACACCGGGGCCGAGTACTCCTCCTGGTCGAAGAACTGCTGTCCGGTGTCCTCGGGGTCATCGGCGTGCGGCCACCGCGAACGTGGGGTCTCGTCCCCCGCCTCGTCGTGGTGCATGCCGTTCCTCACCGTGGTGGTCCACCTAGAAGTTCCTGGGTCCAGTGTGCCCGAGCGCAGTGTTCAACAACCTACTCAGGGGTGGGGACGCGAACTCGTGTCGTGGCGGGGCGTCGCCGAGGAAGTCGAAGCGGCGGCGACCGGCGGCGACTGCTCGACCCGCTCGCGCTGCACCTGCTTGATCCGCATGGCTGTTCCCCCCAGCACGACGACACCCGAGGCGATGATGATCAGCCAGCCGACCCGTCCGAAGTCGGTGGCATTGACGCTGAAGCGCTGCTCGGCGCCGACGGCCAGGTTGCCCTGGGTGAGCGCCTGGGCGGTGAACTCGACCACCCCGTTGCTGTTGGCCCGCGGGGTGAACTGCACCGACACCGAGGAGCGGGCGGGCACCGTGACCAGGTCGGTGTCGGGGATGGTGATGCGCTGGGCATTGTCGGAGGTCATCCGCACCTTGACCCGGACGGCGTGGTCCGAGGAGTTGGTGATGGTGATCGGCAAGGTGCCGGTGCTGTCGCCCAGCACGAAGGTCTCGGCCATCTGCAACGAGACGCCGGCCGCCGACAGGTTCGCCGGGATCGACGCGGTGGACCGGTCGAGCCAGGAGACCGCGGCGCTGCCCAGGCGCGGGTTGGCGGCCCGACTCGCGATCTGGGCGGCGGGCAGGGCGCCATCATTGGCGACCCCGATCAGGTCGTACCAGCCGGTGATGCGGCGATGGTTCTGGTTGATGGACCCCCACACCTGGGACAACGGGGTCGTGGTGGGGGGAAGGCTCTGCGGGGGGCCGCCCGGAGCGGTCGCCACCTCGTCCAGGGCAACGGTCCGCACCCACGACGGCAGCGACAGGGCGGTGGCGGCGTCCTCGGCGGTGCGCACCGCCAGCACGGTCGGATGCGGCGCCAGCACCAGTTCGCTGAGCAGTCGTCCACGACGTTGCGGCAGGCTGTCGCGCGGATCGGGCCCGGGGCCGCCCTGGGTGATGGCGGGCTCATAGGTGACCAGCGACGATCCGTCGGGCAGGCTGAAACGGCCGTCGATGCCCGCCGGTTGCACCCACAGGGAGGGCTTCAGCGGTGCCACAAAGGCTCGCGCCGTCGCATCCAGACCCGCCCGTTCGGGCCAGACGGCCAACGGCAGCGAGGCCAGCTCGTGGTCGGGTGGCAGCGCCTTCTGCGCCCGCTGGATGACCTCCACGCGTTTGTCCGCGGCGGCCGCGGCGAGATCCGGGTTGCCGTAGGGGGTGCGGTGGATTTTGCCGGTGAGGGCCTCGAAGCGGGCCAGCCAGTCGCGCGCTGACACCGCCCGTGGGTCGTCCGCGGGCACCATCGCCCCGGCCACCCGGTATCCGTCGGACATGGTGCGCAGTTCGTCGATCAGGGCCGGGTCGACCAACACCGTCGCTCCCGGCAGCTCGGCGGCGCGCAGCAGGGTGGCGAGGCGTCCGCTCAGTTCCCCGGCGACGTGGTCGTCGGTCAGAGTGCCGTCGAGGGCCAGGGAGGGTGCGCTGGTCAACAGGACGACCGGCGCCACCCGGGCGGCGGTGGCCGGCTGCCAGGGCAGGAACAGGCGGGCACGTCCCAGGGTCTGGTTGACGTCGCCCACGGGGATGCCGCGCACATGCACCCCGGCCAGGAATGCAGTACCGGGGCCCGGGTTGGTGAAGCCCAACTGGGCCACGGTGGCGGTCACCGTGAACGACCTGGTCACTCCCGGCTGCAGGGCGGGCTCCTGGTCGGTGGTGATGTTGAACAGGTTCTGGTCGGCGGTGCCGCGGGCACCGATCGGGGCGTCCCAGGCCGAGCGGAGCAGCAGGTCGACGTCGGCGTCACTGGTGACCGGGTCGGTGGACCGCCAGAACGACACCTGAACCTGGGTCATTGCCACCGCGCTGGTGTTGGTGACCTGTCCGGTGATGGTGACGGTGCCGTCAGCCGTCAGGGCGTCCGGGGTGACCGACTGGAGGCGGATGCTGACCTTGCCTTCGTCGGCAGGTGCCGTGGCCGGACTGGACAGGGCTCCGACCAGGGCGAGCAGGCAGGCCAGGGCCAGCATCAGCGCGCGGGTCACGACGGTCCTGGTCACGGTCCCCATTCTTGCAGGCGGCCGCAGTCACGGCCCGTTCAGGCGTGGCGGGCCTGCCACCACTCGTCGAGGGCAGCACGGGCGGCGTCCTGCCCCAGGGAGCCCCGTTCGATCCGCAGGTTGAGCAGGAACTTGTAGGCCTGGCCGACCTCGGGGCCGGGCCCGATGCCCAGGTGCGCCATGATCTGGGTGCCGTCCAGGTCGGGACGCATGGCATTGAGCTCCTCCTGCTCGGCCAACTCAGCGATGCGTGCCTCGAGGTCGTCATAGGCGGCGCGCAGGCGGGCGGCCTTGCGCTGGTTGCGGGTGGTGCAGTCGCTGCGCGTCAGGATGTGCAGTCGTTCCAGGTGTGGGCCGGCGTCGCGGACGTAGCGGCGCACGGCCGAGTCGGTCCACCCGGTGCCGTCGGCGGCCATCACGTCGGCGTACCCGTGGAAGCGCAGGTGCAGATCGACCAGCGTCGAGACGGCCTCGATCTGCTCCTTGCTGAAGCGCAGGGCCTTCATCCGCTTGCGGGTGAGTTTGGCGCCGACGACGTCGTGATGATGGAAGCTGACCCGCCCGCCCGGCTCGAACCGGCGGGTGGCGGGCTTGCCGATGTCATGCAGCAGGGCTGCCAGACGTCCGACCAGGTCGGGTGCGTGGCCGCGGGCCGCCTCCAGGGCGATCGACTGTTCCAGCACGGTCAGGCTGTGCTCGTAGACGTCCTTGTGGTGGTGGTGCTCGTCGGTCTCCAGTTGCAGGGCGGGCAGCTCGGGCAGGATGCGCGCGGCCAGTCCGCTGTCGACCAGCGCGGTCAGCCCGCGGCGCGGGTGGGGGGTGAGCAGCAGGTGGGACAGCTCGTCGCGGACCCGTTCGGCGCTGATGATCTCGATCCGTTCGGCCAGGTCGGTCATCGCCTGCCGGGTCGCCGGCTCGATGTCGAAGCCGAGTTGGCTCGAGAACCGGGCGGCGCGCATCATCCGCAAGGGGTCGTCGCTGAAGCTGCGCTCGGGTGCGAACGGGGTCCGCAGCAACCGCGAGCGCAGGTCGTCCAGGCCGCCGTGCGGGTCGACGAAGGCGCCGGTGCTGGCGTGGATGGCCATGGCGTTGACGGTGAAGTCGCGCCGAATCAGGTCGTCGTCCAGGGAGTCGCCGAAGTTGACCTCGGGCTTGCGGGAGTCGCTGCGATAGCTGTCGGCACGGTAGGTGGTGACCTCCAGGATCCACTCGACGGGGTTGTCGTAGGCGTCCAGGGTGGTCTTCTTGGCCGAAATGGTGCCGAAGTCCTTGCCAATGTCCCACACCGTGTCAGTGGCGCGGCGCAACAGCTTCTGGCTGGTGTCGGGGTCGGCCGAGGTGGTGAAGTCGAGGTCGTGGACCAGACTGCCGAGCAGCACGTCACGCACGGACCCGCCGACCAGGAACAGGTCGTGGCCGGCCGCGGCGAACAGGGCGCCGAGTTCCCCGATCACCGGGGTCGCGGCGAGCAGTTCGTCGAGTGCGCGGCGCTGGTCGCGGGTCAGCGAGTCATGGTGGGACACGAGCGCTGAGTCTACCGGGGTGATCACCGGGTCCCGGCGCGACCACGACGGGGTGCCCGGCCTCGCCCTAGGCTGGCGCCCATGGATTCGGACCTGAGCGTCGGCGCCGACGGGGTGACCCGCTGCGGCTGGGCGGGTGCCGACCCCGACTACCAGCGCTACCACGACCAGGAGTGGGGCCGCCCGTTGCACGGTGACCGGCCGCTGTTCGAGAAGGTCGCCCTGGAGGGGTTCCAGGCCGGACTCTCGTGACTCACGATCCTGCGCAAGCGGCCGCGGTTCCGCGAGGTCTTTGCCGGCTTCGAGCCCGCCGTCGTGGTCGGCTTCGGCGAGGCCGACGTCGAGCGGCTGATGGCGGACGCGGGCATCATCCGCAACCGGGCCAAGATCGAGGCCACGATCGGCAATGCCCGGCTGGTGGCGGGGATGGCCGAGGGTGGCCTGGACGAGGTGCTGTGGTCGTTCGCCCCCGCGCCGCGGCCGCGTCCCCGGACCATGGCCGACTACCAGGCCGTCACCCCCGAGTCGACGGCCATGAGCAAGGAGTTGCGGCGGCGAGGATTCAGGTTCGTCGGTCCGACCACGATGTATGCGCTGATGCAGTCCACGGGCATGGTCGATGACCACCTGGCCGGCTGTTGGCGCGCCGAGTCGGGTAAATCCGCCGATCCCGGGTAGATGCCCAGCCGCGTGCCACGATGGGTCCGTGACCATGCCACCGCTTCCCCTGATCGTGCTGCGCACCGTCGTGACGGTGGTGCTGAGTGCGCTGATCGGACAGGCCGGGTGGGCCGCTGCCTTCCTTGGCGGTGAGGGTCAGTACCGCAACCACCACCGGGTCGGGGCATTGGTGACCCTCGGCCTGTGCCTCGCCGCGGCAGTGGTCTACGTCGCCATGAGGCGTGTGGCCGGACGAGTGAACGTGACCCTGGCCCTCCTGCTGGCGGTGGCCGCCGCGGTGCAGTTCGCGCTGGGCCAGCGGGGTGCCACGGCGGTGCACATCTTCCTCGGGGTGCTGCTGGTGATGCTGGGCACCGCGCTCACGTCCTGGACCTATCGTCACGAGCTGCCGAGCCCTGCACCCGAGGCCCCCACTCAGTCCTGAGCCGGGGCGGCGACGTCCAGCTGCTGGGCGGTCTGCAGGATGTTGCGGGCCATGGCCGGAAAGACCAGGGCGTGGAAGGGCAGGATGGCCCGCCAGTAGAGCCGTCCCAGCAGCCCCTGCGGCATGAACACCGCACGCTGGCGATAGTTGGAGCCACCGCCCTCATCGGGGGTCACCCGCAACTGCAGCCAGGCCCGTCCGCCGACCTTCATCTCGGCGCGCAGGGTCAACAACTGGCCCTCCTTGATCTCCTCGACCCGCCACCAGTCCACGTGGTCGTTGACCCGCAGCTGGTCGGGGTCGCGCCGGCCGCGGGCCAGGCCGTAACCGCCCAGCGCCTGGTCAATCAGTCCGCGAATTCGCCACAGCGCCGGGGCCGAGTACCAGCCCGTCGTCCCACCAATGGACTCGATGGCCCGCCACACCGAGGCCGGCGAGGCCTGACCGTGGCGTTCGCGGACGTCGGTGTAGACGGTGTGGCCGGCCCAGTCGGGGTCGGACGGCAACGGGTCGGCCGGGTCCCGGGAGGACAGCACGTCGTCGTCCCAGGTCGCCGGGACGTCACCGGCGAGTTGCCGGGCGATGGCGCGACGGCAGGCCTCGCGATAGGAGGTCAACCCGGTGGGCGGGTCGGGGATGATGCCGGCAATGTCGTGTTCCTCGGTGACGGCATCCTCGGCCATGGACGCCGCCAGCGGCATCGCGATGCCACGGGGAATCGGGGTGACCATGCCGATCCAGAAACCGGACAGCCGCGGCGCCGGTATCGGCAGCGACCAGATGCGACGGGTCGCCAACCTGGCCACCTCGGCGTAGTCCGACATCATCGACTTGAAGGTCTGCGACTGCCCGCACCCGATGTCGAAGCTGCGGTTGACGGGCTCGGCCAGGGCGCAGGCGTGGGCCAGGTAGTACAGGACGTCACGGATCGCGATCGGCTCGATCAGGTTGTCCAGCCAGGCCGGCCCCGGCATCAGCGGCAGCACCTCGGTCAGGTGGCGGATCATCTCGAAGGACACCGATCCCGAGCCGATCACCACCGCCGCCTCGAAGACCAGGGCCGGCACCGGCGCGTCCAGCAGCACCTGGGAGACCTGCTCACGGCTGCGCATGTGGTCGGACAGCTCGTCGGCGTCCTTGTCGGGGTGCAGACCCCCCAGGTAGACGATCTGGCGCACCCCAGCGGTCTCGGCGGCCCGGGCCACGGTGGTGGCGATCTGGTGTTCACGCTCGATGAAGTCGTCGCCCGAACCCATGGAATGGACCAGGTAGACCACCGTGTGCACGTCCTGCATGGCGGCGCGCACCTCGTCGGCGTCCTGCAGGTCGGCCTTGACCGCCTCCACCGAGGATCGCCACGGCCGGGAGTCCAGGTCGGCCGGGTGCCGCGCCGTTGCCCGCACCGCGAAACCGGCCGCCAGGAGTTCGGGAATGAGCCGTCCGCCGACATACCCGGTGGCACCGGTCACCAGCACCCGGCGCCCGGCGCCGTCCGGCAGTGAGAGCTCCAACGGTGAATCGTGCTCGGGGACGGGTTCAGGACTGGTCGACATGTGACCACGTTATGCGGCGCGGGGCGGTAGTAGCCTGCTCGCATGGATTTCCTGCAGATTCCGACCCTGCGGGGAGGGCTCGCGACCCTGGAACCGCTGTCGCCCGAGCACGGCGACGAACTGGCCGCCGCCATCAGCGAGGACGAGCTGTACTCGCTGTGGTACACCCGGCTGCCGCACCCCGACGCCATGGCCGAGGACATCGCCAGCAGGCTGCGCGCCCACCGGACCGGGACGGTGGTGCCCTGGGCGATTCGGCGCAACAGCGACCAGCGCCTGGTCGGGGTCACCACCCTTCTGAACATCCGACCCGACAACCGGCGCCTGGAGATTGGCTCGACCTGGATCGCCAGCAGCGCCCAGGGCAGCGGCATCAATGCCGACATCAAGCTGCTGCAGTTGACCCACGCCTTCGACACCCTGTGCTGTGTCGCGGTGGAACTGCGGACCCACTGGCACAACCAGCGCTCGCGCCGGGCGATCGCTGCTCTGGGCGCCAAACAGGACGGCGTGCTGCGCAACCACGACCTCTGGCGCGACGGGACGCTGCGTGACGTGGTGGTGTTCTCGATCATCGAGAGCGAGTGGCCCACGGTGAGACTCGGGCTGCGGGAACGCCTGCGCCGACGCGGGGACCAGTAACGGTCGGCGCGGGCCACAGCCGCTGGGTGACTTCCGCCAGCAGTTCGTCGGGGTTGAGCCACATCGACGGGTATTCGCCGTACCAGCGTTGGGTGCCGTCCTTGTCGATCAGGACGAAGCTGTGCCCGGGCAGGCCGGCGTGCATGCCCTGACGATCTGGACGGCGAAGCCATCGCGCTCCAGATAGCTGGCGACCACTTCGGCAAGCGCCGTCTCGTCCTCGACCACCAGGGCCCTGAGCCCGGATGCGCAGGTTCGCGCGCGGAGAGATTGACGCTGAGGAGTTCCAGGCGGGTCAGGACCTGATCAGGGCGATGCGCTGAGGTGCTTGAGCGCTGACCGCGGGCAGGGATGACATTCTTCACAGAATCTTGACCTGAACGCGACCAAACCTTTGTCAGGTCGAGGTGAGACTTGGCCGCGTTGTTCGCCTCCTTCCGAGGAGCATCAGCAGCACGTCCCGCCAATCCCCATGGAGAGGAATCACCATGAACCGCATTGCCCGCCGCTTCAGCGCCACAGCCGTGGCGCTGATCTTGCCAGGAGCGCTGGCCGCCTGCTCCGACTCCACCGCAGGCACTCCCTCAGCCGTCCCGACGTCCACCAGCTCTGCGCCTTCCACGGCCTCGAACGAGGCTGCTCGTGCCGGTGACGTCATGTTCGCGCAGATGATGATTCCGCACCATCAGCAGGCCATTGAGATGGCCGACATCGCCCTGGCCAAGACCAGCGCATCGCAGCAGGTTCGAGACCTGGCCACCGAGATCAAGGCCGCCCAGGATCCAGAAATCACGACGATGGAGGGCTGGCTCCAGGACTGGGGCGTCTCCGGGGCCCCCGCCACCATGGACCACGGGTCCGGCGGAATGATGACCAAGAGCGAAATGGACGCGCTGCAGGCGGCCGAGGGTGCCGAGTTCGACAGGCAGTGGGTGAGCCTGATGATCAAGCATCACGAGGGCGCAGTCACCATGGCCGAGCAGGTGCTCACCACCACGCAGAACCCTGAGGTGAAAGCACTCGCCGAAGCGGTCGTGAAGACACAAACAGAGGAGATTGCCCGGATGAAGGCGATGTCCTGACTGCATTCGAGCTCGAGGCGGCCGCCGGCACCGCGGGTCCCTGTCAACAAACAAGTCCCCCAGAGCACGTGCCCTGCCATATGACAGGGCACGTGCTCTGGGGGACTTGTGTGTCAACGTCGACCACGCCCGGCCAGAGGCGTTAGGGCACGCATCGGCGGGTGCCGCCTCGGACGACGGTCCTGCTCGAGTAGGACCCTCGGCCGATTCCCCCGATCCTGCCCTGAATGAGTGCGGGGAAGGCAGCGCCGCTCGGTACTCTTGGCACAGCCCATGCGCCCGATGGGTCGAACCGAAGGGGAGACGCGCGTGGAGTTCGTGCACAGCCTGAAGCGACTGTGGCGACACCCGCAGTTCCGCAAGATCATGGCCGTGCGCGTCACCACCCAGGCAGCCGACGGCACCCTGCAGGTCGGCATGGCCAGCTACGTGCTGTTCTCTCCGCAGCAGCAGCCCAACGCCTGGGCCATTGCGATGGTGCTGAGCATCACGCTGCTGCCGTTCTCGATCATCGGCCCCTTCGTCTCGGTCGTGCTGGACCGCTGGCCCCGGCAGCGGGTGCTGGCCATTACCGACGCCATCCGTGGCGGGATCGCGCTGGCCCTGGCCGGGCTGGTGCTCACCGGCGACCGTTCGGCAGGCATCCAGCTGACGATGATGCTGCTGCTGTTGGTCGCGATGAGCCTCAACCGATTCCTGATGGCCGCGCTGACCGCCGGCCTTCCGTACACGATTGACAAGGGCGAATACCTGACGGCCAGCTCGGTGATGCCCATGATCGGCCCGGCGGGGGTGTTGATCGGGGGCGCCATCGCCGGCGCCCTGAGGCTGGGCCTGTCACCGCACTGGCTCGAGGTCCACCAGGCCGACGCGCTGGTCTTCGGCTGCGCCTTCCTGCTCTTCGCGGGCGCCGTGGCCCTGTCGATGCGATTCCAGAAGCACGAACTCGGCCCCGAGCCGGTCGACCACCAGGTCAGCGCCCGCGAGGTGGTCGTTGGCATGAAGGAAGGCCTGGCGCACCTCAACGACCAGGGACCCTCGGCGCTGGGCCTGCTGATGATCTTCCTGCAGCGCCTCGCCTTCGGGCTGATGAGCGTCGGCATGATCCTGGGGTACCGCAACTCGTTCCACCCGGTCGAGGACGCCAATGCGGCCCTGGCCGACATTGCCCTGTGGGGGGCGGCCACCGGGGTCGGATTCGTCCTGTCCGCAGCGCTGGTGCCCCCGATCGCCCATCGGATCGGCGTCCGCAGGACCATCCTGGTGCTGCTGGTGGCCAGCGGCATCGTCCAGATCCTGCCGGGCTCCATCTTCCAGCGGGTGCCGCTGCTGGTGGCCGGCTTCCTGCTGGGCCTGTTCGCCCAGTCGGTCAAGGTCTGCGTGGACACGGTCGTCCAGGCCCACGTCGACGACCGGTTCAAGGGCCGCGTCTTCGTCATCTACGACGTGCTCTTCAACGCCGCCCTGGTCGGATCGGCGTTCATCGCCGTCTGGCTGCTGCCCCCGACCGGATTCGACACCAGGGTCTTCGTCGGCATGGGCGTGTTCTACCTGCTGATGGCCGGCCTGTTCTGGTGGCGATCGGCGCGCTACGGCGACGAGGGCTTCAACCGCGGCACCCACATTGGTGGCCCCCCGGACGCGGCCGCCGCGCTGGACCCCGTGGAGCACGCCGGCCAGCACGACCCTGACCGCTTCTTCGAGCCGGTGGCAGAGCGCATCGAACCAACCGCCCCCCGCAGCACTGACGCCTGAGGTTGTCGGCAACAATGGGGCATTGCCCAGTGAAGGGACTGCCCCATGGCCGAACTCCTCGTCGTGAGAGCCCACCCGCTCGACTCCACTGCATCGCGGTCGATGCAACTCGCCGATGCCTTCGTCGCCGCCTACCGGGACGCCCACCCCGACGACCGCGTCGAGCAGTTGTACCTGTACAACGTGGCCGTGCCAGAGATCGACCTCGACCTGCTCAACGGATGGAACAAGCTGGGCCAGGGCGAGCCATTCGTCCACCTGCACCCCAGTGAGCAGGCGAAGCTGACCATCTTCGACAAGCTCGGCGAGCAGTTCATGCATGCCGACAAGTTCGTCGTGGTGAACCCGCTGTGGAACCTCAGCATTCCCACCCGGTTGAAGGCCTGGATCGACACCGTCTGCGTCGCCGGCAAGACGTTCCGCTACACCGCTGATGGCAGCGCGGTGGGTCTGGTCACGGGCAAGAAGGGTTTGCACCTGCAGACCAACGGCGGTCACTTCCACGGCCAGGACCCCGCCTCGGACTACCTGCGCAAGGTCTTCGGGTTCATCGGCGTCAGCGACTACCACGAGATCTTCGCCGAGGGCATGGACCACGCCCCCGACAGCGCCCAGCAGATCATGGACGAGGCCATCGCCCGGCTCACCGAGTTCGCCCGGACGTTCTGATGGACCAGCAGTCCCAGCGTCGTCGCGACGCCGAGATCCGGGACCAGTTGAGCCGCAGCCATGCCCTCAACGAGTCGGCCCGGGCCCAGCTCCTGGTCGACGGGTTCGTCGAGCAGGCCCGCGCCCGCGGCATCCCGACCGTGCCGCTGATGGCGCGGCTGATGGACGGCCACGTCGTGAGGACCGACAAACGTGGCTGGTACATCCGCGCCAACCAGTCGATCGCCGTCGGCGAGGACGGCCACTACTACGTGTTGACCGTGCCGGGCGGTTGGCGTCAGCGGCTGCGCGGGGTCGCCCTGCAGCCGACGCCACCCCCGCTGGTGGTCGGCAGGGGGGCCCGGGACGGCGACTCCGGAGACCTGACCACCTTCCTGGAGTGGCGGCTCGACCAGGGCTGAACGCTCGTGCGGAGGATGGTGGCGCGGCCCGCCTCGACCGGAAGATTCACCTGAGAAACTCTCAGGAAATGCACCGAGGGGCTGCTGGTCACCCCCAGCAGCCCCCCGGGCGATTCGGTGGCTACGCGGTATCGCGACGCTGCGATCGTCCTCGTGCTTGTGTCAGACAGTATCAGGGATTTCTTATGTTTGACGCAACTCGCCGGTCGTGATGCTTTCGTGACCATCACCGTGGTCCTGCCTCACGCGCGCTCATCTCAATGCTACCCCCAGGTCGTCCTGGTGCTTCCGCAGCAGCCGCAGCGCCCGACTGCAGCGGTAGCGCACCGAGTCGACGGTCCCACCCAGCCGGGCGGCGGTCTCCCGACCGGTGAGCCCCTCCAGGTAGACGGCATCCAGGACGCGCCGGGTGGGCTCGTCGATCAGTCGCCGTGCGCTCGCCTCGTCCAGCACCGCCCTGGCCTCGCCGTGCTCGCGCCGTCGACCACCGGCCGCCAGGGCTACGGGAAGGTCCCACAGGTCGGGGTCGGGGTGGGGGACGGTGCGAAGGTCCCAGCGGCCGACCCGGTCGCGGGTGACCTGTTTCAGGCAGTCCATGGTGAGGTTGGTGAGCACCTTGTGGCGTCGCTGCAGGTTGAACCCGCTGATCACGAACCACGCCGTGGACACGAAGTGCGCAAACGGGGTCTGGGTGCTCGACCTGGCCATGCCGGCCAGTCGAAAGGCCATCGCCGACAAGAGCCGCTCCCCGGCCTCCTCATCGCCGGTCTGTGCCATGGCCAGCAGCACCAGCAGCGCGTCGTCGTCGGTCACGGTGGCCCGGTCGGGGCGGGTCAATTGGGTCAACAGCAGGCGGTCTGCGGCGGTGAAGGGCATGAGGCCAGTCCACGCGGCTCCCGTTGTCCAGGGTGCTGTCCCGGCCCGCCACGGTGTTGTCCGTTCCCGGGAAGTGTTGCCCGTTCAGGCCCCGACACCCGTGATGGCCCCTACCGCAGCGGTGGGGGCCATCAGGACGAGCACGGACTCGACGAGCACGGACTACTCGGTATTGAGCGCCTCGGTGGGGCTCGCCGAGGCGGCGCGGCGGCCGGGCAGGATGGAGGCCAGGGCTGCGAACAGCACGGCCACGCCCAGCAGGATCAGCGTCTGCCAAGGGTTGATGTCGAACTTCAAGTCCTCCACGGGAATGCCCACGGTGCGAAAGACCCCGCGGATGCCCATCCAGGCCAGGAAGCTGCCGCCCACCAGACCCACCAGGGTGCCGACGATGGCCAACAGGATGGCCTCGATCAGCAGCATGATGCGTAGCGAGGCCCGCTTCATGCCGAGCGCCCGCAGCAGCGCCGACTCACGGGTCCGTTCGATCACCGACAGCCCCAGGGTGTTGGCCACACCGACCAGGGCGATGGTCACCGCCACCGCCAGCAGGCCGGTCACCACCAGCAGGATCACGTCCAGCACGGTGTTGATCAGGTCGGCCAGCAGCGCACCGCCGCCGATCGCCACCGGGGAGTTGATCAGGATGGGCACCAGTTCGGACTGCATCTCGGCCATCTGGCCGCGATCCTTGGCCTTGATCCAGTAGCCCATCACGCCGGGCTGCTCCACCAGCGTGTCCATCGTCTGCTCCGAGACGAGCAGGTAACCGTAGCCAACCTCGTTGTAGGTCTTGATGGTCAGGGTGACCGAGGTGCCGTTGTCGAGGGTGACGGTCAACTGGGAACCGTCCTCGTAGGGGCCGCTGGTGTAGGCGACCCCGTCGGGCACCGACGCCGGCAGGGTGGTGGCCACCTTGTTCAGGTTCTGGTCAGCCGAGATCACCGAGAGGTACTGCTGGTCTTGGGTGATGATCGGACCCCCCCGCAGCTCGGTGATCTGGTCGATGTTCGGCAGATTGCGCACCAGTTCCGCGTCGCTCTTGCTCAGCGGCTTGTCCAGGCTCGTCACCGACATGTCGACGGGGTACATCTGCTCGATCTCGCTGACCAGGGTGGTGCGGATGGTGGCGGTGCCGACCTGCATGGTGACGATCAGCCCCATCGCCAGCATCAGGGCCACTGAGGTGGCTGCCGCCCGCTGCGGGTTGCGGGCGGAGTTCATCACGGCCAGGCGGGCGGTGGGTCCGCGCCACGAGACCAGTCGGCCCACCAGGCGCAACAGGGTCGGGATGTAGAGCGGGGCACCGAACAGCACGGCGATCACCAGGAAGAAGGCCGAGCCCAACGCCCAGTACAGCGACGGGTCCTCCGGCCCGTAGAACGAGACCAGCGCCATCACCACGCCGATCGCGAACAGGACGGCGATCACGACCGCGCGAATGCGCGAGACCCGCTTTGCGGCGTCGGCATTCAGCACCGGCTGCAGCGCCTCAAGCGGCGAGACGCGGGTCGTCTTCATGATCGGGATGAACGACGCGGCCACCGTCACCACCACCCCGATGACGAAGGCGATGGCCAGCCACAACCACGGGAAGGAGATGCCGAACTGCAGCGACCCCGTCCACCAGGAGCCCGCCGCCGCGATCAGGTAGCCCAGCAGGATGCCGCCCAGCGAACCGAGCGCCCCCAGGACGACCGCCTCGGCGAGGAACTTGCGCTGGACCTGGCCACTGGAGGCGCCGACGGCGCGCAGCAGGCCGATCTGGCGGCGGCGCTGGGTGATCAGGATCGTGAAGGTGTTGGCGATGATGATCATGCCGACCAGGATCGCGATGAACTGGAAGACGCCGAACAGGTAGCGGAAGACGTCGATGCCGGTGGCCAGGTCCTTGACGAAGGCATCCTGGGCGTCGGCTGCGGTCTGCACCTCCCACCCGGGCAGCACCGCGGCGATCTGGGCGATGACTGCTGCCTCGTCGGCGCCGTCGGTGAGGTTCACCGAGTAGCCCTGGACGGTGGCCTCGGGGTCCTGGGTGAACTTCTCGATGCCGATGTAGGCATAGACGTTCAGCTTGGTGGTGGGGTCGTCGGAGATGCCGACGACCGTGGCCGGCTCCCCGTCCATCTCGATGGTGTCACCCACCGAGGCGCCGAGACCATCGGCGACCTGGCGGGTCAACGTCAACTCGTTGGCCTTCTGCGCCCAGACGCCCTCCTCGAGATCCGACCAGCGGAACCCCTCGGCCGGGACGTTGAGCAGGGTCATCATTTCCGGGGAGCCGCCGTCCTTCTTCAGCAGCCCGGTGGTGACGTAGGTGGCGTCGACAGCCTCCACGCCCGGGACCGCCCCGATCTTGCGCAGCGCCTCTGCGGCCGGCAGTTGCCCGTCGGGCCCGAAATCGGGTGTGGCCACGACGTCGGTGGCCGAGTACTGGATCGACCCCTGTTTGCCGATGGCACCCTGCTCGGTGCCCAGGAAGACGGCGGCACCGGCGATGAACGCCACGCTGATGGCAATCGCGATCAGGGTGGCAACGACGCGACCGGGGTGGTGGCGGACTTCCCGCCATGCCTCGGCGAGCATCAGGCCTCCAGTCGGGCCATGGCGGCGTTGACCGACTCGATGGTCGGGTTGGTCAGGTCGTCGACGATGTTGCCGTCGACCAGCACCAGGGCACGATCGGCGTAGGCGGCCGCCTTCGGGTCGTGGGTGACCATGATGATCGACTGGCCCAGCTCGCGCACCGAGCGCTGCATGTACTCCAACAGCTGGGTCCCGGTCCTGGTGTCCAGGGCTCCGGTCGGCTCATCGGCGAAGATCACGTCCGGACGGGTGATCATGGCGCGGGCGATGGCCACCCGCTGCTGCTGCCCGCCGGACAGTTCGGACGGACGGTGCTTGAGGCGGTCGGTCAGGCCCAGCGAGCCGGTGACCTGGTTGAACAGCGCCTCGTCCACCTTCTTGCCGGCCAGGTCGAGCGGCAGGACGATGTTCTGCCGCGCGGTCAGCGTCGGCAGCAGGTTGAACGCCTGGAAGATGAAGCCGACCTTGTCGCGACGGATCTCGGTGAGCTTCCAGTCGGACAGGGTGTTCAACTCGTTGCCGGCCAGGAAGACCCGGCCAGCGGTGATCCGGTCGAGCCCGGCCAGGCTGTGCATCAGGGTCGACTTGCCCGAACCCGAGGGGCCCATGATGGCGGTGAACGATCCCCGACGGAAACGCACGTTGACCCTGTTGAGGGCCACCACCTGGGCGGTGCCCGCGCCGTAGACCTTGACCAGGTCGACGGCCTCGGCGACTGGCGGTTCGCCGTGGTGGCCTGGTCCGGAGGGCTGCTGGCCCTGCTGGGGAAGGGTGGGGACTTGGGTCACGATCGGCCTTTCTCGCCTGTGTTCGGGGGACGCGGACCAGCCTACGGAACCGGTCGGGTCGGCCGCGTCGGCCACACGGCTGATACTGGGCGCCGTTGCGGCGCCGATGGTCTGACCGCCTCCACCCTGAGGTGGAGGGTGAACCCCTGGTGGCGCCGGGGCGGCGGGGTCCTGCTCAGCGGCGGACCAGGCCGACCTCGTAGGCGAACAACACCAGACCCACCCGGTCGCGGCACTGCAGCTTCGACAACAGCCGACCGATGTGGGTCTTCACCGTTCCCTCGGCCATGTACAGGTTCGCCGAGATCTCGGCATTGGTGGCGCCGCCGGCGATCTCGACGAGCACCTCACGCTCCCGGTCGGTCAGCAGGCCCAGACGCTCGTCCTCGGCGCCGGGCCGGTTCGGCAGGATCGGCACCACGTGCTCGAGCAGGCGCTTGGTGGCCGATGGCGCGACCACGGCCTCTCCGGCGGCCACGTTGCGGACCGCGCTGAGCAGGTCGTCGGGGCGGGCATCCTTCAACAGGAACCCGGAGGCACCGGCCTTCAGGGCTGCGAAGACGTACTCATCCAGGTCAAAGGTGGTCAGGACCAGCACCTTGGTGTCCAGGGCCGAGTCGGCGATCCGTCGGGTGGCTTCGACACCGTCCATCACGGGCATCCGAATGTCCATCAGCGCCACGTCCACCGGCGTCGTGCGCAGCACCTGCAGCGCCTCGGCCCCGTTGCTGGCCTCACCGACCACGTCCATGTCGTCCTCGGAGTCGATCAGCATGCGGAAACCGCTGCGGACCAGGGACTGGTCATCGACCAGCAGGACACGGATGGGGCTCATGATTCCTCCAGGGTGCGCGGGT
>NZ_JADIJQ010000046.1 GCF_017355265.1 Tessaracoccus sp. SD287
GCGTGGTGATCACCCTGGTCCTCACCGGGTGCGCCGCAGGTGCCAATGAGTATGCGGGGTCAGGGGCTGACCCGGCGGGGTTCTGGCTGGGGCTGTGGCACGGGGTGATCTGCCCGCTGACGTTCATCATCTCGTTGTTCAACGATCGGGTCGGCGTCTATGAGATCCACAACAGCGGCGGCTGGTACAACTTCGGCTACGTCCTGGGGCTGTCCATCATCTTTTCGTCCACGGGCCATACCTCAGCGAGGGTCCAGCGGAGTTCACGGCGGCAGTCCGAGGAGTCGTGACTGCTCGTCAGCGGCGGCAGGGCCAGTGAGCTGCCCTCCTGTCCCGATTCGCCTTCGACCTCGTCGCCGCGCTAATCTACTGCACGGTGACGTGTCTGAGCGGCCGAAAGAGCTCGCCTCGAAAGCGAGTGTGGTGCAAGCCACCGAGGGTTCAAATCCCTCCGTCACCGCCATTGTGATGTCGCACGACATCGGAATAGCCCGAACCTGCAGTGTGCAGGTTCGGGCTAGTTCTTTTTCTGGGGTGGTGTGGTGAGCGGCTGGTAGTCCTTGTCGGGGTTGATGGTCAGTTCGCGGAGGATCTCGCCGGTGGCGGCGTGGATGATGGTGACCTCGAGGTCGTGGACCAGGAGTTTCACGGGGGTTCGGGCGTGGGTTCGACCGACTCCGATGTGGCGTAGTTTCCCCTGGACCCGCAGTGTCACCGCGCCGGTCTTGTCGATCCTGTCGGTGCGGACCCGGTCGTGGGATTGCGAGGGCGGGTCGGTGGCCGGTGTGGCCCTGGGACCGGTGGCGTAGATCGTGGCGGGGGTGGCCTGGTGTGGCAGGGCCCGATGGGGACGGCGGTGGTTGGACTCATCAACGAAATCGTCGAGGAGTTGCTGCAGGGCGGTGATGGTGGCCGGCTGGTGGGGTTGGGCGACCAGCCACTTCTTCAGCGTCTGCTGGAATCTCTCGACCTTGCCCTGGGTCTGGGGATGGTTGGGTTTGCCGTTCTTCTGGGTGATCCCCAGCCGACGCAGTTCGCTCTCCAGTTTCGTGCGCCCTCCTCGGCGTCCCTGTCCGGCCAGGCGGACGGTGTAGACCATGCCGTTGTCGGTCAGCGTCGAGGCGGGGTATTGGTGCTTGCCGGCGGCCTGTTCGAAGGAGTCAGCGACGATGGTCGCGGTGATGCGGCGGTGGGCGCTGACGCGGAGGGCGTAGCGGGAGTGGTCATCGATCCAGGAGATGATCTCGACCTCGCCAGCGGGTCTGCCGTCGGGATGGGTGAGGCGGTAGTGGGTGAAGTCGGACTGCCAGCACTCGTTGGGCTGGTCGGCCTGGAAGTGTCGGTAGGAGTTTTTGGGCCGCTTGCCCGGTGCGGGGACGACCAGGTCGTGGCGCACCAGGATCCGGTGGATGGTGGAGCGGTGCACGCTGATGCGGTGGGTGTGTTGGAGGTGCCAGCCGATCGTGTCGGCCCCAGCATCCAGCCCAGCTGCGGTGAGCTTGGTCCGCAGTGCCAGGACCAGCCCCACGACCTCGGGCGGGGTGGCGCCGGGGGTGGTGTTGGGACGGCGTGATCTCGGCTCGAACGCAGCTTCTCCTTCGAGCCGGTAGCGGGCCATCACCTTGGAGATCCAGCCCTGCGAGACCCCGTACCGGCGGGCCACCTGCGCCTGGGACTGGCCGGCCAGCACGGCAGTGATCACGAGTCGTCGTTTGCTCATGGGTCAGCATCGCGACCCACCCGCCAGAACACCGCGGCGCCGATGCCGATGACCCGCGACACCCTATGCCGATGACCCGCGACACCCTATTCCGATGTCCTGCACCAGAACACCTCCGTCACCGCCATCTGAAGGGCCTCGGGAAACCGGGGCCCTTCTGGTTTCCCGACACGACATGGGGGCTCTCAGTCCCGGTGCTCGGCGTCCCGGTGCGCGGCGAAGAACTCGCGCAGCATCCTGGCGGGCTCGTCACCGCCGACCCCCGAGACGACCTCGGGTCGGTGGTTCAGCCGCGAGTCGCGCACCACGTCCCACAGCGACGAGACCGCGCCGGCCTTCTCGTCAAAGGCAGCGAAGACCAGGCGCTGGATGCGGCTCAACACGATCGCGCCGGCGCACATGGTGCAGGGCTCCAGGGTGACCACCAACGTGCACCCCTCCAGCCGCCAGCTGCCCAGCACCTCGGCGGCGCGACGCAGGGCCAGCACCTCGGCATGCGCGGTCGGGTCGCCGGTGAGTTCGCGTTCGTTGCAGGCACTGGCGAGGGGTTCGCCGTCGGGCCCGAGGACCACGCATCCGATGGGGACATCACCGTGCTCGGGTGCCAGGCGGGCCGCCTCGATGGCGACCCGCATGGCGTGGTCCCAGCGACTCAGCGGTCGCTCCGTCCCGACTCCAGCGCACGCTTGAACTGGACGCCGAACTTCAGGCGGTCGAAGATCTCGGCGACGACCTCGTCCGCGTCGGCGTCATCGGTCTCGTCGGCGAAGCTCTCCATGTCCATCTCGGACAGCCCGAGGTCGGCAAAGATCGCCAGGTCACCGAGCGCCTCGGAGTCGTCCTCCTCGTCAGGTGCCTCCACCCCGAGGTACTCCGCGACGTCGTGGGCGATGGGCCAGTCGTTGGCCGAGAACGAGTCGCTCAGCAGCACCTCGACATTGCGTCCCCGCACGCGCACCAGCACGAAGAACTCCCCGGCGATCGACACGGCCCCGATGGCACCGGTGTCCCCCGGCAGGCGGCGCAGTTGGGTGATCAACTCGTCCAGGTCGTTCGCGAGGTCGTTCGACAGGCTCTGGACGACGGGCTCACCGTCCTCGCGGTAGGCGGCAATGACCAGGTCGATGTCCTCATCGGTGGCGTCCTCGATGAAGTCGTCGTCCTCGTCGTCATCCTCGTCGTCGTCATCCTCATCATCGTCGTCGTCCTCGTCATCCTCGAGGTCCTCGTCGATGTCTTCGGTGTCGTCGTCATCGTCCTCGTCGAACGCGACGATGTCGTCGTCAGCCAACAGGGAGTCGTGGTCCCGCGCGTCCCGAGCGTCGATGCTCTCGATGTCTTCGCCAGCCATCACGTCCTCCCTCTTGGGCGGGGGCCTCCAGCCACAAGGGTCATCTTGCCATGCCCGGCCGGGTTTGGGTCAGCGGGTTGATGCCCACTCCCGGCCGACGGCCGATGCCCGCACCGTCGCTGTCGGCGGGGAACGCGTGTGGCAGAGTGTCACCGTGGAACTACGCGTCATTGATCACCCGCTGGTCGCTCACAAGCTGTCGCTGCTGCGGTGCCGGGACACCCCGAGCACGACCTTCCGGCAGCTCGTCGACGAACTGATGACGCTGCTTGCCTACGAGGGCACCCGTGAGGTCCGTACCGAGCCGTGGAACCTTGAGACCCCCGTCGCCCCCACGGTGGGCACCCGGTTGGTCAAGCCGACCCCGCTCGTCGTGCCGATCCTGCGCGCTGGTCTGGGCATGCTCGAGGGCATGATGCGCCTGATTCCCACGGCTGAGGTCGGCTTCGTCGGCATGGCCCGCAACGAGGAGACCCTGCAGCCGGTCACCTACGCCGAGCGCCTGCCCAAGGACCTGTCCGGGCGCCAGTGCTACGTGCTCGACCCGATGCTGGCCACCGGCGGGTCGTTGGGCGGCACGGTGAAGTTCCTGGTCGACCGCGGCGCCGACCACATCACCTGCATCTGTCTGCTCGCCGCGCCCGAGGGCATCGAGACCTTCACCCGACTGGCCAACGAGCTGGGCGTGCCCATCACCCTGGTGGTGGCGGCCGTGGACGAGCGCCTCAACGAGCGGGGCTACATCGTGCCGGGCCTGGGGGACGCGGGCGACCGCATCTACGGCCTGGCAGAATGAGCCACTCGCTGGCCGAGGTCTTTCCCCCGTTCGGGCTGCGCGTCACCTGCGGACCCCTGGTGCTGCGCGGCATCACCGACGAGTTGATCATGCCTCTGGTCGAGGTGGCCCGCGCCGGCGTCCACGACCAGGACCCGTCGGCCAGTCCACTGGCCTTCGACTGGACGGCCGTCCCGCCGCAGTACCTGGCCATCAACTACGCGAAATGGGCGTGGAACAACCGTAACCTGTTCACGGCCGACTCCTGGATCCTTGCCCTGGCCGTCGAGTACGAGGGCGAGCTGGTCGGTGTCCAGGAGGGCAAGGGCGAGAAGTTCCGCACCGACCGGTCGATCTCGACGGGATCCTGGTTGGGCCGCTCGGCGCACGGACGCGGCATCGGCACCCTGATGCGGCAGGTCTTCTGCACCTTTGCGATTGACCACCTGGGGGCCGAGCAGATGCTGTCGGAGGCCTTCATCGACAACCCTGCCAGCGCGCGGGTCAGCGAGAAGACCGGCTACCAGCGCATCGGCAGCCGTCCTGTTCCCCGGGGGCAGTTCGGTGAGGTCGAGGAGGTGATGTTCCGGTTGACGCCACAGACACTGGTGCGTCCGGACGAACCGCTGCTCGTCGAGGGGCTGGAACCGCTGCGGCGCTACCTCGGCCTGGACGGCAGCCCCGGCAACTCCGCCGAAGCCTCCTGAAGGAATACCCCGCAGGGGTATGACGTTGAGCGTGGCACAGGAGGAAACATGTTCAACCCCGACGTCATCAGCAGCCTTGCCCTCGACTGGACCGGCGACCCCTACGGCCGCTTCCGCTGGGCGGAGGGCCTGTTCGCGCAGAAGAAGTACCGCGAGGCGGCCCGTGAACTGCAGGCGCTCATCGCCGAGGTTTCCGATGACCTGGACGTGCGACACGGGCTGCTCGACGCCCGCCTGCTGCTGGCCCGCGCCCAGTACCACGCCGCGCACCTGACCCGGGCCGAGGAAACCTGTCGACAGATCCTGGCCGACCACCCCACCGAGGCCTACGCCGCCCTGCTGCTCGGACGATCGCTGGAGCGCCAGTCCCGCCGTGACGAGGCCGCCCTGGTGATGGCGCGGGCGCGAGCCCTGGGCGCCGAGGTCTGAGGGTAGCCCTGAGGCACACTGGTTCAGTTCGGCGTTCCTGCGACAGTTCGGCGCACCTGCCGCGGTTCAACCGCGGCAGGTGGCCTCAACTGATGCAGGTATGGACGGCTGGTGACCGCGGGTGGACACTGGGACGACTCCTACGCGTGGACGAGGTCGCCATGAAGCACGAGATCACCCTGAAACGCCCCGCTGCCCTCATCTGCGCCGCGCTGCTGCTGGCCCTGGGCTGCACCGACTCCCCCGATCCGGCCCCCGACCCCGTCACCGATGGATTCACCTCGCTGCAGCAGTTGGCCACCACCGTCAACGCATCGGGCTGGGAATGCGACGCCGGCTCGGCAGCCGACCAGGACGCCACCACCAAGAGCCTGACCGACGTCGGTTTCGCCACGATGACCTGCGGCAAGGACGGGCGACTGACCATCTGGGGCTCTGACACCAAGCGCCAGGAGCAGGGCCAGCGCGCCCCGTTCGCGCTGAACCCTGATTTCTGCCACCTCGACGGCAGCAACTGGACGATCCGCGGAACACCCGAGATGACCCGTGCCCTGAGGGGCAAGCTCGGCACCCCCAAGGAGACCTGCGCCATCGAGTGAGGGGTGTCCGCCCTTCTTCCTCGCGTCCCGCCTCAGTAAGTAGGCCTCAGTAGTAGTAGGGGAACGCCGACCAGTCCGGTGCCCGCTTCTCCAGGAACGAGTCGCGTCCCTCGACGGCCTCGTCGGTCATGTACGCCAGCCGGGTCGTCTCGCCGGCGAACACCTGCTGGCCCACCAGCCCGTCGTCGACGGCATTGAACGCGAACTTCAGCATGCGTTGGGCCGTCGGGGACTTGCCGCAGATCTTGGCGGCCCACTCCAGGCCGACATTCTCCAGATCGGCATGGGGGACGACCTTGTTGACCATGCCCATCCGGTGCGCATCGGCAGCATCGTGCACGTCGCCGAGGAAGAAGATCTCGCGGGCGAACTTCTGTCCCACCTGGCGGGCCAGGTAGGCCGACCCGTAGCCGGCGTCGAAGGAGCCGACGTCGGCGTCGGTCTGCTTGAACCTGGCGTGTTCGGCGCTGGCCAGGGTCAGGTCAGCGACCACGTGCAGCGAATGTCCGCCACCGGCAGCCCAGCCGTTGACCAGGGCGATCACCACCTTGGGCATGAACCGGATCTGGCGTTGCACCTCCAGGATGTGCAGACGCCCGCCCTCTGCGGCCGCACGGCGGGCGTCCACGGTGTCGGCGGTCTCCCCGTCGGCGTACTGGTAGCCCGAGCGGCCACGGATCCGCTGGTCCCCACCGGAGCAGAAGGCCCAACCGCCGTCCTTGGTCGAGGGCCCGTTCCCGGTCAGCAGCACGCAGCCGACGTCGGCGGCCATCCGGGCATGCTCCAGGGCCTGGCTGAGTTCGTCGACGGTGTGCGGGCGGAACGCATTGCGCACCTCGGGACGGTCAAAGGCGATCCGCACCGCCGGCACGTGCTTGGCCCGGTGATAGGTGATGTCGGTGAACCCGAACCCGGGCACCTCGTCCCACAGGTCGGGCGTGAACGGGTTGGATTCAGCAGTGCTCATGGGGCTGAGCCTAATGCGGCAGACTGAGCGCAGACCACGCGGACGGCCGGTCGTCGGTTCGTGGCCACTACCTCGAGGAGCATGATGGGCAACCTGGCAGGCATGGGCGCGATTCTGGACGCCGCAGGGGCGGGGTTCCGCGTCTGGGCACCGAATGCCGACTCGGTCCACGTCGTGGGCGACTTCAACCAGTGGGAGCCGACCCGTGACCCGCTCACCCCGGAGGGCGACACCGGCTACTGGTACGGCTTCGTCGAGGGTGCCGCCGCGGGCCACGAGTACCAGTTCCGCCTGACCAATGGCGACCTCGAACTGTTCCGCATCGACCCCTACGCCCAGCAGGTCACCAACTCGGTGGGCAATGGCGTGATCGTCGACCACAGTGCCTTTGACTGGCAGGACGACGACTTCGAGACCCCGCACCACAACAACCTGGTCATCTACGAGATGCACGCCGGCACCTTCATGGCCCCCGATGGTGGCGTCGGCACCCTCGAGGACGTCCTGCAGGGGTTGGCGCACCTGGACAGGTTGGGCGTGAACTGCATCGAACTGATGCCGGTGATGGAGTTCGCCGGCGACTACTCCTGGGGCTACAACCCGGCCCACATCTTTGCCGTGGAGTCGAGCTACGGGGGCCCGGACGCGCTGAAACTGCTGGTCCGCGAGGCCCACAAGCGCGGCATCTCGGTCGTCGTCGACGTGGTCTACAACCACTTCGGTCCCAGCGACCTCGACCTGTGGCAGTTCGACGGGTGGGGTGAGAACGGCAAGGGCGGCATCTACTTCTACAACGACTGGCGCTCCTCGACACCCTGGGGCGACACCCGTCCCGACTACGGGCGCCCCGAGGTGCGCCAGTTCATCCGCGACAACGCCCTGATGTGGATGCGCGACTACCACGTCCAGGGGCTGCGCCAGGACATGACCCCCTACATGCGGTCGGTGAACGGCTCCGGCTGGGAGATCCCCGAGGGCTGGTCGCTGAGCCGCTGGGTCAACGACGAGGTGCGCCGCGAGTACCCGAATGCGCTCCTGATCGCAGAGGACCTGCACGGGGTGCACGCGGTGACCTCCACCGACGAGGACGGAGCCGGGTTCAGCGCCCAGTGGGACACCCACTTCGTCCACCCGATCAGGGCAGCCATCACCCATATCAACGACCATGACCGGGACGTCGAGTCGGTCCGCAATGCCATCACCTACAGCTACGGCGACGCCTTCGCCCGGGTGATCTACACCGAGTCACACGACGAGGTGGCCAACGGCAAGGCGCGGGTGGTCGAAGAGATCAACCCCGATGACACCGGCGGCTGGTTCGCCCAGAAGCGTTCGACCCTGGGCGCGGCACTGGTGCTGACCTCCCCGGGGGTGCCCATGCTCTTCCAGGGCCAGGAGTTCCTGGAGGGTGAGTGGTTCCGCGACGACGTGCCGCTGGACTGGGACCTGATGGACGAGTACCACGGCATCGCCCGCCTGTACCGCGACCTGATCCGGCTGCGGCTGAACGCCTCCGGGGTCAGCCGGGGACTGATGGGTCAGCACACCCAGGTGCTGCACGCCCACCCCGACAACAAGGTCTTCGCCTTCCACCGCTGGATGGACGGAGGGCCCGACGACGACACCGTGGTGGTGGTGAACCTGCAGAACAAGCTGTGGACCGGCTACCGCATCGGCATGCCCGGCTCGCACGAGTGGAAGCTGCGCCTGAACTCGGACTCGAAGATCTACTCCGACATCTTCAGCGACACCCTGAGTCTCGACGTGGTCTCTGATGGTGCACCGCAGGACGGGCTTCCGGCCAGCGCGGGCGTCGACATCGCGCCGTACGGGGTGCTGGTCTACACCCGCGCCTGACCGGGGGGCTCAGCGCTGCAACAGGGCGTCCATGCCCACGCCGACGGCCGCGGCGAACCGGAAGTCGATGCGCTGGTCGGCGACGTCGACGGTGTACTTGTCCCGGATGCTGCCCTGGCGGTCGATGCTGAACAGCTGTGCCCCGTTGACGTCCTTGTAGTCGAAGTGGATCGGCAGGAAGGGGATGTCCGCAAAGCGCGTCAGCAGCGCAACTACCTGGCTGCGTTCCTGTCCGGAGCCGGCGAAGCCCGGACCCTCGACGTGGAAGGTGGTGCGCAGCAGACTGGCGCCGAAGTCCTTCTTGAAGAACCCGATGGGCTGGTTGTACTCGTCGTAGACGTCATAGCCGGAGTTCAGGTCCAGCACCTTGCGCGCCTTGAACCCGAAGACGGGGCGGGTGCGCTGCTCATCGGCGAAGAAGGTCACCTGCTCCTTGAAGGCGAACCGCTTCTGTTCGGCCGTGGCCATCAGCTGTCCCATGGAGCCGTCGGGATTGGCGGCGAGGATGTCGTAGCGGTTCACGGTCAACGTCAGGCGCTGCTTGATGAAGAAACGGGGCAGGTACACGGGCCCTCCAGGGCGTCGGGCGGTCCTGGGGTCGGGCCGCAACCGTTCCATGGTGCCATTCCAGGCGGTCACCCAACGGCAGATTCGAGCCGCAGGCGTTCACGTGCCCGGCTGCAGGCGGCGGGGCTGGCCGTGGATGTCGGCTGGGGTGGCCCGCCGCTCCCCTGCTCCGAACTGACCGGACGACTCACAGACCCCGGACGAGAACCTCGGCGGCCCGCTGCAGGTTCTGCTCCGCCTCGGCCAGGGCGACCTCGAGCGGGGTGCCGCTCGGGGTGATGGCGGTGGCGCTGGCAATGCCATGCTCTACCAGGGTCGGCTGGTCGATACCGGTGACCCGACCCGCCAGCACGTGGCAGGGCGTCTCGTGGCGTCTGGCCATTGTCGCGATGCCGGCGACGACCTTGCCCTGCAATGACTGCTCGTCGAAGGAGCCCTCACCGGTGATGACCAGGTCGGCGGCAGCCAGAGCCGGTTCGAGGCCCACCAATTCGGCGACCATCTCGAACCCGGGACGGGGGCTGGCCCCCAGCACGAGCAGCGCCCAGCCGAGCCCACCGGCAGCACCGGCCCCGGGCATGGCGGACACCGACTGGTCCTGCTGGACCTCGACCAGGAAGGCGAGGTTGGACAGCAACTGGTCGAGACGGTCGACCTGTTCGGGACTGGCGCCCTTCTGCGGGCCGAAGGTCGCCGAGGCCCCGGACGGTCCGACCAGCGGCGAGGTGACGTCACTGGCCATCACCAGCTGGACGTGGGCCAGGCGCGGGTCAAGATTGGTCAGATCGATCTGGTGCAGTCCGGCCAGCTTCTCCGGGGTCGGTTCCAGGACAAGACCGGCGGCGTCGAGGAACCTGGCCCCCAGGGTGGTGAGCATGCCGGCGCCACCGTCATTCGTGGCCGTCCCGCCCAGGCCAAGGACGATCTGCACGCAGCCGGCGTCCAGTGCGGCCCGGATCAGGCTGCCCACGCCCCTGGTGTCGGCGGCCATGACGTTGCGCTGGGCAGCCGGGATGTCGGCCAGGCCCACCACCGTGGCCACCTCGATGATTGCCCGGGCCCCCGACTGCAGCCATGGGGCCTCGATCGGCTCGCCGAGGGCATTGCGGACGACGGTGTGGTGGGTGATCATCTGCTCGTCGACCACCACCCCCAGCAGACCTTCACCACCGTCGGAGACCGGCACCAGGGTGACGGTGGCGTCCGGTCGGGCGGCCAGCACCCCCCGACGAATGGCGGCCGCAGCGGTGGCCGCCGGCAGGGATTCCTTGAAACTGTCGGGGGCCACGACGACACGCAGGGTCATGTCTGAGAGTCAACCACGTGCGCCTGCCTGCCGCAGGATGGGCCCGTCGCGCAGCACTCCCGGGGGCCTCCTGGGTGTGAGAATTCCCATACTTCGCGTCTCGGGCGATGAGAGTTCGCCGCGGGGCTCGACGCGTCCTCGACAGCCCCGCGCCGCGCTCGCCGCCGAGGACGACACAAGCCCCCCGTCACCGTGTTCGCGGTGCCAGGGGGCGAGTATGTGGCGCGCTCGGAGGGATTCGAACCCCCAACCTTCTGATCCGTAGTCAGATGCTCTATCCGTTGAGCCACGAGCGCAGTCGGCGTGTTGCCAAGAGATGAGATTACTACGAGAGCCCGGCGGAGGCAAAATCGCGCTGACCGGACCCGATCGACCCGACTCGGAATTCTCGACGTCAAGAGATATGGTGATCCCAGGACATCTCAACCAGACGAGATTCCGGCGGAGAACCCACAAAGATGTGTCAGGAGATCCAATGACCACCGTCGCACCGCACCCTTCCACCGCCCCTGTCATCGGCACCATCCCCACTTTTCCTCGCCTGGTCGAGTGGGTCAACGAAGTCGCCGAACTGACCAAGCCGGCAGCCATCCGATACTGCGATGGCTCGCCCGAGGAGTACGCCGAGCTGGTTGACGAACTCGTCGCCGCCGGCACCGTCGTCCGCCTGAACGACGAGCTGATGCCCAACTCGATCTACTCGGTGACCGACCCCAATGACGTCGCCCGCGTCGAGGGCCAGACCTACATCTGCTCGACCGACGAGGCCGACGCCGGCCCCACCAACAACTGGATGGCGCCCGCCGAGATGAAGAAGGTCATGACCGAGCTCTACGACGGGTGCATGGAGGGCCGCACGATGTACGTGATGCCGTTCTGCATGGGCCCCCTGGCGGCCCCGGACGCCAAGTTCGGTGTCGAGATCTCTGACTCGGCCTACGTCGTGCTGTCCATGAACGTGATGACCCGCATGGGCGATGCAGCCCTGGCCGAAATGATCCGTCGTGACGCCGACTTCGTCCCGGCGCTGCACTCGGTCGGCTACCCACTGCCCGAGGGCACCCCGGACGTGCCCTGGCCGTGCAGCGACACGAAGTACATCACCCACTTCCCCGAGGAGCGCACGATCTGGAGCTACGGCTCCGGCTACGGCGGCAACTCGCTGCTCGGCAAGAAGTGCTACTCGTTGCGGATCGCCTCGGCGATGGGTCGCGACGAGGGCTGGATGGCCGAGCACATGCTGATCATCAAGGTGACCAGCCCCGAGGGCAAGCAGTACCACCTCAGCGCCGCCTTCCCGAGCGCCTGCGGCAAGACCAACCTGGCCATGCTCGACCCCACCATTCCCGGTTGGAAGGTCGAAACGATCGGTGACGACATCGCCTGGTTGCGTTTCGGGGAGGACGGCCGCCTGTACGCGACCAACCCCGAGAACGGGTTCTTCGGCGTGGCTCCGGGCACCGGTGAGGAGACCAACCCCCACGCGATGGCCACCATCGCCAAGGGCAACAACATCTTCACCAATGTCGCGCTCACCGACGACGGATCTGTCTGGTGGGAGGGCATGACCAAGCAGAAGCCTGCGCACCTGACCGACTGGCTGGGGCGCTCCTGGACCCCGGAGGGCGGCCCCGAGGGCGGCCAGCCCGGCGAGAAGGCTGCCCACCCCAACAGCCGCTTCTGCACCCCGATCGGTCAGGGTCCCAGCGTCTCGCCCGACTACGACAACCCGCAGGGGGTTCCCCTGGACGCGATCATCTTCGGTGGTCGACGTGCCGACACGATCCCGCTGGTGATGCAGTCACGCGACTGGGCCAATGGCGTCTTCATGGGCGCCACCTGCTCGTCGGAGACCACCGCGGCGGCCACCGGCAAGGTGGGCGTGCTGCGTCGCGACCCGATGGCGATGCTGCCGTTCATGGGCTACCACGTCGGCGACTACCTGCAGCACTGGCTGGACATGGGTGAGCGTGGCGGGGACAAGATGCCCGCGATCTTCTACGTGAACTGGTTCCGCAAGGACGCCGAGGGCAACTTCATGTGGCCGGGCTTCGGTGAGAACAGCCGCGTCGTGAAGTGGATCATCGACCGTCTTGAGGGCCGCGCCGGCGTCGAGGAGACCCCTATCGGTCTGCTGCCCCTGGCCGAGGAGTTCGACATCGAGGGACTCGACCTCGACCACGAGACGTTGAAGGCCGTCGCCGCCTACTCCCCCGAGGAGTGGAGGGCGGAGGCACCCCGCATCAAGGAGTGGTTCGACAGCCTCGGGGACAAGGTGCCGGCGGCGCTGTACGAGCAGCTCGAGCAGCTCAACCGCGCCCTGGCCTGAGCCTGGTCCGCCGCGACACCGGTCTGGCCGGTCCTGCGCTGACATCAGTGGCGAGTCGTCCACCCCGAGTTCGGGGGCCGACTCGCCACTGTCGTCGGTCAGCGCTGTCGGTCAGCGCCGTCGGTCAGGAGTGGACCGCGGCCCGGTCCGTGGCTGCCCCGGTGACCAGCGGGACGATGGCCGCCACCACGATGATGACCACGCCCACCAGCATCAGCGGGCTGAACGGCTCGGAGTAGACGATCGCACCGACCATGGTCGCCATCACGACCTCGGTGAAGGACAGCCCCGACAGTTCGGCAGACCGCAGGTGCTTGCCGGCCACCACCAGCAGGCCCAGCGCCAGCAGGCCCGAGACCAGGAAGAATCCGCCTGCCCAGGCCCAGTGGGTGGGCGTCATGCCGGACAGGTCGGGACGCACCAGGACCACCATGCCCAGGGTGGCCACCGCACCAAAGGCGAAGTTCCAGAAGCTGCGCACGTCCGAGGGCATGTCGTTGCGGTACCGGTAGCTCAGCAGGGCGGCCCCGTAGAAGACGCCGGAGGCAGTCGCCAGGGCCATGCCGAGGGTGTCATCACGGGTGGTCGGGCCGAAGTCGGTGCCGCCGACCAGACCGGCGGCCAGCATCATGCCGACGAAGCTGCCGCCCAGGGACAGGGCATCAGAGCCCGAGACGCGTTCCTTGAGCACACACCGCGCCAGCACGGTCGACAGGATCGGGCCCAGGTAGTGCAGCACCACGGCGCGGGACAGGTCGGTGAGGACGGTGGCCGACAGGTAGGTGGCCAGCGACAGTCCCAGGAACACCCCACCCAGCACCACCGAGCGGCTGAGCCGGACCGTGCGCAACTGCCCCAGACGTCCACCCAGCACCAGGATCACCATCATGCCGACGGCACCGACGAGCATCCTGCCCAGCGTCAGCGCCTCGCCGGTGGCGGCCCCGGCCGGGGTGGCCATCCGGGCGAACAGGCCAGACAGGCTCATCCCCGCCGCGGAGACGAGAATGGCAATGACGCCGACCCGGCGCGACATCAGGGACGTGGCCGGGGCGGTGGGGACCTCGACGGGGGCAGGTGCGTGGGCACCAGCTTCAACAACACGCGAATCAAGAACCAGGGACACGACGGACTCCTCGGGGGATGGCACCCGAAAACGGGGTGCCGGACGTCAGGACGTCCCCGCTCTGTCATCTGACCTGAGAGTTTTCGCGGGCCGGGGCCCGATTACACCGTCGGTGCGCCACCAGGGACGCTTTCCAGAGGAGCCTCACCACGGCGGTACCGGAGCCTGAGAGTTTCCCGGGGGGTTGCTCCTTCGGCGTCCGCTCATGCGGATCTCTCCCGCTGCGGTTCAATGGCGTGTTCAGTTGTTGCCCCATTGTCGCATCGCGGGCCCGGTTGCTCCGAATCGGTCCACGTCGACGCGCATCGGCGGCGGGAATGCGGAACGCCCGAACCTGATGGCTCGGGCGTTCAGGATGTCTGCGCGACACCAACGCGGAGGCGGCGGGATTTGAACCCGCGTGTGGCTTGTGACCACTCCCGCTTAGCAGGCGGGCGCCATGGACCGTACTAGGCGACGCCTCCTCGTGCACTGGTGGGACAGGAGTCCCCATGCCACCAACAGCCCACCACCTTACCGGTGGGCGTGAGGTACGGCAAAAGCACTTCCCGCGCTCGGCGCGGCTGCCCGTCGGCGGCGCGCAGTTCGCTCCTGTTGCGATGTGTTCTTATCATTGGAGCAGGCCGCGGGCGTGATGCGGCGCCACCGCCTCGACGCCGGTCGACTGGCAGACGACTCAGGAGACGCCATGAGCGAGGACCATCAGGTCCCCCCGGGGGACGGCTATGACGCCTACTTCCGTCCCAGCTCGCGGCCTCGTCGAGCCATCGACGACCCTGACTCGCACCCCAGCACGGTCGAGGACGACGGCGCCGACGAACCCACCGTCATCCGGCCCCTCCCCGCCGCCCAGGACGCCGCCCCGGCAGCAGCGCCGGCCGCGGGCCGTCGAGTGCATCCCTTCACCAGGGCACTGGGATGGACGACCCTGGGCGCGTTCCTGCCCGGACTGGGGTTGTGGCCCACCCGGATGCGCCGCTGGGGAATCGTCCTGTTCGGCCTGCTGCTGGCGTTCCTGGTCGCGGCCGGCCTCTACGTGATGGGCGATCCCTTCGAGGCCGCGAAGATCGCCGCCCGCACCAATGACCTGCTGGCGTTGTGCGTGGGACTGGTCGTGGTGGCGGTGCTGTGGGTCACCCTCATCGTCGGCACCCACCTGCTCACCCGCCCGCGCACCCTGACCTCGGCGCAGCGTGCCGTGGGCGCCCTGGTCGTCAGCGCCCTGGCCTTTGTCGTCGCCACCCCGCTCGCGGTGGCCGCCCGCTACTCCTGGGACCAGGCCAACCTCGTCCAGGACGTCTTTGGGAAGAACGACACCAAGAAGTCGGGCACCCGGCCGACGATCAACACCGACACGTCCTCCGACGAGGTCTGGAAGAACCACCCCCGCCTGAACATCCTGTTGGTCGGTCTGGACAACTCCTCCGAGCGTGAATACGCCGACACCGACGTGTCCACCGACACGATGATGGTCGCTTCGATCGACACCCAGACCGGGGACATGGTGCTCGTCCAGGTGCCCCGCAACATGGCGAAGACCCCGTTCGCCCCCGGCTCGAAGCTCGCCTCGCTCTACCCGGACGGCTACACCGACGGCCACGGGGACAACGCCGCCTACTTCGCCAACGCGATCTGGGCGCACGTGCCAGCGGAGCATCCAGACCTGTTCGTCGGCACCGACTACCCCGGGGCCGATGCGCTGAAGCTCGGTCTCGAGGGCGCGGTGGGACTCAAGATCGACTACTTCGTGGCGCTCAACATCGACGGGCTGGTGGGTCTCATCGATGCCATGGGTGGGGTCACCCTCAACGTGAACGAACGGCTGCCCATCGGTGGGGACTCCTCGGGACGACGACCGGTCGGCTACCTCGAGCCGGGCCCGTCGCAGAAGCTGTCCGGGTACAACGCCATGTGGTACGCCCGCAGCCGGCTGCAGTCCACCGACTTCGACAGGATGAGCCGCCAGTCGTGCGTGATCAAGGCCGTGGTGAACCAGGCCGACCCGCAGACGCTGCTCACCCGCTACGAGGCGATCGCCCGCGCCGGCGGCAACGCCGTCACCACCGACATCCCCTCCGACATGCTGCCCCACCTGGTCGACCTGTCGGCGCGGGTGAAGGACGGCGAGATGCGCCGGGTGCTGTTCGTCCACGGCCAGAACGGCTACGTCACCTACGGCCCGGACTTCGCGATGATGCAGCGCCGGGTCGCCGATGCCATCGAGGAACTCGGCGGCACCGCACCCACCATGCCCCTGGTCACCCCGACACCGGAGGCGACACCGACCGGTCAGTCGACGCCGCTGGACCCGTCCACGCTGACCTCGCCATCACCCACGTCGACCGATCCCGACCAGACCCCGGGCAGCACCGGCACCCCCACCCCCAAGCCGATCGAGAACCTGAACGACGCCTGCGCCTACAACCCGAAGTGAGCCGCGGCGAGGCCGTGCTTCAGACGATGTTGCGGTAGCCGCGACTCCTGTCGAGGTAGCCGACCAGGTCCCGGGTGAGCGCCTGGAACTGCGGATCGGTGGCTCCCCCGGGGCACCAGAGGTGGGTCCGCTCGACTTCGCCGTGGCTGAAGATCAGCCGGGCACCCTCGTCGGCGACGGCGACCCGGGTCACGTCGGTCCAGTCAGCACGCTTGTCGACGCCCGGCCCCCGGACGTGGAAGCCGTCGTCGTCGACCTCGACCACGGTCTTCATGGTGCGCAGCGAGACCAGTGCGGCTGCCACCAGGGCGACGCCGGCCAACACCAGCACGAGTCCGACGATCAGTACCGAGACGTGCCATCGGTTGGCACCAGCCAGGACCGCCAGCAGGGCGCCCACCACTGACGTTGCCGCGGCAACGACGAAGGCCCGCAGCGGCAGCCGCGGCTTGAGCGTGTAGGTCTTCACGCGGCGAGGGTGGGATTCGAACCCACGGAGGTTGCCCTCGGCCGCTTTCAAGGCGGCTGCACTAGTCCACTATGCGACCTCGCCATCGGGGGAAGTTCGCCCCGGCCGGACCATGCTACTCGATGCGACCTGCGGCGCTCGAGCGGCCCACCGGGCGTGGCAGGCTGGG
>NZ_JADIJQ010000047.1 GCF_017355265.1 Tessaracoccus sp. SD287
TCGGGTCCGCAGTTCCAGCCCTCGGGTCCGCAGTTCCAGCCGACGGCCCCGCCGCCGGCCTCGCACTCCTCGGCTCCGAGTTTTCCCAGTCAGCAGGGCCAACCCCAGGGCTACCCGCCACAGGGCGCAGGACAGTACGGCCAGCCCCAGCCGGGCCAGTACGGCGGTCCTCAGGGCCAGCAGCCCGGCCAGTACGGCGGACCCCAGGGCCAGCAGCCCGGCCAGCCGAGTCAGTACGGAGTCCCCCAGGGTCAGCAGCAGCCGCCGGCCCCCAGAAACCCGTACGCCATGCCCGGCGGACTGTTCGGGCGCAACCCCCAGCAACCCCCACAGGGTCCGGGCCACGGTGGCCAGCAGGGTCCGAACCCGTATGCCGCGCAGCCGCCCTCGCACCAGAATCCGTACGCCATGAACAACCCGGCCTACCAGCGCGGACCGGACCCGGCACCCCAGCCGCCCCAACCGCAGCCGTCGGCCAACCCGTGGGCGACCGGGGCCCCGCCCGCCGAGGACGAGACCGATGGCGGCACCGTCTTCATGACCGGCATTGCGGCGACCCACAAGCCGTCGCAGCAGCAGCGACAGGACGACTCGAACCTGATCCTGGCCTCGATGTGCGCCGCCGGCCACGCCAACCCGCCCGGCAGCCAGCGTTGTCGGCTGTGCCCGGCGCCGGTTGATGCGAACAACCCGCGGCTGATGAATCGTCCGGTGCTGGCCGTGTTGCGGGCCTCAACCGGTGAGGCCATCGACCTGGACGCGCCGGTCGTCATCGGCCGGGCACCCTCGGCGGACGGTCATCCGCCGCAGACCCAGACTCTGCGGGTCCCCAGCCCCAGCCTCGACATCAGCCGCAGCCACCTCTTCGTCGAGCCGCGGGACTGGCACATTGAGGTGACCGACAACTCCACCAACGGCACCCTGGTCCGCCACCCCGGTGAGGAATCGGTGCGGTTGAACCAGGGTGAAACAATCACCGTGGAGGTCGGGGCCGTCATCGACCTGGGCGACGGGGTCACCCTGGAGGTGGGCCAGGCCTGACCCGAGGCCCCACCAACCCGTCCACGACCGAGAAACCAAGCATTTGCAGGGGGACCCAGATGTCGCGAGACCGGCGCCACGCTGGGCTGTCGTCCGTGCGCGAGGCGAAGGCCTTCCGGGCGTTGAGCCGTTTCCTGCGACGGTTCTGGTCGATGATCCTGGTCGGCCTGCTGGTCATCGGGCTGGCCATCGCCGCCGTCCTCAACCCCGGCTTCCGAGTCGCTGACCTGCACCTGAACGAAGCGTCGGTCTATGTGGTGCGCCAGTCCACGTCCTTGGTCGGCAACCTCAACATGCCCTCGGAGGAACTCGCCAACGCGGCGCTGGTCGGCGCGCAGGAGTACGAGGTCATCCAGGACGCCGACCAGGTGCTGGTGAAGTCGTCGACCCCCAACCAGATCTCGTCCTACGACCCGGCGACCAACCAGATGGGTTCACCCGCGAACCTGCCCAACTCCGCCACCGTGTCCGTCGGTGGGGGCGTGATGGTGGTGGCCAACCCGACCAATGGACGCGCCTGGTTCGGCCCCGTCGCCGACATGCTGCGCACCGACTTCCAACTCGCCCCGGCCCAACTGGAGGTCGGGGACGGCGGACTGGCCATCGCCACCGCCAGCGGCGAGGTGATCGGGCTCAACGTCGCCACCTCGAGCCTGGTCCGGATCAGCGCCGGGCAACTGCAGACCACGCCGGTCCCGCTCAACGTCGACCCCACCAATGCCGGTGCGGTGCTGCTCAGCGCGGTGGGCAACCGCGCCGTGGTCCTCGACCGCACCACCCAGCGCATCTGGGTCGAGGGGCAGGAGAAGATCTGGGACGTCGACGGCGGCTCCACCGCGCTGCTGCCCGCCCCCAGCGCCACCGCCGCCGGGGGAATCGACGGAGCCCAGGCCATCTACGCCACCGCCGCCGGCCTGATCGCGGTCACCAAGGACGGCCCGCGGTCACTGTCGGGTCTGATCAACGCTCCGGCGATCGAGCCGCTGGTCCTCGGCGACTGCGTCTACGGGGCGTTCGGCAACCGCTTCGCCAAGCGCTGCAAGGGTGCCGACCCCGTGCTGCTCGACATCCCGCAGGTGCCCGCAGGGGCCGACCTGCGCTTCGCCACCAACCGCGGCGCCGTCGTCCTCAACGATGCCAACAGCGGCTACGTCTGGCTGGTTGACGACGGAATGAAGCTGATCACCGACTGGGCAGCCGTGACGCCCGTCGACGACCAGGACGCCGACAACGAGAATCCCGACACCCAGGTCATCAATCCGGATCGCAAGGGCCCCAACCAGGCCCCGGTGGCCCGTGACGACATGGCCCTGGCGGCGCGCGAGGGACGGTCGACCATCCTGACGGTGCTCGACAACGACTACGACCCCGACGGTGACCTGCTCACCGTCCTGGGGCCCCCCACCGTGGCCGGTGGGCCGACCTTCCAACTCGTCAACGGCGGTTCCGGCCTGCAGGTGACCATCCCCGAGGGGCACAGCGGGGCCATCGACTTCAGCTACTCGATCGCCGACGGGCGCGGGAAGTCGGCGACCGCCCGCGGGCGCATCACCGTCCTGCCGGCCGACCAGGGCTCCTCGAACCAGCCCCCGTTCCACCTGCGCCCCGAGGAGAAGCTGACCATCGCCCAACTGCAGAAGGGCAGCAAGAGGGTGCTGCTCGACTGGCGCGACCCCGACGGTGACGACCTGCTGCTGCTGGACGCCACCCTGGAGGGTGGCGAGGACGAGGTCACGTTCACCGCCGACGGCACCCTGCACTTCCAGGACGTCGGCAAGACCACCGGCACCAAGAAGGTCATCCTCACCGTCTCGGACGGGCGGGCGACCACCACGGGGGAACTGACCGTCGACGTGGTCAAGGGACGCGTCGCCCCGCCCATCGCCAACGGCGACTTCTACAACGCCACGGTCGGTACGGACCTGGTCCTCGACCCGCTGACCAATGACCAGGGGGTCAACCTGACCCTGCGGGAGGTCGCCCTCGAGGGGACCGGGCAGGACGCGGTGACGCTGCTGCCGAACTACAACGAGAACACCATCACCTTCACCGCCGCGGCGCCCGGCATCTACTACCTCGTCTACACCGTCTCGAACGGACCCGTCTCGACGGGGCTGATCCGCGTGGACGTCCGGGGCGTCTCCAAGCAGAACAACAAGCCGGTGGCCGCCCGCGACGTGGTGCTGCTGCCGCCGGGCGGCAGTGTGCTGGTCGACCCCCTGGCCAACGACTACGACGCCGATGGTGACGTGCTGGTCATCCAGTCCTTCGACGCTCCCAGCGAGCTCAAGGTCGAGATGCAGAACCGTCACCTGCTGACGATCAGCGCCCACCGCACCCCTGATCGTCCGCTCACCATCACCTACTGGATCTCGGACGGCACCACCACCTCGCCGGGCACCATCGTCGTGGTGCCCACCCAGAGCGCCGGGTCGCAGGTGCCGCAGGCCACGGTGGACGAGGTCAAGGCCAGGGCCGGCAGCATCGTCACCGTGCCGGTCCTCGACAACGACAGTTCGCCGATCGGCCTCGACCTGTCCGTCAAGCGCATCGTCGAGGGGGCCAAGGACAGGGTCTGGATCGATGGGGACAAGATCCGGGTCTCGGTGCCCAGCGGCACCGCGTCGGCATCGATGTCGGTGACCTACGAGGTCGCCGACACCGATGGACGCACCGCCTCGTCGGTGGTCAACATCACCATCGTCTCGCCCGACGCGCAGAACGAGGCACCCACCCCGCGCATGGTCGAGGCCCGGGTGCTGCAGGGCACCACCACCCGCATCCTGATCCCGATGGATGGCATCGACCCCAACGGCGACCCGGTGCGCCTGGTCGGCCTGGGTGGCGGCCCGCACCTGGGCCGGGTGACCCAGGTGGGCGAGAAGTACCTGGCCTACCAGGCCTTCCCCACGTCCCAGGGCACCGACGTGTTCCGCTACCTGGTGGTCGACTCGCACGGTGCCACCGCCACCGGTGAGATCAGGGTCGGCATCGCCCCACAGATCGGGGGCAACAACCCGCCGACCACCGGCGACGACGTCATCCGGGTCAAGCCCGGCGCCACCGTCACCCTGCCGCTGTTGGGCAACGACGTCGACATGGACGGCGACAACATAGGGTTCATCGACGCGGACGCCATTGACCTCGACGTCGCCACCGAGATCGTCAACGGCAACTCGATTCGCTTCACCGCACCCAGCGAGGCCGGCACCCACGTCGGCAAGTACTACGTCCGCGACTCGGCCAACACCCCCGGCCACGGCAACATCACCGTCATCGTCGACCCCTCGGCCCCGCCGCTGCCGCCGGTGGCCGTTGATGACCTGGTGGCGCCGCAGATGGTGGTCGACAAGGAGTACGTCGACATCGCGGTGCTCACCAACGACTACGACCTGGATGCGCCGGGCACCGACCTGCGCGTCACGCTACCGATCCCGGCCGCCGACGTGAGCGTTGTCGACGCGACCCAGTCCGTGCGGATCAAGGTGCTCGACATCTCCCAGCAGGTGCAGTACCGGATCACCGACGCCGATGGCGGCACCTCGACGGCCGTCATCACGTTGCCGGGCCGCAACGACCTCCGTCCGACCCTGAAGGACACCACCCCGATCACCGTGACCGCCGGGGAGCGCACCGTCCTCGACCTCAACCACCTGGTCGCCGGCACCAACGGGCGCCCGGTGAAGCTGGTCTCGGCCGACCGTGTCTACTCCACGACCGGCACCATGATCCCGTCGCCGCAGAAGCTGGAGTGGACCCCCGCCATCGAGTACGAGGGGCCCGCGGCGGTCGTCTTCGAGGTCACCGACGTGGTGCCCGACGGGGACAAGACCGCCCGCAGCGCCTACATCTCGGTGCCGATCACGGTCAAGCCCGCGCCCAACGTCACCGACGACCCGGACGCGAAGAAGAAGCTGCTGCAGTTGCCGCCCGAACTCATTGGCGCCCAGCCGGTGCTGGAGGTCGGGCCCGACGAGGGCGAGACGCGCATCGACCTGCGCACCTTCTTCCGCGACCCCAATGGTGACGAGTTCCGCTTCGAACGCTGGACCAAGACCAACGGCCAGGCGAACCTGGCCTGGCGGGCCGTCGGCGACCAGCAGAACCTGGTCTACGCCAGTGCCAGCGTGGACGCGACGCCCGGCTCGGCGGTGGTCCTGTCCGGGCGGGTCCTCGACATCCACGGCAACGACCGCCCGGTCTCGATGACCATCAAGGTGGTGGCCTCCACCCGGCCGCTGCCCACCGCTGTCACCGACCTGGTGCCCGACGCCAACGCCGGCAGCCCGCGCAGCGTCCAGGTGCTCGCCAACGACAAGTCGAACCTGCTCAACAACACCGCGCTGAGACTGGTCAGCGCCCGTGCCCTGGGCACGGGCAGCGCCACGGTGGACGGGCAGTCGGTGGTGGTCACCCCACCCAAGGGCTACGTCGGGGACATGACCGTCGAGTACACCATTGCCGACGCCACCTTGGACCCCAACCGGCACTCCACCGGCCGGATCGTGCTGACCGTTCGGGCCGAACCCGGCCCGCCCGGGGTGCCGCGCGAGGTCAAGGCAGGCGACGGCTACGTGACCCTGCAGTGGACCGACGGTGCCGCCAACGGGCTGCCGATCCTCAGCCGTACCTTGCGCGTCACCCGCGCCGAGCCGGGCGGCACCTCGAAGTCGGTGGAATGCACGTCCAACACCTGCACCATCGACGGGCTGGCCAATGGCAAGAACTACTGGTTCGCCGTCACCCAGACCAACGAACTGGGCAGCGCCACCTCGCCCGAGTCGGCGCCGTCGAAGCCGGACGTCATCCCCGAGGTGGTCGGCCAGCCCAAGGTGCGTTTCGGCAACGGTCAGCTCACCATCAGCTGGCCCACCGGGGTGAGCCGGGGCAGCCCGATCACCGAGTACCGGGTCACCATGGCCAGCGGTGGCACCGACGCGCCGATCATCGTCCAGGCGCCGCGGACGACCCTGGACTGGAAGGGGCTGACCAACGACCAGGACTACACCTTCACCGTGGCCGCCAAGAACGTGGTCGGCTGGTCGCAGACCGAATCGGTGGCCTCGACCCCGGAGCACCCGACCGGCCCGCCGGAACCCGCCACCAACGTGGTGGCCGCCGATGCCGGCGTCGGGGCCGGCAAGTTCATCACCATCAACTGGTCAGCGGCCCCGGTGAAGAAGGACAAGATCCTGCGCTACGAGATCTTCGCGACCCGGGTCGACAACGGCAAGAAGGTGCGCATTGGTGAGATCTCGGCCGACAACGCCCTGTCCTACACCTGGTCCAATGCCGAGAACGACGTCGAGTACCAGTTCACGGTGGTCGCCCACAACCGCGGACCCGACCCCGGCGTCGAGTCCGCCAAGTCGGACCCCACCAGCGCCTACGGCGCGCCGAACACACCGGTGGGGGCCAACATCCGCGCCGGGGACGCTTCGCTCACCCTGGCCTGGGGCGACCCCAGCCAGCCCCAGATCACCCATTACGACGTCCGGGTCTATCAGAACGGTCGCGCCATGGGCAGGGAGTACAAGAACATCAAGGTCGGTGAGCAGATTCCGGGAACCTTCCCCAACGGCAACGACTACTTCGTCGAGCTCAAGGCGTGGAACCGGACCAAGGGGTCCCAGTGGGGCCGGACGAACACGGTCAGGACGGTCGGCACGCCCTCGGCGCCGGACTGGAACCAGCAGGGCGGACCGAGGAGCGGGGACGGTGCCAAGCGGGTGATCACCTGGGTCTTCCCGCGGACCTTCCTGCAGGGCAACGACCAGGACGACGTCACCCTCCAGTACAAGGTGGGCGACAGCGCCTGGACCACTGTTCCGGAGGTCAAGAGCTACCGCGACGGCGTCTTCGGTGACGTGGTGGTGACCACCGGCGGGGTGAACCGCACCGTGCTGGTGCGAGCAGTGAGCAAGGACCACGGCACGTCGTCGAGTTCCTCGATCACGGTGACCCCACCGCTGCGGGTCAGCTTCACCGCCGGTACCCGTACCCTCACCGTGCACTCCTCCCGCATCGGCGACAGCCTGCGGTGTGACGTGGGTGCCCCGTTCCGGGCCATCAGCCAGAAGCTGGACGACAATGGCTCCTTCGACGTGGCCCACGCCGACGCCGACGCGACCCCGGCGCCCGCCCCCGGCCCGTACCCGGTGAACATCAGTTGCAGGGCGAGCCTGCTCAGCGCCCCCATCGAGTTGAACACCACCGTCGGCGGCTAGCCGGCATCTGTTCCCCCCTCCATCCAGCAGCGATCACGAAGGACACCCCATGGCCATCACCCCCGACCAGGTGCACTGGTTCTCCGACACGTTCGCCAATGTGGTGCGCAACGTCGAGCGGGTGATCATCGGCAAGACCGAGGCCATCCGGCTCGCGGTCACCTGCCTGGTCGCCGAGGGCCACCTGTTGTTGGAGGACTACCCGGGAACAGGCAAGACGACCCTGGCCCGGGCGCTCGCGCAGAGCGTCGAGGGCACCTCCTCGCGCATCCAGTTCACGCCCGACCTGTTGCCCTCCGACGTCACCGGGGTCACCATCTACGACCAGAAGACCGGCCAGTTCGAGTTCCACCAGGGCCCGATCTTCGCCTCGGTCGTCCTGGCCGACGAGATCAACCGTGCCTCGCCGAAGACGCAGTCCTCACTGCTGGAGGTCATGGAGGAGAACCGGGTCACCGTCGACGGGAAGTCCTACTCGGTGGGCCAGCCCTTCATGGTGATCGCCACCCAGAACCCGATCGAGCAGGCGGGCACCTACAAGCTGCCCGAGGCCCAGCTTGACCGGTTCCTGATGAAGACCACCCTGGGCTACCCCGACCGTGAGGCCACCCTGCGCATTCTGTCGACCGGAGGCACCCGGCCACGGTCGGCTTCGCTGCCGGCGGTGATCACCAGCCAGGCCGTCTCCGAGATGAGCCAGCTGGCCTCCTCGGTGCACATCGAGCCGTCGGTGCTGGACTACATTGCCCGGCTGGTCGAGGCCACCCGGGTGACCGAGGACGTCGCCCTGGGCGTCTCCATCCGAGGAGCCCTGGCGCTGGTGCGCACCTCGAGGGTGTGGGCGGCCTCCCAGGGACGCCACTTCGTCGTGCCCGACGACATCAAGATGCTGGCCGTGCCCTGCCTGGCCCACCGCATCATCATCGATGCCGAATCCGAGTTCAACGGCGTCACCCAGGTTGACGTGATGGCCCGCGTCATCGGCACCGTGCAGCCGCCGACCGAGCGTGCCTCTGCATGACGACCCTCGCCGCACCCCCCGAACAGCCTGCCGTCGACTGGGGACCACCCCAGTGGCAACCTCCGCCCCCGGTCGAGGACCCCCGGCGGCGTCTGCGCCAGGTTCTGGGCAAGGTGCACGCCGCGGTGGGCCTCAGCGTCGCCGGCTGGGTGGCCCTCGCCGTGGCGGTGCTGTGCCTGACGGGGTTCCTGGTGCTGCACTGGGTCGAACTGCTCCACATCGCGGTGATGGTGTTCCTTCTGGTGGTGGTGGCGCTGGCCTTCACCCTGGGGCGTCCCCGCTACCTGGTCAGCCTGGAGCTGCGCGAGACCCGCGTGGTGGTCGGCGAGCGGGCCGCCGGACGGCTGGGCGTGCGCAACACCGCCGCCCGTCGCACCCTGCCGTCCCGACTCGACCTGCCGGTCGGGCAGGAGTCCGCCAGCTTCGCCATCCCGTCGATGCCGGCTGGGGCGTGGCACGGGGAGGAGTTCGAGATCCCGACCCGCCGCCGCGGCGTGGTCCCCGTCGGCCCGGCCCGGTCGGTGCAGGGTGACCCCTTCGGCCTGTCCGGTCGTCCGACCGACTGGACCGCGATGACCGAGCTGTTCGTCCATCCCCGCACCGTCAACCTGCCCGGACGCCAGACCGGCTTCATCCACGACCTCGAGGGCCACGCCTCCCACCACCTCACCGTCAGCGACATGAGCTTCCACGCCCTGCGCGAGTACGTGCCCGGCGACGACCGGCGCCACATCCACTGGCGGTCCTCGGCCCGCACCGGTGACCTGATGGTGCGCCAGTTCGAGGAGACCCGACAGTCACGGGTCGCCCTGGCCCTGGACACCGCTGCGAGCAGCTACCTGGACGACGAGGAGTTCGAGATCGCCGTCAGCGTCATTGGTTCGGTCGCCGTCCAGTGCCTGCGCGAGGAGAACCCGCTGGCCCTGATGACCACCATCGACGTGCTGCCCGCCGTCAGCGCGCTGCGAGCACTCGACGAGTTGTGCCGCGTCGAGGACCACCCCCGCGGCAGCTTGTTCGACCTGGTCACGGCAGTGATGCGACGCGAACCGACGGCCTCGATCGTGATCCTGACGACCGGATCGACCGCCGGCCTCGAACGGGTCCGGCGCGCCGCCGCCAACTTCGACGTCGACACCCGCGTGATCGCCGTGATGGTCGACCCGGCGGCACCGCTGTCGGTGCGCACCGTCTCGAATGTCACCCTGGCCCGGGTACCCGCCCTGGGCGAGCTGGCCCGGGCCATGCGGCAGGCCATGCGATGAGTCACCCGAACCAGGCCACCACCCGCCGGATGCGATCGCTTGCCCCCGACGCCCCTCGACGCGTCCTGCCCGAACGGCAGGTCGACAACCGCAGCCCCTTCACCCGCACCCGCGGGGGAGCGAGGTGGGCCTGGCTGGGACTCGACGGCGCCGCAGTGCTGGTGCTGCTGGCCCTGCTCGTCATCGGCTTCGACCCCAGCTACGGCACCGGCTGGCTGTGGGTCACCGTGCTGGGCGGTGGTCTGCTCGGCATGCTGGTCGGCTGGCTGGGCTGGAGGTGGCGCCTCGGGCCTGGCGCCGTCAGTCTCGCCCTGGTGGGGGTCTGGTTCGTCCTCGGCGGCGTGCTGGCGATGCCCAGTTCCCTGCAGTACGCCGTGGTGCCCACCCTGCGCACGCTGCGCGGCCTGGCCGTCGGCCCGGTCACGGCGTGGAAGGGCATGCTCACCCTGGAGCCGCCCATCGGTGAGACCTGGAACCTGCTGACCGTACCGCTGCTGCTGGCCATGCTGGTCGGAACGCTGTCGGCCAGCATCAGCCTGCGCTCGGCACGGCCGTCACTGGCCTGGCTGCCCGGCGCCGCCGCATTCGTCGTCGCCTGGGGACTCGGCACCCAGACCACCCGCTGGCCGATCGGGGTCTCGATCGTGACGGTGGCCGTCGTGCTGTGGTGGACCAGCCACCGCCACCGCGTGCTGCGCGAGACCCTGGTCCGCCACCGTCGCCGCACCCACCCCGTCACCGTGCTCATCGGCGCCGTCGTGCTGCTGCTGACCGCCGGCGCCACCTCGCTGCTCGCCACCGGCCTGGGCACCGAGCAGCCCCGGTTCTCTGCCCGCACCCTGGTCGCCCCGCCGCTGGACCTGCGGCAGTACGCCTCGCCCCTGCAGCAGTTCCGCGGCTCCCACTCGCTGCACGCCGACCAGGTGATGTTCACGATCGCGGGCGCGCCCTCGGGTGCCGTCGTCCGGCTCGCCACCATGGACACCTACAACGGCCTGACCTACAACGTCACCAACTCCGGCTCACCGGTGGCCGGGCCCGCCTTCACCCGCGTGGGGTCACGTATCGCACCCGTCCCACCGGGCACCGAGGCGCAGGTCACGGTCACCATCACCGCCCAGTCCGGGGTGTGGGTGCCGACCGTCGGCCAGACCACCGCGGTCGCCTTCGGTGGCCCCCGGGCGGTGCTGCTGTCCGACACCTTCTACTACAACCGCGGTTCCGGCACCGCGCTGACCACCGCCGGGCTGCAGCCCGGCGACCAGTACTCGATGGACGTGGTCGTGCCCGTGGCGCCCACCGCCGAACAGATCGCTGCCGTCAATGCCGGCTCCTACCCGCTCAGCGACCCGGACGGCATCCCCGACCTGCTGCGCGAGCAGTCCCTGACCTGGACCGAGGGTGCCACCACCAAGGGTGAGGCAGCCCTGAAGCTGGTCGAGATGCTGCGCACCGGGTGGTACTCCAATGGCACCGACCAGCAGACACCCTCACTGTCTGGTCACAGCTCCGACCGGCTGCGCTCCCTGCTGGTGAACCCCCTCGAGATGGTCGGCGACGAGGAGCAGTACGCCGTCACCATGGCCCTGATGGCCCGGTCGTTGAGCATCCCCGCGCGGGTCGTCCACGGTTACCAACTGCCCGAGGGCGGGTCGGGGGAAGTCCGTGGCCGAGACGTGCGGGCGTGGCCGGAGCTCTACCTCAACGAGCTGGGCTGGGTGCGGTTCAACCCGACACCCGACCACGACCGGGTGCTGACCGACAAGCAGAACCAGTCCCCGCCGAAGCCGCGTCCGCACATCGACAACCCACCGCCGCCACCGAAGCGTCCCGAGAAGTTGCCCAACGACAACAACCTGCCGGCCAACACCGGTGAGCGCCCGCTGCTGCCGCCCGCCATCGACTGGCGTCGGGTGGGAACCCTGGCCGCCATCACCGGTGTGCCGCTGCTCACCCTGGTCGGTCCCGTGGTGCTGATCCTGGGCCTGAAGGCCCGGCGACGCAACCACCGCAGGAACGCCCCGGTGGTCGCCAACCGGGTGGCCGGTGCCTGGTCCGAACTGGTCGACACCTCCCGTGACCTGGGCCGCAGCCCGACGCCGACCGCCACCCGTTCCGAACAGGCCGAGATGATGGTCCTCGCCTTCCCGCAGATGATCACCGAGGCCGACCCCATCAACCTCGCCAAGCGTGCCGACGCCATGGTGTTCAGCCCCGACCAGGTCGCCGAGGACCGTGCCAGCACCTACTGGGCCACCATGAAGCAGGCACAGAAGGGGGTCCGCAAATCGGTGGGCTGGCGACGCTGGGCGACCTCCCGGCTGTCGGTGCGCTCATTCCGCAGGTACCGCTGAGCGGCGAACCGCAGATGGCCTAGTGTTCTGCGGGAAGCAGCCCCCGGGCACAGGAAGGTGGTCATGGCGAGCAACATGCCGAAGGGTGTCCAGGTGGCCCCCTTGTTTGCACGGCTGGTGGGCTGGCTGATCGACGCCTCCGTGCCGGCGCTGCTGGGCAGTCTGCTGTGGGCCCTGGGGCCGCGCATCGAGTCCGACAGCGTGATGCTGGTGGTCACCCTGGGCATCGGCCTGCTGCAGCTGGGCTGGGGACTGCTGCTGTGGTGGGGCTACGGCACCCGGGGACAGGGCGTCGGGTTCGCGGTGATGCGGCTGCAGTTGGTCGGCATCCATGACGGACGCCCCATCGGCTGGTGGCGCTACTTCCTGAGACAGCTGGTCTTCGCGGCCCTGCTGGCCACCATCGTCGGTGGCGTCTTCCTGGTGATCTTCCTGATCATCGACCCACGCCACCAGGGCTGGCACGACAAGGCCGGCAAGGCGGTGGCCATCCGAGCCCGGCAACAGGCCAGGACCACCACCACTGGGCGGTCCATCACCGCGCCCCGCAAGACCCCCTCCACGACGGTGGCCCTGCCGCCGCACCTGGTCGCCCGGGCTTTCGACGGCTCCTCGACCTCCTCGCCCGGATCAGCCCCGGACCCCGCCGAAATCGCTCGCCAGGCGGCCGTCTTCGGGGGCGGGCAGCCATTCGTCCCGCCGTCACACCAGGACCAGACCGGCGCCCCGTCCCCGCAGCAGTACGGCACCCCGACGAGCTCGGGATGGCGTCCGCCGACCGCTCCCGGCTCGATCGACGCTGCCGTGGCACCGCCCACCGGCCGCCACGCCGCCCCCGTCGCGTCCGGGCAGGAGCCGGTCATCCCGAACCCCGACCTGGGCGAGACCCAGGTGCGGGCACGCCGCGTCACCCCCGACGACCAGGAGGCCGGCACCCATCTGGCGCCGCGCCCCACCAGCCGGGTCCGTGCGGGCAACGAGGGCTGGTTCGTCGTCCTGGACGACGGGCGCCAGCTCGACGTCACCGGACTGGTCGTCATCGGACGCAAACCCACCCAGCCGGTGGGACGCGCGGACGCCACCCTGGTGAGTGCGGGGGAGGGCGGTCACGCCGTCTCCAAGAACCATCTGCAGGTCGGCACCGACGCCCGCGGCATCTGGGTCAGCGACACCGGCTCGACCAACGGCACGGCCGTGGTGAACCTGCGCGGCGAGCTGGAGCCCTGCCAGCCCGGCGTCCAGGTCCGGGTCCGCGAGGGGCAGGTGGTCTCCTTCGGTGACCGCAGCCTGACGGTGCGCCGCAAGCCCGCGTTCTGAGCACTAGCCTAGGCATCATGCTGCTCTCCGATCGCGACATCCTTGCCCAGGTCGAGGCGGGGCGCGTGGCCCTGGACCCGTGGAGCGCCGAGATGGTGCAGCCCTCCAGCGTCGACGTGCGCCTGGACCGGTTCTTCCGCGTCTTCGAGAACCACAAGTACCCGGTCATCGATCCGGCCGCCGACCAGCCCGAACTGACCCGACTGGTCGAGCCCGAGGGTGACGAGCCGTTCGTGCTGCACCCCGGCGAGTTCGTGCTGGGCGCCACCTATGAATCGGTCAGCCTGCCCGACGACATCGCCGCGCGGCTTGAGGGCAAGTCGTCGCTGGGTCGGCTGGGGCTGCTGACCCATTCCACCGCCGGCTTCATCGACCCGGGTTTCACCGGCCACGTGACCCTGGAGCTGTCGAACGTGGCGACGCTGCCGATCATCCTCTACCCGGGCATGAAGATCGGGCAGCTCTGCTTCTTCCAGCTCAGTTCACCGGCGGACAATCCCTACGGCAGCCAGGTCAACAAGTCGCGCTACCAGGGCCAGCGCGGCCCGACCGCGAGCCGGTCGCACCTGAACTTCCACCGCACCGGGATCTGAGGCAGCGCCATGAGTCGTGTTCGAGTGCTGTCCGGGGTCGCGCCCTACGACGACCCTTGGCATCCGTTCGCCGAGACCTCGGCTGCTGCGGCCGCGGTGCTGCGGGGCGCCGGGCACGACGTCGAGGTGCTGGACTCGACCCCGGCCGCGCTGGGATCACTGGACGAGGTCGACCTGCTGGTGGTCAATTGTGGACGCGGCGAGGGTGCGCTGCGGGCAGCAGCCGAGCAGTGGCTGCCTGCCTTCGCCCACGCCACTGACTGGCTGGACGCCGGGGGGGTGGTGCTCGGCCTGCACACCGCCGCCAACACCTTCCACGACTGGGCCGCCTGGGACTCGACCCTGGGCGGACGCTGGGTGGGGGGCCATTCGTTCCATCCGCCGCTGGACGAGGTCGGCTTCACCATCGTCCCGGGCGCCGAGCAGCATCCGGTGCTGGCCGGGCTGGCCGGGGTTGCGGTCACCGACGAGCGCTACTCGCACCTGGTGCTGGACCAGGGCGTGACCCCGCTGCTGCAGCACCACCACGACGGGGTCGACGAGGTCATGGCCTGGGCGAAGGGGCGGGCTGTCTACGACGGGATGGGCCACGACGCCCGGTCCTATTCCTCCCCGGACCACCAGCGATTCCTGGTCAACGCGGCCGAGTGGTTGTTGACCGGGCGCTGACCCGCCGCGAACCCGTCAACACATGCGAACTCGTCAACACACAAGTACCCAGGAGCACACGCCCTGTCATATGACAGGTCTCGTGCTCCTGGGTACTTGTGTGTTGACGTTCCGGTGAGCCAGGACTCAGTAGGAGTCGGTCGACTCCACCCCGTCGAGCACCGCACGGGTACCGGACAGGCCCAGTCGGGTGGCCCCGGCGGCGATCATGGCGGTCGCGGCCGCGTGGTCACGGATGCCGCCGGAGGCCTTGATGCCCAGTCGTCCGCCGACGGTCTGCGCCATCAGCGCCACGGCGTGTTCGGTGGCGCCACCGTTGCCGTGGAAACCGGTGGAGGTCTTCACGAAGTCGGCGCCCGCTGCCTCACTGGCCCGGCAGGCGGCAACGATCTCGTCGTCGGTCAGGGCAGCGGACTCGATGATCACCTTGAGCACGGTCGGGGCGGGGACCGCGGCCCGCACAGCGGCGATCTCGTCCTGCACGCCCTGGGGGTTGCCGGCCTTGAGCAGACCGATGTCGATCACCATGTCGACCTCGTGGGCGCCGTTGGCGACCGCTTCGGCGGCCTCGGCGGCCTTGATGGCGGCGGTGTGCTTGCCCGAGGGGAAACCACAGACGGTGGCGATCAGGACGTCGCCGCGATCATCGGTGATGGGCAGCATGTTGGGCGAGACGCAGATGGAGTAGGTGCCCAGCTCGCGGGCCTCGGCCAGCAGTGCCGAGACCTGCTCGCTGGTGGCGTCGGTCTTCAGCAGGGTGTGGTCGACGTAGCGGGCCAGGTCAGCGCGGGACAGGGTGGTGTTCATGGATCTGATCCTAGCCACCGGTGTTGGGCAGTGCTGAGGGGCGTCGCATCGCCGCGGGCGGGGCAGCGTCCTGGGCGGGGTCAGTGGGCAGTGGCGTGGACGAGACGGTCGGGAGGCTCGTGGGTGCCGCTGTG
>NZ_JADIJQ010000048.1 GCF_017355265.1 Tessaracoccus sp. SD287
TGCCCACCATCCTGCGCAACCAGACCTCCGGCGGCGCCGTGATGCTGGTGGCCACGATCGCTGCCCTGTTGTGGGCCAACCTCGCCTCGTCCAGCTACCAGCGCCTCTCGCACCATGAGGTCGCCGGACTGTCGGTGGCCCACTGGGCCGCCGACGGCATCCTCACCGTCTTCTTCTTCGTCGCCGGCATGGAACTCAAACGTGAATTCGTCGAAGGTTCCCTGTCCCGCCCGGCCGACGCCCTCGTCCCGATCGTGGCGGCCGTCTGCGGCATGGTCGTTCCGGCCGGCATCTACCTGCTCATCAACGGGCTGTCCGCGGCCGGGGACCCCGCCGGGTGGGCGATCCCCATGGCCACCGACATCGCCTTTGCGCTGGCCGTGCTGGCCGTGGTGGGGCGGGGGCTGCCGCTGGGAGTGCGAGCCTTCTTGCTCACCCTGGCCATCGTGGACGACCTGGGCGCCATCCTGGTGATCGCGGTCTTCTTCTCCGAGGGCATCAACCTGTTCTGGCTGGTCGCGGTGGCGGTGCTGCTCGCCGCCTGGTGGTTGCTGCAACGCTTCCGGGTGGTCCGCAGCGGTTGGTGGCTGCTGCCGATCGCTGTCGCCGCCTGGTGGTGCATGCTGCAGTCCGGCGTGCATGCCACCATCGCGGGCGTCGGCTTGGGACTGCTGGTGCGCACCGACGAGTACGACATGAACGACAACCTCGACCGCTGGTCCCACCGGGTGGAACCGTGGTCGGCATGGGTGGCGGTGCCGATCTTCGCGTTGTTCGCGGCGGGCGTGCCGGTCAGCCTCGGTTCATTGCAGGCGCTGGCCACCGAACCCGTTGCGCTCGGCATCATCGCCGGACTCGTCCTGGGCAAACCGATCGGCATCTTCGGCGGAGCGTGGCTGACGACCCGACTCACCCGGGCATCGCTTGCCGCCGGGGTGACCTGGGCCGACATCGTGGCAGTCGCTGCCCTGGCCGGCATCGGTTTCACGGTGTCGATGCTGGTCAGCGACCTGGCCTTCACCGACCAGGCGCTGGTCGACGAGGCCAAGACGGCGGTGCTGGCGGGTTCCCTGCTGGCGGCGGTCCTGGGCGCAATCCTGCTCATCGCGCGCGGCCGACGCCACCAAAGCGGACACGTGGCGGCGGTCACCGGATAGGGTTTGACCGTGGAGTCCCCACTCCCCAACCGAAGGAGACCTCCCGTGACCCAGCCGCAGTCCGGCCAGCCCACTGGATTCGAGCGCCCCGCCACCGAGGGTGCCGCCTACGTGAACACGGGGTACGGCGCCCACCACGACCAGACCGCGGCTGCCCCCGGCATCACACCCCAATTGGGTGACATTGTCGCCAACCTCAAGGTCGACGGCACCCGGATGGTGCAGGACAACATTGCCCTGGCCAAGGCTGAGATCACCCCGATCGCCGTCAAGGGCGGCATCGCCGGGGGGCTCGCCGCGGGCGCCGTGTACTTCGTGCTGGCCGCGCTGGGGCTGCTGTTCATGGCCGGCGGTTTCGCCTTCGGACGCATGTGGCAGGCCATCATCGGCAGCCTCAGCGTGCTGCCCGCCCTCGGTCTGGGTTTCGTCACCATGGCGATCGTGATGATCCTGGTGGCGGTGCTGCTGCTGCTCATCGCCAAGGTCAAGTTCGTCGACAAGATCAGCAAGCCCGAGGCCACCGTCGCCGAGTTCAAGGCCAGCATCGCGGCCCTCGGGGACTCGGTGAAGCGCGGCCAGCAGACCGTCGCGGTCAATGCCGCCGATCGGGCCAGCCTGCAGCAGGACAAGAAGGCCATCCGCGAGATCGACAAGCAGAACCGCAAGAACGGCTGAGCCCTCCGCTGCTCAGCGCAGCCGGCGGCCGCGCCAGAACCGTTCAGGCACGTCCACCAGCGCCTGCTGGTCCCAGTCGCGAGCCCATCCGCCAAGCGTCAACAACTGGTCGACCAGGTGGGCCGTGAAACCCCAGATCACCATGTCGTCGACGAGGAAGGCTGGGCCACTCCTGCCCTGCGGCAGTCTGGCCGAGCGGCGCACCTCGGCAGCGGCCAGTTGTTCGAGGGGGTAGCGAAGGATCTGGGCAACCTCCCCCGGTTCGGCCACCAGGGGCTGGTCGCCGTCCCAGACGCCGACCACGATCGTCGCGTTGAACGAGGCCACCAGGGTGCTGGACGGCAGCCGGCCCAGCAGTTCCACCGACTCCGCCGCGATGCCGATCTCCTCGGCGGCCTCCCGCACGGCGGCCTCCTCCGGTCCCAGGTCCCCGGGGTCGATGCGTCCGCCGGGAAACGAGATCTGGCCCGGATGGCTGCGCAGGTGAGCGGCCCGCTCGGTGAACAGCAGGTCGGAGGGCTCCTGCGTGGAGAACAGCGCCAGGATGGCCGAGGGCCGCGACGGTGCCGGGAAGGCCAGGGCGGAACGGTCGATGATCGGCACCGGGCCGCCGAGCGGGTCCAGGTTCTCGATCAGCTGGTCGAACCGGCTCACGCGTCCACGCCCAGCAGGTCCCGCAGATAGCCGTCGAGTTCGGCCTCTGAGGTGAACGGGCCGGAGTGGGCACCCACGACCTTGCCACCGGCGTCGACGAAGATGGTGTGCGGCAGTCCCGGAACCCGCAGCGGCGGTTCGGAGGTCGCCTTCTCGGGGTCGGACAGCTGGGGGTAGGTCCACCCAGCCAGCTTCGCGAACTCGATGGCCCGCTCGGGTTGGGGGTCGGCGGTGTCGATGCCCAGGAAGTTGACCGTCCCGGCCGTCCGGCGGCTGACCGACGCCAGGTAAGGGGCCTCCTCACGGCATGGGCCGCACCACTGCGCCCACAGGTTGATCACCATCGGACGCCCCTTCGGCAGACCGGACAAGGTCGACTGGCTTCCGGTGTCCAAGCACTGCAGGGTCAGGTTCGGCAGTCCATCGGCGACAGGCGCGATGGTGGCCGGGGCCGACGGGCAGGGGTCCAGGTTGGCGGCCGCATAGGCCTGCTGCAGGGCGGCATCCACCACCGGCTCGGTGGGTGACTCCGGGCCGGTGGCACAGCCGGTGGTCAGCAGCAGCGCCACCACCGCGGCGGCCAGTCGGTTCCTCATCCGCGGGGCTCCCGGACGAGCGCGGCGGCTTCCGCGGGGTCGGTCGGACCGGCACCGAAGGACGGGCACAGCGTGGCCAGCGGGCAGGCTCCACAGGCCGGACGCCGGGCGTGGCACCGGCGCCGGCCGTGCCAGATCACCCGGTGGCACACCATCACCCAGTCGGACGGGTCGAACAACTCCCCCACCGCGGCCTCGACGACATCCGGCTTGGCCGACGTGGTCCAGCCGAGTCGTCCCGAGACCCGGATCAGGTGGGTGTCGGGGGTGATGCCGGGGATGCCGAACGCGTTGCCAAGCACCACGTTCGCGGTCTTGCGGCCCACCCCCGGCAGGGTGACCAGTTCGGTCAGGCTGCTGGGCACCCGACCGTCGAACCGGTCGACCAGGGCGACGCCAATGCCCTGCAGTGCGGCCGCCTTGTTGCGGAAGAAACCGGTGGGCCGGATGATGTCCTCCAGTTCGGAGGGGTCGGCGGTGGCGTAGGCGTGCGCGTCGGGGTAGGCAGCGAACAGCGTCGGGGTGACGGCATTGACGCGCCGGTCGGTGGACTGGGCCGACAGCACGGTGGCCACCAGCAGTTGCAGCGGGTCGGCGAAGTCGAGTTCGCAGCGCGCCTGCGGATAGCACTCGGCGAGCAGGTCATTGACCCGCGCCGCCTGCTCGCGCGCGGCCGCAGTGGTCGGCAACGTCGGCGGAAGCTTCGAACCAGGCACGCTGGCCAGTCTAGGCCAGCCGCACAGCACTCGCCGTGCGCCGATGCGGGTGGCCGACGTCGGCAGCACGTCGGCCATTCGATATTCTGCGAGGAACCGGGTGCCGTGGCGCACCCGACAATTTCCAGCGGAGGACACCGTGGTCACCATCCCCAACACCCAGCACGTGCCCTTCTTCGCCGGGTTGTCGGAATCCTCCCGCGATCGGGTGCTCAACCTGGCCACCGAGGTTCGGGCACACCGCGGCGAGCAGCTGTTCCACACCGGCGACCCGGCCCGGCAGAGCTACCTGCTGCTGACGGGCAAGGTGAAGCTGAGCCGTTCGGCCAAGCACCAGCCGAGCCCGCCGCCGGCACGCCTCGGGGAACGTGCCCACAAACGCGTCGCCAAGCCGCAGGTGCGGGAATCACTGTTGTGGGTGATGGGGCCCGGGGACATGTTCGGCGAGCTGTCCGTCTTCGACCAGGGCACCCGGTCGTCGACGGCGACGGCGGTGACGGCCGCCACGATGCTGCGCTTCGAGGGCGGCCAGTTGGCGGCGCTGGTGGGCCAGCACCAGGATGTCGCGCTGTCGATGCTGCACGTCCTGGCGACACGGCTGCGCCGTAGCGACGACCACACCACCGGCATGGTCCTGTCCGACGTCTCGGGACGCGTCGCGTGGCTGCTGATGCACCTGTTGACCCGGTTCGGGCCGGATTCCGACCCGGGCACCGACAATCCGAGTTGGGTGCGCCACGACCTCACCCAGACCGAACTGTCACAAATCGTCGGCGCCTCCCGCGAGACGGTGAACAAGGTGCTCACCGACTTCGAGAGTCGCGGTGTCATCGAGGTGCGCCCGCGTGAGTTCCGGGTGTTGCAGCCGCAGCGCTTGCTCGCCCGCATGGAGTGACCGGCGAGCAGCGCTGCTCCAGCTCTCAGACCTGGACGACCAGTTCGATCTCGACGGGCACGTCCAGCGGCAGCACCGCCACCCCGACCGCCGAACGCACGTGGGCACCGGCCTCGCCGAAGACCTCACCCAGCAGGTCGGAGGCACCGTTGGCGACCGCCGGCTGACCCGTGAAACCGGGGGCCGAGGCGACGAAGACGGTGACCTTGAGCACGCGAGTGATGGCGTCGAGACCGCCGGCCACGTCGGCCGCGGCAGCCAACGCATTGAGCATCGCCACCCGAGCAGCCTGGTGGGCCTGCTCGGGGCTGACCTCGGCGCCCACCTTGCCAACCACCACGGGGGTGCCGTTGACCGACGGGAGCTGCCCCGAGGTCCAGACCTGGTCGCCGACGCGGGTGGCCGGCACGTAGGTCGCGACCGGCACCGCCACCGCCGGCAGGCTGAGCCCGAGCGCCGTGAGGCGCTCCGTTGGCCTCACTGGCCGGAGGCGTTCTGCAGGGGGCGCTTGAAGTAGCCGACGAGGCTCTCGGGGTTGGGTCCGGGGACGATCTGGACGAGCTCCCAGCCGTCGCGGCCGAAGTTGTTCAAGATCTGCGTCGAGACGTGGGTCAGGATCGGTGCAGTGAAGTACTCCCATGTGGTCATGGCGACAGCCTAGCGAGGTGTGCGCTGTCGTGATTGGTGAGCGGGCGCGTTGGAACTGCGTCGGTCAGTGCCCCGCAGCGTGATGCCCGAAATGTTGGACCCTTCCCGTAATCTGAACCCCATGAAGCGAACCCGGGTCAACAAGGTCTACGCCTTGGGAATGTTCTTCGCGGTCAGCGTCCTGTGTGGGGTGCTGACCGCCGGGCTTGCTGTGCCCTTCGTCGCCATGCTGGGTGGGGTGAGCAAGGCCGGCGCCGACAGCCTGGACCAGCTTCCCGCCTCCCTGGAGGTGCCACCGCAGGCAGAGCAGTCCCGCATCCTGATGGCCGACGGCTCGGTGCTCGGCACGTTCTACGACCAGAACCGGGTCTACGTCCCGCTGCGGAGCATTCACAACAACATGCAGTGGGCGCAGCTGTCCATTGAGGACCACCGCTTCTACGAGCACGGCGCCTTCGACCCGACCGGCACCATTCGCGCCCTGGTGCGCAACACTGCCGGGTCGTCCACCCAGGGCGGTTCCACCATCACCCAGCAGTACGTCAAGCAGGTGCTGATCAATGACGCCGAGCTCAACAATGACCCCGAGGGCGTGCTGCGGGCCACCGAGGAGTCGATTGCTCGCAAGGTGCGCGAGCTGCGCTACGCCATTGCCCTGGAGAAGCGCCTGTCGAAGAAGGACATCCTCGAGCGCTACCTCAACATCGCCTACTACGGCGACGGTGCCTACGGCGTCGAGGCGGCCGCCAAGCACTTCTTCAATGCCACCGCGGCGACCCTGACCCTGGACCAGGCAGCGATGCTCGCCGGTCTGGTGCAGAACCCCAACCTGACCAACCCGCGGTTGAACCCCGGTGCCGCCGTCGCCCGACGCAATGTCGTGCTGAACCGGATGGCCGAGTTGGGCTACGTCACCCCGGAGCAGGCCGCTGCCGCCCGCGAGGTGCCATTCAACCCCAGCAAGATCCAACCGCAGCCCAACGGGTGCCTCTACTCGGAGTTCCCCTTCATCTGTGACTACGTGCGCCGCACCCTGGTCAGTGACCAGATGCCGAGCCTGGGGGCGAGCGCGGCTGAACGCGAGAACCTGCTCAAGCGGGGCGGCCTGACCATCCAGACGCTGATCGATCCCCGCACCCAGCGGGCCGCCGAGTCGGCCATCAGCAGCCTGATCATGCCCACCGACCCGGCCATCGGCTCCTCGGTGATCATCCAACCGAGTACCGGCCTGATCGTCGCCATGGCGCAGTCGCGACCCGACATGGGCACCGGCGCCGGGGAGACGTTCCTGAACTACAACGTCGAAAAGGCCTACGGTGACGCCATGGGCTTCCAGGCCGGCTCCACGTTCAAGGCCTACGCCATCGCGGCAGCGCTGGAGTCGGGGATGACCCCCGAACAGAAGTACGTCGCCAAGGGCCGCATCCAGTTCAAGGGCGAGACCTTCAAGAACTGTGAGGGCAGCTTCACCTTCAACCAGGACTACACCGTGTCCAACTCGGTGTCCGGTTACGACGGTCGCACGATCAACATGATCCAGGCGGCCCAGGGCTCGGTCAACACCTACTTCCTGCAGCTCGAACAGCAGGTCGGCATCTGCGCGGTCACCGAGATGGCCCAGCGCACCGGCGCCAAGCTCGCCAGCGGTGAACACATGAACACCCAGGGCAGCAACCCCTCGTTCGTGCTCGGCTCGGCCGAGGTCACCCCGTTGTCGATCGCCGAGTCCTACGCCACCTTCGCCAACCGCGGGGTGCACTGCAACCCGCTGATCCTCAAGTCGGTGGTGAACAAGGCCGGCAAGGAGTTCGCGGTGCCGCCCAGCTCCTGCAAGAAGGTGATGGAGCCCGAGGTCGCCGACGGCGTCAACTACGTGCTGAGCAAGGTGATGGAGCGTCCCGGAACCGGTGTCCGGGCCGCTGTCCCCGGCGGGTGGAACCAGGCCGGCAAGACCGGCACCACCGACAGCAACGAGGCCGTCTGGTTCGCCGGCTACACCCCCGAGATGGCCGGCATCGCGATGATCTCGGTCGAGAAGGGTGCCGCCTACTGGAAGGACCGTCGCCAGTCCCTGAAGAACTGGGTGGTGCCGTCCACCGGCAACCGACTCGAAGGGTCGGGCTCGGGTGACGCCGGCCAGATCTACAAGGTCGCCATGGCCGAGGCCCTCAAGGGCAAGCCGAACACCGACTTCACGGCCCCGTCCAAGACCATCCTCGAGGGCAAGAAGGTGCCGGTGCCCAGCACCCGCGGCATGACCCTGTCCGAGGCCAAGCGCACCCTGGAGGCGGCCGGCTTCAACACCGTCACCTGGCGTCGGGCCTCGAGTTACCGCGAAGGGACCTTCCTGGGCGCGACCCCGGGCGGGAACCAGCCGATCGGGGCGACGATCTACCTGCAGGTGTCCTCAGGGCCGGCAGAGACCAAGGAGCCGGAAACCAAGGCGCCGGAGACCAAGGCGCCCACCACCAAGGCGCCCGCCACCACCAAGGCGCCGACGACGAAGGCGCCCACCACCACGGCACCGGCGACCACGAAGCCCGGGGGCAAGCCGACGGCCCCGCCGACCAAGCCGAAGCGGTGAGCGTCGCCCGGGCACTCGCCCAGGGACTCGCCGGCCTGGCCGGTCTGGGGGTGGGCGTGTGGGGCTATGCCCTGGTGGAGGCCAAGCAGTACACGTTGCGGCGCGTGGACGTGCCGGTGCTGCGGCCCGACAGCGCGCCCCTGACGATCCTGCACCTCAGCGACATCCACCTGGTCGCCTCCCAGCGCGACAAGCTGGCGTGGATTTCCGCGCTGGCCGACCTGGCACCCGACCTGGTCATCAACACTGGTGACAACATCACCTCCGCCGAGGCGATCGACCCGCTGCTGGAGGCCTTTGACGGTCTGCTGGACGTGCCCGGCGCCTTCGTCTTCGGGTCGAACGACTACATCTCGGCAGGGTTCAAGAATCCGCTGAAGTACCTCACCCGCCCCTCTTCCGGGCCGGGTGGGTCCGCGCTCGACGACCCGACCCGGGCATTGCCCTGGCCTCGGCTGCGCGACGGGTTCACCCGACGCGGGTGGGTCGACCTGACCCACCACAAGCAACTGCTGCAGGTCGGCGAGCACACCCTCGAACTGCGCGGCACCGATGACGCCCACCTGGGACGCGACCGGTACGCGGAGGTGGCTGGGCCCGTCGACGAGCAGGCCGAGGTGTCCCTGGGTGTCACCCACGCGCCCTACCTGCGGCTGCTGGACGCGATGACCCGCGACGGGCTCGACCTGATCATTGCGGGTCACACCCACGGCGGCCAGGTCTGCCTGCCCACCGGCGCGCTGGTCACCAACTGTGATCTGGACCGTGCCCGGGCCAAGGGCCTGAGCAGCCACAGCTGCGGGCCGCGGTCCAGCGCCCTGCACGTCTCGGCGGGCCTGGGCACCTCCCCGTTCACCCCGTACCGCCTGTTCTGCAAACCCGAGGCCACCCTGATGAGGCTGGTCCCCCGAGCCTGAGGGCAGCACTGGTCCGGTCACCGGGGGCGTTTGGCGCCAGCGGCTCGGGTTGGGATACACTCAACCTCGGTCAACTTCGGATGACCATCGGGGTGTGGCGCAGCTTGGTAGCGCGCGTCGTTCGGGACGACGAGGCCGCAGGTTCAAATCCTGTCACCCCGACCCGGTGCACAAGCCCGAACCCGCCTCGCGTGGGTTCGGGCTTGTGTCGTCCCGGCACCGATTCCACGTTCTGACGAAGCGCATTTGCGTGCTCGTTCTGCGCCTCGGTCCCCCATTGCGTCATTGCTTCGGGCTGCTACTTTTGAGTCGTTCCCTCAACGGAATGGCCCACCCCCAGGGGTGGAACTCGATGGAGGCGGGCAATGACACCAGATCGCGATCCCTTCGGCCGTGACCGGTCCGAACGGCTGACCGACCACGAGACGGCAGAGCGCATGCTCGCCACCGGGGTGCGCCGGGTGCAGGACGAGGGACTGCGCATCAGCTTCGACCTGCTGCGCTTCGAGGAACTCATCGTCGAGGCCTCAGTGGCGCGCAGCGCGGTCTACCGGCGCTGGCCCACCAAGCACCACTACTACGCCGACCTGCTGCGGCGGCTCGCGGCCCACCAGTTCCCGGCGGCCGCGGCCTACCGCGACGCCAGTGTGGCGTTCATCCAGGAGCATGTCGACTGGATCCGCGTCGGCATGGCCACCCAAGAGGGACGCCGCCAGATCGCGGTCGAGATCTGCCGGGTACTGGCCCAGCGCACCTTTGAGTTGCTGACCTCCTCGCCCAACTGGAAGGTGTACCTGACCCTGACCGCGACGGTCGCCACCCTGCCAACCGAGGGTTCCTTGCAGACCGACCTGCGGACGTCCCTGCGCCAGGCCGAGGCGGAGTTCTTCACCGAGATGGCCGAGATCTACGAGATGTTCATGACGGCGCTGGGACATCGGCTGCGCCCGGACCTGCCGGCGGGGGTCTCCATGCAGGCCATCGCGCGCATCGGACTCTCGATCCTGGAGGGGTTGAGTCTGCACGACATCACCACTCCCGATGCCACCGGCTCGTGGAGGGGTAGCCCCTTCGACGCCGGAGAGGTCACCGACTGGACCCCGGCCAGCATTGGTTTCGCCAGCGCCATGACCTCCGTGTTCGAGATCGACCCCGACCAGGGCGGCGACTGGAACGAGCAAGTGATCGACGATCGCTGTCAGGTGCTCGAGGAGATGACCCGGAAGTTCCGCCAGTGACGCAGTCCACCGAGCCCAGCCTCTACGAGCGCATGGGTGGCCATGACACGTTCGCCCGGATCGCCCAGGTCTTCTACCAAGGGGTGGCCACCGACCCGGTGCTCAGACCGATGTACCCCGAGCAGGACCTGACTGCGGCCGAGGAACGCTTCCGACTGTTCCTGCAGCAGTACTGGGGCGGACCGAGCACCTACTCCGAGAACCGCGGCCACCCCCGCCTGCGGATGCGCCACGCCCCCTTCCCCGTCACCGCCCAGGCCCGGGACCACTGGCTGCGCCACGTGCTGGCCGGTGTCGACGCCGTGGCCCTGGAGCCAGAACTGGACGCCCTGCTGCGCGACTACCTGTACCGGGCGGCCCATTCGCTGGTGAACACCGACGACCGTGGACCAGCGATGGGTTCTGGCGGCAACCTGCCGCTCACCTGAGCGGTGCCACGGCAGTCCGACCTGGTCCACGCCACGCCTCCCACCACCGTCGTGGACTTGGCCCAGGACGCGCCTCGACCGCCTGCGGGTACCCTTTCACTGACCGCCCGTCGCTAGCATGGACGAGGATGGGCGACTGCCGCGTCGCCGAGCAACTGCGAAAGGAGTGAGCGTGGGCCTGTTCGACAAGATGGAGAAGTCCATCGAGGGTGCCGTCAACGGCGTCTTCGCCCGCGCCTTCAAGGGCGACGTCCAACCGGTGGAGATCGCCGCACGACTCCAGCGCGAACTCGACTCCGAGGCCAAGCTGCTGACCCGTGACAAGCGGCTGGTTCCCAATGCGTTCGTGGTGGGGCTCTCGCAGCGCGACTACGAGCGCCTGGTGCCCTATGCCAAGACCCTGAACGCCGAGATCGTGCCCGAACTGCGTGACCATGCCGCCGAGCGGCGCTACGTCTTCAACGGCCCCATCGTGATCGACTACGAGCTCGACGAGACCCTGCCGACCGGACGCTTCACCGTCACCTCCAGCGCCGCGGCCGGCGTCGAGGGCGCCACCGGGTCACCAGTGCCCATGCGCCACCGCCGCTCCCCCCTGGTCCTGGAGGTCAACGGGGTGCGTCATCCCCTGACCGCACCGGGGCTGCTGATCGGTCGGGGCTCCGAGGCCGACCTGCGCATCAACGACCCCGGCATCAGCCGCAAGCACGCCATGATCCACGTCTCCGGCGAGGGCCAGAACCTGCAGATCCACATCGAAGACCTCGGCAGCACCAATGGCATCACCGTCAACGGCACCAAGTGCCGCGAGGCGACCATCAGCGATGGCACCCGTCTCGAGATCGGCACGACGCGGATGCTGGTGCACTCCCCGGCGGGGTCATAGCTTGAGTGAGTTGATCGTCGGGGCGCTGAAGATCGCCTTCCTGGCCATGATGTGGGCGTTCATCCTGTTTGCCGCCAACATCATCCGCACCGACATGTTCGGACGCCAGGTCGCCACTGCCCCGACCGAGGCTGCCCTGGCGCACCCCGGCAGGCCCCGCAAACGGCGCCACTCCCGGCATTCCCCCACCGCACTGGTGGTCATCGAGGGTCGCCAGGCCGGCCTGAGCATTCCCCTGGCCGGGGTCGTGGGACTCGGCCGTGCCGCCGACTCGGCGCTCAACATTGACGACGACTACGCCTCGACCCGTCACGCCCAGATCACCATGGACGACCAGGGCGAGTGGTGGCTGGAAGACCTCAACTCGACCAACGGCACCAGCGTGAACACCGTCCGGGTCAACGCTCCCACCAAGGTGCAGACGGGTGACACCATTCGCATCGGTCGCACCGTGATGAAGCTGGAGCGCCCATGAGCTTCAGCCTCGACCTGCGGTCGCACTCCGAGACCGGTCCGCTGCGCAAGAACAACCAGGACTCCGGGTTCGCCTCACCCAACCTGCTGGTGGTCGCCGACGGCATGGGCGGGGCCGCCGCTGGCGACCTGGCCAGCACGGTCGCCATCAGCTTCGTCGAGCGGGTCGACGAGCGCCGCACCGGCGACGAGATGGTCGTGGTGCTGGCCGCAGCGGTCGCCCGCGCAAATGACAAGCTCGCTGACCTGGTCGCCGCCGACCACTCCCTGGACGGCATGGGCACCACCGTCACCGCCGCCATGTTCTCGGGCGAACAACTCGGCTTCGTCCACATTGGGGACTCCCGCGCCTACCTCTACCGCGACGGGGTCCTGGAGCACATCACCACCGACCACTCCTGGGTCATGTCGCTGGTGAAGGAGGGCAAGATCACGCCGGAGGAGGCCGAGACCCACCCCCACCGGAACCTGTTGCTCAAGGTGCTCAACGGGCAGCCCACCCACGCCCCCGACACCTTCGTGTTCGACCTCGCCCGCGGCGACCGGCTGCTGTTCTGCAGCGACGGCCTGTGCGGCTTCGCGACCGACGCCACCATCGAGAGCCATCTGCGCACACCGGACCTGGACGAGGTGATGGACGGTCTGGTGAAGGCTGCCTACGCCGGCGGCGGCGCGGACAACATCACCATCATCCTGGCCGATGTCGTCGACCAGGACGACGACCTGGACGCTGCCCCCGCGACGGTGATCGGTGCCGCCGTCGACACCCGTATCCCCGACGTCCCCGAGGCCGGCATCGACCTCGGTGACGACGAGGCGACGCTGGACGACAACGGCGACCGGGTGCCCAGGGCCCCCGCACCGGTGGTGATCGACCCCGAACAGATGGAGTCGATCCGCTACGCCCCCGAACTGGTCAAACCCCGTCGGTGGCTCGCACCAGTGCTCAGCACCGTCCTGATCCTGTTGGCGATCCTCGGCATCGGTGTCGGTGGCGCCGCCTACGCCCGGTCCCAGTACTACGTCGGCGCCAGCGGCGAGGACGTGACCATCTACAACGGCGTCCCGGGTCAACTGCTGGGCGTGAAGTTCCAGCGCATCGCCGAGACCACTGACGTCAAGGTCGGCGACCTGCCCGAGTTCTACCAACAAAAGGTGCGCGACAGCATTGGCGCCTCGGACCTGTCGGCGGCCCGTTCGACGGTCTCCGAACTGCGGGTGCTGGCCAATGCCTGCAAGGCCAAGCGCGCCATGCCCACCCACAGGCCGCACACCCACGGCCAGT
>NZ_JADIJQ010000049.1 GCF_017355265.1 Tessaracoccus sp. SD287
TAGTTGCGGCACACGCCGATGCCGCGGGCATTCAGGCCGGCCTTCATCTGGCTCAGGGCACTGGCATTGAACCCGTTCCACTGCATGTGCATCAGCACCGAGTTGCCGGGCTTGGCGTTGTTCACCACGTAGCTGATCACGCTCGCGCTGGACTTGCCCTGCCAGTCATTGGTGTCGATGTTCCACAGCCACGGCTGCATGCCCACGGAGGCATAGGCCGAGCGGACCGTGGCGTTGAGGGCCCCATAGGGCGGACGACCAAAGCTGGTCACCACCCCGGGGGCACCGAGTTCACGTTGCACCCCGGCATAGGACAACGTGGTCAGGTAGGGGTGGTTGATCGAATGGTTGAACACGTAGTGCCCGTGCGCCCGGGCGAAGGCAGCATCGAAACGACCGGCGCTGATGCAGTTGCCGGTGGGGAACAGGGTCAGCCCCAGATCCATCTGCTCGGCGGCCACCACCACGGACGTGAAGGCGCTCAGCGAGGTGGGGCAGTCGTCAAAGGTGAGGGTGACCCGGCTGGTGGTGTTGGGACCCTTGCGCTCGTCGTAGGCGGCCTGCGCGGGGGCCGACAGGTGCACCAGCATGGTGGCCACCAGGGCCAGGCTGGCGACGAGCGCCCCGGCGCGGTGGCGCCACCGCATCGAGGGTCGTGACGTGGTGGACATGGTCGCCTCCCACAGCGCCACTGACCCAGCGGGGGGTGGGTGTGGCAGCAGCGCCAACAGCGGCAGCATAGTCCTTCTGTGACAGTGTTACGATACCCAGCGCCCACAGTATTGCTGCTAGTCAGCTGAGATTTCCCGGCACTCCTGCGGCCGGCCGGATACCCCCTTCCGGACACGTCCCGACGGGGCGATACTGGTGGCAGGTTCCATCGGCGCGAGGGGTCCCCATGCTGCGAAGGCTCGACGAACCCGGCGTCCTGGCCGAGGCCCGGCCACGGCTCACCAACGAGTTGGAGAAGGCGTGGCGCCACAAGCGCTCCCGCGGCCCCGACCCCGACCCGTTGCTGCAACACCCCGACGTGGTGGCACCGCTGGTCGCCATGACCATGGGCACCTGCGCCTACTGCGAGCGACCGTTGGCCCCCAGCGGGTCGGACGCCGCCGTTGTCACCCACCACCGCCCCCCGTGGGGTGCGGTGGGCACCGACGGAGCGGTCGACCTGCGGGCCTACTGGTGGCTGACCTATGAGTGGACCAACCTGTTTCCTCCCTGCACCGACTGCGTGCGCACCCGCGGCAGTCGCTTCCCGGTCATCGGCGCACGGATCGAGCCTGGCGGTGACCCCGACCAGGAGGACGCCCTGCTGCTCAACCCCGAGACCGACGACCTCGACCTGCACCTGCGTTACGGGGCCGACGGTCGGGTCAGCGCACTGTCCGAACGGGGCAGGGTCAGCCTGGACCTGCTCTCGCTGAACCGGGAGTCCCTGGTGCAGGCGCGCCGCCAGGGGCAGGCAGACGTCCGCCCCGCCGACGAACCCGCGTTCACCAGCATGCGCCGCCAACTGGACAGGGAGCACCCGATGCGATCCCTCATGGCGGGGCCGACGCTGGCACCCAGCAGCGGCGCCGAACCGGGACGACCCGAATACTTCCAGGCCGCCCGCTGGATCGAGCGTCTGGTCATCCAGAATTTCCGGCCCATCCGCCACCTGGACATCGACCTCACCCGTTCGACCAGCGAGCGTGGACCCTGGACGGTGCTGCTGGGCGAGAACGGGTCGGGCAAGAGCTCGATCCTGCACGCGATCGCGCTGACCATGATGGGCGGCGACCAGCGCCGACGCCTCGACATCGATGCCCGCAGCTACCTGCGCCAGCGTGCCCGCAGGGGACTCGTGCAGGTCTACCTGTCCGGCAGCAGCGAGCCGCTGGAACTGCGCTGGGGCAGCGGCGACGTCGAGTTCAGCGGTCCCGAGGAGGTGCCGGCGTTGATGCTCGGCTACGGAGCCACCCGGTTGCTGCCCCGGCACGGGAACGCCGAACCCGACCGCAGACTCGTCCGAGTCGACAACCTGTTCGACCCCCTGCTGCCCCTGACCGACCCCACCTGGTGGCTGCTCAGCCTCGACGACGAGGTCTTCGACGACGTGGCCGAGGGCATCGGCCATCTGCTGGCGCTGGACGCCGACGAGATGCTGGTGCGTCGCCGGGGCACGGTGTGGCTGCGCCGTGGCCGGGACCGGTCCGAGATCACCGCGCTCAGTGACGGATACCAGTCGATGGTGGTGATGTCGTGCGACATCCTGAGCACGGTGCTGAGCCTGTGGCCCCAGCCCGCGCTGGCCGAGGGCATCGTCCTGATCGACGAGATAGGTGCCCATCTGCACCCGCGCTGGCGGATGCGGATCGTCGGGGCGCTGCGCTCGCTGATGCCGCGGGTGCAGTTCGTGGTCACCACCCACGAGCCGTTGTGCCTGCGCGGGGTGGCCGACGGTGAGGTCGTCGTGGTGCGGCGCAACAGCGAGTCCGAGGTGGTCGCCCTCACCGACCTGCCACCGGTCACCGGCATGCGGATCGACCAGTTGTTGACCTCTGAACACTTCGGGCTGGGCAGCACCGACGACCCCGAGGTGGCCGACCTGTGGCAGAGCTACTACGCGTTGCAGGGTGCTGGGCACCTGACCGCCGAGAGGCAGGCCGAGCTGGAACGGGTGCGGCGACGACTGGAGGAACTGCAACAGTTCGGCACCACCGAACGCGACCGGCTGCTGCTGGACTCCGCAGCCCGCTACATCGCCGAACGGCGCGAGACCGGCGACGCGGTCGCCAGGGCGCCGGCCGAGGTCACCGCCCACCTGGCCACGCTGTGGTCGGCGCACCTGCCCGGGGGGCAGTGATGAGACACGTGGACGCACCACCCGAACCGCCCAGCTTGGCCTCGCCCAGGACGCTCAAGGAGCGCACCGCGGTGCTCGCCTTCTACGCCACCTGGGACGGGGCGGCGAAGTACGCCGCGTTCACGGCCTACAAGAACCCCGACGTCCGGGCCGCCCTCGAGCAGGCCTTCGGCGGCAAGTGCGCCTACTGCGAGACCTACTATGCGGCCACCCAGCCCGTCGCCATCGAGCACTACCGGCCCAAGGGCGGGGTGACCATCAAGGGGACGCTGACCCCGCCGGGCTACTACTGGCTGGCCAGCGAGTGGACCAACCTGCTGCCCTCCTGCACCGACTGCAACAGTCCGCGTCGCCAGGACCTGCCCGGCAGCGACCCGCGCACCGCCGGCAAGGCCAACGCCTTCCCCCTGGCCCCGCGCAACCGGCGGGCCACCGCCCCCGGCAAGGAGAAACGCGAGAAACCACTGGTGCTGCACCCCTACCACGACGACCCCGACCAGCACCTGGAGTTCGTCTGGGGCACCGCCACCATTGACGACGGCTGGGTGCGCCCGAAGGCGACCGCCACCGGCACACCGAGCCCGCGGGGGGCGGCCACCATCGAGGTCTGCGCCCTGCAGCGACGTGGTCTGGTCGCGGCCCGTCGCGACCGGCTGCTCGACCTGGTCGCCCACCTGGAGTCTGTCGTGGAGGCCCACGACAACATCGCCGCCCACCCCGACGACGCCGGTCTGGTCACCCAGTACGAACGTCGACTGGCCCAGGTCAGCCGGTTCGTCGACGACCACGCCCCCTACAGCGCGATGTGCCGCCAGGTCGTCGCCGCCTACCACCGCAGACTCTTCGGCAGCTAGGAGCCCCTCATGTCCACCCATGCCCACGCCAGCCCCCTTCTCGAGTGCGACATCGTGATGAAGGGCGGCATCACCAGCGGGGTGATCTACCCCCAGGCCGTCGCCGAACTGGCCCGCACCTATCGCCTGCGCAACGTCGGTGGGGCCTCTGCCGGGGCCATCGCCGCCGCCGCGGCGGCCGCGGCCGAGCTGGGACGCGCGACCGGCGGCTTCACCGAGCTGGACCAGATGCCCCAGGCCCTGACCCAGCGGGGAGCCGACGGACGATCCACGCTGTCCACGTTCTTCCAGCCGAGTCGTGTCGCCGCGCCGTTGTTCGGGCTGCTGCATGCCACCGAGGGCAAGGCGGGCGCCGGGCTCGCCACGGCCGTCCTCGGCGCCCTGCTCAAGGGCTACTGGCCGTGGGCGCTGGTCGGGGCGCTGCCCGGGCTGGTGCTGGTCGCACTCTCCGTCCTGGGCAGCGGACCCGCGGTGGTCGCCGGGGTGGTTGGGGGAGTGCTGCTGCTGGTGATCGGGGTTCTGCTGGGCTTGGTGCTCGCCGTGGCCAGGACCGCCGGACGGATCGCCGCCGACGAGTTCGGCATGTGCTCGGGCATGCCGGGGGTCGACTCGGGCAATGCACCGGCCCTGACGCCGTGGCTGCACGTAAAGATCCAAACCCTGGCCGGGCGCGGCGCCGGCGCACCCCCGGTGACCTTTGGTGACCTCGACGCACAGGGCGTCACCCTGAGGGTGATGACCACCAACCTGACCCGCCACCAGCCGATGGCGATGCCGTGGCGCAGCCGGGAGTTCTTCTTCGACCCGGCCCGGATGCGCGCGCTGTTCCCGGCCGAGGTGGTCGACTGGATGGAGGCCCATCCCCCCGAGCTCCCGGACGCCCCGGCGGCGCGGTTCTCGACGATGCTGCTGCGGGCGCAGGCCGGACGACTGCGCCCCTGGCCCGAGGCACCGCACCTGCCGATCGTGGTCGCCACCCGGATGTCGCTGAGCTTCCCGGTGCTCATCCAGGCGGTGCGGCTGCAGGCCGTCGACTACACCCTGCCCGCCAACCGGGACGCCCCCGACGCGGTCCCCGGCTGGCGGACCGCCCACCCGGCCGGCACCGTGGAGGAGGCGCTGGCCCAGCTGCCGGCACCGAGCTTCTCCGACGTGTGGTTCACCGACGGCGGCTTGTGCTCGAACCTGCCCGTGCATTTCTTCGACACGCCACTGCCGAAGCGTCCGACGTTCGCCTTCAACCTGGGGGCCTTCCCGCCCGGACAGCAGAAGAGTCCCGACCAGGCCCAGAACAGCTACCTGCCGCAGGTCAACCAGGCCGGCGTCGGTCGTCCCTGGTTCGGGCTGCCCACCGGAGGAGTCGGAGCCTGGGCCAGCTTCATCATGCTGATGGTGTCCACGGCGCGCACCTGGGTCGATGGCGAGCAGTTGATCATGCCCGGCTACCGCGACCGGATCGTCACGATTCACCACGACGAGGCCGAGGGCGGGATGAACCTCAACATGGAGCCCCAGGTGGTGGCCGACCTGGCGCTGCGCGGCAAGATGGGTGCTGCGAAGCTGGCGGCGACCTTCGCCGGCGACCAGCCCGGCGTCTCACCGGCCCACGGCTGGGACAACCATCGCTGGATCAGGTTCCGGACCGCCACTGCCGGCCTGACCGGATGGCTCGGCGGCTTCCGGGACAGCTACCACGACCAGACCTCCGGTGGCACCGCCTACGCCGACCTGGCCGGGCCGAACGCGCAGGCATCGCTGCCGTCCTACGAGCCGACGGCCGGGGACCGGCAGCAGATCAATGTCCGCACCGGGGGGTTGCTCGACCTGGCCGACGTCTGGACGGTTGACGACGCGATGACGCGCGGCGCACCCCGGCCGCGCCCGGTGCTGAGGCTGGTGCCGGATGACGGAACGGCGGCGTCACGCTGACGAGTGAACCTAGCCAGGCACCTCGAAATTCTCCCCGGTCTGCGTCGGCGCAGGCTGACCGGACGGCAAAGCCACGAAAGTGGTCAGCTGCGGGTGCATCAGCCGCAAGGCTTCCAGGTCGCTCGGCAGCACGCGGTGATGGCCGTGCGATGTCATCGACCCGGAGAGCACCTCGATGCCGACGGTACCGCCACTGGCGTCGAGGTCCACTAGGATCCCGGGACTGACCTCGTGGGTCTCCACGATGGTCGACTGCGAGACATGCACCTAGGCAACGTTGGCTTCGAAGTCGACGGAGAGGCTGGCCGTGGGCGCCTGTCTTCGGTTCCAAGCAACTGACTCCCCGACGGCCTCGTCGAGTGGGGGACCCATGAACTGATCAGCCTCACCTCGTGTGTCCCCTGTGGAATCACCGTGACCACCGGGTAGCGCGTCGAACATGAGTGTGCCGACCGCCGCCTTATCCAAGGAACAGCGCGACCGTCACCCTGCCGTAATGCTGGATGACCAAGCTGCTGTTGAGGGCGACCACCATGTGGCGTTGCCGTTGCTCCCGTACTCTGGGGCGGCTGAGGCGTCGATGCGACTATCGTACGACACCGACGAGCCGCCCAGCGGCGTCACGACCACGCGCAGCCCGCATTCGGCGAGGCCGCCGCTGAAGCGCAGGCGGACGGCGACCGCAAAGGACATCGGGGCGCCCAACGGGGCGGTGGCGCGAAGGAGGCTGGCGCCGATAAAGGTGAGGGTTCCAACGGCATTGACTTGAGCCCATCGAGCTGTAAGGCGTAGTCCAGTTCTAGGCGCGCCAGCTGACTCATGCAGGGAATGCAGCAGCGCTCGGGGAGAGAGGGTCCGGACGGGGGTCACCCCCGAGTCGCTGAGCCCAGGCAATCCTGAGAGCCAGCCAGCCGCGTTCACGCGTGAAACCGTCACCACCCAGTTCTGGTTTGACGTGACGAACGGGGAGTGCGGACATCTCGACTCTGGCAGCTGCTAGCGTCACAACATGGCACCCAGGTTGAAGGAACAGAGCATCGCCGTTTTCGGCGAGAGCGGCAGCGGCAAGACCGTCCTCGTCTCATCTTTTTACGGCGCGATGCAGGAGCCCTCGTTCCTCACTCAAAGCCTGTACAAAGTGCTCGCGGACGACACCGGTCAGGGAACCCGCCTGCGCCAGAACTATCTGCGCATGCGCAACCAGGCGCAGGTTCCCCAAACGGACCGGTTCGTCGCGACGCCTTACTCCTTCACGCTGAAGCTTCGGGACCCAGGCGACGCCAAGACGTCCAAGGCAAGGCCTTTCGACGGGTTGCGCCTGGTCTGGCACGACTATCCGGGCGAGTGGTTCGAACAGGAACCGAGCAGTGATGAAGAGGCAACGCGCCGAATTGGCACGTTCGCCGCACTGATGACGTCGGACGTCGCCCTTGTACTTGTGGACGGCCAAAAGTTGCTTGACCACGCGGGCGAGGAGGAGAAATACCTCAAGTCGCTGCTCTGGGGTCTCAGTGAGGGACTTGAGAAACTCAGGGACGACATCCTTACCGAAGGTAAGCCACTCGTCGAGTTCCCGCGGATCTGGATCATTGCGCTGTCGAAGGCCGATTTGCACCCAAGCCTTGACGCGACCAAGTTTCAAGACCTCGTCATCGAGAAGGCCGCCCGAGACATTGCCGCGCTTCACGAGACCCTCAAGGGGTTCGTACAGTTGCCCGAGGCTCTGTCTCTTGGCGAGGACTTTATACTCCTGTCGTCGGCCAAGTTCGAACCTGACAAGATCGAGCTGACCGAGCGGGTCGGCGTCGACCTCATCCTGCCGGTGGCCTCCATGCTGCCGTTGGAGAGGTTGGCCCAGTGGAATGAGCAATTCGACATTCCGCTCAAGATACTGGGCAAAGTGGTGGACAACGCCGATGCCCTGTCGGTGGTCCTTACCGGCGCAGGTGCGAAGGTCGTCGCGAAGCTGCTGGTCAAGGTGCCGAAGGTTGGCCCACTTCTCGCGGGGGTAGCAATCCCAGCGCTCGCGGAGGCCGTCAAGGTCAGCGCAGTGAAGCTTGAGGAAATTCACGCGCGGGCGCTGGGGGATCGGGACTACCTCACGGCAACCCTCACGCAGTTCCGGCTCGACCTCGCCCGTGGGGTACAGGAACGCCTTCTCGTCAAGAGCCTTCGGTGAATCTTCTCTGGGCCACACGTGGCCGCTCGTGGGGTTTTTGCTTCCTGCTCGACGGGGGGCACTCGGATCCGCTCCCAGTCTACGAGAGGGCATTCGCAGGCACGGAGGGCGAGTCGACGCTCTGCCGCCGCGTCGTCGTGGGGGTAGCCCTACGTTTCCCGGATCCCCTGGGCCGCCGCGATGGTGCGGGCCGCATCATCCCCCACGACGTCGTCGTCCTACCGCCACTGGCAGACGATGTCCGTTCCGTTGAGGATGGCCTGCAGCTCGTCTGGCCGCTACTTGCGGACACCTACTCGCACGTGTGGGACGAGCCGGGGCCTCCCTCACCAGCGGACATCCATGCGCCTTGATGTGCACTGAGCCGCTTGTCGGGCCGCGATATCTCTTTGGAAAGCGGTACCTCTGAGTGGGGCGTGCGGGGCTCGAACCCGCGACCCAGGGATTATGAGTCCCCTGCTCTAACCGGCTGAGCTAACGCCCCCACTGTGGATCCATCTGGTCCTGCGCGGTCGGCTGGCAGCCTATCGCAGGCGCTCGTCCGTCCAGAACTAGTTGATTCCGCAAGCAATTTCCCGAGGGGTGGACGCCGATGCGGACAATCCCGCGGCCCCGGGTTAGCGTCGTGGACATGTTCCTGCCCGTCACCCGTCGCCACGTGGACCTGCTCCGCGTCTCGACCGCGACCTGTCGAGGCTGAGGACCCTACCGAGTCATCGAGTAGGTCACGGGCTCTGTGAGCCCGTCGCGGCGCATCGAGCGCCTGCACGCATCATCTGCATACCTCCCGCCCGGGCACTCCCATGCCTCGGCCGGTCAGGCTCTGCTCATCCCCTTCCTATTTCACTTTTCGTGGAGAACATCATGATCTTTTCTGGACTTGCGCTCGGCATCGTGCTGGGCTTCGTCTTCCAACGCGGCCGTTTCTGCGTCACCGGTGCCTTCCGTGACGTGTGGCTGAGCCGCTCCACCCGATGGCTCACCGCCTTCCTGCTGGCAATCCTCGTCCAGGCCGTCATCGTCCAGGGACTGCTGGGCGCCGGACTCATCCAGGCCGGGGTGCCGAAGATGATCTGGGGTGCCGTCATCGCGGGATCCTTCCTCTTCGGCATTGGCATCGTCCTGGCCGGCGGCTGCGCCACCGGCACCTACTACCGTTCGGGCGAGGGCCTGATCGGCTCCTGGATCGCCCTGATCTTCTACGCCCTGGGTGCCGCCGTGATGAAGTACGGCGCACTGAAGGGATTCAACGGCTGGGCCCGCTCGAATCCGAGCGAAACCACCACCATCCACGGTGCCCTCGGCATCAGCCCCTGGCTGCTGGTCGGCCTGCTGGCGCTCATCGTCGGCTGGGCCGTGTGGAAGCAGGTCAGCGGACGCCGGACCGCGGTCGCCACCCTGAAGCCGCGTCGTGCCGGGCTCGCCGGGCTGCTGTTCGGCCGTCCGTGGGGACCACTGGCCACCGCCGTGGTCGTCGGCGTCATCGCCGCCCTGGCCTACCCGCTGTCGAACGCCACCGGACGCAACGCCGGACTGGGCATCACCACCCCCTCGGCGAACATCGTCCAGTTCCTGACCACCGGCGACGGCCAGTACATCGACTGGGGCGTGCTGTTCGTCCTGGGTCTGATCCCCGGCTCCTACATCGCCGCCAAAGCCTCCGGTGAGTTCCGGTTGCGCACCCCCGACGTGAACACCACCCTGCGTTCGATCGGCGGCGGTTCGCTGATGGGCATCGGCGCCTCCATCGCCGGCGGCTGCACCATCGGCAACTCGCTGGTGCAGACCTCGCTGTTCGGGGTGCAGGGCTGGACCGCCTTCCTGTTCACCTTCCTGGGCGTGGGCTTCGCGGCCCGCTTCTTCGTCCAGACCCACCGGCGCGCCGGTGCGGTGGTCACGCCCATCCTGGCCGAGGCTGCTCCCGCGCCGACCGCCAGCCGCAAGCCCGAACTGATCAGCACCTGATCCCTCAGCCCCTCAACCCACAGGAGACACAGATGGCATTCCTCGACAACCTGTTCAAGAAGGACCAGACCGCCTCGGCGGTCAGCCCCATTGACCTGCACGACGCCAACGCCGACGCACCGGTCGCCGGCAAGCGCTACCGCCTCGACACCCTGGGGCAGGTCTGTCCCTTCCCGCTGGTCGAGGCCAAGCAGGCCATCCAGGGACTGGAGAAGGGCGATGAACTGGTCATCGACTTCGACTGCACCCAGGCCACCGACTCGATCCCGAATTGGGCGGCGGCGGCCGGGTACCCGGTGACCCACTTCGAGCAGGTCGGCGATGCCGAATGGACGATCACCGTCAAGAAGGCCTGACACCGCCCGAGCACGACGAAGCTCCAGCACCACGAACCCGCCAGCCCCTCACCCGGGGCTGGCGGGTTCGTCACACCTGCAGGAAGGCTTCGATCCGACGACCCACGGCGGAGTCGTCGTGGTCGCCGGCGCTGGGGAAACCGGCCTGCTCGAGCATTTCGTGGGCGGTGTCCATCCGGAACGGGTGGCCCACCAGCTGCAGCATGGGCAGGTCATTGGGCATGTCGCCGAACGCCGCCACCTCGGATGGCTCCAGGCCGAGCTGGGCGAGCAGGGTCGCCAAGCCCGAACCCTTGGTGACACCCTCGCGGGAGACCTCCAGCAGACCATGGATGCCGGTGAACGACCAGGTCGTGGTCATCCGCTCATTGATCACCGGCGCCACCTCGGCAGCCAGCACGTCACTGGACACGTGCAGCCCCATCACCAGCAGCTTCACCGGCGAGTGGGTGCTCAGCGCCTCCTCGACGCTCTGGTCGACCAGCAGGTGGGTGCGGTCCTCGTGGATGGGGAAGCTGGGGTCGGCGGCATAGCCCTCCAGCAGTTCGACGCCGATCACCAAACGCGGGTCGGTGGCCCGCAGGTCGGCGACCACCGCCAGGGTGCTGTCGACGTCGAGCAGGTCGGCTGAGATCACCCGACGGTGGTGCAGGTCGTAGCGGACCGCGCCGTTGCTGGCCAGCACCAACGGGTCGGCCTCCAGCGTCGGTCGCAACACTTCCAGCCAGCGGAACGGACGCCCGGTCGCGAAGATCGTCCGGACTCCGTGCCGGGCGGCCTGCAGCACCGCGTCGATGTTGCGCTGGCTCGGCTGGCCGTCGGCACCCAGGAAGGTGCCGTCCAGGTCAGTCGCGATGGCCTTGATCAATGATCAACCTCTTGTTCGGTGTGGGGGAGCCGCCCCCGGACTCGGAGCCGGAGGGCTGCGGTGAGTCCATGCTGGGCGAATCGGACGGGGTGCCCTCGGAGCCGTCGCTGGACGGCGACCCGGACTGCGACTCGGGGGACCCCGACTGGGACTGCGGCGACTGCGGTGAGGACGAGTCGCTGGCGTCGGTCGGCAGCGGCGGCGGGGCCTGGCTGGGGGGAGTGTTCTGGAAGGCGAGCACCGCGATCAGCAGCGCCATCGCGGCCAGCAGCAGCGCCAACAGCCACGACACCAGCGTCGAGACCCAGCCGGCGCGGTCATGGCGCCCGGGCCACGGCAGCGGCCACAGCCGGGTGGTGCCGGGGGTGGTGTTGCCCAGCCAGTGCAGCTGGTAGCCGGGCCCCGACGGGGAGCCGATCAGCCGGGCACGCGACAGGTCGACGGTGCTGAGCAGGCGGTTGGCCTCGGCGACCGCCGCCGGTGACCCGTCATAGGCCAGCGCCACCCAGGGTGACTGCGGTGTGGTCGCGGCATCGGGGGAGGTGTCGGCCACGAACTTCTCGGCCATCCGGCCGGCGTCCTGGCCCTGCCCGCCGCGGGCGAGCACGGTGTCGAGGTGCATCATGTTCACCTCGCCGGCGAACCGGTCACGGGCCGCTGCGTCACCGGCCGCGCCCGCAGCCAGGACGACCAGCATCACCGAGGTGCCGTCGCCGTCATGGGCGGCGTAGGAGACGCCGCTGGGAGTGGCCGCCAGTCGCGCGTCCAGCCAGTAGTCGGCGATCCGTGGGGGGTCGGCGGAGACCAGCGGGGTCGCGAAAACCTGCGGTGCACCCTGGGGTGCGCCCGGGAACTGGCCCTGGGTGGGCGGGGGAGACTGGTCAGACATCCCCTCTAGTTCACCACATCACGGAAGCAGGTCGTGGTGAGCCGGGTGCGGACTGCGGGGACTGTATCGTGGCACGCAGGCATGCTTGACCTGCCTGGCTTGACACCCACACCACAGGAGTTGACTTGAGCACGTCCGTACCGTCGTCGGGTTCGATGACCCCCCAGGAAGCAGCCAAGCTCGTCGGCGAAGCCATCGGACAGGTGCAGCGAGTCATCGTTGGCCAGGAACACATGGTCGAGCAGTTGATGGTCGGCCTGCTGGCCAAGGGTCACATCCTGCTGGAAGGTGTGCCGGGCGTCGCCAAGACCCTCGCGGTGCGCAGCTTCGCCACCGTGGTCGGTGGCTCGTTCGCGCGGGTGCAGTTCACCCCCGACCTGGTGCCCTCCGACATCGTCGGTACCCGCATCTACTCGGCGTCGAAGGAAAGCTTCGACATCGAACTTGGCCCGGTGTTCGTGAACTTCGTGCTCGCCGACGAGATCAACCGTGCACCCGCCAAGGTGCAGTCGGCCATGCTCGAGATCATGGCCGAGAAGCAGGTCTCCATCGCCGGCAAGACCTACCCGGCCCCGCAGCCGTTCATCGTGATCGCCACCCAGAACCCGGTCGAGTCCGAGGGCGTCTACCCGCTGCCGGAGGCCCAGCGCGACCGGTTCCTGCTCAAGGTCGACGTGCCCTACCCCCGCGGCAACGAGGAGTTCGAGATCCTGCGGCGGATGAGCGTCACGCCGCCGAGCGCGAACCCGGTGCTGAACCCCGACCTGGTGCTGCAACTGCAGAACCTCGCCTCGAACGTCTTCGTCCACAACCTGGTCGCCGAGTACATCGTCCGACTGGTGCTGGCCACCCGCACCCCGGCCGAGTTCGGGGTGCCCGACCTGGCCAATGTCATCCAGATCGGTGCCTCGCCGCGGGCCACGCTCGGTCTGACCGCGGCTGCCCGGGCGCTCGCGCTGATCCACGGACGCGACTACGTGCTGCCGACCGACGTGCAGGCCGTCGCCAAGGACGTGATGGGCCACCGGCTCGTCCTCGGCTTCGACGCCGTCGCCGACAACATCCAGCCCTCCCAGGTGGTCGAACGCATCCTGGCCATGGTGCCGCCGCCCACCCCGGTGTGGAACCAGCAGCAGCGCCAGGCCAGCCACGGCCAACAGCGCCACGC
>NZ_JADIJQ010000005.1 GCF_017355265.1 Tessaracoccus sp. SD287
GGTCGGGGGGCGCTGTCTCGTCGGTCGACCCCTACGCCAGCGCCATCGGGCTGCAGGTGCTCAAGAGCGGCGGCAATGCCGTGGACGCGGCCATTGCCACCGCGGCGGTGCTGGGCCTGACCGAGCCCTACTCGTCGGGCATCGGCGGCGGCGGATTCTTCGTCTACCGTGAGGCGCGCACCGGCAAGGTGTGGACCATCAACGGCCGCGAGACCGCGCCACGCACGTTCCACGAGAAGTCCTTGACCGACGGCAATGGCAACGCGCTCAACTTCAGCGAAGTCGTCACCTCGGGCCTGTCGATCGGGACCCCCGGCACCTTGGCCACCTGGGCCGTTGCCGCGCGGCGGTTCGGCACCCGACGGCTCGGCGAGCTGCTGGAGCCTGCCGAGGAACTGGCCCGCCGCGGGTTCATCGTCGACGCCAACTTCCGCAACCAGACCCTGTCCAATGCTGCCCGGTTGGCGAAGTTCCCGGCCTCGGCCGCACTGTTCCTGCCCGGCGGCTCCGCCCCCGAAGTGGGGGCGGTCTTCACCAACCCCGACCTGGCCGACACCTACCGGCTGATTCGCCGCAAGGGCGTCAACGAGTTCTACCACGGCCAACTGGCCCGCGAGATCGTCCGTGAGGCCGCCAACCCGACCACCGTCTCCGGGGTCAGCGTGCTCAAGGGACAGCTGCGCTCCATCGACCTGGCCCGCTACCGCGCCAGCATCCTCAAGCCCACCGAGAGCCAGTTCCGGAGCCGTCAGGGAACCCTGGCGGTCCACGGCATGGGAGTGCCCAGTTCGGGAGGGATCGCGGTCGGCTCGATCCTGAACCTGATCACCGCCTTCGAGGAGCGCACCGGCATTCCGTTGTCCCAGGTCTCGGAGGTCGACTACCTGCACCGCTTCGCCGAGGCCAGTTCGATTGCCTTTGCCGACCGCAACCGGTGGGTCGGTGATGTGCAGGGCGTGCCGGTCCGTGAGTTGCTCAGCATGGGCTTCGCCCGGGAGCGCGCCGGTCTGTTCGACCCCACCCGCGCCCACGCCCGTCCGATCCCGTTCGGCTTCCCCGACGGCGACTACACGACTCCCCCGCCGCTGGGTGCCGCCCAGAAGGAACCCTACGAGGGCCCCCACACGACCCACTTCAACGTGGTCGACAAGTGGGGCAACACGGTGGCCTACACGCTGACCATCGAGCAGACCGCCGGCTCGGCGATCACGGTTCCCGGACGCGGCTTCCTGCTGAACAACGAGTTGACCGACTTCAACTTCGTGCCGCTGACTCCCGGGGTTCCCGACCCCAACCTGCCGGGCTCGGGCAAGCAGCCGCGCTCGTCGATGAGCCCCACGATCCTGTCCAACCGTCAAGGCGCCGTGCTGTCGGTCGGTACCCCCGGTGGCGCCACCATCATCACGACGGTGGCCCAGATCATCCTGGGCCACCTGGAACGGGGATTGCCGCTGGTTGCGGCCATCGCCGCCCCACGGATCAGTTCGCGCAACGGCGCCAGCGCCGGTGTGGACGGCGGACTGCACGCCTCGGCGACCGGCGACGGCCTGCGGGCGCTGGGACACACCCTGACCAACAGCGGATCGATCGGGCTCGCCTCCGGCATTGAGGTGGACGGACGACGGTTGACGGCTGCCGCCGAGACCACCCGCGGTGGTGGTGGCGCCGCCAGGGTGGTGACACCGGCCTGAGTTCAGAGTCCGGCCAGCACCCAGCCCAAGGCCTCGCAGCCGTCCGGCAGATCAACGCTTGCCACGATCTTCTGCCGGGCGGCCTCGCGGGCGGTGGCCAGCGGCACCGGCCAGCGGGCGGTGAAATCCCAGTGCTCGGGGTACAGGGCGGTCACGGTGTGCACCTGCGCCAGGCGCACCAGTCCGACCGTCTCTCCGGGCAGCCCGGCGCCGAGCAGCCCGGCCACCCGCCAGCACTCCTCGTCAGGCGCGTCGGGCGGGTTGAGCAAACTCGCCTCGACCCGGCAGATGGCCTGCTCGACGCGGCTGAGGTCCTCGGAGACCGGTGAGCGCTGGGCCCGCAGCCCGGGGCTGGTGCGGCCCAACTGCATGGCCAGCAGTCGGGCATGGACCAGGGCGAGCTGGCTGCCGGGCACCGTCGGCATCCGGGTGACCAGGTCCGTCAGGCCGTCCCAGACGTCGTCCTCGTCGGGGTGCTCGGCCAGCCAGGAGCTGACCGTCATCACGTCGAGGGGATGCACGGGGCCGGAGCGGGCGCACCGTTCCTCGACGGCGGTGAACAGGTACTCCTCGGCTTCGTAGGAACCGACCAGGTGGGCCGCCCGGGTGATGATCCAGGCCTCCCATGGCTCGCAGGTGCGGGCGTCGGTGACGTCCAGCAGGCGGGTGGCCTCACGATGCTGGGCCGCTTCCAGGTTGCGACCCCACCACAGGTGCAGGTCGGTGGTGCCCAGTCGGTTGTGCACGTGCACGGCGTGGCGTCCCGGCGTGCCGCTGAGCCAGGTGTCCTCGTCCTCGAGGGCGATGGTGACCCCGTCGGTGGCGGTGGTGGCGGCGTCCGGCAGCGACAGCACCACCTCTTCGCCCTCGGCGAGGGCGACGCGTTCGGGCCACCAGAAGGGCAGGACGCGGGCGATCTGGGCGTGGTTGACCAGCCATGCCCCGCGCCACGAGACCTGGAACTGGCCGGGCCCGGCGTTCTCGGTCTGGGCGGCAAGCACCAGCGGGTCGGGAGCCAGCAACAGTTCGCCGTCACCGGAGCGCGCCTGGCCCCGCAGTTGGGTGAGCAGCAGTTGTTCGGCGCGTCCGGGGTCAATGCTGATGGATGCCTCGCCTCCGGCCAGCCACCGCCGGGTGGGCCAGGACGCGGCGAACCGGAGTCGCGGCGCCGGCACCTGTGCCTGCTCCGATGAGGTGTTGAGCAGCGTGATCCGCAGCGTCCATGCCTCTTCCCAGACCTGCCGGACCACGGCGGTGGCACCGCTGGGGTGGGTGAAGTTCTGCTCGATCTCGTTGCTGAGCAGCACCACCCCGGCAGCGGTCCACGGTGTAGGCAGGTCGATGCGCAGCCCGCGCAGGAGGACCTGGCCGCTGGCGAGGTCGCTGACCTGGGCCAGGTCACCGGCCTCGGTCACCTGGAACTCCAGTTCCTGCCAGCGGATCAGCGGCGGCGTTGGCATGCGGGGCACCAGTACAGGTTGCGGGCTTCCAGGATCGTGCTGTGCACCTCGCCGCCGCAGACGTGGCAGGGCTGGCCGGTGCGGCGGTACACGTAGACCTCGCCGCCGTGCCGGTCCTCGCGCGGCGGCCGACCCATGGCGTCGGGCAGGTGCTCGTCACGGACGGTGTCGATGCGTCCGTCGACCACGCCCTGGCGCATGAGGACCACCAGGTCGCTCCACATGGAGGCCCACTCCTTGGCGCTGATCCGGTTGCCGGGGGTCATCGGGTGGCGCCGATGCCGGAACAGCACCTCGGCGCGGTAGATGTTGCCGACCCCGGCTGCCACCTTCTGGTCCATGAGCAGTGCCGCGATGGGTTTGGCCGAGCGCCTGATCCTGGTAAATCCCTTGTCGGGGTCGGCATCGGCACGAATCGGGTCGGGGCCCAGCGCGGCCACCACCTGGTCGCGGCGTGCCGGGGTGACCAGGGCGCAGGTCTGCGGACCGCGCAGGTCGGCGGCCACCTCGCCATCGCTGATCCGCAGCCGCACCTGGCCCTGGGGTGGCGCCGCCGGGGCCAGGGCGAGCTTGCCGATCAGCCCGAGGTGGATGTGGACGATGGGGTCGGGAATGGGGGCAGCGAACTCGACGAAGAGGTTCTTGCCGAAGGCTTCGGCGCCGGTCAGCACCTGCCCGTCCAGCAACTCGGCCGAGGCGGCGAACCGTCCCTGTGGCGAGCTGACCTCGACGCTGCGTTGTCCGAAGGCGTCGCCCAGCGCGTGGGCGAGCCGATGGATCACGTGACCTTCGGGCAAGAAGTGCCTCCTGCGAATCGACGCCGAGCACCATGGGTGCCCCGGATTGTCGGCCAGTATTCCACGCGGTGCCGCCGCTAGACTGCCGCCATGAACGCCCGCCCGGAACGTGCCACCGAAAAGCGTGAGTTCGGCCGCGACGGCATCACCGGACTGGTCGGCTGGGACCGGGCGCTGCGGGCACGGGAGGTCTCGCGGCCCAACGCGTCCGACCTGGCGCAGGCCGAACGCGTGGTGGCTGACCTGCTGGCCCGCGCCCAGGGACGCCGCCGACGCTGAGGGCAGACGGCGCCGGTGGGCTCAGAGCGAGCCGGTCTGCTCGTACTTGGCCAGCATGTCGATGCGCCGGGCGTGACGTTCCTCATTGGTCCACGGCGTTTCGAGGAAGGCGAGCACGATCGCCAGGGACTGGTCCAGCGCCTGCATCCGGCCGCCCAGGGCGACGCAGTTGGCGTTGTTGTGCTGTCGGCCCAGCTTGGCCAGTTCGGGGTTGTAGGCCAGGGCGGCACGGATGCCCTTGACCTTGTTGGCCGCGATCTGCTCGCCGTTGCCGGACCCGCCCAGCACGATGCCCAGCGACCCCGGTTCGGCGGCGACCGCCTCGGCGCAGGGGATCACGAAGGTCGGGTAGTCGTCGTTGGCGTCGTAACTGTCGGCGCCATGGTCGACAACCTCGTACTCCCGGGTCCGAAGCTCGGCGACCAGGTATTCCTTCAACTCGAAGGCGGCATGGTCGGTGGCAATGTGAACGCGCATGGGCCCATCTTGTCAGGTCACGTGGGGAAGAACACCAGCGACCCCAAGATCCGTCTCGCTAGGCTGCAGCGGTGAACGACTACACGTTGAGCCGGATTGACGCCACCACCCGCAGCCCCGAACTCGAAGCCTGGATCAGGGCGGTCTCGCTCGGGTTCCTGTCCGAGGATTCGACCCCGGAGCAGATCGACAAGCAGGTCGAGTTCCTGGCCGCCGACGCCGGCCGGGTCCGCGCCGTCAGCTATGCCCCCGACAGTGAGGCAGCGCAGTTGCCGGGCGCGCTGAGCGCACCCCTGTCGACATTCCTGTCCTGGGACAACACCATCAACACCGGCGGCGGGCACCTCGAGCCGGCGAACTTCATCACCAACGTGACGGTGCGCCAGACCGCCCGCCGCAAGGGGCTGCTGCGGACGATGATGATGACCGACCTGTCCGAGGCCAAGGAGCGAGGTCAGAGCCTGGCGGCGCTGACCGTCACCGAGGCGACGATCTACGGACGCTTCGGCTTCGGGGTCTCGATGCTGCACGAGAGCTACGAGGTCGACATCAGCCAAGGTTTCGCCCTGCGCAGCGAGCCGAGCGGCAGCATCGTCCAGCTCGAGCCGACCTCCGCCGAGGCGGCCGCCCTGTGGCAGGACACCTTTGAGGCCTGGCACCGGAGCCACCGCGGGTCGCACGGCGCCAGCGCCGCCCACGTCTCGAGCGTGCTGGGCACCTTCGACTGGGAGTCCGGCAAGGTGGATCGGAACGTGCGGGCGGTGGCGCACCGGGACGAGGCGGGCGTCGTCGACGGGCTGCTCACCTACCGGATCAAGGACCATGAGGAACTGCAAGTCATCGAACTGCTGGCGCTGGACCCGGCGGCCGAGTTGGCGCTGTGGGCCTTCATCGGCCACCACGACCTCGTCAAGAAGGCCACCTTCCGTCGCGGCGACCCGCACGGCCCGCTGCGCTGGGGACTGGTCGATGCCCGCCGACTGAAGTCGACCGAGGTGCGCGACGCGATGTGGACGCGGGTGCTCGACGTGCCTTCCGCGCTGCGGGCGCGCCACTTCGAGCACGATGGCGAGCTGACCATCACCGTGCACGACCCGTCGGGTCTGGCCGACGGCACCGTGCACCTGCAGGTGCGTGAGGGTCGCGCCGAGGCCGAGCCCACCAGCCGCCAGGCCGACCTGGTGATGGGTATCGAGGCGTTCAGCTCGCTGTACCTGGGCGGGCTCAGCGCCCGGGTGCTGGCCGGTGCCGGACGGGTGCAGGGCTCGGCGCTGGCGGTGGCCCGCTTCGACGACCTGTTCCGCGTCGCCCAGGCACCCCGGACGCTGCGCTTCTTCTGATCACGGCGCGCCTGCTGATCACTCCTCGTCCTCGGAGGGCTCGCTGACGGCAGCCGGGCCGCCCTCGAGCAGCCTCACGAAGCCGGCCTCGTCCAGGATCGGCCGTCCGAGCTCCTCGGCCTTGGCGGCCTTGGTGCCGGCATTGGCGCCGATCACCACGAAGTCGGTGTTCTTGCTGACCGAGCCCGAGGCCTTGCCGCCGCGGGTGATGATGGCCTCCTTGGCACCGTCGCGGCTGAAGCCCTCCAGGGATCCGGTGACCACCACCGTCAGCCCCTCCAGGGTGCGTTGGATGGACTCGTCGCGCTCGTCGGCCATCCGCACCCCGGCCTCGGCCCAGGCGTCCACGATGGCGTTGTGCCAGTCGACGTCGAACCATTCCCGGATGGACTCGGCGATCACGCTGCCCACGCCGTCGGTGGCGGCCAGTTGTTCGGCGGGAGCCTCCCGGATGGCCTGCAATGAGCCGAACTGGGTGGCCAGTGCCCGGGCCGCGGTGGGCCCGACGCGGCGGATCGACAAGGCCACCAGCACCCGCCACAGCGGCTGCTGCTTGGCCTTGTCCAGGTTGTTCAGGAACTTCAGTCCGTTGGCGCTGAGCACCTGTCCGTCGACCACGCCCGGCGGCGGCACCGCGTCCGGGTCGGCGAGTTCGGCCTTCTTGGCGGAACGGGTGAAGAAGGGCACCGTGACCAGGTCGTCGGCGCCCAGCGAGAACAGGCCGGCCTCATTGGTCAACACTCCCGAGGTGAGCAGCGCGATGGACGCTTCCCAGCCGAGCGCCTCGATGTCGAGGGCGCTGCGCGAGGCCAGCCCGAACAGGCGCTCGCGGAGCTGGGACGGGCAGGACTCGGCATTCGGGCAGCGAATGTCCTTGTCTCCCTCCTTCTCGGGGCGCAGCTCGGCGTCGCAGGCAGGACACCGGGTCGGCATCACGAATTCGCTCTCGCTGCCGTCGCGCAGGTCGACGACCGGGCCCAGGATCTCGGGAATCACGTCACCGGCCTTGCGCAGCACGACGACGTCGCCGATCAGTACGCCCTTGCGCTTGACCTCGTGGGCGTTGTGCAGGGTCGCCATCGACACGGTCGAGCCGGCCACCACCACCGGTTCCATCACCCCGTAGGGGGTGACCCGGCCGGTGCGTCCGACGTTGACCTCGATGCTGAGCAGCCGGGTGTTCACCTCGACCGGCGGGTACTTGTAGGCGATGGCCCAGCGCGGGGCACGACTGGTGAAGCCCAACTCGCCCTGCTGGGACAGGTCGTCGACCTTGACCACTGCCCCGTCAATCTCGTGCTCGACCGTGTCGCGGTGCTCGCCGTAGCGGCGGACGAAGGCGTGGATGGCCTCGACGCTGTCGACCACCTCGTAGTGGGCGGTGGTGGGCAGCCCCCAGCCGCGGAGCAGGTCGTAGGCCTCGGACTGGCGGGCGACCTGGAAGCCGCTGCTGGCACCCAGTCCGTGCACCAGCATCCGCAGCGGACGGGTCGCGGTGACCGTCGGGTCCTTCTGGCGCAGCGACCCGGCGGCAGCGTTGCGGGGGTTGGCGAAGGGCGCCTTCCCCGCCTCGACGAGCGCGGCGTTGAGGTCGGCGAAGGCCTCGATCGGGAAGAAGATCTCGCCGCGCACCTCGACCAGGTCGGGAATGTCGGTGCCGTTCAGGCGGTGGGGCACGCCGGCGATGGTGCGGACGTTGCCGGTGACGTCCTCACCGACGCGGCCGTCGCCACGGGTGGCGGCGCGCACCAGCAGGCCGTCCTCGTAGGTCAGGTTGATGGCCAGCCCGTCGATCTTGGGCTCCAGCAGGAAGTCGACCTGCTCGGTGCCCAGCCCTCGGTGGACGCGGGCCAGCCAGTCGTCGAGTTCCTCGGCCGAGAACACGTTGTCCAGGCTGGTCATCGCTCGCCGGTGCGTCACCGGCGCGAAGTCGGTCATCCTCTGCGCGGCACCCACCCGCTGGGTGGGGCTGTCCGGGGTGCACAACTCGGGGAACTGGTGTTCCAGTTCCCCGAGTTCACGCAGCCACTGGTCGTACTCGGCGTCCGAGACCGTGGGCGCGTCGCGTCCGTAGTAGGCCTGCTGGGCGTCGGTGATCTTCTCGGCCAGGTCGGTCCAGCGGTGCCGGACCTGCGGGTCGAGACCCTCGGGCAGCTCGCCTGACGGGGCTGGTGCCATGGCTCAGTCGAAGATGGGATCGACGGTGCGGGTGCGCTTCACCTCGAAGAAGCCGGGGTAGGCGGCCATCTTCTCGAAGCCGTCGAACAGTTCCCCGGCCTGCTCACCCTTCGGGGCGGGCGAGATGACCGGACCGAACAGGGCGACGTCATGCACCTTGACGATCGGGGTGCCGACCTCGCCGCCGACCAGCGAGATGCCGGTCTCAAAGGACTCCCGCACCCGGTCGGCCCACTCGCCGGCCTCGGCCCGGTCGGCGATGGTGACGTCGTAGCCCAGTTCGTCGAGCACCTTGCGCAGGGTCGCGCCGTCCTTGGGCTGGTCCTGCGGATGGTAGGCGGTGCCCAGCGCGGTGTAGAAGGTGCGCAGACCCTCCTGTCCGTACTGGTCCAGGACGCCGATCGCCGCATGGGTGGCGGGTCGTCCGGCCTCGATGCCCGCGCGGTACTCCTCGGGCACGTCCTTGTCCTCGTTCAGGATGGCCAGGCTGAAGATGTGGAAGGTGGTGTGCACGTCACGCACCTGTTCGACCTCGAGCATCCAGCGTGAGGTCATCCACGCCCACGGGCACAACGGGTCGAACCAGAAGTCAACATTGATGGTCATGCCGCCAGCCTAACGGTGGCCACTGACAGCGGATGCGGCTTCAACGCTGCGCCCTCGGCGGAATCGTCCCGGGGACTTCGGGCGACAATTGGTCCCCGCACGGCCCCGTCACGTGGGCTGACGAGGGGTAATGGCCTAGCCTCGTATGGATCCGCCGCGCCGTGGCGGGCGTGAAAGGACTTCGATGACGAACATCACGCGTGACGAGGCCGTCGCTCGCTCGGCGATCGTGCGCAGCCACAGCTACCACGTGGCCGTCGATCTCGGCGGGCGTGGCCTCGAGGATGCCGACACCTTCGTGTCGACCACCACCGCTCGTTTCGAGACGTTGTCGGGCGACCCGACGCACATCGACCTGATCGCCGATGCGGTGCGCGAGGTCGTCCTGGACGGCCAGCCGCTCGACCCGCAGACGTTCACCGGCACCCGGTTCCCGTTCAGCGCCGAGGCCGGCGACCACGAGCTGACCATCACCGCGGTCTGCCGCTACAGCCACACCGGTGAGGGGCTGCACCGGTTCGTCGACCCCGCCGACGGCCGGGTCTACCTGTACACCCAGTTCGAGACCGCCGACGCCCGGCGGATGTTCGCCAACTTCGAGCAGCCCGACCAGAAGGCCACCTTCGCGCTGCGCGTGACCGCACCCCGGCACTGGGTCGTCGTGTCGAATGCCGCCGCGGTCGAGCCCGAGCCGCTCGCCGACAGCGATGACCTGGCCCGCTGGACCTTTGCCCCCACTCCCCCCATGTCGAGCTACATCACCGCCCTGGTCGCCGGGGAGTACCACGTGGTGACCGACACCATCGACAGCACCTCCGGGCCGGTGCCGGCCTCGGTGCTGTGCCGCCAGTCGGTCAAGGAACACCTGGACGCCGACCGCGTGCTGACCACCACCAAACGCGGTTTCGAGGTCTTCGAGGCCGACTTCGGCACCCCGTACCCGTTCGGCACCTACGACCAGGCGTTCGTCCCGGAGTTCAACGCCGGGGCCATGGAGAACGCCGGGCTGGTCACCATCCGCGACGAGTACCTGTTCCGTTCGCGGGTGACCTCGGCGGCCTACGAGGGCCGCGACAACACGATCCTGCACGAACTGGCACACATGTGGTTCGGCGACCTGGTCACCATGAAGTGGTGGGACGACCTGTGGCTCAATGAATCGTTCGCCGAATGGGCCAGCCACTACGCCCAGAGCCGGATCGTCGCCAAGCATGGCGGCGTCGACCCGTGGGTCAGTTTCGCCAACGCCCGCAAGGGCTGGGCCTATGCCCAGGACCAGTTGCCGACCACCCACCCCATCGCCGCCGACATGGTCGATCTGCGCGCCGTCGAACAGAACTTCGACGGCATCACCTACGCCAAGGGCGCCTCCACGTTGAAGCAGCTGGTCAGCCTGGTTGGCCAGGACGACTTCCTGGCCGGTGTCCGCGACTACTTCGCCACCCATGCCTGGGGCAACACCGAACTCGACGACCTGCTGGCGGCGCTGGAGAAGGCCTCGGGGCGTGACCTGGGCTGGTTCACCGGTGAATGGCTCGAGAAGGCCGGCGTCAACACCCTGCGCGCCGACTTCGAGGTGGACGAGGCGGGGACCTTCTCTCGCTTCGCGGTGGTGCAGAGCGCGAACCCCGACTGGCCCACCCTGCGCACCCACAAGATGGCCATCGGCCTGTTCGACCTGGCCGGCGACGTGCTGGTCCGCCGTGACTCGGTCGAGGTCGAGATCACCGGTGAGCGCACCGACATCGAGGCACTGGTCGGTCAGCCGGCCGCCGACCTGGTGCTGCTCAACGACCAGGACCTCACCTACGCCAAGGTGCGCCTCGACCCCCGCTCGCTGGAGACCGCGGTGAGCACCATCGACTCACTGGACGACCCGCTGGCACGGGCGCTGCTGTGGGGCGCTGCCTGGGACATGACCCGCGACGGCGAGATGACGTCGCGCGACTACACCGACCTGGTGGCCCGCGGTGTGGGGGGCGAGTCCGACCTGACAGCGGTGCAGACGCTGAACCGTCAGGCGACGCTGGCGGCGACCTCCTACACCGCCCCGGAGCTGCGCGGCGAGGTCCGGGGACAGTTGGTCCGCGGTCTCGCGCTGGCGCTGAAGCAGGCCGAGCCCGGCTCCGACCACCAGCTGGCCTTCGCCAATGCGCTGATCCAGTCGGTCCACACCCCTGAGGGTGCCGAGCTGCTCTTGGCCTGGCTGCAGGGTGACGAGGCTGCCGAGGGGCTGCAGGTCGACACCGACATGCGCTGGCGTCTGCTGACGGCCCTGGCCCGCCAGGGGGCGGTCGGCCGGGCCGAGGTGGCCGCCGAACTGGAGCGCGACAACACCATCAGCGGCGCCGAGCAGGCGGCCGGTGTGCTGGCCGCGCTCGCCGACCCGGACACCAAGGCCGAGGCGTGGCAGCGTGCCACTGCCGAGCCGGGCATTCCCAACGGCACCCACCGCCAGATCTGCCTGAACTTCTGGCAGTACGACCAGGACGAACTGCTCACGCCCTACCGGGCGTTGTACCTGGAGGTGGCCGAGGCCATCTCGGAGGGACGCGACGGCTGGGACGGACGCGGCCACGCGGCCGTCGATGCGGTGCTCACCCTGCTGTTCCCGCTGGACGCCGATCAGGGCTACGTCGACCAGGTCGACCAGTGGTTGGCGGCAGCTGAGCGTTCCGACCAGGTCACCCGTACCGTGACCGAGCGCCGCGATGCGCTGGCCCGCGCCCTGCGCGCCCAGCAGGCCAGCCGCGGCTGAGCCGCCGACTGCCACCCGGTGCTGGCAGCAGACGCAGAAGGTGCCATGCCAACTGGCAGGGCACCTTCTGTGCGTCGTGCGGGTGGCGCGGGTGGCCGCCCGGTCGTCAGTTGTCGATGGCTGCGCGACGGGCCGGAGACTCGCCGGGGGCCAGCGCCGCCGCGTCCTGGGCGTGGCCGTCGGTCAGGGCGACTCCGTCGGCAGCGGCGCCGGCGCGTGCCTTGCGCATCAGGCGCGGGGTCCAGCCGATCACGGCCAGGACCGCCAGAACCGCCAGTGGGCCGAGCACGGTGAGCGTCAGGATGTGCAGGGTCGAGGCGGGTTCCGGTACCGGCCACCCAGGCAGGACCTCGAGCGGCAGTGCAAGCCAAGCGATCATGGCCCACACACTAGCCGAAGCCGCTGGCCGGATGCCCATTTGGCGACGCCGGGGGCCACATCGTTGACGCGGGCACGGCGCATCGTGGCGCAGTGCTAGGTTCCTGAGCAGCCCACCGCAGGAGGTCCCCCGTGTCCACCCAGCAAACGCTGCCCATGTTCGGCGCCGGACGCCACCTGTTGAGCGTCGCCCAGTTCGACCGCGACCGGCTGGAACGTCTCTTCGAACTGGCTGATGTGGTTGATCCCATCGCCGGACGCCAGAGCGTGTGCACCGTCCTGGACGGGGCGGTGCTCGGCAGCCTCTTCTTCGAACCCAGTACCCGCACCCGGTTGAGCTTCGAGTCGGCGTTCCTGCGCCTGGGTGGTGAGGTGACCACGACCACCGGTTTCACGTTCTCGTCCATGGCCAAGGGCGAGTCGATCGAGGACACCTCGCGGGTCATCTCGGGTTACTCCGACGTGCTGGTCGTGCGGCACCCCGACGAGGGGTCGGTGGCGCAGTTCGCGGCCGCCTCGACGGTGCCGGTGATGAATGCCGGTGACGGTGCCGGGGAGCACCCGAGCCAGGCGCTGCTGGACTCCTACACGCTCACCCGTGAACTGGCCGGCCGCGGCCGGTCGCTGGACGGGGCCACGATCGCGGTGATCGGCGACCTGAAGTACGGCCGCACCGTGCACTCGCTGATCAAGCTGCTGTCGGTCAACGACGGCATCACCTTCCGGCTGTTCAGTCCGCCCAGCCTCGAACTGCCCGATGCCATCGCCCACCATGCCCGCGCCCATGGCAACACCGTGGTGGAGTGCGATTCGGTGGTCGAGGCCCTGAACGGGTCGGATGTCGTCTATGCCACCCGCGTGCAGCGCGAGCGGATGACCGAGGAACTGCACGCGACGGTGCGCGGCAGCCTGCTGAACCGGGGACTGCTCGAGCAGGCCGGTGTTGACCAGGACATCATCATCATGCATCCGCTGCCCCGCGATGCCCGGCAGGACGCCTACGACCTGTCCGCCGACGTGGACGACCTGCCGGGGTTGGCGATCTTCAAGCAGACCGACAACGGGCTCAAGGTGCGGATGGCGATCTTCCTGACCGCCCTGGGTTGCTCGGCCGACAGCGTCCGCGCCACCCTCAAGCAGCGTCCGTGGCGCGCCGACATCGACTGGACGCCGGGAGCACCCGCATGAGCGCCTCCAGCTGGACGATCACTGGGGTGACCCTGCCGGACGGCACCCGCACCGACCTGCACCTGGCCGATGGTCGACTGGTCGACTCCCCTGCCGTCGGGGCGACGCGCGTCGACGCCGACGGCCTGGTGGCGCTGCCCGGTTTCGTCGACCTGCACACCCACCTGCGACAGCCCGGGCAGGAGGCCGCCGAGACGATCAGCACCGGCACGGCCGCCGCCGCCCGCGGAGGATTCACCGCCGTCTTCGCCATGGCGAACACCGATCCGGTGACCGACACCGGTGAGCGGGCCGAACACGTGCGTGCCCTGGCCACCGATGCGTCCGCCGAGGTCGTCCCCATCGGTGCTGTCACCCGCGGGCTGGCCGGCCAGGAACTGTCGTCGATCGCCGACCTGGCCGCGGCCGGGGTGACCGTCTTTTCCGACGACGGCCTGTCGGTGCCCACGGCCGGGCTGGTCCGCGCCGCCATGGAGCAACTGAAGCCGTTCGACGGCGTCCTGGCCGAGCACTGCCAGGACGCGTCGTTGGCCGGGCCGTCGGCCTGCTGCCACGAGGGTCCGGTGTCGGCGGAACTGGGCTTGGACGGGTGGCCGACGATCGCCGAGTCGGTGATCATCGCCCGCGACGTGCAGATCGCCGGGTACCTCGGCACCCGGCTGCACGTCTGCCACGTGTCCACCGCCGAGGGCGTCGAGGTGCTGCGCTGGGCCAAGGCGCGCGGGGTGCGGGTGACCGCCGAGGTGATGCCGCACCACCTGCTGCTGTCGGTGGACGAGCTGCGCTCCGGTGACACCACCTACAAGGTCAACCCTCCGCTGCGCAGCGCCGAGGACGTCGAGGCGGTGCGGGCCGCCCTGGCCGACGGCACCATTGACGTGGTGGCCACCGACCACGCCCCGCACCGTGCCCAGGACAAGGCGAAGCCGTTCCCTGAGGCCAAGCCGGGGATGATCGCCATCGAGCAGGCCCTGGCCACCGTGATCGAGACCCTGGTGAATCCGGGGCGTCTGGGCTGGGACCAGGTTGCCGACCGGATGAGCCACGCCCCGGCACGGATCGGGTCCCTGCCCCACCAGGGTCGTCCGCTGGCGGTCGGGGAACCGGCCAACGTGGTGCTGGTGGACCCGGCGCGTCGCGGCATCGTCGACCGGGAGCAGTCGTTGTCGTTGGGGCGCAACAACCCCTACCACGGCCGCGACCTGCCCGACCCGGTGGTCGCGACCTGGTGGCGGGGCCGCCGGACGTGGGCGGGGCCAACCGAGCGGTAGTGTGCACGGATGCTTGACGCCGAGACGCCGCTGCCACAGCGCCCCCGCCGGGTACTGGTGGCTGGCGTCTCCGGCACCGGCAAGACCACCCTGGCCGCTCGGATCGCCGACGTGCTGGGGATCGCCCACGTCGAGATCGACTCCCTGTACCACGGCCCGAACTGGACCCCGCGGCCGAGCTTCGTGGCCGACGTGCAGGTCTTCACCAGTGACCCGACCTGGGTGACCGAATGGCAGTACCGCCCGGTGCGCGAATTGCTGGTCGACCGGGCGGACCTGCTGGTGTGGCTCGACCTGCCCTACTGGCGCGTCACCGTGCCGCGCCTGGTGAGCCGGACCCTGCGGCGCCGTCTGCGCGGTGAGGTGCTGTGGAACGGCAATGTGGAACCCGCGTTGCGGACCATCTTCACCGACCCCGAACACATCCTGCGCTGGTCGTTCTCGACCAGGAACAAGTACGTCCAGCGCATTCCCCAGGTCGCCGCCAGCCATGACCACCTGGTCGTGGTGCGGCTGCGGACACCCCGCGAAGTGCAGCGTTGGCTCGCAGGACCGCTGCAGGAGTTGGCATGCTGAACGACATCTGGCAGGGCATCATCACACCCCAGCCGGTGCCCTCGCCCACCGTGGTGGGGCTGCTGGGGGCCGTGGCTCTGGCCATGGTGCTGCTCGGTTGGCCGCTGGTGCGGATGCTGGTCACCATCGTCCATGAGGCCGGGCACGCCGCCGTGGCGGCGTTGACCGGACGACAGTTGTCCGGCATCCGGCTGCATTCCGACACCTCGGGGCTGACCGTGTCGCGAGGTCGACCGAAGGGCCCCGGCATGGTGGCAACCCTGCTGGCCGGCTACCTGGCGCCTGGCGTGACGGGCCTGGGGGCGGCACTGGCATTGGCCGCCGGGTACTCGGTGGGGCTGCTGTGGGCATGGGCGGTGCTGCTGGCGCTCATGCTGCTGTTCATCCGCAACTTCTACGGGCTGCTGGTGATGGTCGTCGTGCTGGCCGGCATCGCTGCCGCGTCCTGGTACCTGGAGCCGGTGCACCAGTCCTGGATCGCCTACCTGCTGACATGGCTGCTGCTGCTGTCGGCCCCGCGCCCGACGATTGAACTGGCCAGACGTCCCGCGCGGGACTCCGATGCCGGGCAGCTGGCGCGGTTGACCCGGACCCCTATGTCGCTGTGGCACCTGGTCTTCCTGGCCGCCACGCTGGCCTGCCTGGTGGGCGGGATGGCGGTGTTGACTCCGCGGGTGTTCGACCTGATCTGACTGATCGTCATGACCATCAACGCCCGCTCGTTCGTCGGCGTCCCCGCAGCCGCAGCACCCGCAGGCGCAGCCGCAGGCGCAGGCGCAGGCGCAGCCGCAGCCGCAGCAAAGCTACAGTGACGGCACGATCGTGGCCCGACCACCGACACTCTCGGTGAACGGGCCACGACAGGGGTGGGGTCGCCATTGACCCCGATTCGTGCGGGAACGTCAGCGCTTGACGCGGGCGTTGCCCTCCCAGATGCTCCAGACCTGCTCCTCGTCGGCGGGGGTGCCGTAGTCGGTGAGCGAGGTCGCGGCCAGGGCGCCGGTGGCCCAGCCGAACTGCATGCACTTCTCGGGGGCCCAGCCCTGGATGAGTCCGTACAGCAGGCCGCCGACGAATCCGTCGCCGCCGCCGACACGGTCGAGCACGCCGATCTCGCGGGGCTCGGCCACCGAGAACTCGCCGCCCGACCAGACCACCGCACCCCACAGGTGACGGTTGACGGTCTCGACCTCACGCAGGGTGTTCGCAATGACCGAAGCCTGCGGGTAGACCTCGGTGATCCGGCCAATCATGTCCTTGAAGCCGTCGATCTTGTTCGAGACCTGGTCGCCACCGGCCTCGGGGCCCTCGATGCCCAGCGCCAGCTGGAAGTCCTCCTCGTTGCCGATGAGGATGTCGGTGACCGAGGCGATCTCGTGGAAGGCGGCCCGCAGTTCGGTCTCGCGTCCCTTCCAGAACGAGGCACGGTGGTTGAGGTCGAAGGCGATCTTGGTGCCATTGGCCTTGGCGATGCGCGCCACCTCGAGGCAGAACTGGCTGGTCTCGGGCGACAGCGCCGCGATCAGCCCGGACAGGTGAACCACCTTGACGCCCTCGTCGACGAACAGCTTCTCGAGGTCGAAGTTCTTCACGTCCAGCGCCAGTCCGACCTCACCGGCGCGGTCATTCCAGACGCGGGGACCGCGAAGGCCGTAGCCCGAGTCGGCAATGTTGAACTGGTGGCGGTAGCCCCAGGCGCCGCCCTGCGGCAGGTCCGGACCCTCGTAGGCCATGCCACGGGCACGCAGGTTGGCCTTGATGAACGCCGAGATGGGGCTGCCCTCGACGAAGTTGGTCAGCACCTTGACGGGCAGTCCCAGGTGGGAGGAGACCGAGGCGACATTCGACTCCGCCGAGGTCGCATGCATGAAGTAGCGGTCCGAGGTCTGGACCTGCTGGAAGTTCTCGGGGGTGATGCGGATACCCATTGAGGTGGCGATGACCATCGACCACTTGGCGTCGGCGCGCAGTTCCATATTGTTCTCCTTGGTCCAGATGCTCACGGTGCACAGGCTGAAGTCGTTGGCCCCAGTCTGGCATCGAGGATCACCGGCCGGCCCGTGCTTGCCGTCTGTTGCCACGGTCGCGGATCACCCCGGGGACGCCGGACGGGCACATCGTTCACCAAGTGCCGGGTCAGGACGACCCAGACGGCACATCGTTCACCAAGTGCCCGGTCAGGACGACCCAGGCGGCACATCGTTCACCAAAGACCGGGTCAGGACGACCCAGACGGCACATCGTTCACCAAGTGCCGCGTGAGCACGACCCAGACGGCACATCGTTCACCAAAGCCGGGTCAGACAACCCCGGACGGGCACATCGTTCACCAAGTGCCGCGTCAGGACGACCCAGGCGGCACATCGTTCACCAAAGGCCGCAGGCTACGCGGGCAACAGGTGGCAAGCCCTGCCCCCTGGCGGGCGACTGCGGCAGGATGGGACTCGCATGGCCGCACGCGGCGACCGCTAACAGCATTTCGAGGAGTAATTGATGAGCGAGCAGACCTCTGCAGCCGACCGGACCGGCTCGGCACAGATCGGCGTCATTGGGATGGCGGTGATGGGCTCGAACCTGGCCCGCAACTTCGCCAACCACGGCTACCGCACCGCGATCTACAACCGCACCTGGGCCAAGACCGAGACGGTCCTCGAGGAGCATGCCGAGGCCAACTTCATCGCGTCGGAGCAGCTCGAGGACTTCGTCAACTCGCTGGAGTCACCGCGTCGGATCATCATCATGGTCAAGGCAGGCAAGGGCACCGACGCCGTGATCGACCAACTGATCCCCCTGCTCGAGGCCGGTGACATCGTCGTCGACGGCGGCAACGCCTACTTCCAGGACACCCGCCGCCGCGAGGAGAAGCTGCGCGGCCACGACCTGCACTTCGTCGGCGCCGGCATCTCCGGTGGCGAGACGGGTGCCCTTGAGGGACCCTCGATCATGCCTGGCGGTTCACCGCACAGCTACGAGTACGTCGGCAAGATGCTCGAGGACATCTCGGCCAAGGTCGACGGCGAGCCGTGCTGCACCTACATCGGCACCGATGGGGCCGGCCACTTCGTGAAGATGGTGCACAACGGCATCGAGTACGCCGACATGCAGTTCATCGGTGAGGCCTACGAACTGCTCAAGGGTGCCGGCTTCAGCGCCGCCGAGTCGGCCGAGATCTTCAAGACCTGGAACACCGGCGACCTCGACTCCTACCTGATCGAGATCACCGCCGAGGTGCTCGCCCAGGTCGACACCCGGACCGGCAAGCCGCTGGTCGACGTCATCACCGACGCTGCCGGCATGAAGGGCACCGGCACCTGGACCGTGCAGGAGGCCCTGAGCCTGGGCGTGCCCGCCGCCTCGATCGCCGAGTCGGTCTTCGCCCGCGCCGTCTCGTCGCACGCCGACCTGCGCGCCGCCGGCCAGGCCGCCCTGCAGGGTCCCGACCGCACCCTGTCCGCCGAGGACCGCGACGCCTTCGTCGACGACATCCGGCAGGCGCTGTGGGCGTCCAAGGTCATCGCCTACGCCCAGGGCCTGCACGAGATCAAGGTTGCCGCCGAGGAGTACGGCTGGGACATTGACGTTGCCGCGGTGGCCCGCATCTGGCGTGCCGGCTGCATCATCCGCGCCAAGCTGCTCGACCGGATTGCCAACGAGTACGCCGCGCACAACCTGGTCACCCTGCTGGAGGCCCCCTCGATCAAGGCCGGGCTGGCCGACTCCCAGGACGCCTGGCGTCGGGTCGTGGTGCGCGCCACCCAGGCCGGCGTCCCGATTCCCGGGTTCGCCTCGGCACTGTCGTACTACGACATGGTCCGCGCACCCCGCCTGAACGCCGCCCTCACCCAGGGGCTGCGCGACTTCTTCGGCTCGCACACCTACCGTCGCATCGACGCCGAGGGCACCTTCCACACGCTGTGGTCGGGTGACCGCTCCGAGATCGAGGCCACCGACACGCACTGAATTGTTTGCGGGGGATGACCCCCTGCTCCCCCACACCGAGTTGTTCGCGGGGGATGACCCCCTGCACCCCCACGGGTCGTGTCCACGGGTCAAGTCCTGCTCCCGTGGCCACATCTGATCCATGCCGCGGGGGATGACCCCCTGCACCCCCACACTGGGTTGTTCGCGGGGGATGACCCCCTGCACCCCCACTCAGTGGTGACCCCGATCAGGCAATCGTGGCATTCACGCCAGAAGGTCCGGCCCAATCACTGCATTGGCCGGACCTTTTGGCGTCCGGGGCAGAACGTCGGCTCGCGCTTGCCACCGACCTGACGTGCTCGCCGCCCATGTCCCATAGGCTGGACGGCGACCCCCAACAGTCAAGGAGCTTTGTGAATTCCTCGTTCAGCGACCATTCGTGGTGGCGCAGTGCCGTGGTCTACCAGATCTACCCGCGCAGTTTCGCCGACTCGAACAACGATGGCACCGGCGACGTCCGTGGCATGATCAACCACCTCGACCACCTGGTCGACCTCGGCGTCGACGCCGTGTGGGTCTCGCCGTGGTACCCCTCTCCCCTGCATGACGGCGGCTACGACGTCGCCGACTACTGCGACATCAAGCCCGAGTTCGGCACCCTGGCCGACGCCGACGAGTTCGTCCAGCAGGCCCACGAACGTGGCATCCGGGTCATCATCGACCTCGTCCCGAACCACTGCTCCAACGAGCACCCGCTGTTCCAGGCGGCCCTCGCCGCCGGACCCGGGTCACCCGAACGCGACATGTTCATCTTCCGTGACGGCAAGGGCCCGAATGGCGACGAGCCGCCCACCAACTGGGGGGCGATGTTCGGTGGGGGTGCCTGGCAGCGCGTCGTCGAGGCCGACGGCACCCCGGGCCAGTGGTACTGCCACATGTTCGCCCCCGAACAGCCCGACTGGAACTGGGAGAACCCGGCCGTCAGCGAGATGTTCGACGACGTGCTGAGGTTCTGGTTCGACCGCGGCATCGACGGGTTCCGCATTGACGTCGCCGACTCCCTGTTCAAGGACCAGAACTTCCCCGACCTGCCCATCGACCCCGTCACCGGCTACGGCACCCTGGAGAAGTTTGAGGGTTCACCCCTGTGGGATCGCCCCTCGATGGCCGAGCACCAGCGGCACTGGCGTGCCATCGCCGACGAGTACGCCGACAGCGAGCTGGGCCCTCGGGTCTACGTCTCCGAGGCCTACCTGCCCAGCGACCGACGGATCCACTACGTCGCGGAGGGACGCCTGCACTCTTCGTTCAACTTCGAGTTCCTGTTGAGCGCCTGGACGCCGCAGAGCCTACGGCTGGTCATCTCGCAGAGCGTGGCCGAGCACGAGGAGGTCGGTGCCCCCACCACCTGGGTGCTGAACAACCACGACAACTACCGTTCGGTGAGCCGCTTCGGCAAGCAGCCGTCGGGACTGGACTACTCGGGTCCCGATCGGGCGAAGGACGAACTGCACCTGGGTGATGCCCTGGCCAAGGCGCCCACCGACCTCGCACTGGGACGCCGACGCGCCCGCGCCTCGGCGCTGCTGATGCTCGCCCTGCCCGGCGGTGCCTACGTCTACCAGGGTGAGGAACTCGGCCTGGAGGAGGTCGAGGACCTGCCCGAGGACAAGCTGCAGGACCCCACCTGGAAGCGCTCCGGGTACACGAGCCGCGGTCGCGACGGATGCCGCGTCCCGATCCCGTGGTCCGGGACCGAACAGCCCTTCGGGTTCGGTGTGGACGCCGAGCCGTGGCTGCCGCAGCCGGCCCACTGGGCCGACCTCACGGTCGAGGCGCAGACCGGGATGCCCGGGTCAATGCTGGAGCTGTACCGGACGCTGCTGGCCGAACGTCGCCAGAACCCGGCGCTCGGCGAGGGCAGCATGGTCTGGGACGAGACCGACGACGACGTGCTCTCGTTCACCCGTGAGCCAGGTTTCCGGTGCGTCGTGAACTTCGGTTCCCAGCCGGTCGCGGTCGAGGGTGAGGTCATCGTCGCCAGCATCCCGCTGGAGGATGGTCTGCTGCCCAGCGACGCCGCCGTCTGGCTGCGCACCGCCTGAGCATCGCATCGCCGGCTCGGCTCAGCTCAGCGCAGCAGGGTCCAGAAGGCCTCGACTGCGCGAGCCGTGCCGGGCAACTCGAACGACTGCGCCATGAACAGCGCAGCCGCCGTCCCGCTGCCGGGATCGGTGTAACCGATGGTGCCCAGCCCACCGGCCCACCCCACCGACCCGTCGGGGCGGACCTCCACCTGGAATCCGTAGCCGCCGCCGGGCGCCAGGAAGCCCTCACTGCCGGGACGTGACTCGAGGGTCAACTGGTCCTGGCGCAGCTGAGCGGCCGATTCTTGGCTGAGGATCGGCTCCCCGTGCGCCAACGCCTCCAGGAACACCAAGTAGTCGCTGACCGTCGAGACCAGGCCGCAAGCCAGCGACTCGAACAGGGGCGCGCGGGTGAAGAGCCCCTCGGGAACCTCGGCGCCCACCATCGGGACCATCCTGGCGGGGTCACCCACGAAGCCGGTGTCGCGCAATCCCAGCGGCCCGGTGAGGTGCTCGCGGACCAGGTCGGTCACCGAGTGCCCGGTGGCACGGGCCAACAGCACGCCCAGCACGTCACTGCTGTGGTGGTAGCGCCAGCGGCTCCCCGGCTGGGAGGCCAGCGGCAATGACGCCAGCCGGGCGACGTACTCGTCGGGGGTCATCAGCGGCGGGAAAGGGCCGGGCAGCACCCCCCGCTCGGCCATCGCCGCGGACAGTGGCCCCTCCTCGGCGACCCAGCCGAACCCGGGGGTCATGGTCAGCAGGTGCCGCAGCGTGATCGGCCGCTCGGCCGGCACGCACTCCTCGAGTGGACCGTCAGGACGGACCAGCACCGACGGCTCGGCGAACTCGGGCAGGTGCTCGGCGACCGGGTCGTCCAGCCCGACGACGCCCCGTTCCACCAACCGCACCGCCAGCGCGCCGGCCATCGGCTTGGTGTTGGAGGTGAGGAGGAACTGCGCATCCGCCTCGAAGTGGCTGGCGACCATTTCGGTGGCGCCATCTTTTCGGACGCCGAGGACGAATCCCGGCAACTCGCCCTCGTCGACGAGGACCTGGAGCACCTCGGCTGCGGACTGGATTCCTGCCATGACGCCACGTTACGTGGACGTCACGACGACCTCCAGACCCTAGACAGCAAACCGTGCCAGGGACGCCCGCATGGCGTCCTCGATCGGGCGCGGACGCCCCTCCTGGTCGGCCCGCACCATCACGTGCTGCGCGCGACTGATCACCTGACCCGACTCGGGTTCAACGATCTCGGCGGCCAGCGTCAGCGAGGAGTTCCCGATCCGGGTGACGGCCGTGTACATCGGGTAGGGCTCGCGCCGGAACGACATCTGGGCGACGTAGTCCACGTCCTGACGGGCCACCAGCCACAGCGAACGTCCCTCGGCCGGCCCGGACGACCCCATCCGGGCTGCCAGCGGGTCGGCAGCGGTGGTCATCTGGATGCGCCCCTCCTGGAAGAAGTCCAACATCCGCACATTGTTGACGTGGTTGAACCGGTCGACGTCCGACCAGCGGGTCAACACCTCGGACCGGTGGCCGCGACCCGGCAGGGCGGGCTTCGGCAGTGCCCGGAAGGGACGCTCGATCTGCCAGCGGTGCCGGTCAAGCAGGGCGATCTCGTCGTCGACCAGCCTGCGGGGACGCTGTGCGACCATGTCGAACGGGGTCAGGGTGGTCGCCGCCAGGGCGCACAGCACGCCGTCGTGGACGATCAGGTAGCCGACCCGGAACTTCGCCGCTCGCCGCTCCAGCACCACCATCTGCACGTGGGCCGGACGCTCCGAGTAGGTGATCGGCGCCCGGTACTCGATGGTGTGGGCGACCGCCACCACCCCGTCCAGCATGCTGGTGACCCCGCCAGCGACCAGGAAGTCGACGCGGGCATCCTGCAGGTAGTCGAAGTAGACGCCGTTGTTCACGTGCCCCTGGGCGTCCATGTCGCCCCAGCGCACCGGTAGGTCGACGGTGAACACCTCGCCGCGGGCGCGGATGTCCAGCCCGGACGCGTCGAACCAGCGTTGTGTCTCGTCCACCACATTCCTCCTCGGGGGCTCAGGGTAGTCGCTGGCCAGACATGACGGCTCCCCCTGCCGCCCGCGAGTGTCGGCTCGATAGTCTGGGACCCATGGCATCCGATTCCTCCGACCAGGGCCCCGTCAGCGACGACCTGTGGCTGACGGACGACCAGCAGCGCACCTGGCGCGCCTGGTTGCTCGGCGGGGCCCGGGTCAACGACCACCTCGACCGGGTGCTGCGGCCCCACGGCCTGGGGCTGGGTGACTACGAGATCCTGGTCAGCCTGTCGGAGTCCCCCGACCGGGAGATGCGCATGTCGCTGCTGGCCGAAGGCGTCCACCAGTCCCGGTCCCGGCTCACCCACGCCATTGCCCGGATGGAGAACGACGGGCTGGTCGAGCGTCGCCCGGCCAACGACGACGGCCGCGGCGTGCTGGCCAGGCTCACCGATGAGGGCTACGCGCTGCTCGCCCGCACTGCCCCCACCCACGTGCAGTCGGTGCGCGACATCTTCATCGACGTCGTCGACCCCGAGGACTATGCCGCGATCGGACGTGCGATGCAGGCGGTGTTGAACGCCCAGCCCTCTGAACGTCCCACCTTGCGTTCCCACCACGACTGAGCGCAGGCCGCGCCTCGAAGCCCCCGTGAGATGATCACCGGGTGAGCGTGCAAGACGAGACCCGTGCCCCCCACCTGACCACCGTCCTGGAGGGTCACGACATTGACCAGTCGTCGATCACCCGCGGCCTGTACAGCTCCGATGCCTCGATCTATCGGGTCGTGCCCGAGGGCGTTGCCTTCCCCCGCACCCGCGAGGAACTCATCGCCGTCGCCCGGGCCGCCCTGGCCGCCGGCGTCCCGGTCACCATGCGAGGGGCGGGCACCAGTTGTGGTGGCAACGCCATCGGCACCGGGCTGGTCATCGACGTCTCGCGCCACCTGAACCGGATCCTGGACATCGACCCGCATGCCCGCACTGCCACCGTCGAACCCGGCGTCGTGCAGGACGTCCTGCAGCAGGCCGCCGCCCCGCACGGGCTGCGCTTTGGCCCCGACCCGTCGTCCTCGTCGCGCTGCACCATTGGCGGCATGATCGCCAACGACGCTTGCGGTCCGCGCGCCATGGGGTACGGGCGCACCAGTGACAACATCGTCGAACTCGAGGTGCTCACCGGCACCGGTGACCTGGTCACCCTGCGGTCCCCGCATGCCGATCCGGCGCTCGCCACGACCGAGCCACCGCCGGCGCTGGCGCCGCTGAAGGACCTGGTCGGTGCCCACCTGGGGACGATCCGCACCGAACTGGGCACCTTCTCGCGGATGGGCTCGGGCTATGCGATGAGCTGGCTGCTGCCCGAGAAGAAGTTCGACCTGGCCCGGTTCATGGCCAGCTCGGAGGGCACCCTGGGCATCATCACCCGCGCCACCGTCCGTCTGGTCGCCGATGCCCCCGTCAAGCAGATGGTGGCCCTGGGCTATCCGTCGATGGCTGCGGCCGCTGACGCGATGCCGGCGTTGGCCAGGTTCCGTCCGACCGCCGCCGAGGGCATGGACCGTCGCATCGTCGACGTGGTGGTGCGCAGCAAGGGTCCCGACGCCGTGCCGCCCCTGCCGGCCGGTGACGGCTGGGTCTTCGTCGAACTCGTCGGTGACGACCCCGCCGAGGTGCGCGCCCGGGCCGAGGCCATGGTGGCGGCCGCGGACGCGCTGGAGGCGTGGCTGGTCGACGACCCGATCATCGTCAAGGCCTTGTGGAAGATCCGCTCCGATGGCGCCGGGCTGGCTGGGGTCAGCCTCGAGCGGCCGGCCTTCCCCGGCTGGGAGGATGCCTCGGTGCCGGTCGAACACCTGGGCGAGTACCTGCGCCGGTTCGACGCCCTGCTGGAGAGCCACGGCCTGCACGGCCTGCCCTACGGCCACTTCGGTGACGGCTGCGTCCACTGCCGCATCGATTTCCCCCTCGACCAGGAGGGCGGCGACGAGGCCTACCGGGTCTTCGTCGAGCAGGCCGCCGACCTGGTGGCGAGCCTCGGCGGGTCCATGTCGGGTGAGCACGGCGACGGTCGTGCCCGCTCGGCGCTGCTGCCGCGCATGTTCAGCCCCGAGGTGATCGACCTGTTCGGTCAGGTCAAGGCCATCTTCGACCCGGACAACCTGCTCAACCCCGGCGTGCTGGTCGACCCGCGTCCGGTGGCTGCCGACATTCGCGTCTCGGCGACGGTCACCTCGCCGCTGCGCACCAGCCACCCCGAGTTCGTCGAGGCCGTGCACCAGTGCTCGGGGGTGGGCAAGTGCCTGGCCGACGGGATGGCCGGCGGTCAGGTGATGTGCCCCTCGTTCCAGGCGACCCGCGACGAGAAGGACTCCACGCGCGGCCGCTCCCGGATCCTGCAGGAAATGGTCAACGGGTCCTTGGTCTCGCAGGGGTGGCGCTCGCCGGAGGTGCACGAGGCCCTCGACCTGTGCCTCAGCTGCAAGGGATGCGCCCGCGACTGCCCCACCGGCATCGACATGGCCGCCTACAAGACCCGCGTGCTGCACGAGTCCTACCGAGGACGGCTGCGTCCCCGGTCGCACTACTCGATGGGATGGCTGCCCCGCTGGGGCCGGTTGATGGGACGCCTGCCGGGTCTGGGGGCATTGGCCAACCTCGCCCTGCGCGTCCCCGGCTTGTCACAGGCCGCCAAGTGGGCCGCCGGCGTCGACCAGCGACGCCCACTGCCCACCTTCCGCAGCGGACGTGGCGCCCGCCGCCAGTTCGCCCGACCCGCCCCGGCCGCCGGCCGCCCCCGGGTGGTGGTCTGGGTGGACTCCTTCGTCGACGCCTTCGTGGGCCAGCAGTTGGCCAGCCTGGTGCAGGTGCTGGAGTCGCTGGGGTATGCCCCCGAGGTGCTGCAGCAGGACGCCTGCTGCGGCCTGACCTGGATCACCACGGGCCAACTCGACGGCGCCAGGAAGCAGCTGCGCACCGCCCTGGACGTGCTGCACCCAATCGCTGCCTCGGGCACACCCATCATCGGCATGGAACCCTCATGCCTGGCGGTGTGGCGCAGCGACGCCCCGGAACTGCTGCACGACGACCCGCGGGTGCAGACCGTCTCTGAGTCGATCCTGACCCTGGCCGAACTGATCGGCCGAAACGAGGGCTGGACCGCCCCCGACCTGGCCGGCCACACGATCATCGTCCAGCCGCACTGCCACCACGCCTCCATCCTGGGGTGGCAGGCCGACGCCAAGGTCCTGGCCGCCACCGGTGCCGAGGTGATCACCCTCGGCGGCTGCTGCGGGCTGGCGGGCAACTGGGGCGTCGAGGTGGGCCACTACGACACCTCGGTCGCGGTGGCGCAGACCGCGCTGCTGCCGGCGCTGCGCGCCCACCCCGACGCGATTGTGTTGGCCGACGGGTTCAGCTGCCGCAAGCAGGTCGCCGACCTGGAGCAGCGCGACTCAATGTCGCTGGCCCAGCTGCTCGCGACCCACCAGGACGGGGCCGGGGACCCTCAGTCGCGCACGACCAAGGCGTAACCGGCGAAGGCGGGCAGTTCCAGGTTGAACCCCTTGAGGTCGTCGACCACGCCCACCTTGCGGCGGGTGCTCAGGTCGAAGACGCGGCCGGGGCGCAGCACCTCGGACTGGATGCGGGCCTCGATCTTCTCGGCGCCGAAGTTGAGGACGGTGATCTGGGTCAACCCGGTCTCGAGCTCGTTGATCATCACCAGCAGCGACTTGTTGCCCACCTCGGGCACGTCGATGAGCTTGGCCGAGTCCAGCCGGTTGCGCTTGCGCACCTTGAGCACGTCGGCCAGTCGGCTGGCGAACGAGGTCTCGCGCTTGAGCTGCTCGGGCAGCGAGCCGTACAGGCTGCGGGCGCGGGGAAGCCCGGATGCGGACGCGGTCGCCTCGGGGGCGACGCCCAGCACGTCGTAGGCCCCGCGTTCGATCCATCGGGTGTCGCCATTGCTGATCAGGGCCTTGACCTGCTCGCGGGGCAGCGGCAGCGCCCCGACGAGGTCCCAGCCGGACAGGGCGAAGACCCCGGGCTGCCAGGCGTTGTACTTGCACAACAGCAGGTGGGCGGCCATGATGCGGCGGGTCACGCCGTCGGTGATCTCGTCCAGGTCGGTGATGCCCAGGCTGGCGGCGACGATGGAGGCGGTGGTGCTGGCGATGCCATTGGTGGTGAAGATGGCGTTGTAGGGGGCGGCCTCGCCGGTCAGCGTGTCGCGCATGGTCTGCCGGATGTGCTCGGCGAGCCGGTGGCCGGTGTACTCCTCGCCGCCGAAGTGGTAGACGTCGTCGCGGTGCGCGGCTGCGAAGTGGACCAGCTCGTAGGTCAACTCGTCGTGGTTCTGCAGGGCGTGGACCAGCGCCGCCTGGTCGATGCCGATGGCCATGGCCTCACGCAGCACCAGGCGCAGGAACTCGGTGTCGCCGGTGGCCAGCGCCACCTGGGCGGCGGGGCGGGTGATGAAGTCGTAGGACAGGTCGGGGCCGACGGCGCCGGTCTGCTGGATGTCGTCGATGGCCAGGTTCAGCTCCTGGAAGGTGAACCCTCCCACCTTGCGGACCAGGGAACCGATCAACTGGTTGGCCGCCAATGACAGCGGGTGGCCCTCGGACCAGCCGGGTGCATCGACGCTGCGCTCGACCCCGAGGAAGCCATTGGCGTCCAGTCGCAGGCCGCCGGTGCCCAGGTCGAGCAGGGAGTGCAGGGCGTCACCCATGACCAGCCGCATGCCCGAGCAGGTGGGGTCGAGCCAGTTGATGGTGGGCTGGCCCTCCTTGAAGTAGTGCAGGTAGACCCAGCGGCGCACGGTGCCCTTGTAGTCGCGGATCGGCGGGGTGGCCGACCAGTTGGTCTCCTTGACGCCCGGTTCGTAGAAGATGACCCGCTGCAATGCGCCGATGATGTAGCCCGCCTCGGCCAGTGCCTGCTCGGCCTCGGGGGTGAGGTTGATCGAGTCCCGGCCCGGGGGGACCTCGGGCAACAGGTGCCAGGCCTCCTCGGGAATGTCGATCATGTGGAAGATGCCCGGGTAGTCGTGGTAGTTCAGTTCGGCGAGCCGGAAGTCTGGGCCCTTGCCGGTGTGACCGGGAACGATGTCGTCGATGACGGTGCCGCCCATCCGGGCGGCGGTCTCGCTGAGTGCCCGGAACTCGTCCTCGGTGCCGAACAGCGGGTCGATGGCCATCGAGATGCGGTCGAAGTGACCGTCGACGCTGGGGGTGGGGTCCCAGCCCTTGACGCCACCGGCCAGCTTCACCGGGCCGGTGTGGATGGCGTCAATGCCGATCGCCTTGAACGCCTCCCACAGTTCGATGGAGCCGATCGAGCTGAGGAACGACTCCCCTGGCTTGGTGATGTGGGACAACGGGTAGGCCGTGTACCAGACCGAGGCCCGGGCCAGCGCCGCGCGCGGGTCGGGGTAGGCGTAGGGGTTGGACCACATCGAGTGCTTGCCGGCGAGCTGGCGCGAAATCTGCTCGGCATCGTGCAGCATCGACTGCTCTTCGAGCCACGCCACGTAGGCGGCGTTCGAACCGGTCGCCTCGAACGGCGGCACCATCGGGTTGTTGGTGATCTTCCGGCGCAATGCCTTCGGCCGCAGCCGCGACGGGCGGGCGGCGAAGAACTGCTCGTCGAAGTTGATCTCGGGGAGCTCCTCGGTCACGTCAGCTGAGGTCGGATGAGGCGCGTGGGCGTCGTTGTTGGCAGGAAGCTTCACGCCTCCACGCTAGCGGGCGTTGCCGTCGGATGCAGACATGACAACGCCCCGGCCGGTTGGCCGAGGCGTTGAGTCCGCGGTGGGGGTGCAGGGGGTCATCCCCCGCGAACAACTCAGTCGCGGGTGAGGCGGCGGTGCTTGGAGGCGTGCGGGCGAGCAGCCTCGGCACCCAGCCGTTCGATCTTGTTGGCCTCGTAGTCCTGGAAGTTGCCCTCGAACCAGAACCACTTGGCCTCGTTCTCGTCGGTGCCCTCCCAGGCGAGGATGTGGGTGGCGGTGCGGTCGAGGAACCAGCGGTCGTGGGAGATGACGACGGCGCAGCCGGGGAACTCGAGCAGCGCGTCCTCCAGCGACGAGAGGGTCTCCACGTCCAGGTCGTTGGTCGGCTCGTCGAGCAGCAGCACGTTGCCGCCCATCTTCAGCGTCAGGGCCAGGTTCAGCCGGTTGCGTTCACCACCGGACAGCACCCCGGCCTTCTTCTGCTGGTCGGGACCCTTGAAGCCGAAGCTGGCGACGTAGGCCCGCGAGGGCATCTCGAAGTTGGCCACCTTGATGAAGTCGAGGCCGTCGGAGACGACCTCCCACACGTTCTTCTGCGGGTCGAGCCCGGAGCGGCTCTGGTCGACGTAGCTGAACGAGACGGTCGAGCCGACCTTCAGCTGGCCGTCGTCGGGCTGCTCCTCGCCGACCACCATCTTGAACAGGGTCGACTTGCCAACGCCATTGGGCCCGATGATGCCCACGATGCCGGCGCGGGGCAGGGTGAAGGACAGGTCGTCGATCAGGATGCGATCGCCGAAGCCCTTCTGCAGGTCGACGGCCTGCAGCACGTCGGCGCCCAACCGGGGGCCGGCGGGGATGTTGATCTCGCCGGTGTCGATCTTGCGGTTGCGTTCGGCCTCGGTGGCCATTTCTTCGTAGCGGGCCAGACGGGCCTTGCTCTTGGCCTGGCGGGCCTTGGGGCTCGACCGCACCCATTCGAGTTCGCGCTCCAGGATCTTGGCGCGCTTGGCGTCCTTCTGGCCCTCGATCTGCAGGCGCTTGCGCTTGGTCTCGAGGTAGGTGGAGTAGTTGCCCTCGTAGGGGTGCAGGCGACCACGGTCGATCTCGCAGATCCAGCTGGCCACGTTGTCGAGGAAGTACCGGTCGTGGGTGACGGCCAGGACGGCGCCGGGGTAGGACTTCAGGTGGCTCTCCAACCAGTTCACCGACTCGGCGTCCAGGTGGTTGGTGGGCTCGTCGAGCAGCAGCAGGTCCGGCTGCTGCAGCAGCAGCTTGCACAGCGCGACGCGACGGCGCTCACCACCGGACAGCACGTTGACGGGGGTGTCGCCGGGCGGGCAGCGCAGCGCCTCCATGGCCTGCTCCAGCTGGGTGTCGACGTCCCAGGCGTTGCGGACGTCCAGCTCGGTCTGCAGCTTGCCCATCTCGTCCATCAGGGCATCGAAGTCGGCGTCCGGGTCACCGAAGCTGTCGGAGATCTCGTTGAAGCGCCTCAGCATCTGCTTGGTCTCGGCGACGGCCTCTTCGACGTTCTCCCAGACGGTCTTGTCCTCGGTGAGCGGCGGCTCCTGCAGCAGGATGCCGACGGTGGCGCCCTTCGCGAGCTGGGCTTCACCGTTGTTGGGCTTGTCCAGACCGGCCATCAGTTTCAGCATCGTCGACTTGCCAGCCCCGTTCGGGCCGACCACGCCGATCTTTGCCCCGGGCAGGAATGACAACGTGACGTTGTCGAGGATCACCTTGTCACCGGCCGACTTGCGGACGTTGTGCATGGTGTAGATGTACTCAGCCATCGAGAAGGTCATTTCCTTTGGTGGAGGGTGTGCGGGCCGTGGTCAAGTATGCCAGTACCCCGACGAACCGGCCCGCACCACCGTTCGGGCTCACGCCACCTTGGCCGCGGTGACCTCGGCAGTCGCCGAGTCGTCACCGTCATCCTCACCACCCCTCGGCTCGGCTTCGGAGCGCTCGTTCTTGGTGAACGACGTGGTGCCGCGGGTCAGGTCGTGCCCCAGCGACGTCGCCTCGACCACCAGGCGGTCGAAGCGTTCGCCGTCACCATTGGTCCAGGCGTGGGTGCGCAGCTTGCCGGTGACCAGGACCGGGTCGCCCTTGCGAATCGACTCCTTGACGTTGACGGCGGTGCGGTGGCTGACCCGGACGTTGATCCAGGTGGTCTCACCGTCTGTCCACTCCCCGTTGCGCAGGAAGCGTGGCGTGCAGGCCAGTCGGAAGCGGGCATAGCTCCAGCCCTCGCCCTGGGTGAATTCGACGTCGGTGCCGACATTGCCCGACAGGGTGATCAGTGCGTCCATGGGTTCTCCTCAAGAGTGCGGCAGTGGGTGCGCACCGACCATGGGCCCCTCGTGCCGCCCGTCGTCGAACGGACAACACTCTGTGGACAACTCGGCTCAGCGGACGACTCGGCTCAGCGGGCCAGGTCGGCCTGTTCGACTGACTGCCGGTATCTCGCCAGCTCCGCGTTGACCGGTCCGATCACCTTCTCCTCGGCCACCCGGGTGATCGAGCGGTTCAACACCGTCTGGGCCCGTCGCCCCTTCGATCGGGCGGTGACCTCGACCAGGACCCGGCTGATCAGACCCAACAGCAGGCCGGCGGCCACACCACCGACGACGAGCCAGGTCTGCACCGGAACCCCACGCCATTGACGCGTTGGCAACGGCGGCATCTGGAAGTAGGCCAGCACGAAGTCGACCAGCAACCAGCCGAGGCCGACGACCACGGCGGCCATCAGCACCCATTGGACGACCTGGATGGCGCGCCAGTAGCCGAAGCCGCGGTCCATGGCCAGGTCGGTGGTCGCCACGGCGCGGTCCAGGTCGTCGGGCAGCACTGCCTGGTGGGTCCGGGAGGCTGCCCGCACCGCGTCGGCCCACCCGCGGGGCATGCCCGCGGAGACGTCGTCGGAGACGACCCGGATCGCGGAGTCCACGCGTGCCCTCGACGCACCCTCACCGCGGACGATGTTGGTGCGTTGCACCCGAGCCGGCTCCAGCTCCTGCTTGCTGGTGGCCTTGGGCAGGGCGCCCAGTCGCAGTCGGCGCAGCGGATCGGGACGCAGCGACCCGATCCAGCTGAGCGCCGGCCATCCGGTGACCACTGCGCCCCGGCGGCGGGTCGCCTGCAGCGTCGCCTCAACCACCACGTCCACCCCGGAGGCGCCGGCAAGTGAGCGGACCAGTTGCTTCTGCGCGGCCCCGGACACGGCGCCGGCCGTGCCGGCACCCAGGCCCTCGCGCAGCCCGTCAGCCGCCTCGGACACGTCCTGGCCCAGACGCTGCGCGGCCGCGGACTTGTCCTTGACGACCTTCGCCAGCAGCGCCCGCACCTGGTCGATGCCCTGCCCGGTGCGCGCCGAGACGCCGAACACCCGCACCCCGGACAAGCCCTCCGAGTCGAGCAGTCGGCGCAGGTCGGCCAGGCAGTCCTCGACCTGCTGCGGGGTGAGGGTGTCGACCTGGTTCAGCAGCACCACCATCGTGGCGGCGTAGTGCCTCATGGGTTTGAGGTAGTGGTCGTGCAGGGCGGCGTCGGCGTACTTCTGCGGGTCGACCACCCAGATCAGCATGTCAACCAGTTCGACCAACCGGTCGGCCTCGACCCGGTGCTGCGTCTGTGTCGAGTCGTGGTCGGGCAGGTCGAGCAGCACCAGACCGTCAAGTCCCTTCGGGACCTCGGCGACGACCTGGCGTCGGGGCACGTCGAGCCAGTCGAGCAGGTCGGAACTTGGTGCCGCTCCGAAGGTTGCCGCCAGCGCCTTGGAGGTGGTGGGTCGGCGCACTCCCGGTTCGGCGATCTCGGCACCGGTGATGGCATTGAAGGCCGAGGACTTGCCCGATCCGGTGGCACCGGCGAGTGCGACGACGGTGTGGTCACCGCTGAAGGCGAGTCGCCCGTCGGCCTTGGTGGCCACCTGTTCGGCGCGGTCGACCAGATGGTCGTCGGATCGGCCCCGGGCCAGTTCGGCTGCCTGCCTCAGGGCGACCAGACGTTCGGGCAGGCGACGCTGCTTGCTCATCGGTCGCCCCCCGATTGGCGTGGTTCGGGTCTGGACTGCAGGAGTTCGGCCTGAACCTGTTCGGCGCCGCCCAGGTCACTCCCGGGGGCGAGCTGGTTCATGGTGACGACCTGCGGCTGCTCGCCCGGTCCGATGGCCGCCGGTCCCCCGGACTCGAGTTCGAGGCTGGCCCCGCCGGGAAGGGCCCGGTCGTCGTCCCCGCGCACCGACTGCACCGCGGCGATGGCCTGTCGCAGCCCCTCGACCTGGTCGGGGTTGACGGCCGCGTCCAGGACTGCTTCGTAGCGGGCGTACTCGCCGGCGAGCAGCGCCTGCACGCGGGCGTCCAGGTCGGCCTTGGCCCGGGTGGCGAGGGCGCGCACGGCGTCATCGCCGATGAGTGCCTCCAGCAGGCGTTGGGCGATCACCGAGGTGCCCCCGGCGACGCCGATCTCGGCGCCGGTCAGGCCACCGGTGTGGGCGAAGATGACCACCATCAATGCCACCCCGGCACCGTTGACCCCGAAGGCCATCAGCCGGGCCCGGGAGCGCTTGGTCATGCCCTCGTTGGTGACCAGGTCGATGACGTCACCCTGCCAGTCGCGCACCATCCGCGCCACCGCCGTCGGGAAGCCGGACGAGGCCCGAGCCAGGTCCTCACCACCGGCTGCCAGGTGCCGTTCCAGCAGGTCACGGCCGGCCGGGTTGGCCCGCCAGGCCGCCTCGGCGCGTTCCGCGGCGGCATTGCCCTCTTCGCGGACCAGCGCCTCCAGTCCGTTCTCGACGGCGACCTTCATGTTGTCGACCTCGGGTGGCCTGCCCACGATGGCGGCCCAGGCCCGATCGCGCAGCCAGCTGATCTTCTGCTCCACGGCGCGCATGAACTCACCGGTGCCGACCAGTTCGTGCCACCGGGCCAGCACCTCACCGCGCAGCAGGGTGCCGTCGGCGGTCTGGACGGCGACGGCACGGCTGGCCTCCACGAACGAGGAAAGGGCATCCTCGCGGATCTGCACCAGCGCCTGGGTCTGCTCGTCCGCGGCGGCGGCGACCACTGGTGCCTGCGCGACCAGGTTCGCGATGGCCCCGTCCAGGGTCTGCATGACGACGGCGGCCTTGGTGCCCTGGTCGGCGGCCAGGTCGGCCAGCCAGGTGCGGATCGGCGAGACGGCGGAATCGGGCAGCATTCCCTGCTCGTCGGTGGCGGTCTCGGGCACCGCGAACAGCGCCGAGTCGCCCAGCCCGCGCTCAGTCATCATCTGGCCCAGGTGCGGCGGCACCTCGGCCATGGCCGCCGGCGGCACCCTGTTCAGGACGACCGCCACCGCGGCGCGACGCTGGACGGCCTGGCGCAGGTATTCCCATGGCACCGCGTCGGCGTAGCGGGCCGCAGAGGTGACGAACAGCCACAGGTCGGCGGCCTGCAGCAACTGCGCGGCCAGTGCCCGGTTCTGCTCGACGACCGAGTCCACGTCGGGCGCGTCGACCAGGGCCAGTCCCTTCGGCAGCGTCGGGTCTGCCACCAGTTGCAGTGAGCGGGCGTCCTGGGTCGAGACGGTTGAGCGGATCAGCCCGGGAAGGATGCGGTCGTCGTTGAACCACGCGACGTCCTCGGGGTGGTGGACCAGCACAGGGCTGCGGGTGGTGGGACGGATGACCCCGGGCCGGGTCACCTGGGCACCGAGCAGGGTGTTGACCAACGTCGACTTCCCGGCGCCGGTCGAGCCGCCGACCACGCACAGCAGGGGCGCGTCGATGCTCGCCAGCCGCGGCAGGATGTAGTCGTCCAACTGCTCGGTCATGGCACGGGCGGTGCGCTGCTGTGCCTGCGCGCCGGGCAGCGGCAGGGGCAGCTGCACGGCGGCCAGTTGCGCGCGCAGCGCCGTCAGCGACTGGACCAGATCATTCGTCGACACGCAGACCACAATGACATGCCGCGGCCCGGCTTGGCCGCAACCGGTCACCATCTCCTCGAGGCAACGGTGCGGTGCTTCCTCAGCGGCCGCCGGGGGGCGCCCATTGGGGGTTGACGGGGCTGGCATTGACCGGCACCCGCGCCGGCAGGGCGCCGCGCAGACGGTTGGGCAGCTTCACCCTGGGCCAGACGATCTTCTCGCCGTGGGCATTCGAGGTGACGGCCACCGGGCGCAGCGCCTCGATCTCCTCCATCAGGTCACGGGCACGTTCGTAGCCGGCCTCGTCGATCAGGCCACGGGTCATGCTGTCGCGCAGGTAGGCCAGGTCGGTCATGTGCCTCATCACGGTGAGGGTGGCCGGCAGCCGACGCGGCTGGAACAGGGCGATGGTGATCATGGCGACCCGGCTGCGGGTGCGCGAGTACATGAACGGGTCCGACGGCTGCAGCCAGCCCATCCGGACGTAGTCGGTGAGCCGGGCGCGGATGCGTCGTCCCTCGGCGATGGCGTGGCCGATCAGGGTGATGATGATCATGGCGACCACGCCCAGGCCGATGAACCAGTACATCCGGATCTTGTCCTCGGGGATGATCGAGGCGATGCCGTTGAAGGCCATGTGGCCCAGCGCGGCGAAGGCGAAGCCGGCCAGCGGCGCGCAGATCCGGACGACCTTGGCGCGGTGGCGCAGCCCCACGACGATGCCGAAGGCCGCCAGGCTGGTGAACAGTGGGTGCCCGAACGAGGTGTAGACGCCGCGCAGCATGACCAGGTCGAGCACCGCGGCGTCCGGGTCGGCGATCTGCGGGGTCAGGGTGGCGAAGTTGTGGGCCCGGGAGTAGTAGACGATGTTCTCGACGAAGGCGAAACCGATGGCGTTGATGCCGGCCATGCTGACCATCTGCAGGCTGCTGACCAGCCGGTAGCGGGCCATGATCGCCAGGAAGAACAGGAAGGACACCTTGACGGCCTCCTCCACGAAGGGCGCCGAGAAGACGGCCGAGCGGGACCCGGTGCTGGGATCGGCGCCGGTGACCCCCAGCATTTCGCCCATCCACGTGTTGACGTAGATGCTGAACCAGGTCGACATCGCCCCGCCCCACAGGAAGGCCGTGATGTACATCCAGATGTTCTGCCGGCGGAAGCGGTCGAGCAGGATGAACAGGACCACGTAGACGGCAGCGGTGGGCCACGCGTACTTCGCGGCCAGGATGAACGACTGGTTCTGGATGCCGGGGATGACGCCACCCTCGACGACGACGTCGGGATGCATCATGGCGTACATGTCCCACAGCCCGATGAAGCTGATCAGCGCGAGCAGGATGGTCGACCAGATCCACGGGTTCCTGGCCAACCGCAGGGCGCGGGGCTTGCTGAGGTCCGGCTTGCGCGGAATGCCGTTGAGCACGCGCGCCCGACGCTCAAGTCTCGCAGTGGTGGCCATGGGCCCCAGCGTAGCGCCCGGCCGGATCGGACCGGGATATGCTTGCTGAGGCCCTTTCGGGCCGAGCCCCAGTAGCTCAGCGGATAGAGCGACAGCCTTCTAATCTGTAGTGCGCAGGTTCGAGTCCTGCCTGGGGCGCCCCGCGCCACCACTGCCCAAGGAGCCGACAACGGTGAGTGTTACCAGCGAGACCCTGGTCTGGGTCGACTGCGAGATGACCGGCCTCAACCTGGGTGCCGATGCCCTGATCGAGGTGGCCGCCCTGGTCACCGACTCGGAACTGAACGTGCTGGGTGAGGGCGTCGACCTGATCATCAAGCCGTCGGACCAGGCGTTGGAGCAGATGGGCGACTTCGTCCGAGAGATGCACACCACCTCGGGCCTGCTGGAGGACCTGCCGCACGGCATCAGCATGCGTGAGGCCGAAGAGATGGTGCTCAGCTACATCCGCGAGCACGTCCCGGCACCCCGCAAGGCGCCCCTGGCGGGCAACTCCATCGGCACCGACCGCGCCTTTTTGGCTCGGGACATGCCAGAGCTGGAGGGCTTCGTCCACTACCGCAACGTCGACGTCAGTTCCATCAAGGAGCTGAGCCGCCGCTGGTTCCCGAAGGCCTACTACAACTCCCCCGCGAAGTCCGGCAACCACCGTGCGCTGGCCGACATCCAGGAGTCCATCGAGGAACTGCGCTACTACCGCGAGGCCGTCTTCGTCCCAGCCCCCGGCCCGGCCACCCAGGACGCCCGGATCATCTCGCGCCGCCACCAGGGCTCGTTGACCGGTGCCGTCGCGAAGAACCTGGGGTCGGCGCCGATCGGTGAACAGGACGTCGAGTAGGGCGGGCGATGGACGCCGATTCGCACTTCCAGCAAATGATGGGTATGCTCTTTCGAGCCGGTTCAGCCGGTTGATGTGTGGTCATGGTGGGTATAGCTCAGCTGGTAGAGCACCTGGTTGTGGTCCAGGACGTCGCGGGTTCAAGTCCCGTTACTCACCCCAAACGGGTCAGGTGTGAACTTGCGACCAAGGGGCCACCCTTGGTCGCGGTTCCCACCTGGCCCATTTTCTTCGCCTCGGCGGCCCAGCTCAAGGCGTCGGCATGGAGGCCGGACAGGCTCAGCCCGTCGTACGGGTTGCGGTAGCCGACGCGCACGTCGTTGTCCTCGTCGATGTAGATCGCCTTGAACAGTGCTTGGTTGCACAGCCTGCGGTTCGCGTCGTCGGCGTGCTCGTAGAGGTCGGCTGCGTTGGACAGCAGTTTCAGCGAGTCGTCGAGGTTCGCCCGCGCGTCGGCGTAGTGGCCGTGGTGCGCGTTGATCCGGTGCTCGATGGTCTCCAACGACGCGGTGATCCGATCCTGCTCCCTCTTGAGCAGGTCGAGCGGGATGGCCCCGGCATAGTGGGCTTGGAGCAGCTTCTGCTGCTCGCCTTCGAGCTGGGTCCTCCGGGACGCGAGGTCGGCGAGCTCGGCGGCACCTTCGGCCATCATCTCGTCGAACCTGGCATGAATCATCGCCGAGACCGCCTCGATCGTTTCCGGGTCGATCTGCACCTTGTCGTAGAAGCGCTCGATGAGTCGTTCGACCTGCTCGATCAGCATCGCTTGCCGGGTGCAGTCGCCTCTGCCACCGTGGCGGCTGGCGCACACGAAGTACGGGTAGATAGTCCCCTGGCTGCTCTTCGCGTTGCACACCAGCAGCCGCGAGCCGCACTGCCCGCAGAACACCGTCCCCTTCAGGTAGTGCTCGTGCACCTGGGTCGCATCCGCGGCCGAGCGGTGCGTGCCGAGCACGGTCTGCACCTGATCCCATACCTCGTTGGGGACGATGGCCTCGTGCGCTCCGGCATAGGTCACGCCTTGGTAGCGGACGCTGCCCTTGTAGTACGGGTTCGTCAGCATCCGATGCACTGACGACTTCCCGATGGGCCGGGATGGTCGCCGCGGCGACGCCGCGGTCGTGAGCCCGCGCGCCACGAGTTCCTGGTGGAGTTGGCTGGTCGTCCAATCGCCGGATGCGAACACCTGGAACGCCCACCTGACCAGCCGCGCCCGCTCCTCGTCGATCTCGACGGTACGCACCTCCCGCCCGAACTCGTCGCGTACCCCGACGTTGAGGTATCCGATGGGTGCCTTCGTCACGGTGCCACCCTGCGCGGCCTTCTGCGACAGACCCTTGACGACCTCGGTGGCGAGGTTGCGGGAGTAGAACTCGGCAATCGAGGACATGATGCCGTGCAGCAGCATCCCGGACGGGGTCTCGTCGATGTTCTCCGTGGCCGAGACCAGCGTGACGCCGGCGTCCTTGAGCGCAAGGTGGATCGTCACGTCATCGGCACGGTTTCGGGCGAGCCGGTCGACCTTGTGGACGATGCAGTAGTTCGTCTTGTGCTTCGCGACGTACTGGATCATCCGCATCAGCTCGGGCCGGTCGGCCTTGCGCGCCGATTCGCCCGCGTCCACGAACTCCTCGATGATCGTTGCGCCGAGCTGGTCGGCCTTGCGCTGGTTCGCCTCGCGCTGCGCGGGGATCGAGAATCCCTCCGCCTGGCCGCCCTTCTCCGCCTGCTCCTTGGTGGAGACCCGCAGGTACGAGACGGCGAACGATCCGGGGAACGGGGTTGGCGCTACGAGGCTGTCTATCGCGGTGCGGTCCGCGTCGATGATCGTCATGGCTCTTCTCCACAGTCACTGGTCCTGCCGCCGCGGACTTGTGAGAGCGGATGTTGATCGTGAGAAGAGCCCGAAGGCTGTAGGACTAGGCCGGATCGGCCACGTTTACTTTGCCCCGCCGAGGCGAAGCGCTAGGACCACAACATCCGCCATCCGCGACGGATGCCTACATTCTACGACGACGTGCTCGCCGTGGCGCGAGGGCGCTTCGGTCGCGTCGCGCCTTCTGAACGGCACGAGCCCGATTGCTGGAGCGCCAGGCGGATCAGCAGCTCGCACAGCTTGTCCAGGTCGGGCGGCTCGTGGAACTCGGCGCGGATCGTCAGCTCGCGCTCGCTCTGCTGACGCTGCCCGGTCTTCCGTTCATAGCGGCGCGCCACGATTCACACCTCGCCGGTCTCCGGGTCGACGCCTGCGAAGAAGGCATCCTCTGCCTCTTGGCGTGCGTTCACCATGTCGATCACGAACCGAACGAAGTCCTCGTCGCGATCCGTGATCGGTGAGTCCTCGATGGGCTGGGCGGGGTCTTCGCCGGGCCAGCTCGTCTGGCGAGTCGGGCGGTCCCGGTCGAGGCGGGTGCCGCAGGCCGCCACCCAGTCGCGGAGGCGGGCGCGGGTATCGGCGAAGTCGCGGTGCCAGCCGAGCGGCGCGGAGCCGTTCTGCTCGGGGTCGTACGCGCACAGCCAGTGCAGGTGCAGCGCGGAAAGCTCCCAGAGGAGTTCGGGGTGACGGTGCCAGTAGGGCGGCACAACACTGGCCGGAAGACCGTAGGTGTGGCGAAGCCAGTCCACCCAGCGGTTCAGTTCGAGCAACTCTGCTTCGAGATCGTTGGCGGTCAGCAAGTTCCAGTTGACCGGGTGCGGCGGCTCGGGCACGTCGAATCGCGATGACGCCGGGCCGGCCTCGGGTGGCATGTCGTCGTGCTCGGGAAGGAACTGATCGGTCATGGCTGAGTCGCTCACATTCCGATGGCGGTCGCGGCGGATGTTGCGGCCTGCTGAGGGGCGGCGAACGCCGTGGCGTCTCGGCCAGAAGTGCGCTCGCTGCGATCCACTTCGTAGCGGGTGCGGGCGAGATCGTGTCCGATGCGCGTCGCGATGAACTCCTCACCTTCGTACCGCTGGCCGTTGCGCTCGTAGGAGTAGTCGCGCACACGCCCGTCGGCGATGATGTTGTCGCCCTTGGCGAGCCGCTCGGCTCCCTGCTCGGCGGCACCGCGATACGCGATGAGGTCGTGGAAGGTCGTCTCCAACTGCGTGAAGGAGTTGTCGGGCTCCTTGCGGTAGTGCTCGATGCCGACCTTCATGTACAGACGCGCGTCGCCGCGGTCGGTGTAGCTGAGCTGCGGGTCCGAGGCAACGAAACCGGAGATGGACTGGTGGGTGCGAATGGCCATGATGGCGTCCTCCTGAACTCGGGCGACCAGCCGTGTGTGGTCGCTGTGTCAGGCAGGTGCGCTTCGGCACCCAGGCGCAGCGTCAGGAGGCAGGTCGCCGTAAGAGTGCTTCGAGTTCGTCGCGGTCGCTGCGGAGCTGCGCGGAGTCGGCGCGGGTCGGCCAGGCGCGTAGGTCGGTGACGATGGGCGGCGCGGAGCGCAGCATCGTGATGCCGGCGCCGAATGGCAGGGTGCGGATGCGGTCTGGCGGCAGGATCGGGACGCGGCGGATCGAGCGCTGATTCGAGCGGGTGCCGTGGTCGCCGAGGGTCACGCTGTCGGTGTACTCGTCTCGCTCTCCGATGAGAGTGGAGAGGTCTTGGAGGTCGCGGCTGTTGGATGCGCCGCCGAGGATGATCTTGACGATGCTGGCGTCCCAGATCGCGCCGGCCTGGTGTTCGCTCCACCTGTCGCGGGCTTGGGCGAGGGACTGCAAGACCGGCATAGTCGTGATGCCGGTGCCGCCGCCTTCGGCCATGAGCGTCGGCAGTGACGGCAGAGGGGCCAGGTTTCCGATTTCGTCGAGTGCGAGCAACAGTGGCGGATCGAGCCGCGCTCCGGGTGAGCGGGCCGCAAGTCGGCGGGCGGTTTCGATGAGGTCTTCGACGAACGCCGCGACCAGTGACGCGGACGCTCCTGCACCGGCACCGGTGGCGAGCAGGTAGAGGGTGCCTTGCTCGGTGAGGAAGGTCTCGGGGTCGAAGTGTTCGTGCGGTCCTGGCGTGACGGCATCCAGTACACGCGGGTCCGCGAGGGCAGCGAGTGCGAGGGAGACGCCTTGCCAGATGCTGTCGCGGGTCTTGGGATCGGCGTCGATCATCGCGGCCAGGGAGTCGTCCCAGCCCATCGCGGCGTTCGGGTGCGAGTTGAGGATGGCGACGGCCTCCGACGCGGCGCTGGGGTCAAGAGTCCATCTGAACAACTCGGCCGGCTGGCGGCCGTCGAGCGCGGCAGCGTGCAGCAGGCTCTGAAGTGCGGTGCGGGTCTTGCCCTCCCAGAACCCGCCCGACTCGACCCCGCCAGCACTGAGTCCTGTGGCGGCGGCGAGGCCGTTAGCTCGGATCATCGCGGTCAACGGATCGTCACAGCCGCGAATGGGCGACCAGCACAGCCCGGCGGGGATGCCCTCAGCGAGGTGTTGCGGGTCGAACACCGCGACCGGCCCACACTTGCGGCGTCGAGCGCGGAGGGTCGCTGTGAGGTTGTCAGGCCTCGTGCTGGTCGTGACGACTGCGCCGGGTGCGTCGAGGATCGCGTTGATGACGACGTGCAGGCCCTTGCCTGAGCGGGGTGGGCCGATCAGCAGGATCGAGTCCTCTACCGATGCCCATACCTTCGTGCCGCGACTGGCTCCGAGCAGGTAGCCGACATCCTCCGGTGTCGGGGCTTCCAGCGACGGCCGCAGCGTCCCAGCACGGTGTAGCAGTGCCTTCGCTGACGCGGCCGTCTTCACTTCCTGGCTGGTGGCGATTCCGGCGAGGCGGTGAGGGTCGGTCTCGGTCTTCCTGGTGTGGTGGCGCAGCATGATCCAGACCCAGACGGCCGCGGCGGCAAGCCCGCCGAGCATGACGGCACTGACGAGCCAGTACAGGATCGGGTTGAGCCCGTCAGCGCTGAGCGCGGTCGCGGGGTCGGCGGGGTTGAACAGCACCCCGAGGCCCGCAGCCGGGCCGGCGTCCGGCTGCGGCAGGCCGGTGAGGAACGCGGTGACGCTGCCGGCCGCGCGCAGAACGAGCGCGATCCCGAACATGCCGATCAGCCCGATCAGGGCGGCGTTGGTGAGTTCGTCGCCCATGCCCCCTGCCTGTCGCTGGCTCATGTCAACCGCCGCACCGCGAACGTGCCCGAGATACGCCCGAGCAGAATCACTTCCTGCCCCGCAGCATCGGGGATGGTGTCGAGGTCGATGAGCGCGCGTGCCTCACCGGTTCCGGTGGCGTCGGTGTGGGAGACGATCGTCGCGACGGCGACATCCTCACCGGGAACGAACCCGTCGGCGGTGACCTCCATCAAACGCGGCACCCGGCGTGCGTGACGACTCCGCCGCGTCTCCGGCACCGGCTTCTCCAGCAACGCCACGGCGCGTCGGGGTGCGCGGGGACGGATGATGTCAGTGAAGACGCTCCCATCGCACTCCCGCACCTCCACCCGCACCGCGACGGTTCGGTCCTTGGTGATCGCATCCATGAGCGGCCCGAACGTCGTTCGCGTCCACGCGGTCTCACCGGGTGCCGGGAATGGTCTCCCATCCACGGTCGCGGTCAGTGTCCCGTCGACGGCGACGATGACGAGGACGTGCGGCAACTCAACCGGAGCCATACTCTCGTCGTCGTTCGGGTCAGATCGGCGCGGGCTGGTGAGGTTCATCGGTGGCCTCCCGCCGCGCGGCTGCTGGTGTCGAACAAGGCGAGCTCGGCAGGGTGCAGCTGATGCTGTGTGACGAAGCTCCTGGCCTTGATTCGCCACAGCCCTTGGCCGACGCCGAGGTTCGGCAAGAGCTGTTGCTCGGTGCCGGTCAGGCCAAGCGCGGTCGCGGTCGGGCCGAGCTGGTCGGATTCCTGGCGGTACACGATCCGGGTCTCGGCGTTCGCGAGCAGTGAGTTGGCCAGCGACCGCATCGCGGAGCCTTGGTCGCCCACGTTGTCGAGGTCGGTGAGCTTGTGGAAGATCAGCATGTTCGCGATCCCGTAATGCCGGGCCAGTCGCCAATGCGCGTCCATCCGCCGCAGCAACGCCGGGTGGGACATGAGTCGCCAGGCTTCGTCGTAGATCACCCACCGTTGCCCGCCGTTCGGGTCGAGCAGCGCGGACTCCATCCACGCCGACGAGCACGTCATCAACACCGAGATCAGCGTCGAGTTCTCCGTGACCCGGGACAGGTCGAGGGAGATCATCGGCAACGACGGATCGAACCTGACCGTGGACGGGCCGTCGAACAGCCCGGCCAGGTCACCGGCCACGAGACGGCGCAGCGCGTGACCGACCAGACGCCCGTCCTCGGCCAGCCTGCCGTCGGCATCCGCACTGGGTGCCAGGATGCGGTCGACGACCATCGGCAGGATCGGCACATCGTTCTCCCGCACCATCTGGGTCAGGGCGATGTCGATCGCGGTGTGCTCCAACGGCGACAACCCGCGTGCGAGCACGGTCTCGGCGAGCGCACCGATCAGGTCACGACGCCGGGCCGCGACCGTGTTGGTCCACTGCTCATCCGAGAGGCCCGCTGGCCGGTGGCCCTCGTCGAGCGGGTTTAGGCGGGTGTTGAGGCTGTGGCCGAGCACGATCGCGCGTCCGCCGACGGCGTTGGCGACCGCGGTGTGCTCGCCCTTCGGGTCGCCGGGAACGTATACGCGCCGCCCGAACGGCAACGACCGCGTATAGAGCGATTTGGCGAGGCTCGACTTCCCGGAGCCGACGATCCCGGCCAGCACCACATTCGGTGCGGTGATGATCCCGCGTGCGTACAGCACCCACGGGTCGTAGACGAAGCTCCCACCCGAGTACAGGTCCTGCCCCACGAACACTCCATCGGCGCCGAGGCCGCCCTCGGCGACGAACGGATACGCGCCCGCCAGCGTCGCCGAGGTGTCCTGATGCCTGGTCAGATGGAACCGGCCTGGCGTCCGCAACCGCGCGGCACCTGGCTCGCCGGCCTTCGGGAGGTAGATCGTGGCGCGCCGCTCGGCCCGCTCCTGCTCGGCCTTGAGCTTGGCGGACGCGAGTGTGGCCTTGCGCTGCTCGGCATGCAAGCGGGCTTCTGCGCGGTGGCGCTGCTTGCGGAGCTTCCGGCGTTCCTTCGACGGTGCCACCAGAACAGCGGTGTGCAGCCGTTCCCGATCCTGGGTCACAGCCCCAGCCCCCGCGCCTGCTTCACCGCGGCGATCTTCGCGGGCTCGAACCATGACCCATCCCGCTTCGAGGACGAAAGGTCGGTCCGCTTCGGAGCACTCGGCGATGAGTGCGACACCCGCAGCTCCGGGCCGTTCCGCGTCGGGGACGGCCCGGTCTGTGCCGCTTCCTGAGCCTCGGTGTCGGGTTCGGTGTAGCGGCGCAGCAGCGAGACGTACCCGACGTGTGGGTTGACGACCAGCGCGTAGTCGCCGGCGATCGCCACCTGGTCGTTGGTTCCCTGGCCGGGCTCGTCGTAGACGTACCCGTTCTCCAGCGCAGCCTGCGTGGTCTCGTCCCCGTAGTCCCACTTCGCGAGGTAGTCCACCGCATCGACATGCCCCAGCTCACCGAGGATGCGCAACGGCCTGTCGGCCTCATCGCCCTGAAGGAACACCACGTTGACCCACCTGGACGGCGCGGCCTCCTCGACGGCGGGGTCGGGGTGCCAGGCGATCCGGCCGGCCGCTATGAAGCCCTCCGCGAGCCGGTCGTAGGCCCGGTCCACGAGGTTCGCCGACTGGCGCAACTCCTCCGCAGTAGCCAGCGCGTCCCGCACCCCGGCCTCGTGGCTTCCGTCGTCGTTGAACGCGTGCGCAACCTTGCGCTCGTGAACATCCGCGATCTGATCGAGCACCTGCCGCAGCGACCGCATCCCCGACGAGAGGTCGCCGATCACCCCATACATCTGCGCGGGCTGATCGAAGCCCCGGCTCGCGTGAGCCAACCCCCGCAGCGCCTCGGACGCCTCAGCAGCGTCGGCAGTCGAATCGAAGAACGTGGGCATGGTCGGCCTCCTCGGGAGTCGTGTGATGAGGAGGTGCACTGTGAAGCACCCCGGCGCTGTCGGAGTCGGCTGACATACTTGACGGAGGCGTCGGAGGGAGGCACAAGGCAGTCACCGGCGAGAAGGAGAGCCCACATGGACGACGCGCGCGACGAGTCCGGTAGCGACGAGGCCGTTGACGGGCAGGCCAAGGAAGATGGTCAGATCAGGTCTGACGCGCATGAACTCGCGACATCCACGACCCTCGTCGAAGTGACACCAGGTGTCGCAGTCGTATTCGGCGAAGTCCCCGACGGTCTTGAACTCATCAGCCTCGACATGGTGCCCTCCTTTGACCGCGCCCAGCTCTCCACCGCTCTTGGCTCCCTCGGCAACGCAGGCACCATCGTCGGAAACGTTGCGGAAGCTGTGTCGAGCGCGCAAGGCCTCTTCCGCGTCAACGATGCGACGCTGTCTCTGTTGAAGAGCGGCGGCCAGATGGCAGCAAAGGACGGCGCCAAGCTCGGGGCGATCTTCAAGAACGGTGAAATGGTCGCGCAGGCACGCTTCATCCCCGCTTCGATGACGGCCGCCACGGCGATCGCAGCCATCGGCCCGGCTGTCGCCATGATCGCGCTCCAGATGCAGCTCGGTGAGATTTCGGGCCTCGTCCGCTCCAACATTCAGCTCACGACGCAGACGCTCAAGGTCATCCGGAACGAGCAATGGGCAGAGCTTGAAGGGCTGGCGGAGTCCGTGGATGAGGCGGTGAAGGAGACCCGCGAACTCGACGCCATCACAGACTCTGTCTGGGAGCCCATCGCTCCCAGCGGCCCCAACATCCGCAAGCAACTGAAGCTGTACCGCAAGAACGTGGCTGGCCACGTTCTGGAACTCGGGAAGGTGGAGGGTCGCGCTCGCCGTCAGTACCTCGAATCCAACGCCGAAGCAATCGTCTTCGATACCTACGCGCTGCTCAGCTCGCTGAAGACCCACGCGGAGTACCAGGCGGTCCGGGCTGCCCTCGCCAGAACACGAAGCACCAACGACGAGAGCGAAGCGCAGCTCTTCGACCGGATCGCCCGGAACACGCCCGCCGAGATCAACGAGTCGCTCTCCGAAATCCGCTCGTTGACCGAGTCACTCGTGCGTGAATTGCGGATCATCGCCGAGCTCCCCGGTCGCGCTACCGTGCCTCTCACGAAGAAGCGGAAGGATGCAAAGGCGTCTCAGCTCACTTGCAGGCAGCTCCTCGAAGCCATCGAGCCCTTGGCCGACATGCTCCAGCCAGCAGTCGAGATGCCAGCAGTGCCGGCCACAGTGTGCGCACCCGAAGGGCTCGATCTTGATCCCTATCTGCATGTGCTTCGGTGGTTCCTGGAGGACGGTGAACAACTCCGCAGCATTGCGTTCCCGTACGAGACCGGCGCACACAACCTCACAGGAGTGGTGCCAGCGCTCCTGGCCAAGCGTGTCGATACCGCCTGGGACGCGCTCGCCCCCGGAAGGGCCGGCGCGATGGCCGAGATACTCACGTCCAGCACCTTCGTCGCAGTGACAGACCGCCGAATCGTCACCGCGACACCGAAGGCGCTTCTACGTCGTGGCGAGCTCGGCACCACCTACCCACTCGATGAGGTGAAGTACGTGCGTCCGAGAACGAATCACGGAGATCGAGTGCGGCCAACCATCGGCGTCACCACAGAACGAAGTGATGTCCAGTGGATGTTCCCTGCTGACGCCGACCACGAGAGCATCGATGCCCTCGTGACTGTGATCGCAGATGGCGCTTCTGGTCGCACCGAAGCTCGGGCTGCCAGTGCCTCTGCTGCTGAGTTGCCGTCCGCGTAGCCTCTACACCTTGCGACAGAGCGGTAGCGCGGCGGCAGTGAACGCGGCTGCTTGCTGGCCGACGAGCAGCCGGGTCTCGCAGGAGGCTTGGATCGCGGCTTGCTCGATGGCGGCCACCGCTGCGTCGAGTTCCTCGACGGTGGGTGCGGACACAGCGATGAGGCCGGTGTAGCGCAGGATGCCGTGACCGGCTGTGAGGTCGGCTTCTTGTTGGAGTACGTCGTGGTACTCGGCGGTCTGGGAGGCGTCCTCGATCTGGCCGATCTTCGCGCGCTGGGCTTGGTCGGAGATGTGCTCGACCTTCTTCTTGCGGATGTCGCGGGCGGCCTGGTCGGAGCGCATCGGGGTGCAGATCAGCGAGAACGAGCGCTGGATGCCGGTGGACAGCAGGACCGGTGATAAGAACCCCGGATACACCAGCGACCGCGGCCATTCGCTGACCCAGAGCACCGCGTGGTGGGCGGAGTCGGTGCGCAGCCGGCTCCAGGTCTCGGTGACTGCGACTGGACCTGCCGTGGCGAGCGACTGGCCGAGCCTGCCGTGACGTTCCAGGGTGGCGGCGATGGCTGGGTCGTAAGCCGAGCGCAGCATGACCGCGATCTGCCCTGGGGCGAGCCATCCTGACGGTGACAGGTCGGCGGAGCGGAGCGCGGCGACGAGGGTGTTCATCTCTTGCCGCAGCACGGCGGCGGCACCGCGTATCCCGCCGCCGGCGGTTCTGATCTGCCGGGCGCTGGCACGCATGTCGAGCGACAGCGAGAGTGTGGTGGCGTGGCGCTCGCCGGCGGGACCGGCACGTTCGATCAACTCTGCGTAGGTGTCGGCTGCCCATGACCCGTCGGGGGTGCCGTGCGTGGCCCACCATTCGGCTAGGCCGGTGCCGGAGTCTGGGAGGGTGCGTTCGAGGACTTGCAGGGTTGCGATGCGCCCGGACCGGCAAACGGTGGCAAGGACTCGGCCCCAGGAGGTGACGCGGCGTTCCTGCTCACCGGGGTCGAGGAGCACGAACGCGGGATGCGTGACCTCGCACACCACGGTCAGGGTGGCGGCGTGCGGGTCATGGATCATCCCGGCGCTGGTGTCGGGGTCGGTGTACTCGCGCAGCCGTGCCATGTCTCCGGGCAGCGCGAGTGTGCCGACGGGGCGGGGTACGACGATCCTGCGCCGGTAGAGCAGTTGCCCGCCGGTGGTGCGCCATAGCCACCAGCAGGCGATCGGTAGCCATTCCACGATCGGTCTGCCCGCGATGGGTATCCAGGTCAGTGCGGCGGCGAGTACCCAGATCGGGGCGGTGTAGGCGAGCAGCATTCCGCCTCCGGCGTAGAACGCGCCGATGAGGGTGGCTCCGCCGATGGCGAGGGTGATGAGTTGGGTCAGCGAGAGGCCGAGGAGGACACCGCGTCGGGTGAGGCGGGAGAACTTCACCGGCACCAGCTCGCCCGCGGTCGGCCGGTCGTTGTTCGTGCTGCTCATCGTCTACTCCTTCGTCGGGCGTGGCGCGGGCGGCGGAGGCTGCTTCGGCGGCGGCGACGGATCGGCACTCGGCGGGCGCGGTGTGGGGGTCGACGGCGATGCCACCGCTGGCGACGCGGACGGTGGCGGCGGGGTCTGCGCGGCAGCGTCGGCGGCGTGCTCGCCTTGGGCTCCCAGCGCCGTCCCGGCCTTGGGTCCAGCCGTGGCGGCACCCTTGGCGACACTCGCCCCGATCACCACGCCCGCGGCCACGGGACCGGCCGCGGCTGCTCCACCTCCGCCCGCTGCGGCACCTCCACCGCCTGCCGCGCCTCCGCCGCTCGCAGCGGGTGTCGGTGCCGGGGTCTTCGGCGGTGGCGGCGCGCTGCTCCCGCTCCCGGAGCTTCCGCTCGCGTTGCCGCCGCCACTGCTGCCGTCGAGTACCTTCTTCGGGTCTGCGCCGCCTTGCGGCTTGGACGGGACTGGGATTGGGCGGTTGAGTGCGCTCTTGGCGTCCTGTTCGGAGCCGATTGCGTGGTACATGTCGAACCCGACGAACGCGATGAACTTGTAGGTGAGATAGGGAGCGAACGCGGCCATCGCCATCAGCACGATCCCCGCGATGGGATCGCTGACCGACGCCAGGTCCGCGTCGATGGGTGCGGAGACCTGGGTGATCGCGACCAGGAACATAACGACGAGGACGAGCTTGGAACAGATCAGGGCGACGACGAACATCGCCCACTTCCCGATCCATCCCCGGCTGGCGTCCCAGGATGCGCCGCTGAACGCGAGCGGAGCGAAGACGACCGCGACCAGCAGCAGCGCTTTCCTGACGAGAAGGGACAGCCACACGATGGCGGCGGCGGTGATCGCAAGGCCGGCCATGAAGATGGTGATGATCGCTCCGACACCGGGGGCGGCGATATTGATCCCGACCAGCCCGGCGGCGAGGAGGGCGATCTTGTCGCCCATCGACTCGGTGGTCTCCCCGGCGGCCTGCACGATCCCGATGCACAGCTGATCGACGACTTCCAACAGCAGCGCCGTGAGCGTGATGACCACGAACGACCCGAGGACGGACTTCGCCAGCCCCAGGGCGGCGCGGGTGAGTGCGGTGGGGTCGCGGCGGATCAGGCCGGTGATGAGTTGGAGGCAGAAGAAGATCAGCATCACGAAGACCGCGATGCCGAACAGCAGGTTGTAGACGGCGACGTAGCCGGGCTTGGTGACATCCACCAGCGTGGTGGTGTCGAAGACCGACCAGACCGCCTCGAACAGCCACCCGGCGGCGGCACCCATCGCCTGGGCAAGCCAGTCGAACGGGGCCGCAACCAAGGAAGCGGCACCTTCGCCGACGGCATCGCACACCGACGAGATCACAGGAACGTCGCACACGCCCATCTCGAACTCCAGCTCTCGACGACGACCGGCTGGTCAGACCTGCTGGCCGACGTTCCAGAAGAAGTTGATGAGCGTCACCGACGCGCCACAGATCACCGCTGCGCCGCAGGAGACGAGCACGCCGATCTTTCCGCGCGAGGCGAGGTGCGGGTTGCTGCTGTTGGCTCCGAAGCCCCAAACGATCGCGGAGACGATCAGGGCGAGGACGCTGAGGATCAGGCCGATGGTCATCACCGCGCCCACGATGGTGCGCAGCTGGTTGATCCCCGGCAGCCCGTTGGTGTTGGGGTCGATGTTGATGTCCATCGGCACCAGCATCGGCGCGGACATGACGTTGGCGAGCAGATCGAACACGGTAGGTCTCCTTGGCGACGGGCGGCCCGCCCACGAACTCGCAGACGGGGTACACACGGCAGGTGCGCCCGCGCGCCCTCCCGCCCCGCCGTCAGCAGAAACAGCGGTGCCCACGTCATCGAGGACGTGGGCACCGCCGGGGTTGGAGGTTTGCGGCTCAGAGTTGTTGCCCGAGGTTGAGGAGCCAGTTCATCCAGGCGACGCCGCCTCCGGCGAGGACGGCAGCGCCGAGGGATACGAGGACTCCGGTTCGGCCTTTGCTTGCGGTGGCGTAGTTGCCGTGGGAGGTCGCGATGGCCCACACGATCGCGGAGACGATCAGCATGAGTACGGCGACGATGAGGACGAAGGTCAAGAGCGCGCCGACGACGGCGCGGAGGTCGCCGATGCTGCCGAGGCCGTCGAAGTCGGGGAAGACGCCCATCACGCACCAACTTTGACTGTGACGTGGAGGTGATCGCTGTGCGATCCCGTGATCGAGGTGGGGTCGTGCATGCCGCCACCGTTGTAGGGACGCCAGCCTTGATCGTCGCGGGCGAGAGACCAGATCTGCCCTTGCCAGATCAGGTACTCGATGCCGAGCACCCCGGCGTTCTCCTTCATCCAGTTCGTGACTCGCCAGCCGGCTTCGAGCTGGGCGGGGTTGGGACGTTGGCCGATCTGGTTGCCGAAGGTGATGTCGCAGGCGCGTCCGAGGGGATGCTCGGACTTGGTGCCCGGTCGGGGTGAGTAGCAGCCCCAGCCGGTGTCGGGGAACGCGGCGAGGGTCTGCTGGTAGAGGTGCAGCATCCGGGCCGTGATCTGCCCGCCGGTGGTGGGATCGTCGACGAGCCGGTCGGGGTCTCCATCGACCCCGAAGGGCGGTCCTGCGGTTCCCACCGTGCGGCAGGAGGCTGGTGATCCGCTGGTCGCTGTGGGCAGGTCTGCGGCGTTGTGCTGGTTCAGCCAGGCGGCAGGGTCGATGAACTCGCCGTTCGCGCCTCCGTCGCGGACCTCGAAGTGCAGATGTGCCCCGGTGGAGTAGCCGGAGGAGCCGACATCAGCGATGTGCTGCCCGGCGCGCACTTGGTCTCCGGCCTGGACGTGGATGCCGTTCTCCCATGAGTGCGCATACGCGGTCGCGACGGTGCGCCCGTCGATGTGGTGCTCGATGATGACGAGGCCGCCGTAGGTGCCGGTGAACTCGGCGTGCGTCACGGTGCCGTCGGCGACCGCGAGGATCGGGGTGCCGTCGGGGGCTGCGAAGTCGGCGCCGGTGTGCAGCTTGTATTCGCCGGTGATCGGGTGCACGCGCATCCCGAACGGTGATGTCGCCACCCAGGTTCCTTCGGGCAGTGGGAACACCACGCGCGACGACGACACCGCTGGTCCACCGGACCCCGCCGGTGTCACGCTGGAGCTGCTGCTGGTGAGGGCGGTGAGGATGGTTTCGGCGACGGGTTCGTAGTTGCGGTAGCGGTCGGGGTAGGCGGAGACTTCGACGGCTTGGGCAGCTTCGCCGGGGTCCATCTGCTGCCAGCCGGGGATGTCGAGCAGGCCGCGTGGTGAGGGGTAGTTCGGGCCGGCCGGTCCGCCGAAGAACGCGCGTGCTTGGTAGGTGGGGTCCATGAGTTCGGCGACGGTTCCCCAGCCGGATTGGGGGCGCATCTGGAACAGACCGAGGCTGTCGTGGTCGGAGCCGTTGCCGTCGTTGGGGTAGTTCGCCGACTCGGGGTAGGTGCCGGTGTTGGTGAGCATCCGCAGCGTGGACTCGGTGAGCGCTGCCATGAGTGCGATCTTGATTCCGGGCCGTCCCACGTCATCGAGCCCGTTGCCGATGGCGATGATCGTGGCGGCGTGGGTGAGCTGCTGACGGTTCAGGGTGAAGGTCTCGCCGTTCGCGGTGGTCACGGTGAGCGAGTCCGGGATGGGTCCGAGGTTCACGGTCCCGGCGGGGGTGGCGCAGTGGGCTGCGGCGGGGTTCATCAGCACGCCGATGCCGAGCAGTGCTGCGGCGGGTGCGAAGAACATGAGCGCGAGGGCTGCGATGGCGAGTTTGCGGAACACGACGACATCTCTCAGCGCAGTGGGTTGTCGAGCTGCGACAGCCGCAGCAGATGGCAGGTCGGATACGTCGGGGCGCAGACGACGAACACGGTGAACGTCACCTCATGCTGCGAGGTGACCGGCTGGCTGTTCCAGACGCCTTCGCGGTGACGGGTGCCCTCGATCGTGACCGCGACCGTTCCAGGGGCGAGCTGTCCCGGTTGTGCCTGCTCGACGGCATCGGCCCATGCGTCGGGGACGTAGGCGGTGTCGATGGTGATGTGCTGGCTGGTGGCGTACTGGCGCAGCTCGATCCAGACGTCCCGGTTCGGCAGGTAGGCGGCCACGTCGGAGGCGAGCCCGGCTTGCTCATCGCCGGAGGGGTCTCCGACCGCGAGGATCGCCGAGGTGTAGTCCAGCGGCCACAACCCTGAGGCGGTGTCCCACGCGAACAACGTGGACACGACACCCTGGGCGAACGTGGCCGGGTCGACGGAACGCGGGACCGCCGGAACCTGGGGTGCTCGGGGCGTGCTCGGTGGCACGGTCGGCGGTTCCGTCGTGACCGGGCCGGGTTTCGGATCGTCGGTGCTCGAAGTCGTGTTGCGGGGGCCGGTGAGGAGTCCGTAGATGCCGACGCCGGCCAGGAGCAGCAAGACAATGCCGGCGGCGACGAGGGCGACGAGTCGGCGGCGATTCGAGGGGTCAGTGGATGCAGGGCTCATGCCAAGCAGGTGCGCGCCCAGCACCCGCCGCCCGCGCCGGTGGTCAGAGGGCGCGCAGGCGTGGCCGCACAGCCGTGTCCTTGCGGGCGGCGTGGAGGGTCTCGGCGAAGCCGGTGGTGCCTTCGACGGTGGCGAGAAAGTTGTCGAACTGCTCGTCGGTCAACTCACGCGCGAGGGTGTCGGCGTCGTAGTGGGTCCACCAATTCGCCAGTTCGCCCCAGGTCTGGACGAACGCCCGCAGCGGGTAGCGCACTGGCGGTGCGTCGTCGGGCAGGAGCGGCTTGAGTCTCGGTTTGGGCTTCTTGCCCTTCTTCATCGCGTTGGCGCGCGCGACGGCATCCTCGGCGAGTGCGTGCATCGTCGCCTCACGTACCTCACGCGCAGCCTCCGCAGATTCGTGGATCGCCAGGTACAGCGGATGCACCGGGTCGCCGGCCTCGATTCGCTCCAACGCCGCCGCCGCTTCCGTGCGAATCGTCTCGGGTTGGGCGGGGTTGGCGGCGATCTCTTCGATGTAGCCGACCTTCTCCAGCGTCTTGTACGACCCGCCGCCGGGGATCATCGCGGCGGCGAGTTCTCGTGCGTCGCCGAGCGCACCTGACGGTCCCGGAAATTTTCCGGGACCGTCATCACCTGGCTGGTTCTCGGCGCTGAACTGGGTCGCGGCCTTGCGGCGGGCGGCGTCTTCGGCCATGAGCTGCTTGATCTCGCGGTAGAGACCGGCGGCTTCGAGCTGGGTGTAGGGCTTGTGGAGCATGTTGTCGTCCTGCTCGGCGAGGAGCTGCCCGAGCCGGTCCGAGAGACCGCTTCGCACCCACACGTTGACGGTGCGCCAGCCGAGCATCTTGATCGCTGCCAGGCGACGTGCCCCGCAGACGAGCACCCCGTCGATGGTGATCGTCAACGGCTGAAGCAGCCCGTCGCGGTCGATGGACGCCGCGAGAGTCTCGATGTCGCCGAGGTCGGTGCGGTGGCGCTTGCCGACGATCAGGGAATCGACGGCCCGGTCGAGCTGGATACCGGTCTGCGGGTCGGTCATCGCTGGTCACCACCCCGGGCTCTGGGCGCAGCAATGGCGAGGGCGAGAATCAAGTCGTCGTCGCGCAGCAGCAGTTCCAAGGTCTCGCCGAGGAGCAGCCGCAGCAGCACCCCGCGCCCGGCCGTGGTGGCCGCGTAGGCGGGGTGGTGGTTCCCGAGCAGCGCCCTCAGCAGCACGGTCCAGGTGCGGCGGGGCAGGTCGAGCAGCGCGCGGGCGTGCCGGTCGCGGCGAAGCGCCTCGTACGCGGACTGGCGGGTTCCGGCTTTGGTGAGTGCGCCGCAGACGTGTTCGACCGAGGCCCGCGCGGTGTCGGTGGGCCAGTCGAGCAGGCACAGCAGCGCGATCGCGTCCTCTGCAGCGGACGTGGCTGACATGCACGCCTGCGCCGAACCCAGCAGCTCGTGCGGGTCGGCTTCAAGGTCGCTGGGCAGATTGTCGCGGACCTGGAGCGCAGGGTGGTAGTCGGCCAGTGCGGTGTCGCGGTCGGAGAATCGTTCGGGGTCGTGGAACGCGGAGACGTGCGCGCGGCGGGCCTGGTGCACCGAGCAGAGGAGGCCTTGGGCGCGTTCTTCGTAGATGCAGGTGATCCGCACAGCGTGGGTGATGATCGCCCACGGGTCGTTGGCTTCGCGGGTGGAGCGGTTCTGCATCGCGTCGAACGCCGCCGCGACAGCCTCCCAGGTATCGAGGCGGTGCTTGCGCGCCAGCGCCTTGTACTTTTCGGCGGCGAACTCCATCAGGTCGCGGGCGACCGGATCATTGACCCAGGCGTGCTCACCGCCGGTGTGGAGCCGGTACAGCAGGGCCCGAAGGCCCTCGCCTGTCGTGAAGTCCTCGGCTTCGAACTCGCCGCTGGGGGTGGTGGTTGTGGTCATGGTGTCGGCACCTCCTGGCAGGTAGGTGCGCGCCCGCTTCCACGAGCGCGCCCTCCTGTGGTGGTTGCCGTCTTGACCACGACCTGTCACCCCATCCCGACCCCAGGCCGCGTCGGGGCCGTCGAGGTGACGGTGCGTCGCCCGAACGCCGTGATTGGCGGCAGGCGACGTGCCCGATCCCGAGCGGCGTGCATCCCGATCCGCAGCGGCGTGCGGGTGCGGCGGGCGAGCTCGGCCTGGAAATCGAGGCCGCGCCCGGCGGCGTGTGCGGAGTGTCGGACCATCAGATCGGTCGGGCGCACCCACTCCACGCCCCGGCCACGCACCGCGGCGGTCTGCTGCTTCCCTGTTTGAGCAACCTGCGCTGCCCGCACTGCCTCGGGAGTCGTCGCGGCCTCGGTTTCGGGGCGATCCCGAGGTACGGAGAGTGCCTCGTCTGCTGGGGGCGGCTTGACGCGCTGCTGGTCATGGCGGGGGTCGGTGTGCTGTGGGTTGTCGGTGCTGTTCATGAGGTGGTCTCCTCCCGTTCGTCGGCGGAGTCGGTGATGTCAGTGGGAAGGTGTGCGGGCGCGAACCAGCGGCCGACGGTCGAGGGATGCACGCCGAGCTCGCGGGCGATCCGCTTGTTCGACCACCCCGCCTCCCGTAGCTCCCACCCCACGGCTCGTCGATCCGCCGGATCGAGCGAGTCGGCCTCGGCAGGCACCGGGAAGAGTTCGACGGGACCGGCAGATGCCGAGACTGGTTCCAGTGCGCTCGGCGCTGACTCGGCGGAGGTCTCGGCACGCACGGTGACAGCGGTTCGGTCTGGCGCGTCAGGTTCCGGTGCGGGAACCGGGGCGCGGGTGAGGATGACGGTGAGGTGGGTGATCGCGAGCAGCACCACCGGCGGGACGGCGGCTACGGATGCCGCGAGGATGCGCGGTACGTCGGCGTCAGCGGCGACGACGGCATGGATCGCGTTCGCCGTCACCGACACAAGCGCGCCGCCGACCAGCAGCGCCCACGGATACCAGGCCGAACGTTGCCCGGCGAGAGCGACGACGGCGACGGTGGCGACGACGATGATGCCGTCCACGATCAGCGGCCACGCCCACGCCTGCCCTGCCCCGATCCCGGAGCGTGCTGCCAGATCGGCCAGTGAGGTGAAGGACAGCCAGAATGCACCAGCGGCGATGAACACCGTCCCCGCCACTGCTGTTCCAGCGGCCCAGCGCCGCGGACTCGTCTCACGCATTACAGCCCTGCCCTCCCGAGAGAGACCGCTGACGGTGCTGCGGAGCGGCTGCGCCAGCGATCCGCCCCACCACGAGGCCCATCAGCCGAGGGGCGCGGAGCGGGTGTGGGTTGGGTGGCTCGGTAGGCCGAGCGCACGGTTGTGGTGATCTCACGCTCGCTGAGTCCGGCCTGTGCTGCGGCAGGGCCGAGGGCATCGAGTGCGTCGGTGGATGGGGTGCCGTTCTCGGCAAGGCGGCAGGCTGCCCAGAACAGGCCCCGGTTCCGTTCGCCCTCACCCCGCCCGGCGACCCAGGCCGCGAGCCGTTCCGCATCCACCGCGACGATGCTCCCGCCGCTACGTGTCGCTGGGGTCGGTCGGGGGTCGAGGAAGTCGCGGAGCCGTGCAGCATCGACGGGTCCGACCGTGTGGGCGGCGATGTCAGCGACCCGGTAGCGCCGCATAGTGCCGTCAATGGTCCGTTGGGAGGGTGGGGCGATGATGTAGCCGCCGTCGCCCCGGAAATCGACACCCGCATTGGCGGCCTGCCACGACCGCTGCTCCACGCCTGCCGTCGCCGGGAAGTAGCCGTGCGTGCCGCCGGTCGGGGTCCGCACCAGCAGACCCGCTCCGCTGACGAGCCCCGCGTCTGCCGCGCGCTTCCATGCCACGCGACCATCGATAGGGCCGTGAACATCGACATCCACCACGACGACACCCGACACCTGCCCGGTCGGGAGGCCGATGTTGGCATCCGGTGTGCGCGACCACCACGCAGCGACCTGCGCGAGGTTGCTGGTCGCGTCGAGGAACCCCCTACGGGTGAGCGGTCGCTTCCCATCGGGCTCGCATGGGAACACCGGGACACCCGCCGCCGCAAGCCTGCGTGCGGCGTCTGCGAGGTCCGGTGCCCGGTCGACTCTGATGAGCGCGGCGAGAACGTCGAGAGGGTCGGGCATCACAGCCCCCGTCCCGCCAGCACCGGCGCAGTATGCGGCCGGTCAGGCTCAACCGACCGAGACGTCGCGCGGGCAGGCTTCGCTGCCGGGGTGTCGCGTTCCAGGCCGGGTGGGGTGCCGTCACCGACCTGGAGGGTGTCGAGCTGGTCGAGGATCGCCAGCGCGGTCTTACGGACTCGTTCGCCGGTAGCCTGCACTACCTGGGCGGCATCCTGGCCGTCGACGCGGGCGGCCCAGGTCGAGACGTACGGGATCGTGTAACCATCGGTGGTCATGCCGTGCGCGGCACCGATCATCAGCGCGACGGACTCGGCTTCTACCTCGCGGATACCGCGATGCTGCCGCACTTCCACGTCGTCGGGATCGTGCATCCGCACGTGTGCGAGCTCATGCGCCAGCGTCTTCACTCGTGCAGCAGCAGGCATGTTCTCCCGCACCGACACGGTGCGCGCCTCGTAGTCGGTCATGCCGTTCGCGCCCATGATCGCCATCTCGTCCGGCACGGAGACGACCTCGAATCCGGCCGCCCGTATCTGCGCGGCGAGGCCGTCCCAGAGCCCTTCCGGGGCCTCGCCTTCCAACAGCACCGGCATGGGCGTAGCGGGGAGGGGTTCGCCGTCGGTCTGGGAGACATCCCACACGTACGCGGGCCGGGCGCCGACCATGCGGGAGCGCACCACCTCACCGGGCTGCGGCTTCTCCCGCGGCCCCAACCGCCGCCACGACCCGGCATCCGACGGCGTGGCCGTAGCGAACCTGCCGGTGACCGGAGCAAAGATCATGTAGCCCGGCTGGCCCTTCATCACCTGCCGCCCCAACGCCTGCCACTGCCGGTAGCCAGCGACGAGCGTCGGGAACGGATCGGGCACCCGACCTGCCTCGAACGCCACCTGGTGCTGCACCCAGATGAGCATCGTGTTGTTGAACGAACGGGAGCGGAACCGGGCAGCGAACGCGAGTGCGTCGCGCCAGTCGTCGCCGGAAACGAGCTGCTCGACCGCGCCCGTCAACTTCTCGTGCAGCTCGTCGAGCTTCGCCTCACGCGCCGCCCGTTGCTCCAGTGTCGATGCCATGACCGGGTCTCCTCTCGCGACCACCACGACACGTGTGGGCGCGGCGGTACACCTTCGAGGTAGGCAACCCCTCCCGCCACGGCTGGAGCGCACCTGCCAGGCCAGCGATACTGGGCGGCCTGGCACAGCGGTGCGCCTGCGCGAGGAGCCGCCCGGGATCGACGCGGAGCACAGCATCCGTCATCTCCTCTCTGGCGAGAACGACCCACCCGAACCATCTGTTGAGCATGCTCAATGAGGCCGGAGTCCCTATTGCAGCACGACCGTTGAGCATGCGCAAGCCTTGATTTGTGCATGCCCAACGAGTAGCGTTGAGCATGCACAACCACCCGCGAGGGTGGACTACATCGATGCCTTGCCCGTCGCGAAGGGAAGGGGGTCAGCCACCATGACCGAAGACGAGAGCCGGGCTGCGGCTGAAGACCTCGCCAAGCGGCTGCGGCTCCTGATGGACGTCGCCGTCGCCGAGTCCGGCACTGAACCGACCTACTCGCAGATCGCGGACTACCTCAAAGAACGAGGCACCAACCTGTCCCGGTCGCGCTGGACGTACATGGTCAACGGTCACCGCTACGTCCAAGACCCCGCCGTGTTTGAAGGACTCGCCGCGTTCTTCGATGTCGATGCCGCGTTCCTCATGGGAGCCGACGGTGCCGAGACCCCGGAGAAGGTCGCCGCGCAGCTCGACCTCGTTCGGTCCATGCGGGCAGCGAAGGTGAAGTCCTACGCAGCTCGCACCCTCGGCGACATCTCGCCGAAAGCACTCCACGCCATCACCAAGTTCCTGGACGAGGAAATGAGCCACATGCCCGAGCACTGACAGGTGTCGCGCGACACGGCGCCGATACCGGTCCCTGCTCCCCACAGAGAGGGGCGAACCGTGAATATCGAACAGACAGTATCGGCGGCCGTCGCGGGCCTACAGCTCGGCAGCACCTTCACCCTCGACGACCTCCTCACCGCCGTACGCGCGCGCCGAAACCGCCGCCTGCGCATCGTCGAGCTCGCCGATCTCGACACCAGCGATGGCATCTGCGCGGTCTGGCTCGTCACCGACACCGACGACATCGTGCTCCACGCCCGCAGCGACTCCGCCCTGCACCGCCAGCAGTTCGTCCTGCACGAGTTCGCCCACATGATCCTCGGCCACTGCGAAGGCGAGAACTGCCCAGCCGAGGACGTGCTCCTGCCCAACATCCCGCCCTACACCCGCGGACGCCTGCTCAAACGGCAAGACATCGACTGCGAGACCGAGATCGCCGCCGAGTCCCTCGCCGACCGCCTCGCCGCAGGTATCCGAGGATCGGTGTTCGCCGAGACCCGCTACTCGGAGGTCTTCGGATGATCCAGACGCTCGTCGCGACGCTCATGTGGGCGCTCGTGGCGAGCCTGCTCATCTTCCGCCGCAAACGGGCCGACCGCAGCGTCACCTACGCAGCGATCACCATCGCCATCGCGATGACCCTGAACGTGGACGCCATCTACAGCGCCATCGACCCGCTGCTCGGCGGCACCAACCTCGCCACCCTCATCGCAGACGCGCTGCTGATGACCGGGCTGTTCTTCCTCGGCCGCGGCGTCATGAGGACCGGCGAGTACCGGCCCCGCCTCGTCCGCGCCGTGGTCAGCGTTCCCATGCTCGCGGTCTCGTTGCTCGCGATCACCGTCACGTTCCTGTTCATCGACCGTGGCAGGACCACCACCCAGTTCATGAGCAACCTCGGAGACGAGCCCGCTGCCGCGGCCTACTCGATCATCAACTTCGTCTACGGCGGCATCGTCATCGCCACCATGCTGACCCTCGCCGCCCGGCAATACCGCAACAGCACCGGCATCCAACGAGTCCCCGCCGCGCTCCTGACCCTGGGATCGGCGTTCGGTGTTGCCCTATGCGTCGCGGTGATCGTCATGGACATCGCCCACGTCACCGGCCAACTCGACCTCATGCACGCCGTACAGCCCACCTACGGGCCGCTCTCGCTGCTGACGTTCCTGTTCCTCTGCGCCGGCTTCGCCGCCGAGCCCGCCGTCCGCCGCGCCCGGCACCACCTGCGCGACAAGCGCACCGCCGCCCTCGCCGCCGACCTGGAGCCACTCTGGACCCGGGCAACGAGCCTGCGACCCGGCCTCCGCCAAGCAGACCCCCTCGCCACCAGCGCCGACGATGCAGAAGGACGCCTGCACCGAGAGATCGTCGAAATCCGCGACGCCATGATCGACCCCCGCATCACCTTCGACACCAACCGCACCGAGCGCGCTCTGCTGGAACTCGCCGAAAGCCACCTCCTCGGACGCGACCAAACCGTGGTTGCGTCGCGCGCCAAGAACGACGATGGCGGTGCGCTGTGATCCGCCGACTCACCCTTGGGGTCGGCGTCGTCGCTGCAACCGCCGCAGGTGTCGGCTGGACCATCGCGCGACGACTCACTGCACCCGTCGGCCCACGAAGGTTCGACCTCACCGTCCACGATGTCGAGCACGACGACGACAGCGACCTGATCGTCTTCGACCGTACCGACCAGACCACAGCAGACGGCATCTACAACCTCTGGTTCGAGCACGGCGGCTGGGCACAGCTCTCCGCAGAAGTCCACGATCGCGGGCCCACCCGCATCGCGCGAAAGATCACGGACGTAGCGCCCGGCCTCGCACCGAAGGCTGGTGATCGTGCCTCGTGGAGCGGCATCTACTACGCGACCCCGCACGAGGCCGGACTCGACGCCCGCAGCATCGCCATCACGACCCCCGCAGGACAATGCCCGGCCTGGCGCATCGACGGCGACCCCTCGACCTGGGCCATCCACGTCCACGGACTCGGAAGCACCCGCGCCGGCACCCTCCGCGGCGTCCTCGCCGCCACCGAAGCCGGCTACACCTCCCTCGTCGTCACCTACCGCAACACCGAAGTAGGCCCCCGCATCGGCACCGGCCGATCCACCCTCGGCCACACCGAGACCGCAGACGTTGACGAAGCTATCGGATACGCAGTCCGACGAGGAGCCCAACAGATCGTGCTGTTCGGCTGGTCAATGGGAGCCGCGATCGCCCTGCAGCTCGCCGACCGGCCCCGACACGAGGGGTTGATTGCTGGGCTCGTACTCGACTCGCCCGTCCTCGACTGGACCGAAGTCATCAAGACGAACTGCGCACGCAGCGGACTCCCCTCAGCAGCCGGCTACCTCGCGATCCCGTGGCTCACCATCGAGCCGCTCGCTCGCCTCGCCGGCCTACCGGGGCGCATCCCACTCCGAGCCTTCGACTGGACCGCCAGAGCCGCAGACCTCACCACGCCAACACTGATCCTCCACGGCACGCAGGACGACTCCGCGCCGATCCGGCTCTCACAAGCCCTCCGAGACGCCCGACCGGACCTCGTGGAGCTGGAGACCTTCGATGCGGACCACACGCTCGCGTGGAACTCCGATCCTGAGCGGTGGCGCTCTGTGGTGACGGCCTGGCTCAGCGCGCACCTCTCGCCCTGATCGCTTCGACTCACGACACCCACCTCGTTCGGCCACGCCCGGAGAAACCCAACTCAAGCCGTACGTCCGCCGGTATCATCGTGAGTGTTGGCCTGCCTGGGCCATTGAGCGAGGGAGGACCAACGTGGCTGAGCCGTGGCTGTCCGCAGACGACATCGCCGCCCACCTCGGGGTCACCAAAGACACCGTCTACACCTGGATCGCCGAGAAGGCCATGCCCGCCCACAAGGTCGGACGCCTCTGGAAGTTCCAGGCCAGCGAGATCGACGACTGGGTGCGACGAGGTGGCGCTGCCGCCGACTCCGAACCCCTCCCACCAGGGTGAGCACTTCGCTCGCCCGAGCCGTCGCTGACACTTTGTCGGTGGCACCCCATATCCTGATCCACTGCCCAAAACCGGAAGGAGGCACCTCGTGACGGAAGCGACGACCGACGCGACGTTGACGCTCGCGACGCTGCGTGCGGGTCAGCGCCTCCGTGGCCTGGTGCCGGGGCAGACGGTCACGCTGATCGCCATCGATCCCATCGACGCTGAGCTGTTCGAGGTCTTCTACCGCGACGACTCCGGTCGCAGCGGTGCCCGCGCGATCACTGATGCTGACGCGGCGCGCTTCGAGATCGCGGGCGACTTCGACTCCGCCCCCGCGTACGACGCGGACCCGGATGAGTTTCGACTCGCAGCCGAGGCGCTGCGGATCAAGTACGCGGCGCTGTACGACCCGATGGTTGCGGTCAACAGTTCGGACGTGGACCCGCTGCCGCACCAGATTCGCGCGGTCTACGAGGAACTCCTGCCACGCATCCCGCTACGGTTCCTGCTCGCCGACGACCCCGGCGCTGGCAAGACGATCATGGCCGGCCTGTATCTGAAGGAACTGATCCTGCGCTCGGACTGCGAACGAGCGATCATCGTCGCTCCCGGCGGGCTCGTGGAGCAGTGGCGCGAGGAACTCAGTCAGAAGTTCGACCTGCGCTTCGAAATCTTCAGCCGCCAGATGGTCGATGACGCCCAGGGCCGCAACGTCTTCGCTGAGCACCCGTTCCTTATCGCCCGCATGGACCAGCTCTCCCGCAGCGAAGACCTGACCGAGCAACTCGGCGAGGTCACCTGGGATGTCGCCGTCGTTGACGAGGCCCACCGCATGTCGGCCCACTACTCCTCATGGGCGGGCGAAGTCGACGAGACCAGGCGCTTCAAACTCGGACGGCTGCTGTCGGAGACCGCGCACAACTTCCTGCTGATGACCGCGACCCCGCACGCGGGCAAGGAAGAAGACTTCCAGCTGTTCATGTCGCTGCTGGATCGCGACCGCTTCGAGGGCCAGTACCGGCAAGGCGTACACCGCACCGACACCGACGGCCTGATGCGCCGCATGGTGAAGGAAGACCTGCTCACCTTCGAAGGCAAGCCGCTGTTCCCCGAACGCAAGGCCTACACCGTTGAGTACGAGCTGAGCCCGGCCGAGCGAGACCTCTATGAGCAAGTCACCGACTACGTCCGCACCGAGATGGGGCGTGCTGAGCGGATCGCCCAGGCCGGGGACAAGAAGCGCGGCAACAACGTCGGGTTCGCGCTCACCGTGCTGCAACGCCGACTCGCCTCCAGCCCCGAAGCGATCCTGCGATCCCTGGAACGACGCCAGCAGCGCCTCGACACGAAACTGCGCGAAATGCAGCGCATCACCGACGACGCACGCTTCAGCACCTCTAGCGCCTCACACATCGACGAATGGACCACGGGCAAGACCACGCTCGATTTCGGAAGCGACGCACTACCTGCGTTTTCGGTCGACGACTTCGACGACTTCGACGAGGAAACGACCGACGAGGAACGCGCCCAGTTCGAGGAACAGGCAGACCAGGTTGTCGATCTCGCCACGGCCGCGCAGACAATCCCCGAGCTGCGGGCAGAGATCGCGATCCTCGAAGACCTCATCAAAGTAGCCCGGCGCGTCCGGCTGCAAGACGATGACAAGAAGTGGGTGCAGCTGCGCACCATCCTCGACGAGCAGCTCCTGACCCACGACGGCTCCGGGGATGCGCGCAAGATCATCATCTTCACCGAGCACCGCGACACCCTTGACTACCTGCAAGCCAAGATCACCGCCCAGTTTGGGCGCGCCGATTCGGTCATCACCATCCACGGTGGCACCCGACGCGAAGACCGCAAGCTCGCCCGCGAACGCTTCACCCACAACCCCGACACCGTGGTCCTGCTGGCCACGGACGCCGCCGGGGAAGGTCTGAACCTTCAACGTGCGCACCTGATGGTGAACTACGACCTGCCGTGGAACCCGAACCGCATCGAGCAGCGCTTCGGCCGCATCCACCGCATCGGCCAGCGCGAGGTCTGCCACCTGTGGAACATGGTCGCCAAAGACACCCGCGAAGGCGACGTGTTCACACGGCTGCTGGCGAAGATCGACCAGATGTCAATCGCCTACAACGGCAACCTGTTCAACGTGCTCGGCGACGCCGACGCCTTCCAAGAGCGGTCGCTGCGTGACCTGCTGATCGAGGCGATCCGCTACGGCGACCAGCCCCAGATCAAGGCCAAGCTCGACCGCATCATCGACGCCGGTGTCTCCCACGGCCTCGACGAGATGCTCGCCGAGCGCGCGCTCCACCCCGAGATGTTCTCTGCGCTCAACCTCGACGAGGTGCGGGCACGGATGGAGAAGGCCCGCGAGCGCCGACTCCAGCCTGGTTACATCGCCGCCTTCTTCCTCCCCGCGCTCACACGGCTCGGCGGGCGCATCCGCAAGCGCGAGAAGGGCCGCTACGAGATCACCCGCGTCCCGGCCCGCGTGATCGACGCGGCGCGTCGCCTCAACCGGTGGGCGCCCGTCGCTGAGCAGTACGAGCGCGTCACCTTCGAACTCTCACGGATGCACCCCGACGGTCTCGCCGATGCCTCCCTGATTGCACCTGGCCACCCGTTGCTGCATGCCGTCATCGAGGCAACCATTGATGACCTCGGCCCCACCCTCAAGCAGGGCACGGTGCTGGTTGATCGACGCTCCAAGCAGACCGATGCGCCGATGCTGATGTTCAGCGTTGAGCAGCGCATCGAGAATACGGTTGCCGATGCCGACACGGTCTCTCATCACTTCGACTACCCGCTCCTCGAACAAGACGGCACCGTCACCGTCTCCGCCGCACCGCCGTACCTCGAATTCGACCGACCCGACTCGACCGAGGCCGAAGCCGTGGCTGAGATCGCGGGCAGCGACTGGGCGCGGCAGAACCACGAGAAGCTCGTACGCGCCTGGGCGTACCGCGAGGGTCTCCAGCCGCGCATGGACGAGATCAAGACCCGACTCGGCATCGAGACCGCGCGCACCCGGGCGCAGGTGAAGGATCGCCTGCTCGCCGAGATCAACCACTGGGATCGAGAACACAACCGCCTCGAAGCACTCGAACGCGGAGGCACCGTCGGCAGGCTCCGCGCCGAGACCGCACTCATACGTGCCCGACAGCTCGATGAACGCCTGAGCCACCGGCTCGAACAACTCGACGAGGCCACCAACCTTGTCGCCGTGCCCGCCGTCATCCGCGGCGCCGCACTCGTCGTCCCCAGTGCACTCCTCGCGACCGGTGCCGAGCCTGAAGCGCAGACCTTCGCACGTCAGACCGAGGAAGTCGAGCGTCGAGCCGTCGAAGCTGTGCTTGCTGCCGAGCGAGCACTCGGACGGGAACCGGTCGAGATGCCGCGCAACAACCCCGGCTACGACATCCAGTCCACCGACCAGAGCGGCCTCGTCCACTACATCGAGGTCAAGGGCCGCATCGAAGGCTCCGACACGTTCACCATAACCACGAACGAGATTACCTTCGCCCAGACCCAAGGCGACCGTCACCGGCTCGCCCTGGTCGAGGTCTCGACCAGTGGTGCCGCCAACGACCAGTTGCGCTACGTGAGCGACGCCTTCACCCACCTTGAGCCATCCGCGACCACCCGCTCCTACAACGAGGTCTGGCGCGACTACTGGGAACGCGGAGGACCACCGCGATGACCCACACCACTGACAGCAACCAGCCCGACGCCAGCGAGAGAAGCACAGTGACCAACGCGCCCAAGAAGAAGCTCATCGAAGTAGGGCTGCCGCTCGAAGCGATCAATCGCGAGTCTTCTCGGGAGAAGTCGATCCGCCACGGCCACCCGTCAACACTGCACCTTTGGTGGTCGAGGAAGCCCTTGGCAACGGCGCGAGCCGTCCTCCTGGCTCAGTTGGTGGACGACCCCTCATCGCGCGCTCACGAGTTCCCGACGGTTGAGCTGCAGGACGCTGAACGACGTCGGCTACACGAGTTGATCGCGGAGCTCATCGTCTGGGAGAACTCGAACGACCCTGACCTATTGGCTCGTGCACGAGCCGAGATCAAGAAGAGCAACGGTGGTCAGATGCCGCGACTTGCTGACCCTTTCGCGGGGGGTGGATCCATCCCTTTGGAAGCGCACCGGTTGGGGCTTGAGGCCTACGCGAGTGATCTGAACCCTGTCGCAGTGCTCCTCTGCAACGCGATGATCGATGTCCCGTCGCGCTTTGCCGCAACACCCCCAGTGTCGCCGACTGTTGAAGGTCAGACAACACCTTGGTCGGGCACCGACGGTCTTGCTGCTGATGTTCGAGACTACGGGAAGTGGGTCAGTGACGAGGCGTTTCGTCGTATCGGCCACCATTTCCCTCGGGCTGTAGCTCCTGGCGGCACCGAACATACCGTGATCGCGTGGAAGTGGGCTCGCACAGTCAGGAGCCCTAACCCTGCGAACCCGATTGAGACTCCGCTCGTGAACTCCTGGTGGTTGAGTAAGCGAAAAGGGCGTGAAGCCTTTGTTTCACCATCCATCGAAAACGGTTCGATTACGTACACGGTCGTCCACGATCCAAGCGGGCCACCGTCTGATGGCACCGTCGGCCGGAAAGGTGGTGCCGTTGTCGGCGACGACACGCCTTTCAGCCTGAACTACGTTCGTGAAGAGGGACGCTCCGGGCGCATCGGGCAGCACATGATCGCGATTGTCGCAGAGGGACCTCGTGGGCGGTTGTACCTTTCGCCCTCAACGGCGCACATCGCCGCCGCCACAGTGGAACGTCCCGATGATGTCCCGGAGGGTGAGATCGGCCACTACCCACGTGACATCAAGACTCAGACGTACGGAATGACTCGGTGGGCAGACCTCTTCACCAACCGACAACTCCTGACCCTCACCACGTTCAGTGATCTCATTTCTGAAGTCCGCCAACGGGTGCTGTCAGATGCAGTCAGTGCAGGAATGGACAGTGGGAGATCGCTCGACGACGGTGGCTCCGGAGCAGAAGCCTATGCTGATGCAATAGCCACCTATCTGGCGCTCTCGCTCAGCCGCATGACGGATAGATACTCGAATCTTTGCAGTTGGGACTCCAGTCGGGACAGCGCACGTAACGTCTTCGCACGTCAGGCCATCCCGATGATCTGGGACTTCGCCGAGGTCAACCCCTTCTCTGACTCGACAGGCAACTTCCTGGGTCAGGTCGAGTGGGTCGCGAAGGTACTCGAAAGCCTGCCCACCGGCTCCGGTCCCGGGGTTGCTGAGCAACGGGACGCAGGTTCGGTGGACTACCGGGGAGTCGCAGTTTCAACTGATCCGCCGTACTACGACTACATCGGATACTCTGACCTATCAGACTTCTTCTACGTCTGGCTTCGGCGATCCCTCCGAGATGTGCGACCGGAAGCCGTCAGGACGTTGCTGACGCCGAAGGCTGACGAGCTGGTCGCGAATCCTCATCGCCACAATGGCAAGGATGGCGCAGAGCAGTTCTTCATCGACGGATTCAACGATGTCTTCCGGAAGATGCGGCATACAGCCGCCTCGGACATCCCACTGACTGTGTACTACGCGTACAAGCAGCAAGATGCGGGGATCGACGGGCAGGTTTCAACGGGCTGGTACACCTTGCTCAGCGGACTGATCAGTACGGGTTGGGAAGTCACCGCAACATGGCCAATGCGCAGTGAGATGTCCAACCGTCCGCTGTCTCAGGAAAAGAACGCCCTCGCCTCATCGATTGTCTTGGCCTGCCGACCGCGCCCTGAAGACGCCCCTGCAACGACACGTCGCGCATTGGTTGCTGCTTTGAAGGCAGAGCTGCCGGAGGCACTTCGGCGGCTCATGCAGGGTGCGGTCGCTCCGGTCGACCTAGCTCAGGCGGCCATCGGACCAGGCATCGGGGTCTTCTCTCGGTATTCGCGCGTGCGCGAAGCTGACGGCTCCGACATGAGCGTGCGAGACGCACTCCTCCTAATCAACGCAACTCTGGACGAGGTGTTGGGCGAGCAGGAGTCAGACTTCGATCCAGACACTCGCTTCGCCGTGAAGTGGTATCGGCAGTACGGGTGGGGCCAGGAGAACTCGGGCATCGCTGATCAGTTGGCACGCTCATCGGATACTTCAGTGGGCGCCTTGGAGCGCGGTGGCATCTTCGAAGCCAAGGGGGGCAAGGCTCACCTCCTCTCGCCGTCTCAGTTGGCGGGTCAGTGGGATGCAACAGTCGATGAACGAGTCAGCGTCTGGGAGGCGACCGTCCGCTTGGCCGCCGTGATGGCCAAGGACGGGGCCGACAAGGTGGCTGAGTTGTTGCCGTCGGTGCACACACGCGTGAACCTTGACGCAGTGAAGGAACTGGGCTTCCTGCTGTTCCACGAGGCCGAGAAGAAGAAGGACACGAAGGACGCCATCCTCTTCAACGGCTTGGTGAGCGCCTGGGGTGACGTGAACGAGCAGGCGCGCAAGTACGCCTCGACGCCACGCTCGTCACAGCAGGCGTTCGACTTCGACGAGGACGAGGATTAGGTCGTGCCTGGCAGTCGAGATCAAGCCCGGAGCGGTGGCGCAGCGGCGCGTCGCTCTGGCGCGGACCTGACTCCGTTCCGGGCCATCGCGGAGTCGGTCAGCGCCGAGGGCGGCGAACTCGTAGAGCAGGTGTCGGCTCTGATCGACCAGGCGCAGGCGTTCGCGGCCGCGCAGGTGAACGCGACCTTGACGCTGCGGAACTGGTACATCGGTCGCTTGATCGATGTGGCCGTGCTGCGCGAAGGACGCGCCGGGCACGACCAGGAACTTGTTGCGTCGCTGGCGCAACAACTGACCTCACGGTACGGGCGAGGCTACGACCGAACGAACCTGTATCGGATGGTGCGATTCTCCCAGCAGTTCACCGAGCCCGAACTTGTTGCGTCACTGGCGCAACAAGTCAGTTGGACCCACTTCCGCGAGCTGCTTCCGCTCGCAACCGACGACGCACGAGCCTTCTACGTGAAGGAGATCATCGACCGCCACCTCAGCGTCCGTGACCTGCGCCACGCCATCTCCCGCAAGGCGTTCGAGCGCCGTGAGATCGCGGACTCGCAGATTCCCGAGGGCTCGGCAGTCCCGTTGGATGCCTTCCGCGACCCGATGCTGCTGGACATGCTCGGGCTGGCCGACACCTTCTTGGAGCGCGACCTCGAAGCGGCTCTGCGCCACGACATGGAGTCGTTCCTGTTGGAGGTCGGTCGCGGGTGGGCGTTCGTCGAACGCCAGAAGCGCATGACCTTCGATGGAGACGACTACTACCTCGACTTGCTGTTCTACTCCCGTCCACTGCGTCGGCTGATCGCGGTGGAGTTGAAGGTCGGCAAGTTCAAGCCGAGCTACCAGGGGCAGATGAATTTCTACCTGAAGTGGCTGGATCGGCACGAACGCCAGGCAGACGAGAATCCGCCCATCGGCCTCATCCTGTGTACCGAGGCGAGCCGCGACCAGATCGAGCTGCTCGAACTGCACAAGGACGGGATCGTGGTCGCCGAATACTGGACGACCCTGCCTCCGAAGGCGGAGCTCCAGGCCCGTATCCAAGCGGTCTACCGGGAGGCGCAGGAGCGGATCGCCCGCAGGCAGCTGACCGCAGCGGCGGAAGAAGACATTGATGAGTAGGGATTGGCAGGCTCTGAACAGGGCCTCGTCGGCAGCAAGTAGTGGGTTCTAGGAGACAACGATGGCGATGAACAACCGAGATCGAGTGGGCAAGGCGTTCGACCTGCTCTCCGAGGGGCTCCTGGATGAGGTCGATGAGGTGATGACGCGGGCCTATAAGACTCCGGACTGGCCGGCCGCGTGGGCGAAGGACGACGCCCAGCGTCGGGGCGGTCCTCCGCGCACATATACGAAGCATGACGTGCAGGTACAGCTTCGCGCCATCACCGAGCAGGGCTATCACTTCAAGGACGTGCTCTCCCGTGCGCAGCAGGGCTTCGCGTCCGAGCTTCGAGAGACCCGGAACCTCTGGGCACACAACGAGCCCTTCAGCTCTGACGATGCGTCGCGGGCGCTGGACACGATTGAGCGTCTGCTGCACGCGGTCGGCGCGGTCGATTCCGCCGAGGACGTGCGGAAACTGCGCGTCGATCTGCAGCGCACAGTGTTTGAAGACCAGACCCGGAAGCAGGTCAAGCGCACGAAGGTGTCGCTCGAACCTGGCTCCGGGCTGCGTCCGTGGCGCGAGGTGATCCGGCCGCACGATGACGTGGCGCGCGGTGCGTTCACCGCGTCGGAGTTCGCGGCCGACCTGCACCTGGTGCACACCGGGCAGGCGACGAGCCCCGAGTACGGGGATCCGGTCGAGTTCTTCACTCGCACCTATCTCACCGAGGGCTTGCGTGACCTGCTGTCGCGCGCACTTCGCCGCCTGAACGGCGAGGCAGGCGCCAGCCCAGTGGTGAACCTTCAGACCAACTTCGGCGGCGGCAAGACCCACTCGATGCTGGCGCTGTACCACCTGTTCAGCGGCACTCCGGTCAAGGACTTCCCTCAGGAACTCCAGGAACTCATCGCCGCGAACGGCAACCCCGACCTCGGCGCGCTCGATGTCCGACGGGTCGCCCTCGTCGGCACCTACCTGAAGGCCGGCTCGCCGATCATCAAGGATGACGGCACCGAGGTTCGCACGCTTTGGGGTGAACTGGCCTGGCAGCTCGGCGGGCGTGAAGCCTACGACCTGATCGCCGAGGACGACCGTGCCGGCACCAACCCCGGTGAGGCACTGCGCACCCTGATCGTGCGCTACTCGCCCTCGCTGATCCTGATCGACGAATGGGTCGCCTACGCGCGCCAGCTCGTCACGGACAAGGAACTCCCGTCCGGTTCGTTCGAGACGCAGTTCACCTTCGCCCAGTCCCTGACAGAGATCGTGCGTTCCGTTCCGGGCGTGATGCTCGTCGTGTCGATCCCGGCATCCGACACGGGCACCGAAGGACGTGGCAGCGACATCGAGATCGGTGGCGCGAACGGCCAGCTCGCGCTCGAACGCCTCCAGAACGTGATCCGCCGCGTCGCGGACCAGTGGCGGCCATCCAGCAAGGACGAGTCGTTCGAGATCGTGCGCCGCCGGCTGTTCCAGGCGCCGAACGCCGAAGGACTCACGACCATCTCGGCAGTGGCGCGCAGCTTCACGAATCTCTACCGGAACAACACCGCGCTGTTCCCTCGCGATGCAGCGTCGCCGAACGACGAGTACGAGAAGCGCATCCGCGCCTCCTACCCGCTGCACCCCGAGTTGCTCGATCGCCTGTATGAGGACTGGTCGACGCTGGAGCGGTTCCAGCGCACCCGCGGCGTGCTGAAGCTCGTCTCGTCGATCGTGCACGAGCTGTGGGCATCCAACGACACGTCGCCATTGATCCTGCCCGGCAATGTGCCGCTGGATGCGACGACGGTGAACACGGACCTGACGCAGTACCTCGAAGACCAGTGGAAGCCGATCATCGACTCTGACATCGACGGCCCCGGATCGACCGCGCAGCAGATCGACCTCGACCGACCGAACCTCGGCCAGCGGTTCGTCACCCAGCGCATCGCACGCACGATCTTCATGGGCGCGGCCCCCAGGATCAAGAGCAGCCGGAAGGGACTCGACAAGCAGTACCTCTGGCTCGGCACTGCAGTCCCTGGTGACACGCTCGGGAACTTCGGCAGCTCCGTCGAGCTTCTCGCGCAGCGCTCGACCTACTTCTACGAGGAGCAGGGCCACTACTGGTTCGACACCCAACCCTCGGTCACCAAGACCGCGAACGACTACGCCGAACGTCTCCGCGAGGATGTCGAGACGGTGTGGAACGAGATCACCCGCCGCCTTCAAGGAGAAGAACGGGTCCGCGGCGTATTCGATCGGGTGCACATCGCGCCGTCGTCCTCGGCCGACATCCCGGACCTTGAAAACACGCGCCTGGTCATCGGACACCCGCGTCACGCCCGACGCAAGCAGGACGGAGCCGACTCGGCTGCGCACGCCTGGGTCCGTGACGCTATCGAGAGCAAGGGCGCGAGCCAGCGCATCCACCGCAACACGCTGATCTTCCTGATGGCCGACAAGAGCGAGCTGGAGAGCCTCGAAGCCGCGACCCGCAGCTACCTCGGCTGGAAGCGCGTTCAGGCCACCAGCGACAGCCTCAACCTGTCGGCACAGCAGCGCAAGCAGACTGACGACTGGGTCTCTCGGCTCGATCAGACCGTCTCCGACCGCATCCGCGACACTTTCGTGTGGGCGGTCTACCCTGAGCAGTTCGACCCGACCAAGCCGTTCGAGCTCGTCGCCGACAGAGTGCCCGACTCCGGCGGGCGCTCGCTGGCTGAGCGTGTCAGCGCCAAGCTTGGTCGGGAGGATCAGCTCGTCACCGACTTCGGTGCGCCGATTCTCGGCTCAACGCTGCACAACGAGCTCGGTGCTCTGTGGCGCGACTCCGGTGAGATCACCGTCGGTGAGTTGTGGGGTTACTTCACCCGCTACACGTATCTGCCCCGTCTCGTCCGACGCGAGGTGCTCGACAGTGCCATCGAACAGTCGCTCTCGGCAGTGCTCGTCGACAACGAGCGCTTTGCCATCGCTTCGGGGAAAGATGCTGGCCGCTACCGTAGCCTGCTCGTGGCGCCGAACCCCAACACCAGGATTCAGGTCACCGACAGCACACTGCTCATCGAGACCGAGCGCGCCCAGAAGCAGGCCGATGCCGACCGGATCGCAGCTATACGTGAGGCTGCGATGAACGCCTCCACAACCGACGGCGACTCCGCTCCCGTCGGGCCGGTTGACTTCGTGTGGACGGGTAGTTCGTCTGCCGAGGGCGATGAGCCGTCCGAGGCCGAGTCTGCACTGGAGGCAGTCCTTGCCCGGTTCTTCGGATCGGTGAAGATCGACTCCGACCGTTACGCCCGCGACATCGGCAACGTGACCCGCGAGGTGATCGACCGACTCGCCGGTGCAGGCGCGCGACTCGACATCACCATCGACATTCAGGCAACCAAGCCCGGGGGCTTCGATGAGTCCGAGGTCCGCACGATCGGCGAGAACGCCCGCGTCCTCAAGTTCGACCCCAGCTCCGGCTTCGAGAAGAGCTGAGGGTAGCGGTGGCTCGATTCGGAAACGATCAGACGAACATCGGTCGCCTCGATGTCCGCACGGTGGACGAAGGTGGTCGAGTTGAGGCCTTCTTCGTTCCGACCGAGCTACCACATGAAGAGTCGTCGGCACACCGGCGCTTGGCTGAAGGTGTGAAGCTCGTGGAGCTCGACGCTGCAACGGGCATCCTGAAGATTCACCCCATCAACACACTCTCAAACCACAGCGAGTACCTTGGCCCGAAGTACGAGCAGGTGCAGACGCTTTCCCTGGAAACGTCGTTGCTGGATGAGTATTTCGAGGGCTCCGACTTGGAGTCAATCTTTGAGACGCTACCGCCCGGATTCGTCAAGGACTTCGCCTACGGCCTCGGGCTGCTCAAGGACTGCAACCGGCTGATTCGGTTGATCGAGACCAACACTCCCTGCACAGAGATCATCTTCACTGACGGCAACAGCGCCGCAATCAACGGGACAGGGTTCCACCTCGGCCTATCGCGGTTCGCTGCGATCTGGGCCGAGATCGGTCGGATCAATGACCGGGGAAATCGTGCGGCGGGTCGAGTGAAGGACGTATTCGTACACAACAACCTCGCCGCGACGCTTGGTCTCGCCAGCGCGGACTTCTCGCTTGGGCGACACCCGGACTCGCGCGTGATCGCGAAGGCCGCCGACGGGATCGAAGAACTCAGTAGCGTTGAACGTGATGCTTTGGTCGAAGCGGTTGCGTCCGAGTCGGCAGCGATAGCAGCTGGATCACCCCAGAAGTTTCAGCAGCTCAAGCGAGACATCGAGCTCGTCAGCCTTGACCGCCTCATCGAGGCGTACGCAGAGGCCTTGGAACAGGGCAAGGCCGAACCGTACTGGCAAGCCTTCTTCGATGACAACGCCTTTGCGCTGCAACAGGTCTTCGGGGCCCCAATGGTAAGTGTGCGTTCTGGAGCGAACGTAGGCGGTCGGGGACTCTCTGGAAGCGGCGACAAGATCGCTGACTACCTGTTCAAGAACTCGCTCACGAACAACGTTGCTCTGGTGGAGATCAAGAAGCCGGCCACGCAGCTGCTGGAAGCGCGTGAGTACCGGCAGGGTGTATTCGGTCCATCGAAGGAGCTCAACGGCGCAGTCTCCCAGGTACTCGATCAGGCGTACAACCTGACGAAGAACCTCACCGGCCTGAAGGAAAGCTCGCGTCAATGGGACTTGGAGTCCTACGCGGTCTCCTGCTTCGTGGTTGCCGGACGGACACCATCGGCCAGCGATCCTGCAAGACAGAAGTCGTTCGAGTTGTATCGCGCGAACTCCCGCAGCGTGACGATCGTGACCTACGACGAGATTCTTGAGCGACTGAGACTGCTTCGCGACTTCCTTACGCCGGCCTCGCCCACAGCCGAGGAGGTCTGATCGAGATGGCACGCCCACCTGCATGGAGGCACACGCTTGACGAGGCCCGGCGACAGGCGCTTGTCGCGATCGACTTCTACAACCGTCCCGGTGATCGACGCAGCTTCAGTGACTTCATCGTCCACATCCACCTCGCGTGGCAGAACCTACTTCACGCTGACCGCATGCGCCGCAAGGCCGAGATTTTCTACCGCGAATCGGGCGGTCGACGCATCTTCAAGCGAAACCCGGATGGCTCCAAGAAGACCTGGGACCTGAGCCAGTGCCTGAAGCACGAGTTCAAGGACAACGACCCGATCAGAGCAAACGTCGAGTTCTTTGTCGGACTGCGAAACCACGTCGAACACCGCTTCCAGGATTCTGTACTGGTGGCGACCGCAGCCGAAGCGCACGCTTGCATCATCAACTTCGAGGCAGAACTTGTGCGCCGGTTCGGCTCCCGCGAGACGCTGGGTTCAGAGCTGAAGTTCCCAGTCTTCGTGCAGTCGCTCAGCCCTTCGAGGTACGAGGAGCAACGCAATCTCCGGCGCGGACTGCCGGCGGCCGTCTCAAGCTTCATCACTGAGTTCCAAGTCGGCCTACCTGACGAGGTGCGCAGTGACGAGCGATTCGCCTACCGCCTCCTGCTGCTTCCGATGAAGGGACCGAAGACGGAGGCGGACCTCGCGCTCAACTTCGTGCGACAAGAAGACCTCAGCGAGGAGGAACTTCAGGCGCTCCTCGGACAAGAAGGCAGTGTGATCGTTGCCGAGAAGTACCGCGAAGCAGTGCACGGCGATGAGATGCTGCCCAAGGCGGCTGCGGCTGCGGTGGAGAAGCGCATTCCGTTCAAGTTCGGGGTCAACGACTTCACCGCCATCCGGAAGGCATGGCAGATCGGCCCGGCCAAGAGCGGTGACAAGGAACAGTTGCCGAAGTCAGACGGCTACTGCGTCTACTCACCCGCGTTCAAGCAGTTCGTATACCGGCCGAAACTCGTCGACCGGATAGTCGGAGCGGTCGATACTGCCGAGAAGTACCAAGCGCTACTTGGCCGCTCACCGACCATGAAGGCTTCGGACGGAACCTGAGCGGGCGCCCAGAAGATCGAGTGCCTGCGCAGCCTGTAGTGGCAGGACTCCGTTCCCAAGCGCGGTGATCTGCTGGTTCGGGGTGAGGTCGTCGGTGCCAGTGGCCCAGCCCGCCGGTAAGCCCATCAGCCACTCCACGAATGCGGGTGCTGGACGTGGGCCGTTGGCATCGTTCAGGAGGGTTGGTGCTGGCGCGGGTCGTCCGGTGATGTGTTCCCAACGGGCGATGGCGTCAGCGTAGCGTCCCCAGCGTCGAACAGTCCGTCGATCAGCGACCACAGCGTCTCCGATTCGGCTCGCCTGCTCGGCGAGCCAGCCGGTCCGTGAAGTGCGAAGTCGATGATCTGGTGGTGGGACAGTGCGATCGTCCCTCGCCGGGCTCGAACCTGGTCGAGGGTTTCCCCGCCGCGTGATGAGTCGCTCGCGAGCGGGGTGCGGAACAGTGCGCCGGGCGAGGGCGAAGATGCGGAAGCGTTGGTGAGGAGCGCCGACAAGGGAAGCCGGTAGGCCGATCCATCTCGCATCCAGCCGCAGGTCGGCCATATCCCCGAGAACGGCGCCCATAGCCCGTAGAGGTCGAGCTGCGTTGTCTCCCAGATGCCACGGGTCGGTTCCAGGCCGCGAAGGGTTGCGTCGTCTGGGGTTGCATCGCCGGGGTTGCGTTGTTCATGGTCGTCTCCTTTTGTGGCGTGCCGCGTGGCGGGTGAGGACAGCAGCCCGCGGACGTTCTCGATGACGACCCATTCAGGTTGAAGCGCGTCGATCGCTTCGGCCATGTGTGCCCACAGTCCCGAGCGCGTCCCTGGCGCGAGGCCGGCGCGCTTGCCGACCGTGGACACGTCCTGGCATGGAAACCCACCGATGAGAATGTCCACGGGCTCGACCAGGCTCCAGTCGATGGTCGTGATGTCGCCCAGGTTCGGGGCGTCGGGCCAGTGCCTGGCGAAGACGCGGGCGACGGGCTCGTTGAGTTCAGAGAACCACACCGTTCTGGCGTTGAAGACGTGCTCGACGGCGAGGTCGAGGCCGCCGTAGCCGCTGAACAGCGACCCGATCCTGAGTTGAGATCGCTGTTTGCGTTGAGTTCGTGCATGAAGAGCGCTCCGGCTGACAGTCGTCCCCGACATCCGGTGCCTCGTCGTGAACCGATGCCGAGCTGGTCACCTGTCAGGTGCACGACTCCGACACGCATCCGATGACCGTCCACGCCGACCGGAGCCACCCCGCCCAGAACCCGCTGGCACCGTCACCGACGCCTCGTCCTCAGGCGTTTGCTCCGACCTCTTCCTGAGGCCACACGCGTCTTGCAGATCGAGGTTGAGCCAGGCATTACGGAGGCAGAGCACGCCGGGTGCGGGTGCTCACCTGCCCGGCAGGAGCGGAGGTGAGCATGACTGTTTCGATGCGTGTGATGTCGGCGGGCGACGGCTACAAGTACCTGCTCAGGACCGTCGCGGCAGCCGACGGCAACAGGTCCCTCTCGACGCCGCTCACTCGCTACTACATGGAGGAAGGCACTCCTCTTGGCCGCTGGCTCGGCACGGGCGTGGCGGCCCTCGGCAAGGGCGAGATTCAGGTGGGCGACCGAGTCTCAGAGCACCAACTCCAACTCTTGATGGGTGCTGGCCATGATCCGATCACCGACCAACCTCTCGGTCGGGCCTTCCCGATCTACAAGAGCGAGGCGAAGCGGATCGAGGCGCGGATCGCCGGCCTCGAACCGACCATGACACCTGGTGCCAAAGGTGAGGCTGTCGCGCAGATCGTGGCCGAGGAGACTGCCCGGAGCGCACGGCGTGCGGTGGCTGGGTTCGACTTCACCTTCTCGATCCCGAAGTCCGCGAGTGTGTTGTGGGCGGTCGCTGACGCAGGGGTGCAGGCGCTGATCGGTGAGGCGCATCATCGAGCGATTGCGGAGGTGGTTGCGTTCATGGAACGCGAGGTTGCAGCCACCCGCACCGGCGCAACCGCCGGGGACGGTGCGGTTGCGCAGGTCGATGTCACCGGGCTGATCGCGACCGCTTTCGATCACTTCGACTCCCGTGCCGGCGACCCCCACCTACATACGCACGTGGTCATCAGCAACAAGGCCAAGACCGCCTTCGACGGCAAGTGGCGCTCACTCGACGGCAGGCCGATGCACGCCGCCGTCGTCGCGCTCTCTGAGCTGCACGAAGCCGTGTTCGCGGATCACATGACGCGCACGTTCAGCGTGAGATGGGAGGCACGCGAGATGGGCCGCGACAGGAACCCGGCGTGGGCGATCACCGAGATTCCCGAGGAACTGGTCGCGGAGTTCTCCACCCGCGCCCGTCACATCGACATCGAGAAGGATCGCCTCATCGCCGAGTACGTCGCCCAGCACGGCCGCCAACCCTCGAACGCGACGATCCTCAAACTCCGCGCCCAAGCGACCCTGACGACTCGGCCGGAGAAGCAGGTCCGGTCCCTGGCCGACCTGACCGCCGAGTGGCGCGACCGCGCTACGAAGACGCTGGGCCGGGACGCGACGATGTGGGCGCGCGAGGTGACCGACAACGACAGGCCGTTGCTGCTTCGCGCCGACGACGTGCCGCTCGACGTGATCGGCGAGATCGGGCGCTCGGTCGTGGAGGTTGTCGGTGAGAAGCGCTCGACCTGGCGACGATGGAACCTCATGGCCGAGGCATCCAGGCAGACGATGGGCTGGCGGTTCGCGACCATGCAAGACCGAGAAGCCATCGTCGCAATGGTCGCCGACGCCGCCGAACGGGTCTCCCTCCGGCTGACGCCTCCTGAACTCGCCACGTCACCGGTTGTGTTCCGCCGACCTGACGGCACCTCGGTGTTCCGCCCGAAGAGTTCGACCGTGTTCACCTCAGAGACGCAGCTCGCGGCCGAAGACAGGCTGCTCGAACGCGCCAGCAACCTGGCCGGGCCGACAGTTGCGCTCGCGACGGTCGAGAAGATCACGCGTCGCGCCGACCCTGAAGGGCGGATGCTCGGCGACGACCAAGCCGACGCTCTGATACGCATCGCAGTGTCGGGACGGATGCTCGACGTGCTCGTCGGCCCAGCGGGAGCGGGCAAGACCACCGCCATGAACGCACTCCGCCGTGCGTGGGAGGCCGAGCACGGTCTCGGTTCCGTCGTCGGCCTCGCACCATCAGCGGTCGCCGCACAGGTGCTCGCCGACGATCTGGGGATAGCGACCGAGAACACCGCGAAGTGGTGGCAGAACCATCTCCTGCACGGCACCACCTTCGAGGAGGGTCAGCTCGTCATCATCGACGAGGCCTCGCTTGCGGGCACCCTGTCGCTGGACCGCATCACCCACCTCGCCCAGAACACTGGCGCGAAGGTGCTGCTGGTCGGTGACTATGCCCAGCTGCAATCCGTGGACGCCGGCGGCGCGTTCGCGATGATCGCGAACGACCGCGACGACACTCCCGAGCTGGTCGACGTTCACCGCTTCACTCATGCTTGGGAGAAGACCGCCTCACTCGAGCTGCGCCACGGACGCGCCCAGGCCATCGACACCTACCTCGCCCATCAGCGCATCACCGGCGGCGACGCCGAGGCTATGACCGATGCCGCCTACAACGCCTGGCGCGACGACCGCGACAAAGGGCTCGTCTCGGTGCTGATCGCCGAGACCCACGAAGACGTGACCGAGCTCAACCGACGCGCCCGCGCCGACCTGATCCACAACAAGACGCTGAACCCCGACCGCGAAGTCGAACTGCGCGACGGCACCGCCGCCGGGGTCGGCGACACGATCATCACTCGGCTCAACAGCCGGAACCTCCGCACCGTGACCGGACGGGACTGGGTGCGCAACGGCGATGTCTGGACCATCACTGCCGTCGGTGACGACGGGACTCTCACCATTGCGCGCGACCACGGGGTCGGCACCGCTGTCCGTCGGGACGGGACTATCGCGGTGCGGAGGCGTGGGCGAAGGTTCGGCGGCAGTATCGTCCTGCCAGCTTCGTATGTCTCGGAGAGCGTCGATCTCGGCTACGCAGTGACCGCATTCCGCGCGCAAGGCGTCACGACCGACACCGCGCATGTGCTGGTCGAACCGACCTCGACCAGAGAGACCTTCTACGTCGCGATGACCCGAGGCCGGCATTCCAACCGCGCCTACGTCACCCTTGAACGCGCCGACGACCATGCAGAGCCGCACCCCGGCGATGACCCCAACGCGACCGCGCGCAGCGTGCTCTACGGCGTCCTGCAGCACTCCGGGGCCGAACTGTCGGCGCACGAGACCATCGTTGCCGAGCAGGAGCAGTGGGGTTCGATCGCCCAGCTTGCCGCCGAGTACGAGACCATCGCCGCCGCGGCCCAGCGCGACCGCTGGGCCACCCTCATCCGCGGCTCCGGACTCACCGACGAACAGGCCGAGAGCGCCATCGAGTCCGACGCGTTCGGCCCGCTCGCGGCTGAACTTCGCCACGCCGAGGCCAACCACCACAACATTGATGCGCTCTTGCCGCGCCTCGTCGCAGCGCGCGGATTCGGCGACGCCGATGACATCGCCGCCGTCCTCCACTACCGGGTCGAGCGAGCGACCGCTCGGCCCGCAGGATCAGGACGAACCCGGAAGTCGCCGCGCCTCATCGTGGGGCTCATCCCGCACGCTGCCGGGGTGGTGGACGCCGAAATGCGAGCCGCTCTCGACGAGCGGGAGACGCTGATCGAAGCCCGCGCCGACGCCATGCTCGACACCGCGCTTGCCGAAGGCGTCTCGTGGACAAGGGCACTCGGAACGCCACCAAATGAGCGACGCCGAGCTGCGACCTGGCGCAGGGCTGCACGAGTCGTTGCCGCTTACCGGAACCGGTACCGCATCACCGACGATGCACCCCTTGGTGCCCCGGCCGAGTCGGCCGCGCAGAAGATCGACGCCGCGAGGGCGCGAGCAGCACTCGACAGGATGCTCCTTCTCACTGCCCAGAGCGCTTCGCCGGAGGCTGGGCTCAACACCGCCAGGCGGGAGCAACCTCAGACAGGACGCAGCATCTGACCCTTCCAAATGTCCCCGCCTCGACGTAGCCTTGAAGCGAGGCGGATTTCTCCTTACCTTTGGGCCGCTCGCGGCAGACCTTCGGGTCACTCTCCACGCACCGTCTCGACAACATACGTGCGTGTTGAGAGGAGCCCATCATGATCCGCCTACTGTGGACAGTCAGCACGGAGGTCCGCTACTTCCTACGTCGTTACATGCCGAGCAACGTCCTTCTCGACCTGATCCGAACGAGGAACGGGCTGAAGTGGGGCGTGCCAGCGATGCTGCTGGCCGCTCCGTACCTGGGCGTCGCTGCCTGGTGCACTACTCTCATCGAGTCCGGCGGCCCCGGATGGCTCCACCTCGTGGTCCTGGTCTGTATCTGGAACGCTCTCAAGATGGTCATCATCGGCCCGGTGAGCGTGGCGCTGCTCGTGAGGGCACGCGCCAGGGAACGCCAGGCCCGGAAGCGTGCCGAGCGCGAGGTAGACGCTGAAGTGTCTACGCGTGAACTCACGAGCAGCAGCCGCTGAGCACACTTCCGCCCATTCCGCCGTCGCAGCGTTGCTACAACGACCGTGTTCGGATACCTGACTTGAGTCGCCAATGAGTTGAATACTCAACGTACTGGAATATCCAATCGCTGGGCAGGCGGTCTCCACAGGTGAGCAGCCGGCCACAAGAAGCATCGACGCAATTACGAGGGCAAAAAGTGAGATCACTCGCGCAATGAACCTGTGCATGCCGCTCACTATAACTTCGAACGCGACATGCGGCTAACGATCATTCAGCGCGGCACTAGTTTGATTCTCTCTGGCCCTCTTTTTTAGAGCACTAGGCTCTTGCGACGATCCCTGCTCCAACTGCAAGGGATACCTCGCCGAAACCCCCACCACGATTCTGACACCGTGCCAGATCGCTCTGTTCAGGATTGATCTGGCACGGTGTCAGTCTGCTTGAAAACTCGCCGCACGCCACCTCGGGCGAGCATGAGGACGATAATCAACGCCGTCACCTGGAAGAACCCGCCGAGGCTCACCGAATCGCCGAAGAGCAGCGCAACGAGTTCAAGCACCAAGAATTTGCTACCTGGAAGCACGAGCAAAAGCGTGCATACGCTGACGACACGTGCCGCAATATTCTTCGCGCTGCGAATTCTTTCGATGACTTTGCTCTTCACCCCCAGCACGATTTCAAGAACGGCTTTGAGGAGGATCGCGGTCAAAAGGGCGAGGAGAAAAGATTCGGAAATCACCTCTGGGAACAGCTGGGTGAACGCGCCCAGAACCACGAGGTAGACGAGGACATCCACGAGATCAATCGGCTGGATTCTCATCGTGCAATCGTACCAACGAGCATCCTTGGCTCCAGCAAGGAAAAGCCGTCGCACCAGCAGTTCCGCTGCAGGGGCCGGCTTCTGCGGCACTCAATAACGGCTAAGCGCCAGAGCTTTGGCAGTGTTACTGGCTCTTCACGAAAGAGAGTGGATGAGGGGTCGGAATCCGCCTGCTTCGAGGAGTGATCTGAGCCGGTAGTTGACGAGGTTGCGGAAGCCGAGCGCGATGCCGCGGAGGTGTTCGAGCCGGCCGTTGATGGCTTCGGTGGGTCCGTTGCTGGAGCCGGGGTGGTCGAACCACGCCAGGATGTCGTCGCGTCGCTTTTCGAGTGTCCTGCCGAGTTGGGCGAGCTCTTCCAGCCCGGCCGGGACAGCGGTCTTGATCCGGTCGATCACCGAGGTGAGCAGCTTCTTCCCGACGTCGGCGTCGGGGTGTCGGTAGGCGTCGATGATGTCTTGGTAGGTCAGCCAGGTGACCTCGAGGGGGACTGCTTCATCGATGGCCCACAGTGCTGACAGGCGGGCCTTCTGCTTGTCGGTGAGTAGAGCCCGGCCGGTGCGCAGGGTACGTCGGGCCTTGTAGAGCGGATCATCGGCTCGGCCGCGGCCGCCGGTGAGTTCACGTTGGACGCGTTGTCGGGTGGCGTTCAGCTTGTCGCCCGCCAACGCGACCACGTGGAAGGGGTCCATCACGGCGGTGGCGTCGGGGACGGCTTCGGCGGCGGCGGTCTTGAAGCCGGTGAAGCCGTCCATCGCCACGATGGCGACCCGGGCCCGGAACTGGTCGGTCTGAGCGTCGAGCCAGGTCTTGAACGCCTTCTTCGAGCGACCCTCGACCAGGTCCAGCAGCCGGGCGGGGCCGGTGTCGTCCCGGATCGGGGTGAGGTCGATGATCACGGTCACGTACTTGTCGCCCTTGCGGGTGTGTCGCCAAGCGTGCTCGTCGACGCCGACGACCTCGACGCCGTCGAGCCGTCCCGGGTGGTCGATGAGGAGCTGGGTCCCGACGTCGGTCACGGCCATGTGGGCGGTGTCCCAGCTGATGCCCAGCACGGCGGCGACACCGCTGATCGGGGTGTGATCGAGCACGACTTGGCACAGGGCCCACCAGTCCGCGGCCCTGGTCAGCTTCGACCGCGGTCGGGCCACCGTCTTCAGCGAATGCCGCCACACCCGCCCACACCCATCGCAGCGGAACCGGGGCACCCGGACCGACAGCCACGTCGGCCGTCGGCCCACGGGCAGGTGGGTGAACCGGCGTAGCACCTGGTCGTGCACCCGGCCCCCAGCGCCGCAGCGGGGACATCGGTCATCGACGGTGACGAGCGAGCAGAACAGGATCGCCTTGTCCGGCCAGATCTGCTGGGCGTCGACCCGCAGCCCGAGGGCGTCAACCCGAGCGAAGGTGGTCAGATCCGGGCTGGTGACCGGCGGGCAGGCGGGCGTCGTTGAGGTAGCGTCAGACATGGGCCTTGTTGTTGCTGGATGGGATTCGACACCCACATCCTCGCGGCGACAAGGCTCCTCAACGCTCAGCCCGCGCCGTCGCCCACCCACCCTCGATTGGGAAGAGCCGTGTTACTCTTTGGGCATGGTGGTACGCCGTTTGGAAAGCCTTGGTCTGATTATCGGACCCTTGCTGTTCGCCCTGTCACCGCTCTTCTGGATCGACGGACACTATGGAGTGACCGGCGGGCTTCTCATTGCCATAGCCGCCGTGCCCTGGGTGTACGGACTCATTGGGGAATACAACGCCCTCCGCCCCCGGTTTCCCCTTCTGTCGGGGCTATGGATGCTTCTGGTGCTGATCGGCATGTTCGGCACCGTCGCGTTCGGGCTGCAAGGCGTGTTTGAGAGTGTGTTCGGTATCACCGAGTTTCGCTCGCTAGCTACTTTCGACATCTACCCACTCCCGGTGGCTATTGTGCTGATTCTGGCCGGACCGCTCTTTCCGGTCGCGCTTTTGTCCTTGGGCGCAATGCATTGGTGGACCGGGCTCACGCCCCGCTGGAGCGCTGTGTTGTTGGTATTTGCGGCGGCTGCGTTCCCGGTTGCGCGGATATCTCGATCTGTCCCAGTTGCGTTCATCGCTGACCTCGTCATGCTCGCAGCCTTCTGTGTGGTCGCCTGGTTTGCCTGGCATCGAAGGGACGAGGAATCCATATAACTTGCGGCTTGCGCTCAATGATGCAGAACTCTGACCCTGATTTCCAGAACATCGCAAGAAAGGTGCGCTCCCATGACCACCCACTTCTATACTGCTTCAAGCCTCGACGGGTTCATCGCCACCCCCGAGCATTCCCTTGAGTGGCTGTTCAAGCAGGACTTCGATTTCGAAGGCCCCATGGCATACCCAGAGTTCGTGAAAGGAATTGGCGCTCTCTTCATGGGTGCTTCCTAGTATGAGTGGCTACTGAGCAACCAAGATGAGTGGGGCTACGAGCAGCCGGTCTGGGTATTCACTCATCGCGACCTGCCCGTTCCAGAAGGCGCAGATATCCGCTTTGTTCAGGGTTCAGTGACGCAGGCTCACGCAGAGGCCGTCCTAGCTGCGCAGGGAAAAGATATTTGGGTGGTGGGCGGTGGCGACCTTGCTGGCCAGTTCGCAGATGCTGAGCTACTCGACGAAGTCTGGGTACAGTTCGCGCCGGTAACACTTGGTTCCGGCCAGCCTCTCCTTCCGCGAAATCTGCAACTCGAAATCATTGACCACGCTCGCAATCGCGATTTCATTTGCATTCGATACCGGGTACTCCGAGAGACGCCTCACCCGTAGATCTTGAAATCCGCCGCAGACTCGCGCGCAGGCAGGAAGTGATCCACAGAATCGATCACTTGACAGACTGGAAAGTGATAGCTTAATCTTTCCAACATGGAAAGTAATGAGATTCAACAACAGCTCCGCGAGGCCGAGCGGGCAGCCGCCGCGCCCCATATCGCTCTCCCCAGGTCCCCCTGGTGGCACACTCTCCTGATCAGCCTCACGGGTCCAGCCCTCGTGCTGCTCGTGACGCAAACGCAGGGATTGTTTTCCGAGCGCACCCCTTTGGGGTCTATCCCGACCCTTACGATCGTGCTCATTGCACTTGTCGTGATCCTCGACCAAAGAAAACGCCGCGGCGTCACCCCAAAGGGCAAGGCTCCCCAAGAAATCCGCCGAGTTTTCAACTGGTACTTACTCGGCACGATCATACTCATAGCAGGCGTCTTCGCGCTGGCCGTCACGAGTTCACTCTGGGTAAGCATTCCGGTAAGTTTCGTGGCATGCCTGGGTGGGCTGACCTGGTTCGGCATCGCCTACGAGCGGGCTGCCGATCGTGTACGGGTTCGACTGGCATGATTTCCGACCTCGACCCGGTCATTCACGCGCCCAAACGGCTCGCGCTTATGGCACTGCTTGCCCACGCTCAAGACGCAGATTTCGGGTTTGTGCGCGATGCATTGGGGGTCAGCGATTCCGACCTCTCCAAGCAGGCCACTGCTCTGACTGAGGCCAGCTACATCACGGTCGCCAAGGCGGGCCGCGGGCGAGGCGGCACGACCACATTTCGAATCACCAAGCAAGGTCGCACCGCGTACGAAAAACATCGGGCCGCACTAGAAGCCTTGCTCGCGGGGAGCAATTTCAGCGTCTCGTCTGACAGCACTGTAGCTAAGGAGTCGTAGCCAGACGGCATGGCACTCATCAGGCCTCCCGAATAAGCTTCAACCATGACCGATTCACAACCACAGAACGCATCCGGCTCAGTTTCTCCGAGGATCGGCCTGCCCGGTATCGCCGCAATCTTCTTTACGCTCACGCCGATCCTCTTGATTCTCGGCTGGATGATCTTCATGGGCACCTCAAGCCGTGATTTCTTCTCCGGAGCCCCCTTTCAAGCCATGCTCGGAACGTTTTTGATCTTGATCGGCCTATTGTGCCTGTTCTCTGCGCTTCTGCTTGTGGGAGTTCGTGTCATCGCCCAACAGCACCTCAACGTGCTCGTTCAGCTCAGCAGCCCCCGCCCGGAGTAACAAACTGGGCCATTCACGGAGGAAATCTTCGTCGTGACGCAGTCGATTTGCGCGGCCCGACCACCTTCAAAAACGGGTTCTCACGCATCGAGAATGATTGCTAACGTTGCCTCACGTGAAGGAAATCAACATCGCAAACCCACACGAGTACGACCACACTCACTCGTCCTCCGCCGGGTCTGGGTGGCTTCGCGCTTCGGTGTTCGGTGCGATGGACGGCCTCGTCTCAAACACCGGCCTCATTTCAGGTATTGCCGCAGCAGGCGCTTCCCCTGGCATTATCGCGATCACCGGTATCTCGGGCCTCATCTCTGGCGCGATCTCAATGGCGCTTGGCGAATACACCTCCGTGCGGACGCAGAACGAGCAGCTTCAAGTTGAGATCGACACCGAGCGCGACGCCCTCACTCGCAATCCAGAAGGCGAGGAGGCCGAACTCTCGATCATGTTCGAGTCGCTCGGCATGCACCCTAGTACAGCTCGCGATGCCGCTTCACAGGTGCACGCGAACACCGAACAGGCGCTCAGAGTGCACCTCGCGCACGAACTTGGCTTGAGCCCCGACGAAAAGCAATCGCCGAGGGTGGCGGCAATCGCATCTCTTGTCTCCTTTAGCGTGGGTGCGATTATCCCGGTCCTTCCGTTCCTGATCGGCTTCGGAACCCTCGGGTGGGGGCTCCTCTTCGGCGGAGTGGGTCTTCTCGCTGCGGGCTTCGCTGCCGCAAAGTTCACTGACCGCAACCCCTTCGCGAGCGCGGGCCGCCAGCTGCTCTTCGGCGGCATCGCCGTCGCGGCCACCTATGGCATTGGTACGCTCCTCGGGGTCTCACAACTCGGTTAATCGGCGAAGATCGAGCCCACACTCTTCAGCAGCGCCCAATTGGCTTGGTGATCCTCAAAATCACGCGATCCTCGCAATTCGAATCTCTGCTGTGGCCGTAGGCTTAACGCATGCCAAGCCCGGAGTTCGTCGACGCAGTGCTCGACGTCATCAGGCGCATCCCGCCAGGGCGCGTCATGACATACGGTGACATTGCGCACGCACTTGGGTCCAACGCTCCGCGGGCAGTCGGTCGAGTGCTCGCCTACTACGGCCACGCCGTCACCTGGTGGCGAGTCGTGCCGGCGAGTGGACTGCCACCGCAGGGACACAGTCGTCTCGCCCTTCCCCACTACCTTGAAGAGGGCACACCGCTCAGGTGCCAGGTATCGGAGGACGACTACCGCATCGCTCTGTCATCGGCCCGACTCAGCTACGATCATGAAATTTACTCGGAGGTTGCCCCTTGAACCGTAATGCCCCACGACGAGGCGCATCAAAAGGCAGCCCTCTGAGGTCGATCAAGCGACCGCAGTCAGCTGGCAAGAAGGCCGGGGCCGCCTCGAAAAAGCAGGCCGCTGCCAAGGCAACGCCCAAACCGGAACGGGTGGAGCTGCCGACGCTGCAGCTCGGCTTCGTGCGCGGCGTGGCCCCAAGCAAGTGGGCCGAGCGTTGGGCGCGAGCAGTGCGAGAACAACCGTTGGAACTCGTGCCTGTGGACCTGCACGAGGTTGAGAACGCCCGCACAGAGTTCGATGTATTGCTAGAACGAGTTGCACCCGGAGCTATTACCGCGGGAAGCGAGGCGGCAGCGCGCACCCGGCACGCGATGCACCTCTACAACGAGACCATCGCTCTTGTGGTTCCGGCAGATCACGAGCTCGCGAAGCTGGGAGAGATTGATCTCGAGGATCTCTCCTTATTGACGCTCCTCGCACACCCGGATCACTTCGCCGAGTGGCCCGAACCCCAGGAGTGGAAAGACCCTTCTTGGACGCCACGAAACGCCAAGGCAACACTCGAGCTCGTAGCGACTGGGCTCGGCGGCGCGCTCATGGCGCAGCCCCTGGCCAGGCACCTCTCTAACAAGCGTGTGCACGCCGTGATTCCCTGAGTTCCGCAGCTGAGTGACTGCTTGGGGGCGCGGTTGTGGGGGTTGACCTGCGGAAACGCGTGTTTGGCCGGTGACACGGCGTGTCACTAGCCCTGTCCCGGCGGGAGGATCAGCCCGCGGTGGCGAGGTCCAGGATCCGGGGCGGGGCGGTGATGTCGAGCTGGGCGAGGATCTTGGCCTGCTCGCTGGTGAGGTCGGTGCTCTGCTGGTAGGTGCCGGCCGGGCCGGTGAAGGTGCCCACGTACAGCCGCTGGAGTTCGGCGCGCAGGTTGTTCCAGGTGTCGCCGGTGGTGGTCTCGATGATCCGGATCAGCAGCAGCGCGAGCCAGCACAAGACGACGTGGGCGCGGATGCGGTCCTCGAGTCGGTGGTGGACCGGGCGTAGGTCCAGGATCTGTTTCATGTCGCGCCAGCCGCGTTCGACCTCCAGCAGCTGCTTGTAGCCCAGCGCGATGTCTTGCGCGGAGAGGTGGGGGTCGCTGGAGCGCAGCAGGTACTTGCCGTCCAGCTTGGCCTCCTCGGCGATCGCGTCCGCGTCGATGCGGAGTAGCCCGCTGGGGGTGACGCGCAGGTAGCGGTTCAGCCCGGGCTTGGTGGAGATCACCCCACGCAGCTCGGCCCGCTTGGTCTTGGTGAGCTTGTCGGAGTTCTTGATCATCTCGGTGAGCCGTGCGAGCAGTGCCGTCCGCACCAGGGCGTCGCGGTCGGCGGCCTCGGGGTTGTGACAGATGACGAACCGTTCGCTCTCGCTGATCCGTACTTCCTTGACGCGCAGGTTGTCGGCGACGTCTTGGTAGCGGCCGGCCCGCCCCAACGCGGCAGTGGCTTCGGCCGAGCCGGAACGGAGCTTCTCGCCCAGGATGTAACCGCCGCCGGCGCGTTGGAGGTAGCGGCGGTTCTCCGCTGAGGTGAACCCGCGGTCGGCGACCCACACCACCCGGGCCAGGTTCCAGTCGCGCATGTCGTCCTTGACCTGGCGGATCAGCGCCGAGTCGGAGGTGTTGCCCGGCCAGCACCACACCCGTACCGGGATCCCCTCGCGGGTCACGGCCATCCCGACGACGACCTGCGGCAGGTCCTCGCGGTGGTCCTTGGACTTGCCGTAGGTGCGGAACCCGGCCTGCTTGACCGCACCGCTCGGCAGCTCGCCGCCGTCGTCGTCGCCGTCGCCGTCAGCGGTGGTGTCGATGGTGGTGGCCACGGGGTTGCCCTTGACGTCGCGCCAGAGGGGTTCGTCGCCGGTCTCGGTTTCGAAGTAGGTGGAGGTGGTCTCGAAGAACAGCAGGTCGACCTGCAGGTTGAGCAGGTCCGCGGTCGAGGCGTACACGTCCTTGGCCAGGGCTGGTTCGACGGCCAGGAGCCAGTCCATCGCCCGGTAGCAGGCGTCGTCGCTGACCTCGGACAGGCCAGGAACGTGCACGTCACGGTTGACCCAGCCCGCGGCGGCCAGCTTCGAGGACGGTGCCAGTGCACGGTTGGCGACCAACGCGAACAGCACCCGCTCAACGGTGGCGTCGCGGCGGGTCCCGCTCAGCAGGGTGCGCATCGTCTTGGCGATCCCGAGCCGGGTCCACAACGCGTCCAGCACCCAGGCCCCGCCCAGCGGCCGGGACTCGATGAAGCCCAACCCGGGCAGCCCACCGGCCTGATCCTCGACCTGGCTGCCTCTCGAGGTCTCGCCGAGCAGCCGGGACAGCGACCCGATCAACCGCTGCACCGCGGCCCGGTCCAGCTCCTCGGCCCGGCCGAAGTTGTACAGCACCTTCATCCGCGCGCTCTTCGCAGCCGGATCCCACTCGTTGTGCGCCAGCTGCAGGTACCGCACCACGGTGCCGTCCTTGTTCCGCCGCGACGACGTCCTCACGAACATGTCACCAGACGCTACCCGGGCAACACGCGCCTAAGCCAGCCAAACACGCCCAGTCGTGTCACTAGGCGTTTCGGGATGCGTCACCACCCCGCGAACCGCTGACCTGCACGTTCGTCCCCCGACATGTCCCAGAAACGCGATCAGCTGCGGAACTCAGGGATTCCGGTCACACACAATGGGGAAACGCTTCTGCCTGGAACTGAAATCTGGGCAAGCTGGCGCATTGAACGGGACGGACCTGACGTGCAGCACCTCGTCGGGGTGCTTCGTGGCCGCACTGCTCGAAGCAGCAGGTAGAAGCAATCCCGCCCACTGGGCATCTCTCTTGACTCGCTGCGTTCGGGCCGACGCGCGACTCCCCACCTGCAACCCCGACCATAACTGCCGCCAAAAGCAGCAACCCGCAAGTGCCGGAAATGATCAACGTCTCCGCGCCAGACTCTGGGTCGCGATGGAGCAGTGATTCGATCCACCAATAAGTGCCGGCCCTGTCTACTTGGACTCCGGGAGAGGTGTAGCGCTCGCCGCTGTGAGGTCCGGCAGTTACGGCAATTGGTTCGGTGCGGCCGGCAAGATTCTCCATCGTGCACACCGCCTCACCGTTCAGCGCGTCTACCTCGGCCTGAGTCCAGGCAGTGTCGGTGAGCTCACCATTTTGATCGTGTTTGAGGTCTCCCGCCACCGGCGACTTGAACACCTCAAAGGTGAGTTCAGAGCCTGCCGGCACCGAGCCATCTACAAGTAGTGCCCCGTATAGTGGTGTAGCCGCGCTGGTGGCCGACCCGTCATTGACGTGGACGCGGTCACCGTGTGGTCCTTCGAGTCAACCTTCCACAGAATCCTCGAAAGGACATCACTACGATGACCGCTCCACATATTGTCGACCCTCAGACCGTACTTACGGAAGCCCTCGGCGACGCGTCGCCAGATCTGATGCGAGATCTCTTGCAAACCATGATCAACGCGCTCCTGTCCGCCGACGCAGACGCCGTCGTCGGTGCCGAATGGGGCAAACCCAGCCCCGACCGTGTCACGCAGCGCAACGGCTACCGGCACCGCGACCTCGACACCCGCGTCGGCACCATCGATGTTGCGATCCCGAAGCTCCGCCAGGGCACCTATTTCCCAGAGTGGCTCATGGAACGACGCAAGCGCGCCGAGTCCGCGCTGATCACCGTTGTGGCCGACTGCTACCTCGCCGGAGTGAGCACCCGCCGGATGGACAAACTCGTCAAGACCCTCGGCATTCACTCGTTGTCGAAGTCGCAAGTCTCTCGCATGGCCGCCGAGCTCGACGAGCACGTCGAACAGTTCCGTCACCGGCCACTTGGCGACGCGGGTCCGTTCACGTTCGTCGCCGCTGACGCGCTGACGATGAAGGTCCGCGAGGGCGGCCGGGTGATCAATGCCGTCGTCCTGGTCGCCACTGGCGTCAACGCTGACGGGCGGCGGGAGGTCCTCGGGTTGCGGGTCGCGACCAGTGAGACCGGAGCGGCCTGGAACAGTTTCTTCGCTGATCTCGTCGCCCGCGGGCTGACTGGCGTTCGCCTCGTCACCAGTGACGCGCACCAAGGGCTCGTGGAAGCGATCGCCGCGAACCTGCCCGGCGCGTCTTGGCAGCGTTGCCGCACGCACTACGCCGCGAACCTCATGTCGGTGACGCCGAAGAGCATGTGGCCGGCAGTGAAGGCGATGCTCCATTCGGTCTACGACCAGCCCGACGCCGCGGCCGTGAACGCGAAGGCGACCGTCTCCTGGACTATGTCAACGGAAAGCTCCCCGACGCGTATGAGCACCTCGACGCCGCCAGAGCCGACATCCTCGCCTTCACCCAGTTCCCCGAGGGGCTTTGGCAACAGATCTGGTCAAACAACCCGAACGAGAGGCTGAACCGGGAGATCCGTCGCCGCACCGACAGCGTCGGCATCTTCCCAAACCGCGACGCGATCATCCGACTCGTCGGGGCTGTTCTTGCTGAGCAGACCGACGAATGGGCCGAGGGCCGCCGCTACCTCGGACTCGACATCCTCGCTAGATCCCGGCTCTGCCTCGTCTCCGACACCGGAACTGAGGTGATCGCCGACACCGTCCTTCAACTCAGCGCCTAACCATCACAATCGAAGGACACTGCGCTACACCACTACCTGGGGCTTGACCTGTTGGTTCAGGCGTAGCCGGACGGACTCGATCCGCATCAACTTGCGTACGCGGCGCTGAGACCTGGCGCGCGTTGCCGCGTTCCACCAGACGCGCAAGATCAACGCTGTCGGCGATCAGTGACGCGGTGCCCTCCCGCAGGAGCCGATGCGGCCCTTTGCTCGCGGCACTCGTCACCGGGCCAGGCACTGCTCCCACCTTCCGGCCCAGCTCGAAAGCGTGCTGCGCCACCTCCAACGAGCCTGACCGGCCTGCTGCCTCGACGATCACCGTCGTAGACGCGAGCGCCGCCATTAGTCGCCCGCGAGCGATGAACCGATGCCGTGTCGGAACTGTGCCAGGCGGCACCTCGCTGACGAGAAGCCCGACATCGGCCACGCGTTCGAGTAGGTCGCAGTGGCCAGCAGGGTAAGGACGGTCGACGCCGTTGGCGAGGATCGCGATGGTGTCGCCACCTGCCGCGAGGGCGGCTTGGTGCGCAGCACCTTCGATCCCGTAGGCGCCGCCAGCGACGACCACTCGTTCATCCGCGGCCGTCGAAGCGGCGAGTTCGCGGGCAACATGGTCGCCGTAGGAAGTGGATGCGCGCGACCCGGTGATCGTGACGAAGTCCTGCAACGGGCGAGCGAGGAACGATGAGGCGCCGCGCGTCCACAACACGTAGGGAGCGAGATCGCCAAGGTCGTTGAGGGCGACCGGCCAGTTGGCGTCGCCGGGGACAAGAACCTGGATGCCTGACTGCTGAGCCTGGTCGAGACGGGCAGCGATGTCCTTCGCCGCAGGTGCGTCGAAGTGGTCGCGCCAGACCTGCGCGCCGACGGCGCTGAGACCCACCACGGCGCCGTCGCGCTCGGCAAGTCGGAGCGTCTCCATCGCCCCGAGTCCATTCATGACTCGGCCCGTCACCGGATCGTTGGGCTCGACGAGCATGGACAGCACCATCCGCGCGGTTCGCTCGTCGTCTGCGAGGTCACTCAGCCCAGCCATCGTCGGTTCCTCTCGGGATTTGATACCGACGAGGTGCGCTTACGTCGCCTGAATGGTCGAGTGCGCCTGGCCACGCCTGCCCGCCGAGCTCGTGTCGTTGGTCGAAGGGCTGGCGTTGAGGAAGCCTCGGCCGGCGATCGTCACCATCCACCGCAAGGTCAGCACCATCTGCGATGAGCAGGGATGGCCCGTGCCCTCTTATGGCGTCGTGCGCGCGATTATCGCCGACCTCGATCCGGGCATGGTCACCCTGGCCCTGGAAGGGCCGACGTCCTACCGGGACAAGTACGAGATCGCGCTGCGCCGGCAGGCCGAGCGGCCGAACGCGATGTGGCAGGCCGATCACACCCTGCTCGATGTCCTCGTGGTGGGCACCGACGGCAAGCCCGCCCGGCCGTGGCTGACGACGATCATCGATGACTGCTCGCGCGCTATCTGCGGCTACACCGTGTTCCTCGGTGCGCCCTCGGCGATGAACACTGCGCTGGCGCTGCGTCAGGCGATCTGGCACAAGGCCGTCCTCTCCTGGCCGATGTGTGGCCTGCCCGATGTGCTCTACGTCGATCACGGCAGCGACTTCATCAGCAACCAGCTCACCGGCACAGCCGTTGACCTGCATATCCGGCTCATCCACTCTGCCGTCGCTCGTCCTCAGGGGCGGGGCAAGGTGGAGAGGTTCTTCGGGACCGTGAACACCGAGCTTCTGGCTGGTTTACCTGGGTACATCGCCGAGGGTCACCCCTGGCCAACGCCGAAGCTGTCCCTGGCTGAGCTCGACGCTGCGATGGAGGAGTTCGTGATCACCTACAACGACCGAACCCACAGCGAACTCGGCACCTCCCCGCGCGCTGCCTGGATCGCTGAGGGCTGGTTGCCGCGGATGCCCGAGAGCCTGGAGGACCTCGACGGGCTCCTGCTCACCGTCGCCCAGACCAGGGTCGTGCGCCGCGATGGCATCCACTTCCAGGGCCTGCGCTACGTCTCCCCGACCCTGGCCGGCTGTGTCGGCCGGTCGGTCGTGATCCGCTACGACCCCAGAGACATCACCGAGATCCGCGTGTTCGACCACGAGGCGTTCATCTGTAAGGCCATCAACCAGGACCACCACGACCAGAAGGTCAGCCTCAAGGAGGTCCAGGCAGCCCGCAACGCCCGGCGCCGGGCTCTGCGGCAGGGCATCAACGAGCGGATCGCCGTCGTGGCCACCCACATCACCGAAACGCCACCAGCGCCCCAGGCGCCGCCACCGGCGACACGGCGGAACTTGAAGGTCTACAGAGAGGACCTGAGGTGAGTCAGCGCTTCATCGTGACCAAAGAACACCGCCGCTTCACCGAGTTCGCCGACGCCGTGCGACGCGGGCACACCATCGGCCTTTGCTTTGGACCCGCCGGCGTGGGCAAGACGCTCTCCGCGCGCCGCTACGCCCGCTGGGACAAGGCCCAAGACCTGCTGACCTATTGGGGACCGCGCTCCGACAGTGACGCGAAGGTCTACGCCACGCTGGCCAAGAGCCGCACCGTGCTCTACACACCCAGCGTGCTGACCACCCCACGAGCCTTGAAGGATGAACTCGACCAGGTCATCACCCGCACCAACATCTGCATCGAGCAGCACCTCGCGCCGGCCGGACAGGTCACGCCAGAGACGCGCGGATGGCGCCACAGCAGGAACTACGTGGAACTGATCATCGTCGATGAGTCCGAACGCCTCCGCCCCACCGCACTGGAACTGCTGCGCGACCGCTACGACCGCGACAACATCGCGCTCATCCTGATCGGCATGCCCGGTCTGGAGAAACAGTTCAGCCACTACCCCCAGTTCTACAGCCGCGTCGGCTTCGCCCACCAGTACCGGCCCCTGGGCAAGGACGAACTGCTCTTCGTCCTGCAACGGCATTGGCGCGCCCTCGCCAAGACCCTCGACCCAGAGGACTTCACCGACGCCCAAGCCATCGCCGCCGTCGCCCGGATCACCCGAGGGAACTTCCGACTCCTGGAACGACTCTTCCCCCAGATCGAGCGCGTCCTGAAGATCAACGAACTCGACACCATCACCAACGACGTCATCGAAGCCGCCGCCAGCACCCTTGTCATCGGCGTCAGCTGACTGGCCGCCACACACCACCGATAGAACCCCGCCACTTATCGGCGCAAGCCACACCACAACGCGTCTTAAAACCCTCCGTGTCGCAGACGAGTTCTGCGACAGTTTCTGAGATCATTGAGGAGTGACTCAGCTGGCCCGGGTATCGACCAACGCGCAGGACGCCCAGCTTCAGCGCGACGCGCTCGAGGCTGCGGGCTGCATCAAGATTTTTGACATCTAGGCGGACGGCATGTCGTGCGAGGATCGCACCGAGAGCTCCGTTCGGGTTCGTGCGCGGCTGATCGCCTTAGCCACCTCAGTGAGCAGGAAGATCACCAGTGCCAGGGTTGCCGTCATTAGCCACTCACGCGCGCCGATTGGCGCGGAGCCGAACCAGGTGTGGGCAATTGGCACGTAGCAGAACAACAACTGGAGCGCGATCAGGGAGCCGGCGCTCCACCATACGGCCGCGTTGCCGCGTAGCACCGCCGAGGCCAGGCTGGAACGGTCCAGGAACCGGCAGTTGAACAGGTAGGCGAGCTGGCCGAGGGCCAGCATGGTGACGGCGGTGGTCTGGGCCTCCGCAAGCGAGGCGCCGCGGTCGTACTCGTAGTAGAACATCCCCATGGTCGCGCTGCCGATCAACGCGCCCACGAGTGCGATACGCCCCAGTGAGGCGAACCCGACGATCGGCTCCTGGGCTTGTCGTGGCGGTCGGATCATGATGTCGTGCTCGGCTCGCTCGTTCGCCAAGGCAAGGCCGAGGGTCACCGAGGTGACCATGTTGATCCAGAGCACTTGGACGGGTTGTAGGGGCAGGCTCAGCCCGAAGAGCACGGCGACGAGGATGACGAGCGACTGCGCGCCGTTGGTGGGCAACAGGAACAGCAACGACCGTCGCACGTTGTCGTAGATGCGCCGGCCTTCCTCTACGGCCCGTTCGATGGTCGCGAAGTTGTCGTCGGCGAGCACGATGTCCGCCGCTTCCTTCGTCGCCTCGGTGCCCTTAATGCCCATGGCGATCCCGACGTCCGCCCGAGTCAGCGCCGGTGCGTCGTTGACGCCGTCGCCGGTCATCGCCACGACCTCGCCGTGGAACTGCAACGCCGCGACGATACGGAGCTTGTGCTCGGGGCTGGTCCGGGCGTAGACGTCGACCTCGCGCACTGTGGCGCGCAGAGTCTCCGTAGACATCGCCTCCAGCTCCGCGCCGGTGAGGACGCGACCGGCCTCAGGTGGCACGATCCGCATCTCCCGGGCAATCGCGAGCGCCGTGCCTGCGTGGTCACCCGTGATCATCTTCACCCGTACACCCGCCGTCCTGCAGTCGGCAATCGCCGCTATGGCCTCGGGGCGGGGTGGATCGACGATGCCGACCAGCCCGGCCAGCACCAGCCCGCCGTCGAGATCGCTGTGGGACAACGTGGAGGTCCCGACGGGTGGACGGGCGTGGGCGGCGGCGAGCACCCGCAGTCCTCGGGCCCCGATCTCGTCGAGCTGCGCCTCCCAGAACTCCCGGTCGAGCGGTTCGGGCTCGCCGGCCGGGCCGGTCTGGAAGTCGCACCGCTCCAGGATCCGGTCGGGCGCACCCTTGACGAGCACGTGGAGGGCGCCGCTCGGGTCGCCTGCGAGCACACCCATGTACTTGGTCGCCGGGTCGAACGGGACCACCGCGATCCGTCGCCAACCAACGGGCGAGAATCCGGCCTTCCGGCCGAGGACGCTCAGGGCACCTTCGGTCGGCTCGCCGACCAGGCGCCATTGCGCCCCGTCCTCGACTACGTCGGCGTCGTTGCAGATCGACATGTCCTCGACCAGGCGAGCCAGATCCGGGTGATCGGCGACGCCGACAGGCTCACCTCGGAGAGTGACCTCGCCGCTCGGGGCATAGCCCAGTCCACTGACATCGAACCGGGCCGAGCTGGTGCGCACCACCCGCGCGGTCATCTCGTTCCTGGTCAGTGTGCCGGTCTTGTCGGAGCAGATGGTGGTGACAGCACCCAGGGTCTCGACCGACGGGAGCTTTCGCGTGATCGCACGCCGCCGGGCCATCTGCTGCACGCCCAACGCGAGCGTGATCGTCACCAGGGCCGGGAGCCCTTCCGGCACCGCAGCGACCGCGAACCCGATGGTGGCACTGACGAGGTCGGAGACCCCGAAGTCGTGGAGCCCACGACCGATCAGGATCATCACCAGAGCCATCACCAGGATCACGACTGCGAGCTTCTTCCCGAGCGCGTCGAGCGACCGGGTGAGCGGTGTATCGACCCCTTCGACCTCCGAGATCATCGTCTGGACCTTGCCGATCTCGGTGTTCTCTCCGGCGGCGACCACCACTCCGGTCCCGACCCCCGCGACGATGAGCGTCCCCGAGTGCAGCATGCAGTGGCGGTCGCCCAGACCTGCGTCGGCCCGAACCTCGGTGACGTCCTTCGACGCCGGAACGGACTCCCCGGTGAGCGCCGACTCCTCCGCCTGCAGGCTGGTCGACTCCAGCAGCCGGACGTCGGCGGGCACCCGGTCCCCTGGACGCACCCGGACGACGTCGCCCGGCACCAGCACGTCCGCGTCGACATCGATCACTGCACCTGAACGCACGGCGTGGGCACGCACCGACAGCATGTTCTTGATCGCGTCCAGCGCGCGTTCCGCACGTCCCTCCTGCACCAGGCCGATGATCGCGTTGATCACCGCGACGCCCAGGATGACGGAGAAGTCGACCCAGTCGGCGAGGACGGCCTTGAACGCCGCAGCGATCAGCAGGATGTAGATCAGGGTGTCGTTGAACTGTGCAAGCACGCGTCGCCACCACGGTAGCCGTTGCGCAGGCGCAAGCCGGTTCGGGCCGAAGCGCTCGAGACGCTGTTCCGCCTCCTCGGCCGTCAACCCGGTCCGCCGGCTAGTCACGGCCGCAAGGACCTCGTCCGGCGGCCGTGACCACGGAGCGTCGACCACAATGTCGGCCCCGACCACCATGTCACCGGCCCGGTTCGCTTGCTTGGTCATGCCTCGTGCCCCCTCGCGATAGTGCCCCGTTGTGGAAATGCTATGATGCTCCTATAGCTGTCAAGCGGCCTGCTGGAGCTGGTTCCTTGCGTCTCGTATGGGCCGCATGGCGGCCCAGAGTTCGCGGGCGAGGAGTCGCTTTAGGCAGCGGATGGTGACTTCGACCTCGGTCAGCGGCAGGCTAGGACTGTGACCCCGCCTCGGGGGCCGCATAATCAACCAACTCTCCGAGAGATCCAGGACAGTTCAATGAGGCGCTCCCATCCGTCGCGCGCTACCGCCTGGGTAGCCGGCTACCTGGTGTTCGTCCTGGCGCCTCTCTTCGCTCTGCTCATAGGGACCGTCGGGCCGGCCCGGGACTTCTGGACCGAGTTCTCCGCCGCAATCGGCTATGCCGGGCTCGCGATGATGGGACTGCAGTTCGGTCTCACTGCCCGGTTCCGGCGAGTGACCGAGCCGTGGGGCGAAGACGTTCTCTATCACCTGCACCGCCAGCTCTCGTTGGTCGCCGTCGCCCTGGTTATCGCCCATCCGGTCATCCTGTTCATCGTCCGGCCAAACCTGATCGGACTCCTCACCTTCGTCGACGCGCCCTGGCGCGCGCGCTTCGCCGTGCTGTCCGTGGTGTCACTCCTAGTGCTCGTGATGACGTCGCTGTGGCGGGCGCGTCTGCGGATGCGCTACGAGACGTGGCACCATCTGCATGTCGTCCTGGCCGTCGCCGCGGTGGTCACCGGCCTGGCGCACATGGTGAGCTGGGGCTTCTACCTAGCCGATCCGTGGAAGAGGGCGCTGTGGATCTCTCTGACGGTGTTCTGGATCGGACTGCTCGCCTATGTGCGCATCGTCAGGCCGCTGTTCATGCTCCGCAGGCCCTACACGGTCACACAGGTGCGTGCTGAACGCGGCGACACCACGACGCTCGTGATGGAGCCCGACGGGCACGACGGCTTCCACTTCGAGCCCGGTCAGTTCGGCTGGCTCACCGTCTGGGGCGGTCCCTTCCGCATCACGGGTCACCCGTTCTCCTTCTCCGGCAGCGCTGAGGCCGGCGAGGGATCGGTCGAGATGTCGATCCGCAGGCTAGGGGACTTCACCGCTACGGTTGGGACGATTCCGGTCGGCAAGCGAGTCTACGTGGACGGACCCTATGGGGCGTTCACGATCGGAAACCCGGCCGACATGCACATCCTCATCGCTGGCGGTGTCGGCATCACACCGATGATGAGTATCATCCGGACCCTGGCCGACCGACACGACAACCGGCCTGTCATCCTGCTGTACGGGGCTACAGACTGGGAGTCGATCACGTTCCGCGAGGAACTCGACAAGATCGCCGGCCGGCTGGCGCTGACCACCGTCTACGTGCTCACCGATCCGCCCGCCGACTGGACCGGCGAGCGAGGCTTCATCACCGCTGACATCCTGCGGCGCCACGTCCCGCCGCCATACGACGAGCACGAGTACTTCATCTGCGGACCACCCCCGATGATGGACTCGATGGAGACCACCCTCAGCACACTGGGCGTACCGATGTCCAAGTACCACTCCGAGCGATACAACTTCGCCTGAAGGAGGCCTGAATGCGCCGTACACTCGCCGATCGGCTCGCTATCGCCACCGGCATCCTCATCGTTCTGATGTCCGCCATGTTCGCCCTCGCGCGCGTGGCAGCCTGACGCTCAACCAACGGAGGTAGTGGTTCGGTCCGGCACAGCGTCGTCTGGCGGGTGTTGCTGGACGTTGGTGATGTCCCGATCGGTAAGCCCTGGACCATGTCGCTGACCGCGACCCGGGACCGCTGCACGGATAAGTGACATCTGATCTGTGGCGCTGAGGGTGCCGCTGGAAGGATGTGCACTGTGCCGAAGCGGGGAGACCCTCGGAGTCGTGCGCGATGAGCTCGTGGTGACCGGCGCAGGGCGTGAGTCGCGGCTGCGTGACGCGCTGGCGACGGTGGCGGACCGGTATGACCTGGTGCTCATCGACTGCCCGCCCTCGCTGGACCAGCTGACGATCAACGCGTTGGTGGCCGCCGATGCCGTTCTCATCGTTACCCAGAGCAAGCAGGCCAGTATCAACGGCCTGACCACCTATGTAGACGCGTAGACGTCGAAGCTACCTTTGGTGACGCTCTGTACGTACGACGCTGCGCCAGCGATCAGCCTGAGCTGTTCGTCTGAGGATGCCTTGATGCTGAGGCCTGGTTGGGCGATGACGGTCGAAATGCGGGGGAACAGTTGGGGGGCTTGCTGCCGGATGCGGAACAGCGCTTCTCGATCGCCGATCTCAAAAGGGCTGAGACCAGTGCGCATGGTGTACGCCTTGGCGCGGCGGTCAAGATGCTCCAGCAACGGAAGGGCTCCGTTATCGCGCCATCGCGCACCTCGCATCGCTTGCCCACATACCTCGTACAGGTCGCTGAGGCGTGAGCCGGCTGTGGGCTTCGATGAGTACTTGCAGTGCACCAGCGTGACAAGAAGATCGCCCTTGTCGACGCGGATACCAACAAGGTCGGCGGCTTCGCCAGCGCGGTCGTCGTCGATGAGGATATCGAAAGTCTGGTCTTGCGACAGGAATCGGGCCATGTACGCCTGAATAGAGTTCGCCTTGCGGTCGGTCCCTTGCGATTCCACAGTGATATCAACACCATTGCCCACCCAGTCGAGGGCTCGGAGCTGCTCGCGCGGGTATGGAGCCAGCTCGGTCCGTGGCGCGAGGAGCCGATCGTCGCCTGTTACCATCCGATCTCCCGACAGGAAGAGGGTTGGCTTGTGGTTGTTGAGCCAGGTCGAGAAGGGCGTCCTCGCGTCTCGCCAGCCGATAACCTCGGCATCATCACCCTTTGCGCTGTAGTGCAGACCGTGCGAGCCGAACTGCCCCTCGTAGGCCAACTCCCAGCCGGGAGTCATGATCGAGAAGCGGAGCGGGCCGCTGGTGCCAAAGTCGTCGATCCTGAACTCGGCATCGGTGAGGAGCACGCTTGAGTCCTTGTGGCTAAGTCTGGAGGATGTTCCGTTGCCTAGGTACAGATTCCAGGGCCACTCCATCGCCAGGACGGGGAAGCCTGGTCGTTCGCTTACGTCGGTCGGGATGATCATGGAGCGGAAGAGCGAATGAATATCGACGCTGCCGTCGTTCAGCTTCGCGCCTTGCTGTCGGCACCAGGTGCGCCACTCGGCAAGGTTCGGCGCCGTGCGCATGGACCAGAACCTTCCCGAGAGCGATGCTGCGATGGTGACGCGCTCGCCTTCCTCGAACGCTTTCGCCGCGACGTGGGTGTTGGACTTGTGCGTGCGTTCAGCCTCCGTGAGCGCTGTCTCCACGTCACTGCCGACGTGCATGGAGAAACGTTTGTCGCGATCGCGGGCATCGAGAAGGCCGATGTTGGTGGGGATGAGCCTGTCCAGCTTCGAGAAGACCTTGAAGGTGTCGTATCCGTTGAGTGGTCTCGGCTCGTGGCCGAGCACTGCCTCGACGAGGTCGTCGAGACTGTGCTTCGTGTCAGAACAGTGGATGTAGAGGATGCCTTGCGCGCGATCAAGGTACATGGCGAGGAGGGTGTAGTCAGTGGCGCGAAGCGACGGGATGTCACCCCATCGGAGGTTCGAGATGGTCTCGACCACGAACCACGCAATGGTGTTGTCTGCGTTCACGCTGATGAGGTCGTCCAGCACGGCGTCTCCATAGACTTCGCGTGCTGCGAGCGGGTCCCAGTCGATGGTGGATGTCGCGAAGGCCTTGGCGCTCATCTTGGGTTCCAAGAGGCCGACTGGCACATCCGGAGGGTTGTCAACGAACGACGCCTCGAACTCACTGACCTCGTTTGCACGTTCAGTGGCGCGTTCGGTGATGTCGCTCAGCACCTTGTCCCAGTCAGGGTCTTCACGAAGAAGGAACCGCATCGGCGAGAGCGCGTGACGTGGGTCCTGGCGCACGTAGACGCTCGCCCTGCCAATCGGGAGTGGAGAAGATGTCCTCGCGAGCCGACCGATGAGTTGCACCATCGGGCTTAGCGATCGGTGTGCGTCGTGAAATGCCCCTACCTTCAGCGTCGGTAGGTCGAATCCCTCGCCAAGCATGTCGACGCAGACAATCACACGGCTCGTCCGGTCGCGCATCGCCTTGAGCGTCTCGGCTCGGCGGCGTGCTGACATCGAGTCGTAGATGACCTTCGGCGTGAGCTCGGGAGCGATGCGTGAGTAGAGCGCATGAACTTCATCCGCCCTCGCCTTCGACCCCACCCGTGCCAGAAGCAGATGCTCGTGGCCGGCGACCAAGTCATCTCGAAGCCGCGAGACTGCGGCGAGTGCCAATGCCTCATCGTCATCATCCAGATCGAGTACCGCAGTGAAGTCGATGGTGCTGAAGTATCCCTCCTTCTGAGCTTCCCGTAGCGGGAAGCGGAAGATGACGCGGCCGGGCAGTGTCAATCCGTCGCGACGGAACGGTGTCGCCGTGAACAGAAGCGTTGGCCGGTTCGCGAATACACGGATGATCTCTGTCCATGTTCGAGCCGGCGCATGGTGCGCCTCGTCGACGAGCAGGTGTGTGAAGCTCTCGAAGAAGGCTGCGCGCACGTCAGGCTCGTTGGCGTGGATCGCGTTGGGTGTTGCAACGACGACGTTCGCTGCCTCGACGAAAGCCCTCGCTTCGGCACCATCGGTGAACCGGCCCTCTACCCGGCCGACTCTGGGGCGCAACGCGCGGTGGTCGACGATGCCTTCGACCTGAAGGATGCCCAGGGTCTCGAACTTGCTCGCTATCTGATCGCGAAGTGCAGTGGAGGGAACGACCACCAGCACACGTTCGGGCCGTTGTGCCACGAGCCACGCCAGCATCGTCTCTGTCTTGCCTGTGCCTGTCGGCATGACCACGATCCCGGGCTCAGACAGGCCGGACGACTGGTAACCGACGATGGAGTGAAGCGCTGCGATCTGCGGTCGTCTCAGGCTGCGGGGTAGGTCATGCGCAGTAAACCCAATGGCACCTTCGAAGGATTGGATGACCTCGCTCGCCTGAGCCGCCTCTCGACTACCGCCCCATTCGATCTGGGCGTTCGGGGAGTGATCTCCAGGGAGCCTCGCCGCGAGCAGCCCATCAGTCGGAAGATCAGCAGTGCACGTTGTAGGCCACTGTCCGAAGGGTGTCTTCACCACTTCGATGCCTGGCTCGGTCTCAAACACCTCAATGTCGTCGCACGTCGGGACCAGCAGTTGACGGACTACGTTCTTGCCCGCGACGTGCGGCGTCGCCCAGACATCCTCGGTGCGGTACTCCACGTCGAGCCTCTCTCTTCTTCGCCTATCCAAGGAACGCGACTGCCAACAAGTGCGCCGCGATCACCCCTTGGATGACCTCGGGCGTTCCCAGGTGCGATCGTGTCTTGCGCGCGGATCGTCCCCTTGAGCGAACGGACCTGCAACTCGCCCCCTCCGTCGTTGCCGAGGATCGTACGGGCGCGTTGAATGCCTTCGACCTGTGTGGAGGTTACGGCGCTGGCACGATCAGCTCTTGGCTTCCGTACGTCCCAGTCGCCGTCGCTTCGGCGCTGGACTACTCGCTTGTTGGGTTCTGTCATGATCTTTCCTCTTTCTCGGATGGGACTGCTGCCCACTACTTCCTGTTGTCTGGGTGGTCTTTCACCAGCGTCAGCTTGGGCTGGGGATCGTCGATGCCAGCTAGCCGTCGTATGTGACGAGGCGTCATCTGGAGGTCCTCCGCGACCTGAGTCAGTGGCACACCTGCCTGGTCAAGCAGCTCAAGCGCGGACTTCAGGAGTTCGGGTCGCTCGCCGGGATAGTCGTGAACCGGCATAGGTCGCCGAGCGATCCCATTCAGCGTGATGTACGCGCGACGGGCTGTGGACTCCGAGATAAGATCAAGCTCCCGGGACCGGAAGATCAGAGAGTTGATGGAGACCCCCCACAGCTGGCTAAGTTCCTCGTACCGGTTGAAGTTGATGCGCCGAGGCAACTGGTCACGGATCGCATCGCGAGGAGTGAGGAACTCGGCCGCGAACATGTCTGCCTGCCGCTCAAGTTGGCTATCTGTTCCTTGCCGGCCGTGATGAAGGACGATGTGTCCAAGTTCGTGCGCGGCCGAGAACCGATGCCGCATAACATCGTTGGCCTTGTCTGGGGTCAGCACGATCATGGGACGTGGCAGTGCGGTGGTCGAGAAGGCGTCGATCCGGCTCTTCTCGTCAAGTGCGAGGTCTTCCTTCATGGAGAAGAAGACTGTCAGGATGCCATGCTGTTCAAGCTCGTACACGAGGTGATTGATCGGCACGGTCCCGAGCATCCAGTGTTGACGCATGGCTCGCGCTGCTGTCACGGGGTCGGGCACATCCGATGAGTCGACCTGCGCCCAGGTAGGGAGGTCTAGATCAGGGAACTCCACGCTCTCTTCGAGGTAGCAGCTGAGTTCCCAGGCTTGTTCGACATACGCAGTCGCTTGCTGCTGTTGCGTGACAGTCGTTGAACGGAGTCGACGGAACGACGCTTCAGCGATGTCCACCTGGACGCGTGGACGCCCGAGCGCGAAGAAGCCCGGCGGAACACCGAGCGCCGTGGCTAGGGCAGCGACCGTCTCTGCGCGGGGACGCACCTCTCCACGCTCGTACTGCCCGATCGCGGCGGCCGATACGCCAACCTTGCGATGAAGGTCAGCCTTGGACATCTTGCTGATCCGACGAGCCTGAGCTAGCCGCGCTGGGTCAAACATCCTGGCAACCGCCGCTAGGTCAGCGTCGCCTACGTACTCAGTCGGCATGGGTCAGTTGCCTTCCTGCTCGGACCGCCGCTGGCGCAGCTTCACCGAGGTACGCGGACGCTCGCTGCCGTTGAACCCGGCGACAGGCTTCAACATGGTGTGCGGAGCATCGACCGAAGAAGGCGTGCGCTCATAGGTGAGCCGCTCGGGGTCTGCAAACTCCAGGTACCGGCCGTTCAGTCGCGCAGGTGCGAAGTAGACCGTTCCCACACCCTGCGGCGTACTGCTGTAGTAGGGAACGAAGAGCGTAGTGCGAGGCACAGCCAGTTCGACGTGGCTGAGCGCATCCTCAAGCGATGCAGGCTGATCTCCTTCGAGAACGTCACTGATGTCGAAGAGCCCGGGGTCCGAGTACTTGACGTTGCTCGTCTTCGAGAGGAGTTCACGGCGCGAGTCAGGCAAGTAGCTGAGCCGAACACGGCGAACGTTGCGCGGCATCTGCTTGCCCACCCGTTGCGCGAAGATGAGTGTGTTGCCGACGAAGGTCAGCATCCGTCGGGTCGTCGGGACCTTTGCCTCCCGATAGGTAGGTAGGTCGGACAGAAGTGTGCGGAGCTCCTTCTGCACACCACGGGCCATGCCAGCCCCGTACACGTCCTGGTCCCCATCGGGATCGTCATATGCTGCCTGAGCGCGGGCCGAGCGATCCTGGCTGCGCTGGATCGCGGTCGGGATTCGTTCGCGGAGTGCCGCGAGCTCTGCTGGCTGGAACTCGCTGCGCCAGTCGTCGCTGTCGTGTTGCTGAGCCACCGGGGCCTCCTTCGTCGTCACGAAGGACTCTAGCACACAACTTTAGTATCACGCGGCAATCCGTCAGAGTTAGCACCAACAGGATGGCTGCCGAGGTCACTCTTCACTCGGCTCAACACCCTCAGTCTGTCAGATCGGACCCGGCGAGTCGGTCAAGACGCGAATCGTCGGTGTCATCCACGATGAGTCCAGCCTCGACCAGCGCTGCACGTACTGCCTTGCGGTCCACGCCCATCCGGCGACTGATCGCTCGCATCGAGACGCCCGCTCGGGCGAGGCGCACGGCCTCGGCCTTCTCGTCGATTCCCAGCCCTGGTCGGCGGCTCGGCACGTTGCGGCGACGCAGGTGCGAGAACACGGTGGCGCGGTGGATGCCGTACCTCTCGGCGAGTGCCTTGACGCTCATCCCGGCGAGGTAGTCGCCGACGAGCGCGTCCACCTCGGCGGCGGTGAGAAAAGTTTGAGCCGTCTCGACAGTCCTCACAACAGGGCCACGATCGTCCTTCGGAGCGGTATCCTGGGGACGTCGAGAGACCTCGTAGACCCCACGGTTTAGGCGGTTGACCAGGGTTTTTGTCTTGGGGGCGGAGTTGCCGAACGTACTACTCAGGCACCCCACCACCGTCAAAGAATCGCCCGGTCCTGGTGACCGGGCTTTTTTGTGGCTGCGGGTGCGGCCCACGTGGTGGGAGAACACCCTGACCAGGGCTGGGCCACGGATGTAATCTGGGTCACATGGCCGGGTCATCGCCGACGCGCCAGCGGGCTGGAACGCGACAGTCCGCCGCCTCCCAGCGCCCGCAGTTGGACCCGTTGACCGGCCGCTACGCCCGCCGCAGCGCCACGGTCACCACCATCGAGTCCACTCCCCTGGACGGGTCCCGCCGGCTGGCGTTGATCGGTGCGACGGTCGTCCTGCTCGTCGTCATCGCGGCGGTGGTGAGCATTGCGAACGCCGTGACGGCGTCTCGACCCGAGGGTGTTCCTGCCCCAGCGTGGAGCGGCCCCCTGTTCCCCTGCCCCACGGCCAAGAGCGGTCCGCTGCCGAACAGCCTGCCGCGCCCCGACTACCCCGCCCTGGTCGTGTGGAACTGGCATGACTACGAGGCCACCGATCGCCACGGCAATCCGAGTTACCGTCTGGGCGAGGTGACCTGCGACGTGGCCGCCATTGCCCAGAAGGCCGAGGCGTTCATCCCCAGGCCGTGGCCCAACGGTTCGAGCACGGCCGCAGGAGTGGGGGCAGCGGTGTACGCGCAGCGCGGCTCCGACCCCGACTGCGAGATCACCGTCGAACTGCCCAGCGGCTGGTTCGTGTTCCGATCCAGCGAGTGCTGAACGCCAAGGCGTGCTGAACGTTCAGCCGTGGTGACGCAGGGCCTCGATCAGCTCGGCCTTGCTCATCGAGGAGCGACCGGCGATGTCGAGTTTACGGGCACGCTGCATCAGTTCGTCCTTGGTGCGGTCGTCGTAGTCCTCGGCATTGCCGCCACGGCGTCCGACCTCGGATCGTGAGGTGTTGGCCGCGGCGTTGGAGATGCGCGCCGACTTCTCCTTGCTGTTGCCCTCGCGTCGCAGCGCCTGGTACAGCTCGGGGTCCTTCACCGAGGGCCCCGGGTCATCGCGTTGGGACTTCTTCGTGGGAGTCATCCTCACCTCCAAGTTGGGTGTCCGCCCACTCTACGGCGGCCCCGTCGACGCCCCGGCAAGCGTCACGAAGTTGTCACACAGCGCGTAGCCCGGTCGCGATTCGGGGACGGTCACGCGTGCCACAATGGTCGGCATGGCCCGACCGAGACTCCGCTTCACCCGACCCCGTCCCGGCCTGCTGGGACGCATGCACCTTGACGCCGCCGCACTGGCCGGCAGCGGTGCCGCGCTGGCCTCGCGGGTCGCCGGCCGGGGTTCCGGGTCCTCCATCCGCGGCAAGGTGTTGCTGGCGGTCGACCGCAGGGCGCTGGGCAAGCTGCTGGCCGGGCGCAGGGTCGCGGCCGTCTCGGGCACCAACGGCAAGACCACCACCACCCATCTGCTGACCGCCGCAGTCCAGGCCTCGCTGGCCGACCCGCGCGAGGTGGTCACCAACGCCGACGGCGCCAACCTGCACCATGGCATTGCCTCGGCGCTGGCCACCCATCCGCGGGCCTCGATCGCGATCGTGGAGACCGATGAGCGGGTGGTGCCGGCCATCATCGACCTGGGTGCCCCCGAGGTGCTCGTGCTGCTCAACTTCAGTCGTGACCAGCTTGACCGCCACCATGAGATCAATGCGCTGGGGCGGGGATGGCGCACCGCCCTGGCTGGTGCTGGTGACTCCGGGCCGGTGGTCGTCGCGAATGCGTGCGACCCGTTGGTGGTGTGGTCGGCCGAGCCCGCGCGGCGGGTGATCTGGGTCGACACCGCCGACCCGTGGACGCAGGACTCCACCCTGTGCCCCGCCTGCGGTTCGGTGTTGGTCCGTGCGGGTGGACGGTGGGCGTGCCCCACCGGAGACCTCGTCCAACCCGACGCCGACTACGTCCTGGACGGCGACGACGTGATCGACCCGGTCGGGCAGACCTGGCGTCTGGACCTGCAGGTGCCCGGACGTTTCAACCGTGCCAATGCCGCCTGCGCCCTCGCGGCGGCCAGGGTCATGGGCGTTCCGCCGGGCATGGCCCTGGCCGGCATGGCCGGCGTCACCTCGCCGGCCGGACGCTACGCGGTCGCCACCTTTGGCCAGGCCCAGGGGCGTCTGCTGCTGGCCAAGAACCCGGCCGGTTGGGCGGAGTCGCTGCCGTTGGCAACCAGCGATCCGGTGATCCTTCCCATCGATGCTGCCGCCGCCGACGGCCGCGACCTGTCGTGGCTGTGGGACGTCGACTTCGAACAACTGGTCGGCCGTCACGTCATCTGCACCGGCCCCCGGGCCCAGGACCTGGCCGTGCGGCTCGACTACGCCGGCGTCGACCACAGCGTGGTCAAGGACCTGATGGCCGCCTTCCAGGACACGCGCGTGATCAACCACCCCGACCCCGTCGACGTGGTCGCCACCTACACCCCGTTCCAGAAGCTGCGCAAGCTCGGAGGCCTGGCATGACGTTCACCATCGCGTTGGTCTACCAGTCGCTGCTGGGTGTCTACGGTGACCGCGGCAATTCCACCGTGCTGCTGCAGCGCCTGCTGCGCCGCGGCCTGGACGCCGAACTGGTGATCTGCGAGCCCGGTGACACGATTCCCGCGGACGCCCAGGTCTACCTGCTCGGCGGCGGCGAGGACCTCGCCCAGATCTCGGCAGTTCGGGCGCTGACGGCCGACGGCAACCTGTTCCGGGGACTGGACGCGGGCGGGGTGCTGCTGGCGGTCTGCGCCGGCTTCCAGATCTGCGGGACCAGTTTCACCGTCGGCGAGAACGACGTCGTCCACGAAGGCCTGGGCCTGCTCGACGTCAGCACCCGTCGCGGTCCCTCCCGGGCGGTCGGGGAGATCCTGACCGAGTGGACCAGACCTGATGGCAGCACCAGCCTGATCACCGGGTTCGAGAACCACGGCGGGTACACCACCCTGGGACCGGCCGCCAAGCCGCTGGCACGCGTTCGGAAGGGTGTGGGCAACGATGGCACCGGCTTCGAGGGCGCCGTCCAGGGCAACATCATCGGCACCTACCCGCACGGCCCGGTGCTGGCCCGCAACCCGGCGCTGGCCGACCACCTGCTCGAACTGGCCCTCGGCCATCCCCTCGAGCCGTTGCCGATGCCCTCGGTCGACGCGTTGCGCAGCGAGCGGATCGCCGCCATCCGGGCCTGAGTGCTCGGACGATGGCTGCGACGCGACGTCGTGGCGCCAGCGGCACAATGTCCGGTCGCCGGGTGCTCTGCACCAGGACATCGTGACACCACGGGCACAATGTCCGGTCGGGCAGGCGATCTGAGGCGACTTCGTGACGCGAGCGGCACAATGTCCGGCCCCGGGGGCTCTGCACCAGGACATCGTGACGCCACGCGGCACAATGTCCGGCCCCGGGGCTCTGCAACGCGACATCGTGACACCAGCGGGCACAACGTCCGGTCGGACGACGCGGTCCACCAAGACATCGTGACACCACGGGCACAATGTCCGGCCCCGGGGGCTCTGCACCAGGACATCGTGACACCAGCGGCACAACGTCCGGTCGGACGACGCGGTCCACCAAGACATCGTGACGCCAGCGGCACAACGTCCGGTCGGGCAGGCGATCTGAGGCGACTTCGTGGCACCAGCGGCACAACGTCCGGTCGCCGGGGCGATCCCTGCGACCACGTCACGTGGGTCACGCAGTCCGATTTCACTTTTGGGTGAGGCCGCGGTAATGTTCTATCTCGCGCGCGCTGCTAGCTCAATTGGCAGAGCATCTGACTCTTAATCAGAGGGTTCCGGGTTCGAGTCCCGGGCGGCGTACGAGTAAGGCCCCTCCTTCGGGAGGGGCCTTCGTCTTTCCCGGACACCCGGCATCGGCCCAGATCAGGCGTGCCGACGAGTTCGTCGATGGCCAGCTCCTTCCCAGACACCTGGTCGTCCATGCAGCTCGGCAGCCGCACGCCCCGCCATCCACACACTCCCCCGTCACCCGGACGGAAACGGCGGGCCTGCCGAAGCAGACCCGCCGCACCAACCACCAGAGGAGCCAGTCCTCCGGATGGTCAGCCCTTCAGACCGCCGGCCAGCAGGCCACGGACGAAGTAGCGCTGCAGGGCCAGGAAGACCACCACCGGCACGATCATGGAGATGAACGCGCCAGCAGCCAGCAGGTGCCAGGAGTTGCCCAGGGTGCCCGACAGTTCGGCCACGCGCACCGTCAGCGGTGCCACGTCGCGGGTGCCGCCCAGGAAGATCAGCGCCACCAGCAGGTCGTTCCAGACCCACAGGAACTGGAAGATGCCGAAGCTCGCCAGTGCGGGGGTGAGCAGCGGCAACATGATCCGGGTGAAGATCTGCACGTGGCCGGCCCCGTCGACGCGGGCCGCCTCGAGCAGCTCGCCGGGCAGGTCCTTCATGAAGTTGTGCAGCAGGAACACCGCCAGCGGCAGGGCGAAGACGCCGTGGGCGAGCCACACCCGCCAGAAGCCGTCAATGCCGGTGCCGTTGAAGAACTGCAGCAGCGGAATCAGGGCGACCTGCAGCGGTACCACCTGCAGCGCGAACACCATCACGAACAGGAAGTCACGCCCCGGGAACTTGATCCAGGCGAAGGCGTAGGCCGCGATGGTGGCCAGCAGCAACGGAATCATCACCGCCGGCACCGTGATCACCAGCGAGTTCACGAAGTAGTCGACCAGGCTGGTCGACGAGCCGAACAACGCCTGTTCGTAGTTCTTCGTGGTGAACCAGGGCTTGGCGAAGGCGTACCACCACCCGGTCTCGTTGATGTCCTTCTGGGTACGGAAGGAAGTGACGAACAGGCCCAGGGTGGGCAGCGTCCACAGGATCGCGATCACGATGGCGGCCAACGAGGCCCACTTCGAGGTGACCGCGCGCGCCGCATTGCCGGCGGCACTCTTGCGCCTGCGGCCGCGCTGGCTGACGACGTCGTCCCCGACGGCTCCGTCCACGGTCACCCGGTCGCTGGTGTCGGTCTCGCTGGGCAGCGGCGTTTCAGGATTGATCACCGGCTGAACCATCTCAGGACCTCCTCAACTGGATGACGTTGTAGATCACGATCGGGATGACCATGACGAACAGGACCACTGCCAGGGCGGCGCCGATGCCGGCCTGGTTGTACCTGAAGGAGTTGTTGTAGAAGTCGTTGGCGATGACCGAGGTGCCGAACTGTCCACCGGTCATGGTGCGCACGATGTCGAAGACCTTCAAGGTGGCGATGCCGATCGTGGTCAGCACCACGACCATCGAGCCTCGGATGCTGGGCAGGGTGATGTAGCGGAACAGGTTCCACGCGCCCGTGCCGTCGATCTTTGCGGCTTCGATGACGTCGTCAGGAATGGCCTTGATGGCGGCCGACAGGATCGTCATGGCAAAACCGGCCTGGATCCAGACCATCACGACGATCAGGAAGAAGGTGTTCCACGGTCGAACCAGCAGGAACTGGATCGGTTCGAGGCCGACGCCGTCCAGGACGGCGTTGAGGATGCCGACCTGGTCGCGGCCAGCACCCCGGTAGTCGTAGACGAAACGCCAGATGATCGAGGCGCCCACCATGGAGATGGCCATCGGCAGGAAGACCAGCGCCTTGGCGAAGGCCTCACCACGGGTACGGTCGACCAGGATCGCGTAGGTCATGCCCACGGCGGTCGACAGCAATGGCACCAGCGCGGTCCAGGCGATGGTGTTGAACAGGGTCAGCTGCATGCCGGCGTCAGTGAAGATGTGCGAGTAGTTGCTCAGGCTGAATCCGCCGTTGCCCTGCGGGCCACCGAAGCTCTGCCGGATGGTGAGCAGGCCCGGCCACAGCAGGCCGACCGCCAGCATCAGGATGACCGGCAGGATGAACCAGTAGCCCTGGATGGCTTCCACGTACTTGTTGGTGCCCTTGCTGATCAGGTGCCCGACCACCATCACGATTGCCACCACGGCGGCAAAGATGGCGATCGCGATCAGCATGGGAATGAACTTTGATCCCAGGTCTGCAAGATCCATGGGTCCCTCCCTTTTCATGAAGGAGGCCGTGGTGGACGGTGCGCGCCGCCCACCACGGCCTCGATGTTCAATGACGTTCCACGCACCCGCGGGCGTCACCGCCCCCGGACGGGTGGGGTCACTTGGGCCAGGAGGCCTCGATCATGTCCAGTTCGGTCTTGGTGTTCGAACCGGTGATCCAGTTGGTCAGACCCTTCCAGAAGGTGCCCGAGCCCACGGCGCCGGGCATCAGGTCGGAGCCGTCGAAGCGGAACACGGCCTTCTCGTCGGCCAGGGTCTCGAACGACAGCTTGTCGATCGGCGAGACCAGGTTGGCAGGGTCGAGACCCTTGTTGGCCGAGACCCAGCCACCGGCCGGGGTGGCCTTGGCCTTGGCGTTGGCCCAGTCGGCCGACGACAGGTAGGTCTGGAAGGCCTTCACCTCGGGACGGTCAGCGAAGGCTGCGACGAACTCGCCGCCACCCAGAACCGGCTTGCCCTTGGCCTCATCGACGGTGGGCAGGTAGAACGCGAAGACGTCGCCGTCCTCGGCCACCTTGGTGCCGGCCGGCCAGTTGGCGGCGTAGAAGGACGCCTGGCGGTGCATGTAGCACTTGTTGGTCAGGATCGGCTGGCCGCCGTCCTGGAACGTGGTGGTGGCGATCGACTTCACGTCGCCGAAGCCGCCGTTGACGTACTTGTCGTCCTTCAGGATGGCGCCGACCTTGTCGAGGGCGTCAACGACGGTCGGGTCGTTGAAAGGAATCTCGTGCTTGACCCACTTGTCGTAGTTCTCGGGCGACGAGGTGCGCATCAGCACGTCCTCGAGCCAGTCGGTGCCCGGCCAACCGGTGGCGTCACCGGAGCCGAAGCCGGCGCACCAGGGCTTTGCCTCGGCATCGTCGGCGGCAATCTTCTCGGTGAGGGTCATCAAATCGGCCCAGGTCTTGGGAACTTCGTAGCCCTTGTCGGCGAACATCTTGGGCGAGTACCAGACGAACGACTTCACGTTCGCGCCCAGCGGGGCGGCGTAGAACTTGCCGTCGACCGAGCCGTACTCCTTCCAGGACTTCTCCCAGTTCTTGTCGACGTTGGCGGCGGTCTCGGCCGGGGCCTCCACGACCTTGCCGGTCTCCTTGACCAAGGTATTCAGCAGGCCGGGCTGCGGGACGAAGGCGATGTCAGGGGCGTTGCCGCCCTTCACGCGGACGAGCAGCTGGGCCTCGAACTCCTTGGAGCCCTCGTAGATGATCTTGGCGCCAGTGCAGTCCTCAAAGGGCTTGTACGAGTCGATCTGAGGCTGGTCCTCAGGGGCGACAATCGAGGTGTAGACGCTGACTTCCTTGCCGGTGAGATCACCGAAGGCCTTGTAGGGAGCGCAGTCGATCTGACCGGCGTCGGCCTTGGTGGTGGCACCGGTGGTGTCCTCACCGGTGTCGGCACAGCCGGCGATGGCCAGTGCCAGAGCGGTCGCGCTGATGACAGCGGCGATCCGTGAGAGTGGACGCATGGTTACAACTCCATTTCTGGGCGCTCCCCACTGAGCAGCCCTCGGTATGCGCCTCTCACTCTGTCAACTTCTTGAGTGCAAGTGTTGAACGCACCGGTTGCGAATGGATAACAATGCGCCAGCCACCTCAAGCGGTGGTGATATCCCCATGGATCATGTGACGTCTCGCGGCACTCTACGCCGCGAGGCAACGACCAGATCGTTCGCAGACGCCTTGCGGGTCAGCGGACGGTGAGTTCCCGGGACGCCTTCCTGGCAATGGACTTCTGGCGTGCACCACCGATGGCGCGGACGGTCAGCAGGAAGGCGACCACCCCGGCGACGGCGGCACCGACGGCGAGCACGCGGTCCAGGCGCCATCCGGCCTCGTCCTTGATGGTCGCCTTGGCGGAGTTGAACTCGGCCTGGGCAAAGGTCCGGGCCTGCCCGACGGCGCGGTCCTTGATACTGGTCGGGTGCACCTCTTCGACCAACTGCTCGACATTGGCCGAGACCCTGGCTCGCGCAGCGGCGATGTCACGTCGAATCTGCTCCGCAGTTCGGGTGTCCTTGGGCTTGTCCTTCTTCTCGGCCATCGTTCCTCCGCAGCATCTGTCAGACCGGGGCGACAAATGCCGCCTCACCACCGGCAGCCTATAGGGTTTGACCCATGAGCGAGCGCCTTGAAGCCGGAACCTCCGCACCTGAATTTGCCCTGCAGAACGCCGATGGCAAGACCGTCAGCCTCAGCGACTTCCCCGGTCAGAAAGTCATCGTCTACTTCTACCCCGCCGCCATGACGCCCGGGTGCACCACTCAGGCCGTCGACTTCAGCAGCTCACTGAAGGACCTTGCCGCTGCCGGCTACACGGTGATCGGCATCTCGCCAGACACCGTCGAGAAGCTGGCCGCCTTCACCCAGGCCGAGCAGTTGGGCTTCCCGCTGCTGGCCGATCCCGAGCGTGAGGTCATCAAGGCCTACGGCGCCTGGGGCAGCCGCAAGCTGTACGGCAAGGACGTCATCGGCGTCATCCGGTCGACCTTCGTGGTCGACGTGGACGAGGACGGTCACGGCACCGTCGCGCTGGCCCAGTACAACGTCAAGGCCACCGGTCACGTGGCCAAGCTGCAGCGCGACCTGGGCATCAGCGCCTGATTCTCAGCCGAACAGCCGCCGGAACCAGCCCTGCTTGGCCGGCGGCGCTTCGCCGTCCGGGGGTGAGCTCGCGACCAGACGGTCGAGGAAATCGTCCACCTGTCCTGCGTCATAGCCACCGGAGCGGACGATCTGGAATCGGGCATGGTGGACGAGTGGGCCGAGGTCCTCGCCGCGGACCATACGCGCCGCGACCTGTTGGATGAAATCGTCCACCTCCCCGGTCTCGTAGCCGTCCAGTCCCCGCCGGTTGCGGCTGAACGTCACCTCGCGGACTGCGTCAAGGCTGGGCGGAGTCCATCGGTCGGCTGAAGTCATGGCGACAGCGTAGGGGTGCACGCTGTGGGATGCACCGGGCGCTAGCATTGTCGGCGCTGACCGGAGTGGTGGAATTGGTAGACACGCAGGATTTAGGTTCCTGTGCCCGAGGGCGTGAGGGTTCGAGTCCCTTCTCCGGTACCGAAGCTGCATTGGCTCTGCCGGGCGGACGACACCCACCCGGGTCGTAGTCCGCAGCGACGACGATGTAGTCCGCGGCATGCCAGTAGCCCGCCGGGTGACGGCGGGTACTGGCTGATCGGGCTCAGCTGGCGAGGGCGGTTCGTGCCGGGTGGTGTTGCTTGGGCAGGATCTGACCCGACGGGTCCTCAATCATCCAGGAATGCGAGGGCGTGACAAGGTAGCCGAACCCCAGGGGTGAGCACCACAGGAAGGTGCCCGGGGACGGTTGGGTGAGTTGCCAGCCGCCGAAGGTTTTCGCTCGATGCACCTTGCGCGACAACGGACCCAGGTTGTGGGGACCGGTCAAGGGCACCCGTTCACGCCCGGTCCGACCGTGTGATCGACCGCCACCGCCACTGCCATCGGCGTCACTGCCGTCGCCACCACCCCCACCATCAAGGCCGTGCCCGTCGTTCCCAGCGAGTTGATGGATCCACTGGTCGCGGGTGGAGTCCCAGGTCGGGGCGGCTTCCCACTCGATGGTGTGGTCCAGATCGGCCCTCCGGGAGGTCTTCTTGGAAAACGGGAACACCTCATACGGATTCCGCAGCTGCACCCATTCGCGCATCCAGTGGGAGCACTCATAGGCGTCGGTGGGGACCAGGTTGTCGGGATGCAGCACCGGCTTGACGGTCACCCTGGTGTGCCCGAGCAGGTCCTTGACCCAGCCGGCCAGCAGTGGACCCATGCCCTCGGTGCGGACCAGCCCGGCACCGGTCTCCAGACCCGAGCCGCTGATGTGGACCACGACCTCGGCCTTGGGCAACAACCGGTCCGGGTCGACGGTGACCGTCCCGCAGGTGTGACCCGGCTGACCCTCGGCCGGGCAGACCTGGTCCAGGTCCAGATCGGGCAACTGGTCGGTCAACGCGGCTTGCAGCAACTGCAGGGCACGCGCCGGGTTCGCCAACAGGCCCAACGCCTGCGCCCGGCGCACGTCCAACGACTCGGTCGAGCCGCCCTGGCGCAGCAGGATCGCCAACCGGGTCAGCTGGCGATCCAGCACCGTCCCATCGACGGCATCCACCACCGCGGTCACGTCGGTCACCCCCAGGCAGGACTCGCCGAACTCCACTCGCCGCCTGGCCAATTGGGCCGTGTGGTCATCGTCGGCGTCCTGGCGCAGGGTGTCCATGACGCGGGCCTTGACCAACTCCAACAGCCGGGTGAACGCCATCGACTCGACCAGGACGTCGATCTCCTCATCCAGGTCCAACGCTTGGTAGTAGGACAACTTGTGGGTGACCGATGCCACCTCGCACGCCTGCCACACCCGCAGCCCACCAGCCATCACCCGCGCCCACAGGTGGGGCAGCCGGTGCCGCACCGCCAGGGCCAGACCGATCTCGACGCGGACCTTCTCCTCCGACAACCGCAACGCCGCCGCCACCTCCAGGGTGCAGAACTCAGCCACCCCCGGAGTGCCATCACCGCCCCACTGCATGAGCCGCTCGGTACCGGCCAGCACCGGACCCTCGTCGGGGACGTAGCGGTACTGGTCAGCGAACTCCGCGAAACAGCGGAACTGCTCGGCCTCGGCCCGCTTCTTCGCCTCGAAGGCCGCATTCAACTCGACCAGCTTCTGCCGCGCCCCCGCCGCACTGAAACTCGCACCACCGGATCGCATTCCACGGGCCTGTTGACCAGTGGTACCTGCTGCGCTGGATCCCATTCGGACCACCCCGCCTCTGCTGTGAACATCGCCCGAATCACCGTTGACTCGAACCTTTGTTCTATTCTACGCCGTTCGACCGAAGACGCAATACCTTGACCAAGGATTCTCGACTCATTTCGGTGCAAAGCAACAGGCTGCGCGCTCGTCCATGCCGCCTGACAAGAACCCGATACAGCCATTCATCGCATGCATCACCCGCGCCACAGTCGATCACGTCCAGCCACGTGGCACTGGAGAGCCCGGGTCACCCTGCGCTTGGCCCGCTGGCGTTCAACGAAGAGTTCGCTGACGTTTCCTGCCGTCAATCACGGTCGCACCGACCGTCACGTTCCTCCGGGTGATTCATCCGCCGAACTACTGCACGGACAACAGGTCAGCGCAGACCGGCGAGCTCCGCCCCCACCCACCACGGACCCGACCCCGGACCCGAACCCGAACCCGGGGTCAGCGGCGCAGCGGCCGACCCGGACAACTCAGACGCGCGCGATCGCTTCGATGTCTGCCTCGAAGTCAGTGGCAACCTGGGCCGACACCGTCGTCCGAGTGGCGCTGATCGCCGCCAGATAGTCCTCAGTGCTCGGCCCGCCGGGAGCGACGGGACCGTCAGCCGCGCTGGACACTGCCCGCTCCAGCGCCATCTGGGACGCCGTGCGCGCCGCAAACTCGATGTCAGCCGGGGAGAAACCGGCGGTGCGTGCCACCAGAGCGTCCACGTCCACCACTCCCCTGCTGGAGTCGGGCAGGTAACCCCACCAGATGGCCGAGCGAGCCTGCGCGTCCGGCAGCCCGATGGGGATGACGTAGTCGAACCGTCCATGACGCAAGAAGGCATGGTCCAGTCCGCGAATGAAGTTCGTGGCGCAGATCAGCAGGCGACCGGGACGATCCCGGAAGGCGGGGATGATCTTCAGCAACTCGTTGGTGACTCCCTGGGTGGGCGAGGGCGGTTCCCCACCCCGGTGGGAGGCGATCTCCTCCACCTCGTCAATGAAGACGACGACATGCTCCAGCCGCTCGACCTGGGCGAACGTCTCCCTCAACTCCCCGGCCAGTCCCCGTTCACTGGCCGCGAGTCGGCTGGGGAAGATCTCGACGAAGGGCCACTCCAGGCGCGAGGCGATGGCCTTGGCGAAGGTGGTCTTGCCCGTCCCCGGCGGGCCGAACAGGACAATTGCCCGTGGCGGCACGACGCCATAGCTCTCCGCCAGCTCGGGCGATGCCAACGGCAGCACCAGTCGACGTTCCAGGATGTCCTTTTCACGCTGCATGCCGCCGATCCTCGACCATCGATCCCGAGAGAGCACCCTGCCGCCCAGCTCACGCAACAGCGCGATCTCCTCCTGCTTGACGGGAATGTCACGCTCGAAGAACCGCAGGTTCCGCTTGTCGGCAAAGCCGCTCTTGAGCAGGGCACCGACGTGTTCCTGCTCGTCGGGCACCAGGATGGACAGGCGTTGCAGCCCCAGCGGCGCCAATCGTTGTTCCAGTGCGGCCAGCAGGCTGCCGGCGACCCCACGCCGACGCCACTTCTCGTCGGTGGCAATGAAGACCACCCAGCCCTGGTCGTGGGCAGGACGACCCACCACGACGCCGATCACCTCGTCGCCGACGGCCGCGACCACCGCAGTGTCCTCACGCGCCGAAGCAACGACTTCGCTGAGGGCATAGACGGGCTGGCTTCCGGTGGCCAAGTGCTGATTCCACAGCAGCAGCAGGGCCTCCAGGTCGGCGGGCTGGAAGTCGCGTATGCGCCATGCGGTCATCACCGGCTCCTGTCTGCATGATGGTCAGGGCAGAGCCTAGCGACAGCGTGACACACCTCACCCCACGCTCGGGCCGGGTGGACGACCAGGTCAGATCAGACCGGCGAGTTCAGCGCCCCACGCCTTGGCGAGTTCGGAGTTCACGTGGTCCTGGGCCCGGTCCTTGTTGATGCCCCGGAGCAGCACGCGCTTCCACCAGGCCACCTTTTCGGGCACGTAGCGGCCGGCGAACGCCTCCTGCGAGAGAAGAGTGGCGACCTTGCCCGCGGCGGTGGTGTTGTAGGCCAGCGCGGCCTCGTGCTTGGTCGGGTCGCTGGCGGTGAGGCAGACGTTGAACACGGCCACCGGACGCCCGGCCAACTCGTCGGCGAACTTGTCGAGCCATCCCAGGACTTCGCTGTAGAACACACCAGCCTGGATGCCGCTGCCGACGACGACGGCATCGACTCCGTCGAGGGTGGTCGGCTGCTTCAGGTCGGCCACGCGGACAATGTGGCCCTCACGCTCCAGACCGGACGCGATGGCATGTGCGACGTCCTTGGCAGCACCGCCGCGTGTTCCGTATCCCACCAACACCATTGACATGGAAATCACTCTAGGCAGGCTGATTCCCGCGCCTCACACCGGGGTGGCCTGTGGTGCAGCTCACCATCGGACGCGCCCGGCGCGGACCGGACGGGTCCGGCGCGGACCTCATAGGGTGGGCGAATGGACATGATGGGGACACCTTGGCGCACGACGCTCGCCGCAACAGTGCTGACCGCCGCCCTGGTGCTGGCCGGTTGCAGCGGTGACGACAACTCCACCGAGAAACCGACGAACTCGGCCGTCACCGTGGGGTCGAATACCACGCCGGCACCATCGGCCATCGGCACCACGGGGCTCCCCGACCCGAGCGCGACGGCGACCAGCACGACCCGAGCCAGCACGACGTCGCCCGGGACCACCCCCGCCACCTCGCCCGCGGCCACCCCACCAGTGACCACCGAGTCGGGTGACCTGGACGCCAGCCATGGCATCACGCTGACCCTGGCCCCGGGCTGGGTGGTCACCAACGTCACCGACCAGGACGACGGCCGCCGCCACACCCTCGACCATGCCGCCACCGGCGGACAACTGCTGCTGACCACCGACGACGTGGACGACGACACCCCCGCGGAGCTGTGCGTCGAGGCCCAGGACGAACTCGGCGACCGCTACGAGCGCCACGGCACGGTCACCCGCACCCAGGGCGCCTCGCATTCCGACAATGCCCACACCTGCGGACTGGCCGCCACCGACGCCGACGGCAAGGCCATCGAGATCACCATCTTCGCCGCCGTGGGCACCAGGGCTGCCTTCGTGACCGCCGCGATCTTCCCGAGCGCCACTCCCCAGGGCGTCAGCCAGGAGTCCATGAACCAGGCCGTCCGCGAGGCGTCCCAGATGTCGAGTGAGCTGCTCAACGACATCGACTGACCTGCCCGGCGAGCGAGGCAAATAGCGGGACCCAAGCCAAGGCTGTCCTAACCCCCGGCGTAGCGTGGGCACCATGCCGAGCCCGTCCATGCCAGTCCGTGACACCACCTGCGCAGGATGTCTCGACCTGCATCGCTGCCAGGTCGGCAGCAGCGCCCGGATCACCTGCGTCGAGCAGACCCAGGGCAATGCCGCCGCGGTGCGTCGACTGGCCGAACTCGGCGTGCGACGGGGAGCCTCGATCGTCGCCGGGCGCCGCACCCCCGGCGGGGGACGCATCATTGGGGTCGACGACGCCTGGTTGGCGCTGGACCCCGCGACCCTGCGCTCACTGCATGTCGAGGTGGCGCCGACCTCGGTGCCGGC